>JBKQNJ010000052.1:0-34007 GCA_052146315.1 Candidatus Acidiferrales bacterium | reverse complement strand
ATCGGGGTCGAGGGCCCGCGCGCGGCCGAAGTTGTGCAGCGGGCGTGCGGCATAGCGCTCGACCAACTCGCCGATTTGTCGATCAAAGAGATCACGATGGGCGCGGCTCCCTGCTACATCTTGCGGCACTCACACTTCGGGGAGATGGGCGCGGAAATTGTTGCTCCGCGGACTAACCTGCCTGCGCTGTGGCAGAAACTTTCGGCCGATGTGCGCGCGGCAGGCGGCGAGCCGATCGGCATGGCGGCTTTTCACGCACTGCGGCTCGAAGCGGGCGTGCCGTGGTTCCCGGCCGACTTCAATGACGCGATGATTCCGCACGAGGCTGCGCTCGAAACCACCCACGTTAGCTTTAGCAAGGGCTGCTACACGGGGCAGGAGATCGTCGAGCGGGTACGCTCGCGCGGCCACGTCAACCGCAAGCGCGTATCGCTGAAATTTCTAGGCGCGAAGCCGCCCATGGCAGGAACGAAGCTGCGCGCGAACGGCGCGGAAGTCGGTTTTGTAACCAGCGTGGCTTTCTCGCCTGCTGCCGGCGCGCCGGTCGGCATGGGATATGTTCGGCGGGAACAGTTCGCATCCGGCAGCGTCGTCGAGTTCGATGGCGGAACAGCCGAAGTTCGCTAGGACTTTTGCGTCTGGGCCCGCGCCATCGCTGCTTGCCGCTGGAGAGTGAGATGCGGCACGACTCCCACCATGCGCTGCAAAAGCATGAGCTGACCCCGGTGGTGCATTTCGTGTTCCTTCGCGGCTAGCAACATATCAAAACGCGTTCGGGTGGCCGGAGAGCCGCCCGGTGGCATGGTCAGCGTTTCCGCGAGGAATGCGTCCGGCAGGCTTTCCAGGAATGCCGCGAATTTTTCACCCTCAGACCGAAGGGCGGCAATCATTTCGGTTTTCGTGCGGGGCTTGGACTCTTCGGCGCCGACTTTCTGCATCAGTTCCGGAAAATTCACCGTGGACATGTCGCTGATCTTTCCCCTGTGAATGTGGAGTGCGAACTCCGGGGAGTACGCGATATGCGCAAGCGTTTGCGCAACGGTGCGCGTGTCGGGCGCGGCCCTGAAGCCGTACTTCTCTTCGGGAATATCTTCGGCTATCTGGATCGTGTTCTTGCGCACGGTGCGAAACGACGCAGCCATTTCTTTTCCGCCATAGTGGTTCATATTCGATGCTCCCCCTGTATGCAGTCTGGTCGATCGTGAGATTTGGATGCACTCGCAGGGCTGCACGATTCTGCCCGTCGAGCCCCGGTAGGATGCCGGACCGAGGAACGGTTTCCGGCGCTCAACCTTAGCTTTTCGAGATGTTCAAGGATCGCAGGAAGCTGCCGCGGTCGCGATCGATCTTCTTCTGGAGTTGGAAGACGGCGTAGAGCAGCGCCTCGGGGCGCGGCGGGCAGCCGGGGACGTAAACGTCGATCGGGATCACTTGGTTCACACCTTGCACGATGGCGTAATTGTTGAAGACGCCGCCCGAAGTGGCGCATGCACCCATCGAAATCGCCCACTTGGGCTCGGGCATCTGCGCGTAGAGCTGCTTGATCACCGGCGCCATTTTCTGTGAAACACGCCCGGCGATGATCATCAAGTCGGATTGGCGCGGCGAGCCGCGAAATACCTCGGCGCCGAAACGCGAAATATCGTAGCGCGAGGCGGCCATCGACATCATCTCGATCGCGCAGCAGGCCAACCCGAACGACATCGGCCAGATCGAACTGCGGCGTGCCCAGTTCACGACCTTGTCGAGCGAAGCAAAGAGGATTCCCTCGTCCTTCAGGAAATTCTCGTCTTCGCCGGGTCTTTCGAGCGTTACGCCCTTCGAGAGTTCAACGGCCATGTCGATTCTCTCTCCTGATCGCCGTGCGAGTGCGCCATAAAATCTATCTTGCGCCTTCAGGCAAGAATTTGCAAAGGCTCCAAAGCCGTCGAGACGCGGTTATTGGACCTCAACGGTAATCTCGGCGGACTTGGTCTGCCCGGCCGCGTCGGTGGCGGTCAGCATGTAGGTGGTTGTCTTATGGGGCGATACGCTGACGCAGTGCTCGTATGACGGCCAGACTTTGCTCGATTGCGGTTCGAGCGTCACCGATTTCGCGTTCGACACGCTGTAGCAAAGATCGGCCGAATCGCCGCGGCTGATGGTCGGCGGATTCGCATAAAACGCGAGAATCTCGAAGCGATTCCCTCCCATGCTTTCGACGGTTTGCTCATCCTGGGCGCGGCGCTGGGCCGCAACGCGTCCCTCGATCAATTGGTCCTCATGCGCGCGCGACCAGAACACCCAGCCTACGTAACATAAGGCCGCCACGAGGACTGCAGCCGACACGGCGACGTAAATGCGAATTCCTGTGTGGGGACCGGGATCGGGAGTGGGGTCGGTCAGCATTGCAGAGGCCTCAAGTTTCCTGCCAAAGTTGGTCATTGCAGGCCGCGCACAGCGCCCCACGAGACCAAAACTGCCTGTGCAACGGGGTCATGGCGGAAGCTACTGATTGGGCTGCGGCGCGGACGTTTGCGGGCCCATGGTTCCCGGTGAACTCGCGCCCGTCGGACTCGCGCCGGAAGAATTGGCGCCCGCGGCTTGACCGGGCAGGAGACCTTGGCCCTGAGCTGCTCCGAGCCCCTGCTGAAGGGCCCGCGCCTGATCTTCCAGCGGGTTCCAGATAAACTCCCAATCCTTGTACTTTTTCCCTCCGTGATAGATCTTGATCGACTTCTGATCGATTGCCGTCGGAATGCCAACGCCGCTCAGGAATCCGCCTATCACCGGCCCGTCCACCGGTCCGGTTGGCTTCAGTTCGGCTAATTGCGCCAGAGAAGTCGTGTTTTGCGCGCCCGCTGCCGGCGAGCCGAACGTGCTTGCCGGCTGGCCTTGGCCGAAAGCGGGCGTCCCGTTTGAGTTTGAATTCTGCTGTCCCTGCCCACTTGGCCCTGCCGAATTGTCGGTCGAACCAGATGGCGTCTGCGAAGATGCGTCGCCCGGCGGAGAGGTTCCTTGCGGGTTTTGCCCGTTGGTGCCGCCGACGCTCGCGCTGCCGCCGGGGCTTGGGCTTGCGCCATTGGCGGCGGCGCTCGAATTATCGCTCGAAGTTGTGGAGCTCTCCGTGTCGCTATTGTCGCTGGACATCGACGACAAGCTTGCGGCGGACACGGCGCCGGGCAGTGCGCTCGCGGTGCTGGGCATTTGCCCGTTGTTCAAATCCATGATCGCCATCTGCTGCAGCGTGGCGTAGCGCACGCTCCCGATAATCTGGCCCGTCGAATTGACGTAGATGAAACGCCACGAGCCGTCGTCCGGATCCATCGGATCCTTGATGGCGGACGCGCGCAGGAAGTGGACACCGGGCACGCCGGTTTCGAGATCATCGATCGACTGCGGATAATGCCCGGTTTTATGGTAGTAGAGCCGGATCGCGCGAGCCCATTGATTGCCGCGCCAAATTGTCTCTTCTTCCCGTTGGCGGCGGCCCTGCGTGATCAGATTCTCCAGCACCACCTGTGAGCCGATGATCGTCGCTACGATGATGGCCAGGGCGATGATGTAGGCGTAGCCCGCCTCGGAAGGCCGGCTGCCGGCATTCGCGCGCTCGTGCTCCGGATTTGCCTGACGTTCATCCATCTCCGGCTCCTCCTTTGCGTGGCGATCGCTCATTTTATTCCTGCCCTGCTGGAGGCTGCACCATGGGAACCGTCGCGTGGCGCCCCGTCGAGATTTCCTCGACGTCGGCGGAATTGTCGGTGACGTGTATCAGCCGGAATTGGTTGAGGAACGTCGCGCCTTCCGCGACCACGAGGACATCATCGCCCTCGGAGAAGAAGGCGACCCGGTGGCCGCTGGAAGCTTCCGAGGCATAGCCGAACAGCTGGCCGGGCACCTGCACAGGCGGAGGAGGAGGCGGCACCTGTGGGCCGACGAAGCGAGCAGCCGCGGCCTCGACCTGAGCCTTCGGAGGCGGGGGCGGTTCGGCCACAAAAATGTTGCGATGCGTTCCGGTGTATTCGGTTTTTTGAAGCTTTGCGAGCAGGTCGAGCCGCAGTTGCGGCTCCTGGACGTCGAGCGGCCGGAACTTGGTGTCTCCAGCGACAACCCTGGGCGTGGCAGCAACCTGATTGTGGCCGGCGAAGTAATAATAGAGAGCCCCGGCGAGCACGATCAGCAGCGCGAACAGCAAATAGATTTCGTTGCGCCTCGACATCATCAAGTCCTGAAATACGTGTGCATCGTGATCTCCAGCTGAATCGTTCCCGTGTTTGCGGAAGCCAGGGTGAGATCATCGACGAGATAGAAGTTCTTCGAGCGCTCGAGCCCGTTGATGAACCGGATCACGGACGGATAGTCTGCGTCGACGGCCGTGTTGATCGAGATTTCAGTGACGCCACGGCCCTCGATCGACTTCTGCTTGAAAGATAGCGCGGGCGTCTTTACGTTTGCCTTCTGAGCGATCGAGTCGAGGTCGGACTCAATCTGCGAATAGCCCGTTTTCGTGTCCAGAAACGATTCATGATAAAAGGTGTCGCAGTCTTTGCCAACCTGCGGCAAAGACTCCCGAATAGCCTCGCCCCTCTTGAGGTCGGCGCGCAAGAGTTTCGCCTGCAGCGACAATTGATCTCGTTGCACGCGGAGAGCATTCGGTCCCTGGCGCGACCCATTCCAGAGGAAAGCGACCAGGGCGGCATCTACGAGCAGCAGCAGCCCCAGGGCCACGCCTACGGACCTCTTCCAAACCTGCCAGTTGCCGTTCGTTGTCATGTTGTCGAATACCAAACCGTCAAATGCAGCGTGATTCGATCTCTTCCCGGCTGCTCGGAGTGGCGCTCATCCTTGACCACCATGCCGGTAAAGGCCTTGGATCTCTCCACCGCCTCGAGGAATTGGATTTTGCTCTGGTCGGTCATCGCCCCTACTTCGAGGGTCACTTCCGCGCGGCCATCCACGAGGCGCGGCGCGATGCTGACGACGCGAACGCCGGGCGGCAGCGTCTGCTCGAGGTCCATGAAAATCTTGGTCCAGGGAAAACTGCGCTCGTCGATCAAGGAGTTCAAAAAGCCGGAGCGATCGAGAATCTGCTTTGCTTCGGCACTCTGGAAATAGGCCTGCAGTTGTTGCTGACGTTGTTGATCGCGCCGAATCGACTCTTGCAAGGTCGATATGTCCGAGCGAAGCTCCCGGCTGGATTGCCACGACACATACGCGGCGTACGAAAGCAAGATCAGCGCGAGAACGCCCACCGTGCCGGCAGCTGCGGCGCCCGCGAGGAAGGGCCGCTTGTTCGGTTGCGGCGCAGTCGTCAGATTGAGGTGAAGCTTCATGATCGTTCCTTGCGATTCTTCGAATGGCGGCTAGGAACCGGCATTCAACATCCACCCCGCCAGCGCGTCGAGACCGTGCCTGATCAGATCCTGCGCCGGCTCGCTCAAGCCCTGGGCTGCTTCGGCTTCGCCCATCGAACCGACTCCAACTTTCAATTCCGAGGCGAGAGCAGTTCGGAAAAACTGTTCTCGCGCGCCGAATCCGGAAAAACGGACGCGGTCGACGGGACCATCCCAATTGTCCTGATAGTAGGCGATCGCCGGGAAAACCTCGTCGAGCACCACCTGCGGATCGAGGAGAGACGCATCGGCAGACAAATCCGTCGACCGGTAGACGCACAAATTCGCGCCGCGAACGATCGCGCTCGTAAGGCTCTTGCCCGAGAGGCGCACCAGCAAGGTTGCGCCGCGCTCCTCGAGAAGCGGCAAAGCGGCCAGCGTTGAACTCAGCAGCACGCCGATCGACGCCCCGGCGGACTCCACAATCTCTTCGTATTCGCGAACGATGCGCTGGCGCGCGATGGCGGTGACGAGTTCGAGGCTGCCGTCGCGAGCCGCCTGCCTCATCCACGAAACCACAGTCTCTTCGACGTCGAATGGAACGCTTTTCTTCAGCCGCCAGCGAAGCAACGGCAATGCCTCGTCCGCCCGCCGCGGAAGATTCTCGAACGGCAGGATGAAAACGCGCACGACGGGATCGGGAACCAAGACCGCAATTGGCGTGCCACGCGTGGAGATGCGGTTGAACACGCGGCGAAGCGCGCCGCGCACCGCGTCCGGCTGACTAATGTTGTTATCTACGGGTGAAGGCATTACGGAGCCCGCCGGGAGCGACTCCACAACCACGTCTTCGAGGTCGCCGTGGCCACTGCCCCACCGCGCTGCGGCGACGTGCCCCGGAGCTATCTCGACCACCAAAGATGGGTGCGGCATCGCATGGAGCCAGCGGTCGATCCGCCGGACAATGCCCATCCGATAGAACTTGCTCTCGAGGTTCTCGGTGCCCGTCAGGTTAGTCAAGGAACGTCACCTTGTTGATTTCGCGCAGCGTCGTCACTCCGGAACGAACCTTGCGAAGGCCGGACTCGCGGAGAAACGTCATGCCCTCCTCGCGCGCGGCCCGCTTGATCTCGGACGTTGGCCGGCGGTCCACGATCATCTCGCGGATGTGGTCGGAAAGATCGAGGAGCTCGGTGATCGCGGTGCGGCCGCGATAGCCGCTGCCCGAGCACTCGAGGCATCCGGCGCCCTCGGCGAACCGCACCTGCGCCCATTCCGCCGGATCCAACCCCGATTCCCGCAGCACCTCGGGCGCGTAGGTCGTGCGCTTCTTGCAGTTCTCGCAGATCACGCGAACGAGCCGCTGCGCCATGATGCAGTTCAGCGCCGAAACGAAATTGTAAGGCTCGACGCCCATGTTGATGAAGCGGCCGATCACGTCGGTCACGTTGTTGGCGTGAACCGTGGTGAAAACCAAATGGCCGGTGAGGGCGGAATTGATGGCGATCTGCGCGGTTTCCTGGTCGCGAATTTCGCCGACCATGATCTTGTCGGGATCGTGGCGAAGGATCGAGCGCAAGCCGCGGGCAAACGTGAGGCCCTTCTTTTCGTTCACGGGAATCTGAGTGATGCCGCGCACCTGATATTCGACCGGGTCCTCAATGGTGATGATCTTGTCCTCGTCGTTCTTGATCTCGTTGATGGCGGCGTAAAGCGTCGTCGTCTTGCCCGAACCGGTCGGTCCCGTGACGAGCACCATGCCGTAAGGCTCGCGGATATAGCGCCGGAAACGCGTCACCTCTTCGTGGTCGAAGCCGACGACATCAAGCGTGAGGTTCCGGAACTTTTCGCTGAGCGTCTCCTTGTCGAGGACGCGCAGCACGGCATCTTCGCCGTGAACGGACGGCATGATAGACACGCGAAAATCGACGAAGCGCCCTTTGTAGCGCACGCGAAAGCGCCCATCCTGCGGCACGCGGCGCTCGGCGATATCGAGTTCGCTCATCACCTTGATGCGCGACAAAATCGTGGCGTGCCAGTCCTTGGCCAGCGGCTGCATCGCGAATTGCAGCACGCCGTCGATGCGATACTTCACCACCACTTCGGAGTTGCGAGTTTCGATGTGGATGTCGCTCGCGCGCCGCTCGAGGGCCGTGAAAATCACCGTATGCACCAGACGCACGACCGGGCTCTCGCCGGTATCGCGCGTGAGCTTCTCCATCGAGATGTTTTCGTCGCTGTCTTCTTCCTCGGCAACCACTTGCAGGGTGAAGCCCTCCGTCGCCTGATCGAGGACGCGCTGCGATTGCTCGGTGCGCTTCAGCAGGTCGCCGATCTGCGAGGCCGTCGCGACCTTGATCTGCAGCCGTTTGCCAAGCAGCAGAGAGAGCTCATCGGTAAGCTGCAACTGGCTCGGATCGGCCATCGCTACCACGAGGATGGAGTCGTGCGATTCGAGGGGCACGAAGTTGTAGCGGAACATCAATTCGGCCGGTATGCTGCGAACCAGATCGGGGTCGATGCGCTGTTCGAGGAGATCGATGAAAGGACACCGGTAGCGCTCGGCCAGCCGGCGCGCGTGTTCGCGCTCGGCCGCGTCGTTCGTCGGGCCGCCCGGTATAGCGTTGTTGCTTGCGGTTGCCATTGATTCCGTGTCCTTGGTCACTTGACCTGAAGAGAAAACATCGGGAGATAAAGCGAAATCAAAAGGAAGCCTACCACAACGGCCATGACCACCAAAATTACGATCGGGATCAGAGAAAGGGAGCGTTCCAGGCCCGTACTGACTTCCTCTTCGTAAAATTCAGCCACGCTGGTGAGCATGGCCGGCAGCGCGCCGGACGCTTCGCCCACCTCGATCATCTCGAGCGCCAAGCCGGGAATGAGCTTTGTTTCAGCCAGGCTCGTATGAAGAGCCTGTCCTTCTTTCACGCGTTCCGCCGCCTGCTCGACGGAACTGGCGACCAGCTTGCTCCCGATCGCCGCAGCGGATGTGTGCAGGGCAGCCACCAGCGGAGTGCCGCCGCCCAATAGCGTCGAGAGGGTTCGCACGAACTGCGCGATCTCTGCCTTCAGCCAGATATCGCCGAGGACCGGGACGCGCGGTTTGAGGCGGTCGATCGCCAGCGCGCCGCGATCCGATCTCGTCCACGCGAATATAAAAATCGCGGCGGCCACGAGCGCAACCACCATGGCGATAAAGTACGTTCGCATGGGAAGCGCTATCGCCAGAAGAATTCGTGTGGGCGCCGGAAGAGGCACGTTGAGCTCGTGGTAGAGGGACGCAAACTGGGGCAGCGCATACGTCACCACGTAGGTGACAACGAGCACGGCTGTCAACACCAGCACGGACGGGTAGATCAGCGATGTCAGCAAACGGCTGCGGAACCCGGTGCTTATGCGGAGATACGTGATGTATTGCTCGAGCACTCCGGTCAGGTTGCCGCTGCGTTCGCCCGCCGCAACCACGGTGACGTACACGGGCGGGAACGATCCTTGGGCCTCCAGCGCCTCGGACAAAAGCGAGCCGTCGCGAACGCGCTGCCGAACTTCGTCCAGGACAGGACGAATGCGTACAGCGGCCGCGCGCTCGGCCAGCAGGTCGAGCGCCCTAAGGATTGGCAGCCCCGCCTTCACGAGCGTGTGAAACTGCTGGTTGAAGATCAGAAAGTCGTGCGGGTGGATCGTGCGGTCCCGCCCTGACCGGCCGAGTTGCGCCAGGAGATTGAGGTGACTTCGGACCGAGAAGACGTAGAAGCCGCGGTCCGCCAGCCTCTGTCTGGCCTCGCCCTCCGACTGCGCAGTCTCCACCTGCTGGAAGACGCGACCAGTCGTATCCCCGACTTTGCAAACGAATTCGGCCATTTTGGTGGGCCCATCACCGCCCTGGGGGCGATGGGCAAACTCTAGCATACTCCGTCCCAAGCCAGGCTGGAGGCGGGAAAACAGCTCGTTAATTGGATGTGACAACGGCTAAAAGGCTGTATGGCCAGGCGGGAATCGGGCAACGGGCGTTCCAGCGGCGAGGGTCGAGAAACCAAGTAAGCGCCGCAAACACACTATGGTAGAGTCCCCTCTTGCCCAATTCCATGGAGCCAATTTCACACTTCTTCTATTCCGATCGCTTGAAGCTGCAATTTTGGGACTACGGCCAGGACGGCAAGCCCGCGCTCGTTCTAGTGCACGGCGGCCTTGACCATGCCCGCAACTGGGACTGGGTGGCACGGTCCCTGCGCGAGCACTATCACGTCTACGCGCTCGACCTGCGAGGCCACGGGAATAGCGCTTGGGCGCCAGGCGCAATGTACAGTGTGGCCGAGCATGTTCTCGATCTGTCCGCGCTGCTGGACGTCATCGACGAGTTCCCTATCCGTCTGATCGGCCATTCGCTTGGCGGCGGGATCGTCCTCCATTACGCCGGCGTGTATCCCGATCGCGTTCACAAAGCCGTATCGATCGAAGGTCTGGGCGTGCCGCCGGAAAGCCGCGTCCACGGCCCTGGTTCGGAGCAACTGCGATATTGGATCGAGTCTGTCCGCGACATCGAGAAGCGCAAACAGAAGAGTTATCCGAGCCTCGAAGCCGCCATCGCGCGGATGAAAGAGGCGAATCCGCACCTTTCGGATGAAGTTGCCAAGCATCTGACCCTGCACGGCACGAACTGGGAGGCCGATGGTTCGCTGGTCTGGAAGTTCGACAACTTCGTTAGGCTCTTTCCGCCGTACGGACATCGCATCGAGGACACCACCGAAATCTACGCGCGGATCGCCTGCCCGATTCTGCTCTTCTGGGGGCTCGAAAGCTTCCTACCCGTGCCCGAAACCGATCCGCGCAGAAAGGTGATTCGCGATTGCCGGATGGTGAAGGTCGAAAACGCCGGCCACTGGCTGCACCACGACCAGTTCGAGCTGTTCCTGCGGGAAACTACGGCGTTCCTTCGCGAGTAACGCAGCGGTGAGGCGCGCCGGGCGCTAATGCACTTCGCCGGCGAGCGCCTCCTCATCAACAATCGACACGCCCGGCGGCGGCTGGAAGTGGAATTGCGCCTCCGCGACCGGGATGTTTTCCTGCCAATTGCCGAAGCGAAACTCCGTCGTCACATTTCCGGGTTCGTGGATCGCCACGCGAACGAGATAAGACTGTGGATCGACCTCGAGGAAAATGGGCTCCTTCGACGCGGTCTCGGCGCTTTCGTCGCGAGGCGCGCAGCGCAGAACTGTGTCGCCGGGAGCCGGCGATTCTTCGCCGGCCTTCGCGCCCGAATCCGCCAAGCGATCCACCACTTCGATCTTGCGGCACAGTTGAGATAAATCTGCTTTGCCGACCAGCAGCGCGATCGGAGTGCGCCAGTCCGAGCTCTCCTTCAGTTTCGCATGGCTGGCTGTATGATCTGCGGGGACGTAGAACCAGACGTTCTTGCCGTCGACCAGAAAGAGTTTCTGCTCCGGCGATTCGTATTCCCAGCGCATGCGCCCGGGCCGGGAGAAGTAGACGGTCCCCGATTCCGCCTGCACGCCGCCATTCCCGTCGCTGTATCGCTCGAAAAACGCCGCCTTCAGCGTTCGCGCATGTTGGTACCGTGCTTCCAGTGCGCGGCGGATCGCGGACGCGCCGGGCGCGTTCACTTTGACAGGCAAAGCAAGCGCAACCACGGCGCAAACCAGAAAACAGAACATAAGAGGATTTTAGCAGACGGACGCGGTGGAGGAGGATGTGGCAAATCCGGCGGCCGGAAGGCGAAGTTATTGAAGGGGAGGATCGGCTGCGGAGGCCTTGGCGGACTGGTTTATGTGGATGACGGAAGGCTCATTCGTGAAGTAATGATTTATTCCGGAGAAACCAGGAGCCGAAGGATCGGCGTTAAGGGCGTAATTATCGAAGGCGCCCGTAGGATCCGGGCTCAACGCGACGTAAGTGAAATTATAACCGCTCTTATTTCCCGCGGAGAGGACGTCATCGATCAACTGGGCGTTTGCCGCGCTTGGGGTGCCGACGACTGGACCTCCGAGTGCGGTCAGAGAAGGAGCGAAACTGGTGTACAGGGTGTAGTACATAGCCTGGCCGCTGGTGATCGTTCGGCAACTTTCGACCGCGGAAGCCTGATTGGCGGCAATTCTCGCCCGCATCAAATCTGGGATCGCAATCGCGGCTATGATCAGGATAATCGCCACGACGATCAGGAGTTCAATCAGAGAGAAGCCAGAGCTCAGGTGGCCCTTGAATTGTCGGTCGTTTTGTTTGAGCTTGAGCATTTTCTGACTCCGGCCGGGCCTTGAAAAAAAAGGGGGGAAGGACGGCCTTCCCCCCTAAGTTTGTACGGGCGCTAAGTCTACTGCAGCGGAGGATCGGTGACGAGACCTGCAGCGCCGGCATGGTCAGCACCGCGAATGACGCCAGTCTGGTCCGTGAAGAAGCTCCGCGTACCAGTCCCACCGTATGACACAGGCGTACCCGAAACGGTGTACGTCGTGACCGACCCGCAAGTTGGGTCGCCTGCATCCGCCGTACCAGCTGTATAGGTGAACGTGTATCCGCTCTTGGTGGAGGGATCCGCGCCGCCGAGAACGGAGTCAATCAAGTTCGCGCCCGCCCCCGTGCATACCGGGGTGGCCACTGTAGGACCGCCGAGAGACACGAGCGTCGGTGCGAAGCTGTGATTGTACTGGGTAAGGAAGTTTCCATTGGCCGTGTTGATGGTGCGCATCGAACCGACGGCCGAGGATTCGTTGGCCGCCATACGGGCGCGAAGCAGGTTCGGAATTGCGATGGCCGCGATGATCAGGATGATCGCCACGACGATCAGCAATTCGATAAGTGAAAAACCCTTCTGTTTCTTATTCATCTTGTCTCCTCGAGTGAGTCTTCATAATCTCTTTCGTATCCCTGGGGGGATTACGCCGGAATATATCGCAAGGGAGATGCCACAGCCCCCAAGTTGGTTTACCGTTAGCATACACGAGCCTATGGCCTGTCGTGTCATAGAGATACAGCCTGGGTTGCTCGGCTTAGTGCTGGAAGCGCGCCGAGGTCCTTTGGCAAACAAGCCCGATGTTGACGTTTTTTGACTGTCCCGGATGACGAAACGGGCCAAACGCCACGTTTCAGTTGCAGATTGGTCGGGCGACGTACGTGCGAGACCGGGTATTGAAATAGACCGGCTAGACTCCATATTTCTTCGCGTAGTGGCGAAACGAACGGTAGGACATTTTCAGCAGTTCCGCGGCCTGCGTGCGGACCCCGCCGGACCGCTCGAGGGCGGCCAAGAGATACGATCGCTCGATTTTCTGGATGTGCTCTTCAAGATTGAGGCCCTCTGGAGGAAGCGCCGCGCCGTTGCCATTGTGCCCGGCGAGCGGGACGGACTCCTGGAAATGGGTCCGGATGCGGTCCGGCAGGGCTTCGGTCGAAATCTTGTGCCTGCTCTCGAGCGCCACAGCGCGTTCGATCGTGTTCTCGAGCTCTCGGACGTTTCCAGGCCAATCATACACTTCCAGGAGTCTCATCGCTTCCGGGTCGATCCCGTCGATATTCTTGGACATCGACTTCGAAAAGCGTTCCAGAAAGTCGCGCGCGAGCAGCGGGATATCTTCGCGGCGCTCGCGCAGAGGAGGAAGATGAATGGGAATCACGCTGAGCCGGTAATACAAATCCTCGCGGAAGCGGCCCTCGGCGATCTCTTTCTCCAAGTCCTTGTTCGTAGCCGCAATCACGCGAACGTCCACATCGGATTCCTCCGTGCTGCCTATGGGGCGGACTTTGCCCTCCTGGAGCACGCGATAGAGCTTTACCTGCATGGTCACGCTCATGTTGCCGATTTCGTCCATGAAAAGCGTGCCGCCATGCGCCGCCTGGAAGAGCCCGCTGCGATTTTCATTCGCGCCCGTGAAAGCGCCCTTCAGATATCCGAAGAGCTCCGACTCGAGCAGCGTCTCCGGGAATGCCCCGCAGTTGATCGTGATGAACGGATTCTTCGAGCGGGCGCTGTTTTCGTGGATCGCGCGGGCCACCAGCTCTTTCCCCGTTCCGCTTTCTCCGGTGATCAGCACTCGGCTCGATTGCGGAGCGATATTCCCGATCAGCTCAAAGATCGCGCGCATCTTTGGCGCCGTCCCGATCATGTGATCGAGGCCGGTGAGACGGCGAAGTTCGCGCCGCAGGTAGCCCGCCTCTTTTTTCAGCGCGAGGTTCTCGGCGACCTGCTGGATTGCGGGACGCAGCTCGTCGAGCAGCCGGTCGCCCTTGATGACGTAGCGGTCCGCGCCAAAGTTGACGGCGTCGATCGCTGTGTCGATCGTAGGGACGCCGGTGATCAGGAGGAAAATCGTGGCGGGCGAGACTTCCTTGCAGTAGCGCAGCAGCTCGACTCCGTCCATATCAGGCATGCAGATGTCGGACACCACGATGTCGAAAATCTGCGAGGCCAGCCGGCGCTTTGCCGCCTCGCCGCTGGTGGCCGTATCGACGCGGTGGCCTTCCTTGCGGAAGCTGATTTCCAGCAGTTCGCAAATCGAGCGCTCGTCATCGACGATTAGCAGGTGGGCCATTTGGCTACGGTTTCCCCACCGGCCGCAGGGCTTCGGTCTCGGTCGGGATATTCGACCGAGTCTTGGAAACAGGCTGCGTCGCGCGCGGCAGGTCTACGACAAATGTGGCGCCGCGTCCCTTCTCCGTTTCAACGCGTACTTGGCCGCGGTGCGCCTGCAAAATCTGATAGACAATCGCGAGTCCGAGCCCCGTGCCTCCGGCGAATCCCGATTGGAAAGGTTCGAAGATCCGCGCCGAGGCTCCCGGATCGAGCCCGATTCCCGTATCCCGAATGGAAATTCGGACCCACTCAGGGCCTGCCGCTTCCAGCCGTACGGAAAGCGTTCCCCCGTTGGGCATCGCGCGCAACGCGTTGTTGCACAGATTCCAGAAAACCTGCTTGATCGCGTCGCGGTCTGCCCGAATCCGCAGGTTCCGCGCCGCGAAGTTTCTTTCGAATCGAACTTGTCCCATCCGGCTCGCGTCGCGCTCGAGCAGCAGCAGGGTCTCTTCGATCAGCGCCGCGGCGTCGACGTCCGTGAATGCGTAAGATTTCTCGCGGGCGTAGTTCAGAAATTCCGTGATGATGTGATTGAGCCTCTGCGATTCGCGGCTCACGATCTGGACCAGTTTCTTGTCGTCATCTTCAAGCGGCGCCAGCCGGACCAGTTCCTTGAGCGCTCCGGTCATTGCGGTGAGAGGTTGGCGAATCTCGTGGGCGATGCCGGCCGAAAGCCGGCCAAGGGCCGCCATGCGCTCCTTCGTGACGATTTCGCGCTCCAGAAGCCTCAACTCCGTGAGATCTTGAAAATTGAATACGAAGCCGCTGGTCTGATTCTGTGCGGTTCGCAACGGCGAGATGGAAATGCCGAGAAAGCGCGTTTCGCCGGCGGGCGTCCGGAACTCGATCTCTTTCCGCATCGCCAGCGGATTTCCGTGCTCGTCCACTTGGACCGGCCAAAATCCGGGAAGCGCGTTGGCCACGTTCTCGCCCCGCATCAGACCAAATCCGTGGCCGGTGATTTCAACGCCCGCGCGGTTGATCAGCAGAATGCGGCCCTCGAGATCGGTTGTCAGCAGGCCTCCCCGCATCGACTCGATGATGTCCTGATTGAAGGCCTGCAAATCCTTCAGCGCTTCGTTCTTCTGCTCGAGTTCGGCCCCCTTCGTGTGGATCGTCTGCGTCAGCAGGCTTCCCAGGTACGCCACCGCAAAGAACGCGAAGAGATTGCTCCCAAGCCACGTTTCCAGCGCCCGCGCCGTAGGCATCGTCGCAGTCGATCGCGGAATCCATCCGGAATACATCACTTCGACGACGCATCCCAATTCGATGAACGCAAAGCCCGCTACCATGAACGCGCCGCGGCGCGAGAACAAAATGCTGCCCATCAGGATGGCGAGCAGGTACAAGGACACGAAATTGCTGTCCTGCGCCCCGCTGGAATAGACGATCGCGGTGATGATGCTCACGTCCAGAATCATCTGGAGCGAGCCGTGCCATCCGGAGTCGGGCAGCGCGCGCTGCAAAATCACGTAAATGCTGGCGAGAACGTACCAGATGCCGCAAAGCGAAACGAGTATCCCCACCGGAAGAAAAACAGGGGTGAATTGATGTACGACGACGACCACCGCCAGAAGAAAGGTGATGATCAAAAATCGGACACGCCCCAACCAGGGCAGCCATTCGCTTGCGCTAGCGGTCAATTCCATTTGAGACTGTCAATTGCCGCCGGCAACGCAATTGGCGGCATCCCGATTGATGTCGCGATACCTCACCGAAGCGACGGCGACCACGCCGCCCTGACGTGCGCGTGGGGCACCCTTTAGTGCCCAGACAATTTCCCGATCAGCGAAAACAGCGGCAAGTACATCGAGATGACGACGCCGCCGACAATCGTGCCGAGCACCACGATCATGATCGGCTCGATGGCTGTCAGCATGTCCTTCACCGCCGCATCCACTTCGTCCTCGTAGAAGTCCGCGATCTTCTGGAGCATCGCATCCATGGCGCCCGTCTGTTCGCCGACGCCGATCATCTGCGTCACCATGCCGGGGAAAACGTCCGTTTCCTTCAGCGGATCGACCAGCGAGCGGCCGGCTTCCACCGCCTTCCGCGTCTGCGAGATCGCCTTCTCCACTACTGCGTTTCCCGACGTACGCGCCGTGATATCGAGGCCCTCGAGAATGGGAACGCCGCTCGAAATCAGCGTCCCGAGGGTTCGCGTGAATCGAGCGACCGCAATCTTTCGCAGCACGCTTCCGACCACGGGGACTTTCAGCAGCAAAGTGTCAAGCACCATGCGGCCCTGGGGAGTCCCGTACCAGAATTTCAACGCGAATACGCCGCCGACAAAGAACACGAGAATCAATAAGCCGTAGATGCTTCCCACGAAATGGCTCAGGCCTATTACGATCCGCGTCGGCAATGGCAGATCTACGTCCAGGCCATTGAACAACGTGATGAAAATTGGCACAACCTTCCACAATAGAAGGATGATCACGCTCGCGGCGATACCCAGCACGGCTACCGGGTAGACCATCGCGGACTTCACGGCTCGCTTCAGTTTGACGTTCTTCTCGATATAGGTCGAGAGCCGCTGCAGAATCGTGTCCAGAATACCGCCCGTCTCGCCCGCCTCGACCATGTTGTAATACAGTGGATCGAATACCTTTTCGTGCTGCTTCATCGCCGCCGACAGCGTGGTGCCGCCCTCCACCGAGGCTCGCACGGAGTTCAGCATCTTCTGAAACGTCTTGTTCTCCTGCTGTCCGGCCAGAATCTCAAGACACTGCACGAGAGGCAAGCCCGCGTCAATCATCACGGAGAACTGCCGCGTAAAGATGGCCAGCTCCTTTTCTTCGACGCCCGTGCCGAAGGTGGGAATGTTGAACTCTCTTCCCTTTTCCGAGAGCTTGCTGACATTGATCTGCTCTCGCCGTAGCGCGGCGGCGAGTTCGTTCTTACTCTCAGCCACGCGCTCTCCCGCGACGGCCGCACCCGCGCGGTTGACTCCCCGATATGTATAAACCGGCATGATCTATGTCCTCCCTCTCACTTTGTTCTTTTTACTTTCGAACCGGAACCCGGCCGCCCGCTGGCGGCGAAACCACCCCTCTGTTGATTAAATCCTGCAATTCGTCCGGATTCGAGGATCGCGCGAGAGCCGTTTCCAAAGTGATTAACTTCTGGGAATAGGCGTTGGCGAGGCTCTGATTGAACGTTTGCATTCCCGTCGTGCCCGTGCCCGTCTGCATGGCCGAATAGATCTGATGGATCTTGTCTTCGCGGATCAGGTTGCGGATGGCGGCGTTGGGAATCAGAATCTCCATCACCATGGCGCGGCCGCGGCCGTCGGGACGAGGCAGCAACGATTGGCACAAAATTCCTTCGAGCACCATCGAGAGCTGCGCGCGCACCTGCGGCTGCTGGTGCGCTGGAAACACATCGACGATACGGTTGATGGTCGAAACGGCGGAGTTCGTGTGCAGCGTGGCGAAGGTCAAGTGTCCCGTCTCGGCGATGCGCAGCGCCGATTCGATCGTTTCAAGGTCGCGCATCTCGCCGATCAGCACCACGTCCGGGTCTTCGCGGAGCGCCGCCCGCAACGAGTTCGCGAACGAATGAGTGTCCGAGTGCACCTCCCGCTGGTTCACCAGGCACTTCTTGTGGTTGTGCAGGAATTCGATCGGGTCCTCGATCGTGATCATGTGCTCTTCATGCTCGTTGTTGATCTTGTCGAGCATCGCCGCGAGCGTCGTCGATTTGCCCGACCCGGTCGGCCCGGTCACCAGTACCAGGCCCCGCGGCCTATCGCACAGCGCTTTCACCACCTGTGGTAAACCCAACGCGTCGAAACTCTTGATCTCCCATGGAATCGTTCGGAATACGGCCGCCACTGCGCCGCGCTGGTGGAAGATGTTGCCGCGGAAGCGCGCGAGGCTCTTCAAACCGAACGAAAAGTCGAGCTCCAGATTTTCTTCCAGCCGGTGCTTCTGCACGTCCGTCAGCACGCTGTAGGCGAGCGCTTTGGTGTCCGCGGCGGTCAGCGGCGGCATATCGAGCGGACGCAGCTTGCCGTGCACGCGAATGCGCGGCGCCGTGTTCGTCGAAAGGTGCAGATCGCTTCCACCCATTTCGATCATCTTCTTCAGCAGTTCGCTCAGCGTGATTCCAGCCATCTTCGTCCTCCGACTACAGAACCGTCTCCCGCAGCACTTCTTCCATCGTCGTCAGCCCGGCCGCGGCTTTGATCAGTCCGCTGCGGCGCAGCGTAATCATTCCGAGCTCCAGCGCCTTCTTCTTCAATTCGAGGGCTGATGCGCCCACCAGAACCAGCTCCCGGATCTCGTCGTGCATTTCCATCACTTCGTAGAGACCGACGCGCCCTTTGTAGCCCGTGTTGT
The DNA here is from genome assembly GCA_052146315.1 of Candidatus Acidiferrales bacterium. Lineage (GTDB taxonomy): Bacteria > Acidobacteriota > Terriglobia > Acidiferrales > UBA7541 > Palsa-295. The sequence goes on along the minus strand of JBKQNJ010000052.1, from coordinate 15,768 downwards.
TGCAGGCGGCGCATCCCTTTCCGTGCTGCACGACTACTTTCGACGCCTCATCTTCCGTGTATCCCGCCTCGACCAGTGCCGGCGTCTGAATCTGCAGCGGCTCCTTGCACTGCACGCAGATGCGCCGCACCAACCGCTGCGCGCAAATGAGGTTCACGGATGTTGCCACCAGGAACGGTTCAATTCCCATGTTCATCAAGCGGCTGATCGTGGAGGGCGCGTCATTGGTGTGCAGCGTGGAAAGCACCAAGTGGCCGGTCAGCGCCGCCTTGACACCGATTTCGGCCGTTTCAAAGTCTCGAATCTCGCCGACCAGGATGATATTCGGGTCCTGCCGCAGGAAGGCGCGCAGAGCGGACGCGAAATTCAGGCCGATCTGCTCCTTCATCTGAACCTGGTTGATGCCGGGCAGTTGGAATTCGACCGGATCCTCGGCCGTCATGATGTTGGTTTCCGGTGTGTTCAATCGGGCCACCGAGGAATACAGCGTGTTCGTCTTGCCCGATCCCGTCGGGCCGGTCACAAGCACCATGCCGTACGGTTTCAGAATCTGCCGTTCGAACATCGCCAGCGACTCGGGCTCGAAGCCCAGTTTCGTCATGTCGAGACGGAGGTTCTCTTTGTCCAGCAATCGGAGAACAATTTTTTCGCCAAACAGGGTCGGAACGGTCGAGACGCGGAAGTCCAGTTCCTTCTTCTTCCCGTCTTTGACGTACTTGATCATGATGCGGCCGTCTTGCGGCAGCCGCTTCTCGCTGATGTCGAGCTTCGACATGATCTTGATGCGGCTCGTCATCGCGTCTTTCAGCTTCATGGGTGGCGCCATCACGTTTTGCAGGATTCCGTCAATCCGGAAGCGGACGCGATACTCCTTTTCGTATGGCTCCAGGTGAATGTCGCTCGCTCCGCGCTTCATCGCGTCCGTCAGGACCAGGTTGCAGAGCTTGATGATGGGAGCTTCTTCGGCGGCCTTGGAAAGCGTCTCCAGGTCCATCTCGGCTTCTTCGCTCGTCAACTCGAGCGCATCGCCGTCCTCGCCCGTAAGGTCCTTCATCACCTTGTCGAGCTCTTCGACGCTTTCCGCTTCGCCGTAGAACTTGTGGATCGCCTCCCCGATCGCCGTCTCCGACGCGACCACCGGCTCGACGTTGAAGCCGGTCATAAACTTGATGTCGTCCATCGCGAAGACGTTCGTTGGGTCCGTCATCGCAATCGTGAGCGTTGAACCAACGCGCGACAGCGGCACGATCTGGTAGCGGACCGCCGTCTCCTGCGGAACCAGCTTGATCACCGCCGGATCCACCTCGTAAAACTTCAGATTGATGGAAGGAACGCCATACTGCCGCGAAAGGACCGCCGTAATATCGTCGTCGCTGACCAACCCCATCTTCACGAGGCAGGTCCCGAGCCGACCGCCGTTCCTCTTCTGGTAGTCGAGCGCTTGCTTAAGCTGATCCTGGGAGATCAGGCTGTCTTTGACCAGAATTTCGCCGAGTCGTGAAGACATAGATGTTGGTCCGCGGTACTAGGACCATACCGCTGGAAAGGTCAGGGTAGCATGTTGCCGCTGGCGAGCTAGAGACACGCTCGCCTCGCGTGGTGAATCAGCCAACATCCGGTGCTCTTCTTTAAAACTTGTACCTCCGTACAGGTACAAATTTTGTCCCTGTACCGAAGTACAGGTTAATGGACAGTGATAGAGGGAAGGCCCCCGGCGCTCCCTTTCATTTCATCGGGCGATTGCAAGACAGACTTCAGCCGATGAGTCGACGGGCGGTCAGATCAGCGGGGTTTAAACCTCAAAGATCCTCCGCTGAATCCGTGCTTGTCGAACGAAGGGCTTAACCCAGGGGGACCCGCTAGGACACACGACTGAATCTCGCGATCGGTGGTGTGCTAGCATCGCATGATATTCAGTGTCCTGAAGGGTCGCGGCTCGGCAACTTCTTTCAGAAAAGCGATCCGGCCGGAAACGGTCTGGGCAGCACTCGTACGACTCATTCTGTTCACGAACCCTGGCAATGACGAATCCATTGGTCCCTAGCTTCACCGGAGACAGCCTTCAAGGAATCGAGGCCCGTCTCGTCCTTGTTCTTAGCTTGGTCGCGCTGCTCTTTCCGGCACCCGCCGTGCAACTGTTCCGCCATGTGGAAAGGGTATTCTGCCGCCTCGCTCGGCGACAGACCGCTTCCGTGATCGGCGTTGGACTCCTGGCGCTTGCCGCGCGAGCCGCCCTTCTCCCGCTCTTGCCAATACCCGTCCCGGGCGTCGCGGATGAGTTCAGTTACCTACTCCAGGCAGATACCTTCGCACACGGTCGTCTAACCAACCCTACGCCCCCCTTGTGGAGTCATTTCGAGGTGTTTCACGTCATTTTCGAACCTACGTATGCTTCGAAATATCCGCCGCTTCAAGGGCTCATCCTGGCAGCCGGCAAGATAATGCTTGGACATCCGTGGTTCGGCGTTTGGCTCAGCATCGGAGTAATGTGCGGCGCGCTTTGCTGGATGCTTCAAGCGTGGCTGCCGCCGGGCTGGGCGCTCCTAGGCGGTTTGCTCGCCGTTGTTCGTTTGGGAACTTTCTCTTACTGGATCGACACTTACTGGGGCGGAGCGGGTGCGGCGATCGGCGGAGCATTAGTTCTCGGGTCGCTCGCGAGAATCCTCCGAAGCCATCGGCAGCGGGACGCCTGGCTGATGGGGCTGGGACTGGCCATTCTCGCTAATAGTCGGCCTTATGAAGGGCTCCTACTCAGCATTCCAGTGGCCGTAATCTTGGCGCGTTGGCTTTTTCAAAAATCAAGCCTTTCGTGGGAAACATCGCTCCGGCAAGTGGTCGTGCCGCTGGCTGCTTCGGCTGCGTTAATTGTCGGAGGAATCGCCTATTACAACTGGCGCCTCACTGGCGACCCATTGACGATGCCTTATGAGGTCTATCAAGACGGATACGACATCGCGCCTGTGTTTGTTTGGCAACGCCTAAACCCGCATCCAAGGTTGCTTCGTAATGATTTCGTCCGAGAATTCGAGCTTGGATCGGAAGTGCCGGCTTACGAGTATGTGCGAACGCTTTCAGGTTTCCTCGATCACAACCTTTCGAAAATCGAGGTGCTGGACTCGTTCTTCCTTGGTCCAGCCCTGACTCTACCTCTTCTTGCCTTGCCATGGATGTTCCGCGACCGCCGAATCAGACCGCTCATGTGGACCTCGCTTTTTGTACTCGTCGGCTTTCTTCCGGAACTGTATTTTCTTCCTCACTATGCCGCCCCTGCTGTGGCCTTGATCTATGTTTTGATCCTTCAAGGCCTGCGGCATCTGCGGGTTTGGAGCATGCGTCGAAAGCCCGTTGGAAGGGCTCTCGTCGGAAGCTTGGTGGTCGTCTGCTTGGTCTCGCTTGGGGTGCGACTCTCAGAGCCTTCATCTGCGGCGTGGACTTGGTATGCGAATTGGCCCGGGAACGTTCAGCGCGCTCGAATCGCAGGCCAACTCAGGGAGCTTCCGGGGCGCCAGCTCGTGTTCGTTCGTTATGCCCGCTGGCATGATCCCCAAACGGAATGGGTCTACAACGGCGCAGACTTCGCGTCCGCCAAGATTCTCTGGGCTAGGGATACAAACCAAGCCGATGACGAAGAACTGATCCACCAATTTTCCGGCCGGCGGGTGTGGCTCCTTAAACCAGATGAGCATCCGCCAAGGATTGAGCCGTTTCCGGGGCTCGTTGAAGAGCTTCCTCTTCAGCATCAGATGAGCCGAGGCGCTCCCTGATCGAGCTAACCCGCCAAGCAATCGTCTCGCCGTCGATTCTCTTCCGCCTGTCGAGAGCCTTACACTTTCCTGATCCTCTGCTTCCACGCGTCAAAGCGCACCCCGTTCCCGGGGCGAGCCGGAAGCGTTTATAATTCGCGCCTCGGGTCTAGCCCCGGGGACGGCGGTTCTGCTACGATGAGTCGACGGGCGGTTAGCTCAGCGGTTAGAGCATCCGGTTTACACCCGGAAGGTCCTCAGTTCGAATCTGAGATCGCCCACCATCTGGAGTCATCTAGCGGGGACGTAGTTCAGTTGGTTAGAACGCTGCCCTGTCACGGCAGAGGTCGCGAGTTCGAGTCTCGTCGTCCCCGCCATTCCTTTTCCCGCGTGGAAAGTTAAAAGTTACCGGACGGTCGCATCGCACCCCGGCTGCGAGCTTAGGACTCGGCGTGCAAGCGCCGCTCGGCCTCGTGCATGGCCTCGTAGATCTGATCGAAGCTCTCGATGGCAAAAAGAAGGCTGTGGATGCAGTCGACCTTCACCGGCGTGTTCAGCACTTCGTCGAGATCGAAATCCTTTACCTGGCAGCCGCCCTCGATCACGTTCGTGCATTCGCCGTGCGAGCTGATCACGCCGCTGCCGTAAACCTTCACGCTTCCCCGCTCGCGAATCAGCCCGAATTCGACCGTGTACCAGAAAAGTCGCCCAAGGCGTTCGAGCGTAGTCGCGTCTTTGATCCGCGCGCATACGCTGCCGTAGTGCTGCAGGAAATCCGCAAACACCTTGTGCGCGTGCATCGGGACGTGCCCGAATACATCGTGGAAAATATCCGGCTCCGGCGTATAGGCGACTCGCGGCCGCGCAGCCACGTCGTCGTCGGAAACATCCGAGCATCGAGCATCTCGAAAAACGCGTCGCTCGGCAGGAAGCCGCTCACCGGCGTGGTGCTCCAGCCGGTCCGCGGCTTCAGCCGCTGGCTGATCGCGCTCAGATTCGGCAGGCGGTCGTCCTCAAGCCCGATAAATTTGTAACCGTCGAGGTACTCGCGGCAGGCGTGCGCTTCAAGTTGCGGCCTTCGTCGCCGCACCAGCTCCGCCCACACCGCATGTTGCTCGGCCGTGTACTCCTCGTACCGCTGCTCGGTGAGATACGGCGCAGCCACTACAAGCGACGCGCCCTTCGTTCCCGCTTTTTCTACGATGTGCATGCGTGCCATGTCCTTATCATCGGACCAGCCTCGCGATCACACGCTGCGCAGTGTAGACTCGTGCGGCCTATCAGTAAGCGACGGGAGCCGGCCAATTGGGTGGAGAGTCGATTGTTGTGTGGGTGGTTTTCGGGGCGCTCGTCGCGTTGGCGGTCGCAGCGGACCTCATCGTCTTCCGCCCGAAGACCGATCGCGTCACGCTCACGCACGCGCTCGTCGAAAGCGCCGCCTGGGTCGCTCTCGCGCTCGGCTTCGGTCTGTGGATCTACCTCTCGCGCGGCCGCCAAGCGGGCGTTGAATACATCACTTCGTACGTCCTCGAGAAATCTCTCAGCGCAGACAACGTCTTCGTCTTTCTGATCATATTTCGGACGTTCGGCGTCGGACCGCGCGCGCAGCATCGCGTACTCTATACCGGCATCGTGGGCGCAGTAATCCTGCGTCTCGCCTTTGTGCTGGCCGGCATCGCGTTGCTCGAGCGATTTCATGTCGTCACGTACCTCTTCGGCGCGATCCTCGTGATCGCCGGTGCCAACATGCTGCGTTCCGCCGAAGAGGCGCCCCGCGCCGAGTGCAACTGGCTGATCCAGCTCCTCCGCAAAGTCGTGCCCGTAAGCTCGTCGTCCGGCACCGACCATTTCTGGGTGCGCGAACGCGGCCGCTGGTCCGCCACCCCGCTGCTCGTCGCCCTCATCGCAATCGAGGTGATGGACGTCATCTTCGCCACCGACTCCGTCCCTGCCGTCCTCTCGATCACACGCGACCCCTTCATCGCGTATTCCTCCAATGTTTTCGCCATCCTCGGCCTGCGCGCCATGTACTTCGCCCTCGCCAATCTCATGACGCGCTTGCGCTTCCTCCACGAAGGCCTTGCCGTCATCCTGCTCTTCACCGGCGCCAAAATGCTCGTCGCCGACCATTTTGCAATTCCCACGGCCGCGTCGCTCGGCATCATCGTCCTGATCCTCGCCATCACCGCCGCCGCATCCTGGTTCGCCCCGCGCAAAGCGTAGCGCCGGCCTAAGGTTTAAACGTAGCGCCGGGTCCTTTTTACCCTGACGCAGGAAGGGCAGCCCGGAAGTTCCTCCTCAAAGTGTGCCGCCGGCGTCACAAATTCAAATCGTCATACCGCGCGCCCAACACCGCCGCATCGCGCGCCCTCAGCCCGCTGCCCTTAATCGCCGAATTTTCCCATCGCCCCGGAATCGCCAGCCCGCACTTCGGGCAGCATCCATTCTTTAGATGCATCTCCTCGACGTCATGCCACGACCGCCTGATCAGCATCGTCTTGCACGCCGGGCACAACGTGTGCGCCCCGTCGCTATAAATGTTCCCCTCATAGACATAATGCAGCCCCGCCTCAATCGCCGCCCGCCGCGCCGCGTGCAAAGTTTCCGGCGGCGTCCGCGGCTTATCGCGCAACTTGAAATCGGGATGAAATGCCGTGAAGTGCAGCGGCACGTCTGGTCCAAGATGTTCGAGAATCCATTCGGCCAGCGCGCGCGTCTCGCTGGGCGCGTCGTTCAGCGTCGGGATAATCAGGTTCGTGATCTCGAACCACACGTTCGTCTCGTTCTTCAGCCACTCGAGCGTTTCGAGGACCGGCGCCAGATGCGTCAGCGTGATGCGCCCGTAGAAATTCTCCGTAAATCCCTTGAGGTCGATATTCGCGGCGTCGATGTGATCGTAGATGTCGTGAAAGGCCTCGCGCGTGATGTAGCCGTTCGACACCATCACGGTGCGAATCCCCCGCTCGCGCGCTGCCTGGCAGATGTCGATCACGTATTCGCCCCAGATGGTCGGCTCGTTGTACGTAAACGCGATCGAAGGGCACCCGTTGCGAATCGCCAGCGACACCACGTCCTCGGGCGGCACGTACGACGATCGCACCTGGTCCGCTCGCGATTTCGAGATGTCCCAGTTCTGGCAGAAGAAACAGCCCATGTTGCAGCCGGCCGTCCCCATCGAAAACACTCGCGTGCCCGGCAGAAAATGGTTCAGCGGCTTTTTCTCGATCGGATCGATCTGCAGCGCGGCAGGATGCGCGTAGCCAAGGCTGTAGAGCTTGCCGCCCTCGTTCGCGCGAATGAAGCAGAACCCGGCCTGCCCATCGCCAATATGGCAGTGCCGCGGGCACAAATAGCAGTGGACCTTACCCCCAGGCTCGGGTTCCCACCACCGCGCTTCGTGCACGCCCGATTCCCGCAGCCCCAATTCCGTTTTCCGTGATGTCTCGACGCCTTGCGTGGATTTCTTGCTGTGGTTCTTCTTCGAGTCTTGCATGATCCTACCGCCTGAACCAATTATACGCCTTCTCCGCGCGACACGCCGGGCGCTGTCCTGCAGCGTTTAGTACGCGTGTTACTTGTCCGGTCGCGCATTCGTCGCATCCGTTCTTGGGGCCTCTGTGTGCTCAGCCTTTCTCTGTGCACTCTGTGTTTAACTGCGCGTTCACTTCCAGGCAGCGACCGAATTAAACCACCACGGGGTGTTTCTAGCGCTTGACGCCGCCAATCACGGCTCGTAGTGTGGATGGACTCGGCGCAGCCGATCGTCACACGTGAGCCATCCAGTCGTTCAAGTTTCCGGAGTCCGCAAGACCTACGGCCCAACCGTGGCCGTCGACGAAGTATCGTTCGAGGTCCTCGAGGGCGAGATCTTTGGCCTGATCGGCCCCAACGGCGCTGGCAAGACCACCACGATGGAGTGCATCGAGGGCCTTCGCACGCGCGATCGCGGAACCATCTCAGTTCTGGGCCTCGATCCCTTTCGCGACGTCTACAAGCTGCAGAATCGCATCGGCGTGCAGCTTCAGCAGGCGCAGCTTCAAAAGCGGATCAAAGTTTGGGAGGCGGTTGATCTCTGGGCTTCGCTCTACCAGAAGAAAACGATCGACGGCAGACGCCTGCTCGAGCAGCTCGGCCTCGACGAAAAGCGCAACGCCTGGTTCATGAATCTCTCAGGCGGCCAGAAGCAGCGCCTCTTCATCGCGCTCGCCCTCATCAACGATCCCGAGCTCGTCTTTCTCGATGAACTCACCACTGGTCTTGACCCGCAGGCTCGCCGCGCGATCTGGGAACTGGTGCGCGGCATTCGCGCACAGGGCAAGACCGTCTTCCTCACCACTCATCTCATGGAGGAGGCCGAGCGTCTTTGCGATCGCGTCGCGATCATCGAGCACGGCCGCATCATCGATATCGACACGCCCGAGCGCCTCGTCGCCCGCCACTGCCCCGAGCGCACCGTCATCGTAGCCACCGACCACCCGATTGCCGAAGAGCGTTTTCGCGCCATCCCGCGCGTCGAGACGGTCACCTGTGCGGACCTGCGATTCACCATTCGCGGCTGCGGCGAGGATTTCGTCACCGAGGTGATCCATTGCCTTTCCGAAAACCGAATTCGCGTCACCGACTTTCGCACGATTCTGCCGAGCCTTGAGGATGTCTTCCTCAAGCTCACCGGCCATTCGATTCGCGATTAGGACTGCACAACGATGCTGCGTGGACTCTGGAAACTGACCTGGATCGAGATCAAAGTTTTCATGCGCGAGCCGCTCGGCGCATTTGGGACGATCGGCCTCCCCGTCGTGGTGTTCATTGTATTGGGCCGCGTCTTCGGCCACGATGTGCCGCCTGGCGCGCTCGCCGCGAGCAGTTTTGTCCGCGTCGGCCTGCCCGTCTTCGCCGCGCTGCTGATTGCCGTCAACTCCGTGTTGTCGCTCGTCACGATCGTCTCGATCTATCGCGAAGGCGGCATTCTCAGGCGCCTCCGCGCCACTCCGCTGCGCCCGCAGACCATCCTCACGGCCCACGTGCTCGTCAAGCTGCTGCTCACCGCCGCCACGCTGGCGCTTTTGGTCCTCGTGGGTAAGCGCTACTACCCGATTGGCGTGCACGCTCCGTTGTTCAGCTTCACGATCGCGCTGCTGATCAGCACCTGGAGCATCCTCTCGGTCGGATTCCTGATCGCCAGCATCGTTCCCACTGCCCGCTTCGCGCAGCCGATCGGCGCCGCCATCATGTATCCCATGATCGGCCTGACGGGACTCTTCCTGCCCATTGCGCAGATGCCCCCGGCGCTGCGCGCGGTCGCGCGCCTCAATCCGCTCACCTACGCCGTGTCGTTGCTGCAGGGAATCTGGAGCGGAGACACGTGGTCCGCGCACGTAGTCGACGTCGCCGCGCTAATCCTCGTCTTCATCATCTGCACAGCCGTCTCCGCCAAAGTCTTCCGCTGGGAGTAGCACCCGCCCGTTCGCCTGCGCGTTCCGTCATTCTGAGCGGAGCGAAGAATCTCTCTTCACCTTTGTAGCGGCTGCCTCGCTTTCCAGGGCTTCTGTCTTGCATCCCCTCGCCCCTTAATTCGGCCAGGTCTCGCGACCTGTCCCAAATCCATACCGACGGCCCCCTTGACACCGCGCCGCGCGCTGCTACGCTGAAAATGTATTTATTGGCACGGCCATGAGGAGCGAGACGACAATTCGGCGAGCAGCAGCAGCCGCCGGAGTGCTAGCGCGCTGTAGTTCCTTCAACTCCTCTGCCTCCTTATCTTCCTTTGCTTCCTTCCTATCCCTTGCCCAAAACGCCCGAAAGGAGATTTCGCCATGAGTCCTACCCCGCCCAGCGATCGTGACCGCCGCGAATCGCCGCCCTTGCGCCCCACGACGAAGGTGCTCACACAGGGTTTCGACCCGACGCTGTCTGTAGGCTCCGCGCGCCCCGCCGTCTTTCGCAGTTCGACGTACGTCTTCCCCAGCCCCGAGGCGGCCGAGCGCGCATTCGACGTCGCCAGCGGCCGCGCCAAGATGGCCGAGGGCGAAACCACGGACCTCATCTATTCGCGCTTCAATCATCCCAACGCCGAAATCCTCGAAGACCAGATCGTGAATCTCGAAGCAGGCGCGCGCGACGCCGTTGCTTTCAATTCCGGCATGGCCGCGATCGTAACGTCCCTCTTCACCGTCCTTCGCCCGGGACAATCCGTCATCTATACCGTGCCGATCTACGGCGGCACGCAGCATTTCATTCAAGACCATCTCTCGAAATGGGGCGTCTCAGGCGTTCCCGTGCAGGCGGGCCGCGGCGATCTCCTCGAGAGCGCGATCCGCTCCACGCAAAATCTCGGCGCGGTGCTCGTCGAAACGCCCGCGAATCCCACGCTCATCATGACGGACATTCGCCAGGCCTGCGCCGCCGTTGCCGACATGAAGCTGCCCGCGGGCGAGTCGCGCCCGCTCGTGATGGTCGATAACACGCTGCTCGGCCCCGCCTTTCAGCATCCCTTGGCGCTGGGCGCCGATCTCGTCGTCTACTCTGGCACGAAATATCTCTCCGGCTTCAGCGACATGCTCGCCGGAATCATTCTCGGCGCCGATTCCGATTTGGTTGCTCGGCTTCGCCCCGCGCGCGGCCTCTTCGGCACGATCCTTCAGCCCGACGAGTGCTGGATGCTCGGCGGCCGCCTGCCCACCGTCGGCCTGCGCATGAACCGCGCCAGCAAAAATGCTCAGCGCATCGCCGAGCATCTTTACGGTCATCCGAAAATCAAGCACACGATTTATCCCACGCTAATCACCGATCCCGAGCAGAAGCGGATCTTCCAGGCGCAGTGCGATTATCCCGGCGCGATGTTTTCGATCGAGCTGCGCGGCGGCAAGCCCGCGGCCTTCGAATTTCTTCGCCACGTGCAGATCGCGCGCAATGCCGTCTCACTCGGCGGCGTCGAATCGCTCGCCTGCCATCCCAAAACCACCACGCACTCGGGCTTCACAGATGAGGAATTCGCGCAGGCCGGCATCACCGACGGCCTCGTCCGCGTCTCGGTCGGCATCGAGCATTGGCGCGATCTCCTCTCCGATTTCGAGCAGGCGCTCGATCACGTGTGAAGGCCGCCGGGCAAATGACGAGCCCATCGGGACTGAAATCGCTTCCGAAAATCGAGCTGCACCTGCACCTTGATTGCTCGCTGAGTTTCGCGGCGGTTTCAGCGCTCGCGCCATCCGTCACGCATGAAGAATACCAATCCGACTACGTCGCGCCCGCGCGCTGCACCGACCTTGCTGAATTTCTCTCCCGGGCGCACAAGGGATTCCGGCTGATGCAGAGCGAGATGTCTCTGCGCCTCGTCACCGAAGACATCTTCCGCCAGCTCGTCGACGACGGCGTCATCTACGCCGAACTCCGCTTTGCTCCGCTGCTCCATCTCGAACAAGGGCTGACTCCCGAGCAGGTCGTCAGCGTCGTCGACCGTTCGACCGAAGACCTCATCCGCGAAACGGGCCTCGAAGCGCGCCTGATCCTTTGCACGCTGCGCCATTTCACCGAAGAGCAAAGCATGCAGACGGCAAAGCTTGTCGAGCAGTTCCGCGGCAGCCGCGTCGTCGCCCTCGATATTGCCGGTGACGAAGCCGGCTTCCCTATCGACGCGCACATCGCCGCTTACCGCTACGCCAGCGAGCGCGGCCTGCACCGCACGGCCCACGCGGGTGAGGCGCTCGGCCCCGAAAGCGTGTGGGAAACGCTGGACCTCCTCCAGCCAACGCGCATCGGCCACGGCACGCGCAGCGTCGAGGACCCGCAGCTGGTCGACCATCTGCGCCAAAAACGAATTCACCTCGAAATTTGCCCATCGTCCAACGTGCAGATCATTCCTTCGATCGAAGCCTGGGAACATCATCCGGTCGATCGTCTCTATCGCGCGGGCGTCCCGCTCAACATCAATACCGACACGCGCATGCTCACGCCCGCGACCCTCACCAGCGAGTATCTCGGCCTGGAGGAAACCTTCGGCTGGACTGCGCAGGATCTTCTCGATGCAAATCTTCTCGGCGTCCAAGCCGCATTCGTCGAGCAGAACGTGAAAGAAAAACTCCGGAAGCGCCTGCTCGATTCGTACGCGAGTATCGGCGCAACTTCAGAAAACGCAAATCACCAAGTGCAGGCAAAACAATCTCCGCAGGCAAACGGATGAATCGTGGCCACAACTGAATTTACTCTGCTGGTCGCGGGCGGATCATTCCTCGCCGGCCTGCTCGGCTCCCTCACGGGCCTCGGCGGCGGCGTGATCATCGTCCCCCTGCTCGCGCTCGCCTTCGGCGTCGATATTCGCTACGCAATCGGCGCGTCGCTCGTTTCCGTGATCGCCACTTCCTCGGGCGCTGCCGCGGCATACCTCAAAGAAGGCTATTCAAACATGCGCGTCGGCATGTTCCTCGAAATCGCGACCACCATCGGCGCGGTCTGCGGCGCCTATCTCGCCACGCGCATTCCCACCGCCGCGATCGCCATTATTTTCGGCCTCGTGCTGCTTTACTCCGCGTGGACCTCGCTCTCGCCTCCTCCCGAACTTGACGCGCCCGACACCGGCCGCTTCGCGCGCTTGCTGCGGATGGATGGCCACTATCCCACGCCCGAAGGCGACCGCACGTACCACGTCACAGGAGTCCCGGCGGGATTCAGCCTGATGTGGATCGCGGGCGTGCTTTCGGGATTGCTCGGCATCGGCTCCGGCGCTGTGAAAGTGCTGGCGATGGACCGCGCCATGCGCATCCCGTTCAAAGTCTCGACCACCACCAGCAATTTCATGATCGGCGTCACAGCGGCGGCCAGCGCCGGCATCTACCTGCGCCGCGGTTATCTTGATCCGGGAATGGCGATGCCGGTGATGCTGGGAGTGCTCGCGGGCGCGTTGCTCGGCGCGCGAATTTTGCCGGGCGCGAAGGTTCGCACGCTACGCATCGTCTTCGGCGTTGCGATTTGCGCTGTCGCAGTCGAAATGATCCTGCAGGGCATTCGGGGAAAAATTTAGCGATGGCGCAATCTCAATTTTGGAACGACCAGCGCATCGAAAACATCATTGGCAACATGTTGCGCGCGGGTGTGATCCTCGCAGCCGCCGTAGTGCTCGCGGGCGGCGTCCTCTACGTCGCAAAGTACGGCCACCAGCAGCCGCAATATGGAGTGTTTCACGGCGAGCCTTCCGATCTTCGCAGCGTCTCGCAAATTTTCGAGCAAGCGATCTCGCTGCACGCGCGCGGCTTGATCCAGCTCGGCCTGCTGATCCTGATCGCGACGCCGGTCGCGCGCGTCGCGTTCTCCGTTATCGCATTCGCCGCCGAACGCGACTGGCTCTACGTCGTCGTCACCCTCATCGTGCTAGCAGTCCTGCTCTACAGCCTCACCAGCACTTGACGTCCGAGATCTATTGATTCAAAAGCGGGATGCTGGACGCCGGAGCAGGCGGCGGAAACGTCTTCAGATACGCGTAGATATCGGCGAAATCCTGATCCGATGCGACTTTGGCTGTGTAGGGCGGCATCTGTCCCGTAGGCGCGCGGACGTAACGTAGCAGCGCGGCAAACGAAATCGGCGGCGGACCGATGCGCGGCGCGATCGCGGCGCCAACACCCTGGTAGCCATGGCATTGGTAGCAGCCGTACGAAAGAAAGAGGCGCTTGCCGTTGTCGGCATTCCTCTTCAGCGATTCGGTGGCCGCTGCGGCGGGCGCAACGGATTTCAGGTAAGCGTAAATGTTCGCAACATCCTGATCCGAGGCGGTCGAAGCCGAAACCGGCGGCATCTTACCGGTTGGCTGGCGGACGTACGCGATTAGCGCCGAAAGTTCGGCCGGCGGCGGAGAAATCTGCGGCGCGAGTGACGTTCCCTGCCCTTGCGCGCCGTGGCACGCGACGCAGCCCGCATTCGTGAATACGCGCTTGCCATCTTGCGCGTCACCGGCCGCGGCGTCTTTCGATTTCGCGGCAGCCGTCTGCGCGCACGGCGCGGGACAAGCGATGGCTAGCATGAGTGTCGCTAAAAATAAAAGCCGATAGCTCACCGTTCCCTCCTAGCGCGGCTGCGTGAACACATCGACCAGCGCGGGATCGCCGCCCTTGACGACTTCAATCGCGCGCCGGATCGCGGGCGCGAGATCCTTCGGATCGGTGATCGGGCCTTCGCCGTGCATGCCCATGCCCTGCGCGAGCTTCGCGTAGTCGATCGCAGGATCGACGAGCGTGTTGCCGATTCCCGCGCGCGTGATGCCGCGATTGTGCTGGTCCGCCATGATCTGAATCTGCATCAGCTCCTGATGGTAGGCGCGATTATTGTGCATGATGATCAGCAGCGGAATGCGGCTGTGCGCGGCCGTCCACAGAACGCCCGGCGCGAACATCAGGTCGCCGTCGTTTTGAATGCTCACTGTAAGGCGGCCATGCTTGCGGTTCGCAAGCGCCGCGCCGACCGCTGCTGGCGCGCCGTAACCCACCCCATACCCGCCCTCGCCGCCGATGTAGTGGTAGTGCTTGTTGAAGTCCCACAAGCGCAGCGGCCAGCGGCTCACGAATTGGCAATTCGAAACGAGCGACCAATCCTCGTCCTTGATCTGCGCCCACAATTCGGCGGACATCCGCGCGGTGCTGATCGGGCTGCCGTCCCATCCGGAAGTGGCGTCATCGCGCGCAGCTTGCATCGCCCGCTCGTGAGCCGCGGCAAGCTTTGCGCCGCGATCGGCGAACATACGCTTGCGATCGTCCGTCATCTGCATCTTCACAGCTTCAATCAGCGACGGCAGCGTCGCCTCTCCGTCGGCGGCAATGGCGAGATCGACGGGCTGGTATCGCTGGAAGTCCTGATAGTTGCTCTTCAGGTAGAGGTCGTTCGCGGTGATGCTGATGAGCTTCGTGCCCGGCTTCGTCGCTGGCCGGAATTCCGGATTCACCTGCCCATGGACCGAGTTCACGCTGCTCCAAAAATCCGTCAGCTCGAGCCCGGCCACCACATCCGCGCCGGCAATCGCCGACCCGGCTCGTTCCGTGTGATTGAGCGGATGGCGCGTCGGGAAATTCATGCGGCCATTGCGGTCAACCACGGGGGCCTGTAAAAGCTCGGCAAGCTCGATCATCCCCGCGAGGCCCGCGGGAGTGCGCGCAATGCGATCGGTGACCAGCACCGGATTCTCAGCGGCGACCAAAAGGCGCGCAGCCTCAGCTACGGCGCCGGACTCGCCTGCAGGCGGCGACACAATCGTGAGCTTCGGCACGCTCAGGTTCGCGCCGTCCGGCACTGGATTTTCTTGCAGTTCGTGGCCTGCCACGAGCGCGACGGGCATCATCGGCGGCGTGGTCGCGATTTTGTACGCGCGCACCGCGGATTCGCCAAACGCCTCGAGCGAAAGCGGATTGTCGTCCCATTTCACGTAGTCGCGGATCATCGCGGCCGGATCCTGCGCGCTGTGCGTCCAATCGACTGGCCCGAACCGAAACGCGGCGTCGGAGAAATTGCCGAGAATGATGTAGACCGGCACGCGGTCGCAGAACGCGTCGTAGATCGCCATCGAGGCATGCTGCAATCCAACGGTCCCGTGAACGCACACAAGCAACGGCTTGCCCTCAATCTTGAAGTAGCCGTGGCCCATCGCGACCGCCGACTCTTCGTGGCAGCAGGTGATGAATTCCGGCTTCACGTTGCCGCCGTAATTGATTAGCGATTCGTGCAAGCTGCGAAAGGAATTGCCGGGGTTGGCGCAGAGGTATTCGAAATCGAGCGACTTGAGAACGTCCACCATGTAATCCGAGCCGGGATGATCGACGGTGAGCACGTCGACGCTCGGCCGCCCGTCGGCCGCGGGCGCTTTCAAGAGCGGCGGTGCACCCGCGCCACCGCGCGGCTCAGGCGATGCGGCTTTCGCTGTTCCCGGCACGGCGACGAAAGCGGCCGTGCCTGCCGCAGCCGTCCTGAGGAAATCGCGGCGATTCACCGAATTCTTTTTGCATTTTCCCACGGCGAACCTCCTGACTCATCTACTCGCGCATGCCCG
>JBKQNJ010000051.1:0-5938 GCA_052146315.1 Candidatus Acidiferrales bacterium | reverse complement strand
ATTATCCGGTTGTTGAGGTAAGTCGACGGATGTCTTATCGAAAGAAGTCATCCATTCCATTTTGCTCCTGTTTTGTCTCATCACAAAACGTAGAGTCGCCTCAATGTTTGCGGCGGAGCATCTTTTTTCGATGAACCGGCCGCGCAAATTGTCATATGCTAAGGGGCGTTTTGCGGAATCGTACGCAGAGGAGGAACGATATGGCGAAGATCGCGACCGAGAAAATCACTTTGGCGGTTGCCGACGGAACTTCGATGAACGCATATGTCGCGCGGCCCGATGAACAGGGAAAATTGCCGGGCATGCTCGTGCTGCAGGAAGCTTTCGGAGTGAACCCGCACATTCGCGACATCACGGAAAGGATCGCGCGCGAGGGCTACGTCGCAATCGCTCCCGAACTATTTCACCGCACGGGGCCGGGCTTTGAGGGAACCTACGACAATTTTCCGGCCGTGATGCCGCACATGCAGGGCCTCACGGAAGATGGGCAAGCCGCGGACATGCGCGCCGCGTACGATTGGCTGCGGGCGAATTCCCTAGTCTCGGCTGACCGCATCGCGAGCATCGGTTTCTGTATGGGAGGCCGCGCGTCGTTTCTCGCCGACGCCACTTTGCCTCTGCAAGCCTCGATCTCGTTTTATGGCGGCGGCATCGCGCAGGCTCTTTTGCCGCGAGCGAGCGCGCTGCACGCACCGATCCTGCTCTTTTGGGGCGGCCTCGATAAGCACATCACTCAGGAGCACAGGCGGGCGGTGGAGGACGCTCTAACGGCTGCCGGGAAGTCTTTCGTGAACGTCACCGTTTCGTACGCGGACCACGGATTTTTCTGTGACGCGCGCGCCAGCTACAACCCTGTCGCGGCGGGCCTGGCGTGGAAGCTGACGCTTGGATTCCTCGACACGTACGTAAAGGGCACCGCCGCAACAGCCCACGCGTAGCGCCGGTTTGTCGGCTCTTTTCACGCGCGGCGTTTTAATCGCGATAAAGGAATTCCAGCTCGATGCCGGCAACCGCAATCACGTCGCCCGACGCGAGCTTGGTCGGATGTGAAATTGGCTGACCGTTGACGCTCGGCATCTTGTCGGCCGCGCCAACGTAGTAATCGTTGTCCTCGCGGCGGTTGATCTGCGCGGCGGCTTTGGGCGCAAACCAGCCTTTCAGTTTCACGGTCGCCATCGCCGACTTGCCGACCACGGTGAGCTTGTCGGTGAGCGCATATTCCTTCCGGTCGGTCTTGCCGCTGCGCACCACAAGCGTGGCCACCTTCACCCGCGCTGGTGCGATCTGCGAACTTTCTCCGCCGGCGGCGACCTGCTCGAGAAACTCGCGCCGCGCTTTCGTGTCGAGCATCACGGTCTCGTTGATTTTGGGCGCTGCCGGCCGCGAATCTCCGGTCCACGTCACGAGGCCGTTCGGCTCGCTCGATTCCGTCACCACGATCGTGTGCTTGCCCACCATCACCGAATCGCCGGGCTTGAGCGTCACCATTTTCACGCGCTGCCCGTTGACGAACGTCCCGTTGAGGCTGCCGAAATCCTCGAGCATCAGCCGCCCTTCCTCGCGGAACACGCGGGCGTGGTAGTGCGAGACCGCCGGATTGTCGATCACCAGTCCGTTTTCGGGCGAGCGGCCGATGCTCACCTCGCTCGATCCGACCCGCACTTCCTTCAGCACCGAGTTTTCAAATTTCAGAACCAGCTTCGACATTTCGTCCTCCTCTTGAACGATTGCTCCCGCACTCCGATCCGCACGTTCCGCCCATTCGGCTAACAGCCCGCGTTAAACAGAATCCTTGAACCACTTGGAAATCCGCGCGAACGCTCCCACGGGCTTCGGCGAGCAGCGCACCACGATCACCGTGATGTTGTCGCCTCCGCCCGCCTGCTTGGCGAGCTCCACGAGCGCGTCGGCCGCCTTTTGCGCGTCCTCGTTTTCGCCGAGGACGCCGGCGATTTGCTCGTCGGAAAGCTCGCGCGTGAGTCCATCCGAGCAAAGCAGCACCGTGTCGCCTTCCATCAAAAGCTCGTCGTTCGCGTCGACGTTCACTTCCGGTTCGATACCGATGGCGCGGATGAGGACGCTTTGCAGCGCGCTGCTGCTCGCTTCTTCCGCCGTCATGCGACCGTGCAGCATCTGCTCGGCCACGAACGAATGATCCCGTGTGAGCTGTTCGAAACCGCCGTTGCGCAGCCGGTAGATGCGGCTGTCTCCGACGTGCGCGATACTCAGGCGCTCGCCCTCTACACGAACCGCCACGAGCGTTGCGCCCATCCGTCCTTCGGTGCCTTTTTCTTTCGCGGCGTCGTGTACCGCCTGATTCGCCAGCCGAATCGCGCTCGCCAGCCGGTTCGACGTTTCCGAGATTCCGTCGATGCGTTTGCCCACTAGCGGCTGCGACGGATTCGCCCGAGCGTCGCCGCAATGCCTCACGACGCAGTCCACCGAGAGACGGCTCGCGATCTCTCCCGAAGCGAGCCCTCCCATGCCGTCCGACAGGACGAACAAATTCATTTCGGGAGCGACGCGAAAACTGTCTTCGTTGTTCCCGCGAACGCAACCGACATCGCTGCGCGCCCCGAATTGCATCTCCACGCTCATGCTTCTCTTCGAATCAGGCTTTGCCTCGCCGCCCCAGGCCCTCACGGATTCGGCGCCGGATTCGCCTTCCCCCACGGTTCTCCGTTTTGCCCCTGATCCCGCAACCCCATCATTCCATTCCCGGGTGTCCTGACTGCGCGCGCCTTCGCGAACCCCTGAGCCTGGAGCCAATCGAGAATGCCCGGCAGGCTCTTGGCCGCGAAGGGGCCCGTCCAAACCACGAAAAACTTGCCGCTTTCGTTCTGTCTCGGCACGACCCGCGCACTCAGTCCTCCGAGGTCCTCGATCTTTTTCGCAGCGCCGCGCGCGCGATCTTCGCGCTCGAATCGGCCGACCCAAACGTAGCCGGGGCGATTGTCTAAGCCCGTAAACGCCCCTCCGGATTGGCTCTTGCCGAATGCCTTGTCGGCGCGCTGCTGCACATCTTGCGGCGGTGACGCCAGTTCGGCCGGCTTGGTAGGTTTCGCCGCTGCCCGGTTTTCAGGTTTCGGCGCAACAGGCTTGGGCGCCGCTGCAGGCTGCGGCTGTACGGGCTGTGGCTGTGAAACCGGGCGCGGCGGAATATCGAACGCGAAAGCGGGCGGCTTCGGCGCAGGCAGCGGCGCAGGTGGAGGCAACGTTGCGGCTGCCTGCCTCATCTGCGCGGAGCGTTCCGCGGCAATCGCAGCAAGCGCAACAAGAACGAGCAGCAGCACCCATAGGGCAGGAGACACGCGCTTTCGCGGAGGCGGCATCAAGCGCAACGGCGGAGAAGGCAACGGCAGCGTCGCCTGTGTGGAATGCGTGGACGAGACAGACGCCGGTGGAGCGCCGATGAGCGTCGCTGCCGGCGCCGCGCCTTGCGGTCGAAGCGCGCTCTCGAGCTCAGTGATCGATTGAAAGCGCTTCGACGGCTCTTTTTCGAGGCATTTCAGGATCGCCCGCTCGATAGGAACTGGTATCTGCGGATCGATCTCGTGAGGAGGAACCGGCGATTCGCGCATCTGCTTCAGCGCGACGGCGACCGCGTTGTCCGCGCGGAACGCAGCAGTGCCCGTGAACATTTCATACAGGATCAGCCCAAGCGAATAGATGTCAGTGCGATAGTCCACCGGTTTTCCCGCTACCTGCTCGGGAGCCATATACGCTGGCGTGCCGACCATCGAGCCCGTCATCCGCGTCACCGCTTCCATCGAGCGCGCGATGCCGAAGTCCATGATCTTCACATTGCCCTGCGCGTCGATCATGATGTTTTCGGGCTTCAGGTCCCGGTGGACGATGCCTTGCGCGTGAGCTTCCCTTAGCCCCGAGCAAATCTGCAGCACGAGGTCGGTCGCCTTGCGCACGGGAAGACCGCCGAAACGGTTCAGCGCAGAACGCAGGCTTTCCCCCTCGACGAATTCCATCGAGGTATACGCGATGCCTCCCAGGCGATTGAATTCGTGCACGCGGCAGACGTTCTTGTGGGTGATTTTTCGCGCGAAGAGGAGTTCGTTCTTGAAACGGTCCATCATCGCCTGATCCGAGGCGATTTCGGGCTTCAAAAGCTTTAGCGCGACGATCTCTCCGGTTTCGCGGTCCCGCGCCTTGTAGACGTTGCCCATGCTCCCATGGCCGGCTTCACCCAAGATCTCGTATCGCTGGGAAAGGGCCGCAAGCGCGGCCGAGCTCAGATGAGGAACGCTAGCTGCCTGAGTCGAAGCTTCCGGCATCAGCTCCGAGATGTCGGGGACGTCCCCGAGCAGCATCGTGTCCTGCTGCTCGCTCCCGGCGGCCTGCTTCGGCGGCCCGGAGAGTCCCCTGTTCGTGTCAGTCCGTTCGGCCATAGTTCGACCCACCTAGAATAGGAGAGAAGGCGGCTAAAGCGGGTAAATCGAATGAAAAGTGTGAGGAAAGAGTATCCTGTACTACGGTTCCGAAGTTCTAAAAACAGCCTCCTAAAATTGTGTTGGAAGGCCGAGTCGTCTACCTCAAAATAGAGGTTTCTTGGCCCAGCCTAATCGAATCCTGATGACCGGGAGAGTCCGTTGAAAATCTCTGTGATTGGAAGTGGCTACGTAGGGCTGGTGACGGGAGCTTGTCTCGCCGAGATCGGCCACGACGTGGTTTGCACCGACAACGACAAGTCGAAGATCGACACGCTTGAGGCGGGCGGCGTGCCCATTTACGAGCCAGGCCTGGACGAGGTGATCGCCAAGGCCCGCAAGGCGAAGCGGATCAGTTTCTCCGCGAATCCGGCCGATACGATTGACAAGTGCGAAGCCATTTTCATCTGCGTGGGAACACCCCCGCTTCCGAGCGGAGATGCCGATCTAAGCGCGATCGATCATGTGGCGCGCGTGATTGCCACCGAGGCGAAGTCGCCCAAGCTGGTCGTTGAAAAGAGCACGGTGCCGGCGCGGACCGGCCAGGAGCTCAAGCGAGCTCTCTCCGTTTACAGCCGCAAGACTGGCGTCACGTTCCGTGTTGCCTCCAATCCCGAATTCCTCCGCGAAGGCACGGCCGTAGGTGACTTCCTGCATCCGGATCGAGTGGTGGTCGGCGTCGAGGATGAGACCGCTGAGCGACAGCTGAGGGAAATCTATGGGCCTGTGCTCGACCGCAAATTCAATTGCCCCGTTCATTCAGGGTCTTGTCCCGATGGCCCGGCGCCGGTGTGGGTCGTCACTACGATCAACAGCGCGGAATTGATCAAGCACGCGTCGAATTCGTTCCTCGCCATGAAGATCTCCTATGCCAACATGGTTGCCGATCTTGCCGAGCGTCTCGGCGGGGATATCGGAGAGGTGACGCGAGCGATGGGCCTCGATCCGCGCATCGGCGGAAGCTTCCTATCGGCTGGTCTTGGCTTCGGAGGGTTCTGTTTTCCCAAGGATCTACAGGCGTTCGTGCACCTCGCCGAACGATCGGGCGTCGATTTCTCGATGCTCAAGGAAGCGGAAAAGATCAACAAGCGGCGCATCGACCGGGCTTACGAGAAGCTTCGCGAGGCGCTGTGGGTGGTGAGAGGCAAGCGGGTTGGCGTTTTGGGACTAGCCTTCAAGCCGAACACGGACGATATCCGCTTCGCTCCCGCCGTCGATCTCGTCCAGCGGCTGCTGGCTGAAGGGATGATCGTGCGGGCATACGATCCGGAAGCAATGGAAAGAGCCCGCAGTGTGCTGCCTCAAATCGAATACGCAGAATCGCCCTACGATGCGGTGAAGGACGCGGAAGCGCTCATCATCGCCACCGAATGGGATGAATTCCGAAAACTCGATTGGGACCGCGTCCGCGACGCGATGGCCCGGCCGTTCGTTCTCGACGGGCGCAACCTGTTTTCGCCGCGCGAGATGAAGGCCCGAGGCTTCGAATACCGTTC
>JBKQNJ010000050.1:0-2570 GCA_052146315.1 Candidatus Acidiferrales bacterium | reverse complement strand
ACCTTCACGTACACCGCTGCCGCGGGGGGCCTCAGTCGTGGTGAGGTGAAGCTGACCGTGCCGACCGGTGATTGGCCGGATGCCCCCTCGACTCTCCCGAGTGCTGCCGGGTACGTCACCACGACGTGCGGAACCGTCTTCACTATCACGGGACGGACCATCGCCGTCACCGGGGTAATGCTCGCCGGCGCGCAGACCTGCACGATCGTCTACGGATCGACGGCGGGCGGCGGTGTAGGTGCGGCTGCACCTGAGGACTTGGGCTCGTACAAATTCCCGGCCTCCGAGGCCTCCACGGCTTCGGGGAAGCCCGTGGCGCTGGCGACTTCGCCTGTGGTTACCATCGTTGATTCCTGACCAGTCGTTTCAGTGCGCCTCTCGGGGAGGATGACGTCTCGACCTCTCCAGCGGAGCCCCGTCGAAGGCAGCGTCAGCGGGAGATGGGCGGGCGCGGACTCAAAAGGCCCACAATTCATGGACAACGAGCTCACTTGTGAGGGACAAATAGACGGAAGTTGACGCGGTTGCCACCAGAGACGGCCCTCGAGCGCGCCAACGGCAATCAATCGCGCGCCGCCAAATCGCTCGGAATCCACCGCAACACCCTCAGTCGCAAGGTGGGCGAATACAAGCTCAATCACGTTGGCCGCCGCTAAGCTGCGCGGCACGGCTCGTTTCATCTTCCCTCAAAAAGAAAGGCCGGTCCGTCGCCGGACCAGCCCTGGAAATTTTCCCGATGAACCCTTCTTTATCTTCCGGGCTTTCTGTGTGCCGGAGCCTTGCCCTTCTCGGGAATGATCGTTGGATCGACCTTCACCTTATCCCAATGCAAAAGGAACGGCGTGGGATCGTAGCTCGCAAGCGTTCCCGAGAAGCGGATCGGATCGTCCTTTTCCAGCCGCACCACATCGGGCTGCGGAGGAATGTCCGAGGCGCCGCCCGCTGCTGCGGGATTTGCCGCGGTCCACACCTTCACGTCCATGTTGGCGGTCGTCGCCGCTTCCACATCTGCTTGGGTCGCGCCGAAATACACCATGAAGTCCACGTAGGCGTCGGATTTCTGCACGTCGATAATCTTGCCGACGACTTCCGGAAACTCCGCGCCGCAGATCGCGAGCCACGTCATCTCGGCTTTATCGCCGCCGCCGCCCAGATCCGAGAGCACCGTGACGATCGTGCTGGCCTGCGCGATCTTCAGAAGGTCGGCCGCCGCGGGAATCGTGTAGGTCGCCGGACGGTCGGGCGAGTTCATGGCCAATTGCAGCATCTCGTTGAGCTGTCCATCGATCAGGCTGTCGCAGGTCGGCTGCTCGTAATTGACCATCGTCTTTCGAAGGTAATCTTTCACCTTGTCGGCATCAGGAATCTTCAGATCGATGGCGCGCGCCACGGCCCACATCCCGTCGAGCGACTGTGGCGGACTCATCGCCATATAGGCAAGGCCCAAGCGGTATTCAGTAAGCGCGTCGGTTGGGTTATTCGCCAGCACGACCTTGTACGCGGCGATTGCTCCCGCGTAATCCTTCGACTGCGAATCGGCTGCCGCCACTGCCCCGTTGAAAAACGCGGCGGCGCCCTTTTTCGTCTGATCGAACTGCTCATCCGTCATGTTGGGGTTCGGCTTCGCCCAATTCGGCAACAACGACGCGCCCAGCGCGGCGACGTCGCGCTCCTTGCTCAGTGCGGCCTGATCGGGAGGCGTCGTGGCGGCGACCCCCAGGAAAGCCTGAATCCGGAGTTGAATGGTCTGCAACTGCGTTGTGATGTCACTCTTGTCGATCAGTGGGAGAACCTTGTCCGCGCAATCCATTGCCTTCTGATATTCCTTAGCCTGCAGGAACCCGCCGCAGGCCGGATACAGCGCCGAGCCAATGTACTTGGTCAGCGTCGAACTCGGATACTTCGACATGAATCCGTTGAAGCAACTTAACTTGGATTGCGGATCTTTTTCGGCTTGGCACGCCTGGAAGGAGTTGTACTCCGCCATCGTGTACGTCGGCTGCGAGCTTTGCGCGGCCTGCGCCGCGGCAGGGCGCGCCGGCATCAACGCCCAAGCAAGACCAGCCAGAATAAGTGCGCTTGCGTTCAGATACTTTCGCATGATCACGTCCCTGCCTCCTGGATGTCGTCGGGCGACTGGCCGGCCTTTGGATCACAACCCTGCAGCACCACCTGCAAGACACAGAAATCGAGGGGATTATAGGGAAAGCATCCCGCTCCGCGCAAGCCTAAAACCATCTCCCGATTAAAGTCTGGCATGTCTGTGACGCCCCGGCAAGAAAAGCCTGCATGTTACGATGGTGCGAAGGCTCGAGTGGTCGCCTCGCAGGGGGTCGCGCATGAACGCTGAGACTGCCGCACAAGGCAAAGTCGCATTGATCACCGGAGCGAGCCGCGGCATCGGCTTGGCCATCGCGCGCAGCCTGGCGAGCCTGGGAGCGAAGGTCGCGATCTGCGCGCGCGATTCCAAAAGACTCGAAGCGGCGGCGGCCGGCCTGAAGCAAGCGGGCGCAAGCGTCGTCGCGATTCCCGCGGACATTCGCAGCGCAAACGAAATCGCGTCCCTCGTG
>JBKQNJ010000049.1:0-8259 GCA_052146315.1 Candidatus Acidiferrales bacterium | reverse complement strand
CGGTGGGAACGCGCATCGAAGTGGATCACCTGAAAGCCGTGCCGGACGGTGCCACGGTTCGCGCGCACGCGAAGCTGGTCGGCTACAAGGGCCGCTTCCTTATTTTCGACGTCGAGGCTCGCTCGGGGGACCACGTCATCGGTCGCGGCCGCGTCTTCCGCGCCATCGTCGAGCCGCACACGCACAAGACGCGGGCGCAGTCCCGCCTCGAAACTCAATAACCGATCGGAATCGAATTATTTCTCGCCCCGCCAGAAGGCGCGCCATTCTGAGCGAAGCGAAGAATCTCTCTCGGTCCCAACCTCGAGCAGGATTGAGCACGCGATGGCGCTCGCTACTTCTTCTCCGTGATATCCACCGCCGCGCGCGTCGTATCCCAATCGAGATGCATCGTGCAGACCTTGCCGCCAGCATCGAACCCGATCGTGAAGTCCTCGAGCGGCGGCGAAATTTTCGAAAGCTTCATCGGAACGCGCGCGAAATCAGAGTCCTCGCCCGGATAGGGAATCCCCCATTCGCCCGTCGTTTTATTGATGATCAGCTGCCAGGAATCCGGCTTTGGAAGTGCGAAGAGCGTGTAGCTGCCCGCCGGCACGGCCTTGCCGCCAACCTGCACGTCCGTATCGATCACGAACGTCGTCGCTTCATTCGCGCCGGCGCGCCACACCTCACCGTATTCCACAAGGCCGCCATAGATTTTCCGCCCTCGCATGCGCGGGCTCGAGTAATCCACATGGATCGTTTTGCCGTCCGCGAATTTGCAATCCGCCTTCGCGGGAGGGCTGGCCTGCCCCCAACTCGGCGCGGCGATCATCGCGAGACCAGCAAGAATGAATCCGCAAACTGGGAAAAGACATGCGCGCATCTTCTTCCTCCAACGAACGAATATCCGGCATCCCGTTAGACGTAACGGAAACACAATTCGATTCGCCGCGCGTCGCTACAGCCGCAGCTTCGCATTGTGCCGTTAGTGATTCTTCGCCGGCATCTGTTTCAGAATCTCGCCGAGTTTCTCTATTTCCTGGCCGTAGCCGCTCCAATCGCCCTGGCGGAGATCCTGCTGTGCCTTTTCGTAATGCTGGTTGGCCTGCTGGATAAGATTTTCGATCGAAGCGGGAATGGTTTTTGCCGGCGCCGCAGCGGTTGCCGGTGTGGCCCCCGACGCCGCCGTTTCCGTGGGCGTGCCCGCATTGCCGCCGAAAATCGCGTTCAAAGCTTCATCCAACGACGGTTCCATCACCAGCTGATCGGAGTACGCCACAATCACTCGCTTCAATTGCGGCAGCGAAGAGCCTCCCTCGGAGGCGAGGTAGAGCGGCTCCACATACATGACGGCGTTCTGCACTGGAACCACCAGCAACGTGCCGTGAATCACCCGCGATCCCCCCTGGTCCCACAGCGTGAGCTGCTGAGAGATGGCCGGTGTCTGGTTGAGTCGCGATTGAATCTGCTCCGGCCCATAGATGAGTTTCTCCTTCGGAAAAGTGAACACCAGCACCTTGCCGTAATCGGGACCATCGCAGCGGGCCGCCATCCAGGCAATCATGTTGTTCTTGCGCGAGGGCGTGAACGGCACCATGAGGATGAATTCCTCGGTCGTCCCCACCTCGGGTAATTTCATCACGGCGTAATAGGGATTCATGGCCGCGGATTGCCCGTTCACCGTGCGCGTGGCCACGCGCCACAAATCTTCCTTGCTGTAAAAGACGCTGGGATCCGTCATGTGGTAAACAGCGTACTTGGCCGCCTGAATGGCAAAGAAATCCTGCGGGTAGCGGATGTGCGCCCGTAGATCCGGCGGCATCTCGTCGAGCGGATGAAAAACGCCGGGAAAGATGCTCTCGTACGTCTCGATCACGGGATCGGACGGATCGCTGACATAAAATTTCACCTGGCCATCGTACGCGTTGACCGTGATCTTCACCGAGTTGCGGATGTAATTGCCAACGTCGCTGGTCGGGTCCGAGTAAGGATATTCATTCGACGTCGTGTACGCGTCCACGATCCACTGCAGCGAGCCGTCATCCGCAATCACCAGATAGGGGCTGCTGTCGAAGGACAAAAAGGGAGCAAGCGCCTGCACCCGGTCCAGAACGCGGCGATAGATCATGATGCGGCTTGCCGGCTGAATGTAGCCGGAAAGCAAAATGTTGATGTTGCCGAAGTGCAGCGCATAGAGCAGGCGTCTCCACAAGCCGCCCACCGGAACTCCGCCCGAACCTTGATACACGTTGTAAACATTGTCCTCGCCGGAAGGGTAGTCGAATTCCTTGGCACTCGTCCGCACGAGGCAGTAATTGTTCGACATTTGACCGTAATAGATTTCCGGGCGCGTTACCTTGAGCGAAATCGACGAGGCCGGAGGAATGTCCTTGATGAAAAACACGGGCAGGCCGTCCGGCGTGGATTCGTTCACGGGGCCGAGGCACAGCCCGTATCCATGGGTGTAGGTCAGGTGCTGGTTCACCCAGTTCGGGTCCGGCAGGCTGTCGGCGGAAAGCTCGCGAGCCGAAAGCGACACCTGGCGCAATTCCGAATGGATGTTGTAGCGATCGTTGTAAACCTGGACGAAATCATAGTAAGTGCGGATTTCCTGAAGCTGCTGAAACGTCGTCAGCTGCGGCTCGTGATCCCACAAACGCAGATTCCGCATCGTCGTGGCGTTCTGCTGGATCGACGCGGCCGTCAGGTCCTGAATCGCCGGGAAATCGCGTTCGTCGAATCGGTCGAGCCCATACGCCTGCCTGGTGAATTTGATGTTGCGCGCGATGTACGGCTGCTCTTTCTCGAGCTCGCTCGGCGCAACGAGCCACCACTGCACCAGCGTGGGCGCGATCAATCCGCCGATGAGCGCCACCGCGAGCACTCCGCCCACCGCATACTGCGCCGGCCGCATTCGGCCATCCCGCGCCCCTACAAAGAAGGCGATCGCGGCGAGTACGCAGAGCACGAGTTGAATCCACAGGACGGGCCACGCTACGTGAATGTCCGTGTAGCCCGCGCCAAAAACCAGGCCGCCCGGCGAGTACACCAGGTCGTACATGCCCAGCCGCGCGCGCCACGCGAGCAGCAGGAAGAGCAGCCCTCCGAGAACCATCAAATGACGGCGCGCATTGCGGCCCATGCCCAATCCGCGCGGCGAAATCCAAGCGCCTCCTTCGATCAGATACCACAGCGCCGCCGTCACGAGGCTCACTAGCAGGACGATCAGCGCCAGGTGATACACAAAGAAAAGAAATGGCAGCCGGAACAGATAGAAGCTCAGGCTGATGCCCAAGATCGGGTCTGTCTCCGTCATGCGCGCCGCGTGCGTCGCCAGCAGGTATGAACCCCAGTGAGTGGCCGCCCATTGGCCAACGGGGAAGGCAACCAGCACAACCGCGAACCAAAGCAGGCTGCGAAACACAGCGGGAAACTTCTCGATGGCGGGAAATTCGGCGATGCGCGCGCTCGGCCGCGCGGTCGCCAGATATCCCGAACGGTGCGCCACGCCTCGCGCGGCCCAGAGGTTCAGGCTGGCAAGCAGCAGAAAGACGGCTCCGCAACCGATGCCCAGCCGGAACTGCGTCCCCACAATCGTGACGAATATCTCGCGAAAGCCAATGTGGCTGAACCACGTCCAATCAACCAGCAACCCTATGCCGACTGAAAAGAGCGGAATGACGATCACGAAGATTACAAAAAACGCTGCAATCAGCAGTGCCAAACGATTTCGCCGCATTTAAATTCTCCGCGGCCATCTGAACACACAGAATGTCGCCTGTCAAAAGCTCTCGCCATTAATTTCGAAGGGCTCGCCGCAATCAGGGTTTCGCAGCCTCGTCGATAAACGTGGCGACGTTTGCCTTCAGATTCGGGAGTTCCTTTTCGTTGAGGTAAATCATGTGGCCCGAGCGGTAGTACCGAAATTCGATCCGGCTGCGCAGATCAGGCGGAAGCCCGAGATGGTCCATCGTGTACTCGGTGCCGAAAAACGGAGTGGCCATATCGAAGTATCCGTTTTCGACCTGCACGCGCAGGTGCGTGTTGTCGATAAACGCGGACACCAGATCCTGATCGACGCTCGGATCGCCGTCCCGGCCGCCGTGCTTCCAATCCCAGCCGACGTCACCGGGCAACACCCGATAGATCATCTCCGGATTGAATTTCAGGTCGTCGCGGAGGTAGCTGTTGATGGCGGCCGTGAAGGCCCCGCTGACGGCCGAATACGAGGGATCATATGAGGCGAATTCGGCGAGCAGGTCTCGCGTCGGCCCTGAATAGCGCGAATCGTAGCGGCCCACCACCAGCCCCCGGCTCCTTTGAAGCTCGGCTTCGAACTGAGGCAGGTTCACGCGAAGATTCGCCTTGATAAAATAATCCGCGCTGATGCCCGTTAAATCCGAAAGCTTGGTCGCCACTGCTGCCTTTTCGGCATCCGTGATATTCGAGCCCTTCATCAGCGCTGCGGCGTACTCGGTCGAAGCGAAGTCGCGCGCCTGCTTCAGGAAGGCGTCGAGATCGTCCGGCCGGTTCTTAAGCGTCTTGTAGTACCAAGCAGCGGCGGCGTAGCTCGGAACGTAGAAGATATACGAGCGGTCGTCGCCGGTGTTGAATTCGAGCGTCGCAATATCCAGCACGCTCGAGATCAGGACGATGCCGTTGATGTAGATGCCGTCGTGATCCTGCAGGTAGTTTCCCAGCGCAACCGAACGAAACGTGCCATAGCTTTCGCCGATCAGGAACTTCGGCGAATTCCAGCGCCCATTGCGACTGATGTAGATTTGAATGAACTGGGCAAGCGACTGAACATCCTGATCGACGCCCCAGAAATCCTTGTTTTCGCCCTTGCCGACCACGTGGCTGAATCCCGTTCCGACGGGATCGATGAAAACCATGTCGGTCTTGTCGATCAGGCAATCGGGATTGTCTACGATCTGATACGGCGCTGGACCGGTAGGCTCGGCGTTCTCCGTCACCACGCGGCGCGGGCCAAACGCCCCCATGTGCAGCCACACCGACGCCGATCCCGGCCCGCCGTTATAAATGAACGCGATTGGGCGCTGGCTCGGGTCCTTGACATCCGAGCGCGTGTAAGCGGTCGAGTACATCAGCGCCACAGGCTCGTCCTTGTCGTTCTTGAGCAGGATCGTTGAGGCGGTAGCCTTGTACGGGATCGTTTGGCCGCCGATGCGAATCGTATGCTCGGTCACCGACGATTCTTCCTTCGGCGCGGCTTCCGAACCCGCCTTCGCCTCGGCCGGCTTCGACTGCGCGGCGCTCGCTGCATCTTTCGCTGGCTCTTGCGCCTGCGCAAAGACCGCGCGCGCTTGTACGGAAATCATTCCGATCGCCAACGCGATAAGAATGAAGGCTTTTCTCATCATCAAACAGTCTCCCCTTGTGCAAGCATCTATTGAGCGTTTATCGAGTGTTGAATGCAGCCTTCGATTTTGTCAGCACCAGACCGCCAATGCAAACCGAGACGTGCAGGTAAGCGCCGCCCGGCCTATCGCTTGGACGCGATAGAGCAGCTAACGTCTCGCTGTTTGATTGGATTGCTGGCGGGCATTCGAGCCATCGTGCTAGTGGAGTATCGCGGCGCGATGCCTGTATAATCAGCCTCACGCTGGTGTGGCGGAACTGGCAGACGCGCCGGACTCAAAATCCGGTGGCCGCAAGGCCGTGTGGGTTCGAGTCCCTCCACCAGCACCATTCTTAGGCCGTCCCCTGCCGGTGCGCGATCTGCTGCCGGTATTCAATCCAGACGAGCACGATAACCACGAGGTCAAAGATCGTCAGCAGAATCATCGGCACGGAGCCCGTTAGGGCGATGCGGTACACCTGGTAGCCGATGAACGCCGAGAGCATGAGAATCATCAGCGGATAAGCCCAGAGCTTGTTCCAAAGCAGCGCCACCACGAGACAAAGCTTCACCCCGCCGTGCGACAGAAGATACCACGAGGCGAAGTGGCTCCCGCCATGCGCCAGGCGCTCGAACGCTCGATGCAGGCTCGTCGCGATGAAGTCGTGCGGATCCCGCGAGAGATTCTGGGTGAGAATCGACATCACCACGCGGTTGAGTGTCTGCGGCGACACCTTGAGCAGCACGATGCCGCCGACCGTCTCGAGCAGCGCGTGCAGTCCCTTGAGAATGATGCTGACGCGGAAGCTCTCGTGAAGAACCACCGCTCGCATCTGGCCGTGCGCTGCAGGCGCGTGCTGTGCTTCGATGGACGACATCCATGCTCCCTGCTTCGAGGTTACCAGAGGTCTTCCATCAACGGGCGACCAAGGGCCGCCGGACATTGAACTGGACAACGCGGAGTACAATTTTCCCGCGCGTGTGCCCTGTCGCATTCAGATCGTGCGCGGCGCCGGCTTCGGCGAGAGGAAACACCTTCTCGATCGTGGCTTTGAGCTTGCCTGAATCCACGAGCTTCGCGATTTCGTCCAGCTCCGCCACGTTCGCCTGGACGAATGTATGCCCCATGCGAACGCCATGCGCGGTGGCCTTCTCCGGCGATGGAGGCCGCAGGATCGACACAAAGATTCCGCCCTTCTTAATCACCTGGTAGGAGCGGTCGGCGGTGTCGCCGCTGATCGAGTCGAGGACCACATCCACGTCATGCACCACATCCTCAAAGCGCGTTGTGTTGTAGTCGACCACCTGATCGGCGCCGAGCGAACGCAGAAATTCATGGTTGCGCGCCGACGCAGTAGCGATCACGCGCGCGCCCTTGATCTTCGCCAGCTGCACGGCGAAGTGCCCCACGCCTCCGGCCCCGCCGTGAATCAGCACCGTCTGGCCTGCTGCGAGCTGCGCGTTATCGAAGAGCGCCTGCCACGCCGTGAGACAGGCCAGCGGAATCGCAGCCGCCGTCACGAAATCGACCGATTTCGGTTTCAACGCGATTTCCGATTCGCGCGCGACCATATATTCGGCGTACGAGCCTTCGCGCGAAAGATCGGTACGCCCGTAGACCTCGTCGCCTCGTTTCAACCTCGAAACGCCCGAGCCGACCGCCTCCACCACACCTGCGACATCCCATCCCGGAACGAATGGCAGCTTGAACGGCATCCGCTCCTTGAAGTAGCCCTGCCGGATGGCGCGGTCGACCGGATTCACGCCGGCGGCATGCACGCGGATCAGCACCTCGCCCGCCGCAGGCTGAGGGCGCGGAGCATCCTCGTACTTCAGCACTTCCGGCCCTCCGTACTCGTGAATGCGCACCGCCTTCATCGTGTCCATGAACCTCTCCTCCGTTTTTCTGGGATCGCCTATCGGCTCAACGCGCTGGTTTTCGTTCGCCCGGCGGGCCGCAGTAATTTACTTCCTCCGCGGGCCATCGGAAAAGAGATTTTATTGCCCTCTCCGGGGCGCTGTGCTACCTTCCGCCGCTAGGGGGATGCTGTTTGGGGTCGTATGTCACTCGGCGCACCCATCTTCGAACTTCGTCCAGCCAACGCATGGCAAGAGCATGGGCACGCCCCAGCCAGACACGGAGGACAATTCCATGTTTGAAGAACAACTGGAAGAGGATCAGCAGTCGAGTCGGCGCGGAACGATCATTCTTATTTCGATTGTGATCGTCCTGGCGATCGTGGGCACGCTCGCCTATTTCGTTTCGAAGGGTGCTTTCTCGTCATCGTCGGCCACGGCCGCGAGCGCTGCGCCTGTCGTGAAGGGCGATCCCGTCAAGGACCTGCACTTCATCAGCGAACCGACGATGGTCAAGGACGACGCAGGCACGGCGGCGTGGCTGGTCGATGTGCGGAACGAGTCGCGAACGCTCACGTACAGCCACATCAAGTTTCACACCACCTACGGCGGCCTGAACCAAAGTGTGATCGCGCAGAATGACGGAGAGATGCCGGTGACGCTCGGTCCGGGCGAAGAGCAGAACGTGCAGATCAAAGATATTCAATACCCGGACAACGTGCAGTGGTTTAGGATCAACGTTACCAGCGCCAACGCGTCGCAGTAGTCAGTTGTTGCCGGCGACCTGCGGAGCTTTGAGCACGAGGACCAGAATCCGCCCGTCGGAATGAAAGCTGCCGCCGGTGGCCGTCTTAGCCTCGGTCAACGGGCTCGCGGGCGTAACGTGCGAGCGCGCCACCACCAGCCCCGTGTTCGAAAGCGTGTCGTTGGCGTACTCGCGTTCCCCATCGATCGCCGGATCGATTTTGTGTGTCACTCCGTTGTTGCGCTGGTCGCGTTCGAAACCGATGTCGTGCGTGGCGGCGACGCACCACACTGGCTGCCCTCCCACCGTGTAC
>JBKQNJ010000048.1:0-30976 GCA_052146315.1 Candidatus Acidiferrales bacterium | reverse complement strand
GCATAAGTCCCGCGTCCGCCGCAACCACGGGCGGCTTCGTTCTCACGGCTTTATCGAACGCGCGCAGAGCGCCTCGCCCAATTTCGCCCCTCGGCGAAAACGCGCGTCCGATAAAGCGCTAACGTTAATCAGGGACTCAACCGCTCTCGGGATCGCTTTCGGCCTGCAACTAGGGCGGTTTTGTTGACTTGCGTTTTCTTGCAACCTAAGATGGCCGGACCATGGTGCATTCTGATGAGCTCATCGGGCAGACCATCTCCCACTACTGCATTATTGAGAGACTCGGTGGCGGCGGAATGGGTATTGTCTATAAGGCTGAAGACACTCGCCTCGATCGCTTCGTCGCCCTGAAGTTTCTTCCGGAAGATCTCGCTCGGGACCGTCAAGCTCTGGATCGTTTCCGCCGCGAAGCCAAAGCCGCCTCGGCTTTGAATCATCCGAACATTTGCACGATTTACGACATTGGCGAAGAGAATGGCAGAGCCTTCATCGCCATGGAGATGCTCGAAGGGCGGACGCTGAAGCACCTGATTCGCGGCAAGCCGATGGGCGTGGAAGAGATGCTCGACCTGGGCGTGCAAGTGGCGGACGCGCTAGATGCAGCCCACGAGCGGGGCATCGTGCATCGAGACATCAAGCCGGCGAACATCTTCGTCACCGCGCGGGGCCACGCGAAGATTCTGGATTTCGGCCTCGCGAAGCTGATGGTGCCACCAAGGTCTGTCGAGGCAGCGGCAGGGTCCACGGCAGCCACGACGGTATCCGACGCGCAACTGACGGGTCCTGGTTCGATTTTGGGAACCGTGGCCTACATGTCGCCGGAGCAGGCGCGCGGAAGAGAGCTTGATGCGCGCACCGACCTCTTCTCGTTCGGCGTAGTCTTGTACGAAATGGCGACGGGGGCGCTGCCGTTCCGCGGAGACACCAGCGCTGTGATCTTCGATGCGATCTTGAACCGTGCGCCGGTGGCCCCAGTTCGGTTGAATCCGGACTTGCCGCCGCAGCTCGAAGCAATCATCAACAAGGCGCTGGAGAAAGACCGGCAGTTGCGCGGTCAGACGGCTGCAGAACTACGTGCTGATCTCTTGCGGGTCAAGCGCAACCTGGAGTCTAAACCAACAACAACGCGTCCCCGAAAGGCATTGGACTCGATCGCTGTCCTTCCCTTCGAAAACGCGACCGCCGATCCCGATGCTGAATATCTGAGCGATGGAATCACCGAGAGCATCATCAACAGTCTTTCGCACCTGCCGAAACTCCGGGTTATGGCACGCAGCACGGTGTTTCGCTACAAAGGCCAAATCGCCGACCCTCAAAGAGTGGGCAGCGATCTGAATGTTCGCGCGGTGCTCACCGGCAGAGTTGTCCAACGCGGTGATTCATTGACGATTGGGATCGAACTGGTGGATGTGGCCCAGGGCTGGCGGCTTTGGGGAGAGCAGTACAACGGGAAACTTTCGGAGGTCGTGGCAGTCCAGCAAGAGATCGCCGGGGAGATTTCTGAGAAGCTGCAAATCAGCCTGACCGGCGATGAGAAAAAGCGCTTGAGCAAGAGACCTACGCAAGACGCCCAAGCCTACCAGGACTACCTCCGCGGCCGATTTTACTGGAACAAGAGGACACCGGATGGGGTGAAAAAAGGCATCGACTGTTTTAAGCGAGCCATCGACAGAGATCCTACTTACACATTGCCGTACGTCGGTCTCGCCGATTGCTACAACATCCTCGGCTTTTACGCTTACGCCGCTCCGAGAGACGTTTTTCCAAAGGCTAGAGCAGCGGCTTTACGAGCGCTTGAACTTGACGGCAGATTGACCGAAGCCCGCGCCTCTCTCGCCTACGGCCAGCTTTACTACGAATGGAATCTATTAGGCGCTCAGGAGGAGTTTGCGCGAGTCGCCCAACAGAATCCGACTTATGCGACGGGACACCTATATTATGGAAATTGCCTTTGCGTGTTGGGAAGGTTCGCTGAAGCTGCTGCAGAATTTGAAAAAGCGCGGGAGCTTGATCCGCTTTCATCCATCATCAACAGCTCGATTGGGTGGAACTTGTATTTCTCGCGGCAATATGAGGAAGCGGAGCAAGCATTTCAAAAAACCCTCGAGATCGATGCCCAGTTCGTCTACACGCACGCCATGTTGGGTCAGACACATGTACAACTCGGCCGTCTCCCGGAAGCCATTGCGGAGTTTCAAACCGCATCCGCGCTGTCGGCCGCAAGCCCACCCTATGAAGCCATGCTGGCGCACGCTTTCGCTGTCACCGGCAATTCTTCTGAAGCGCAAAGGATTCTAAACCAGTTAAAGGAACAGGCTGCCCGATCCTATCTTTCCTCGTATTGCGTCGCAGAAATCTATTTGGGCTTGGGCGATAAAGAGCAGGTCTTTGAGTGCCTCGAAAAAGCTTACGAAGAGCGCGCCCGGCCGCTGGTCATGGTCAAGTTTGAACCTCGACTTGATCCCTTGCGATCCGATGGTCGATTCCAAAATCTAGTGCAGCGCATGAACTTCCCGACTTAGTAGCTGCCGGTAGATGTACTCTGTCTTTTTCGCTGATCCCGGTTCACCGGCAAACCGGAAAGTAATCGAAGATGCCTGATTAGTCGGATACGGCTACTACCAACCCGAAACCGCCATGCGGGAGAATGACGTTCCCGGGAACCGGCTAAGGCAGGGCGAAAGCGATGACACTGTCGCCGGGAGCGTCGTTGAAATAGCCGTTGATGGCAACGATGCCGGGTCCGCCGAAGGCTTCGACGACGACATACTGCTTGCCGCTCTTTCCGGTGTAGGTTGCGGGCAGGGTGTGGGCGCTGGCGTCGATCTTCTCGGTCCACAGCGTTTTGCCGGTGCGGACGTCGAAGGCGCGGAAGCGGCCGTCGTTGGTGGCGCCGATGAAGATCAGGCCGCTTGCCGTGACGATCATCGGTCCCGTATTCGGCGCGCCAGTGTCCGGGAAGCCCTTTTCCGCGAGCGCGTCGACGGTGCCAAACGGCTTGCGCCAGACGATGTCGCCCGTCTTCGCATTCACCGCGAAGATTTCGGCCCAGGGCGGCTGGATGCACGGCCAGCCGTTTTTCGGATCCCAGAAACGTGAGCCGTAGCGCGACGGGCCGCCCGGGAAGACTTTGTCGTACCGGCCGCCCTGCGGATTCGGATGATCCGCCTTGACGATCCGCCCGGTCTGGCCCGCGTTGAACGCGGTGGTGCCAAAGAGGTAGCCGAGCTTCGGATCGAACGCCACGCCAGCCCAGTTTCCCGAGCCTTCGCGCCCCGGGAAAATCACCGCCATTTTGTCCGCGTCCATGCTGTAGGGCATGAACGGCCCGAGGTTGTAGAGATGATTCTCGTCCCAGAAATTCCTGCAGTATTCGGCGTGCTCGGGCGTGAGCGTGTAGAGATCGCTTTTGCTGATGTTCATCGGAGCGAGCGGCGGCGGCTTCAGCGGAAACGGCTGCGTGGGGGAAGTTTCGTCGCCCGGAACGTCCGTCTGCGGCACTGGCCGTTCTTCGAGTCCAAAGAGCGGTTCGCCTGTCACGCGGTTGAACATGAACAGCAAGCCCTGCTTGCTGAATTCGGCGGCGCCCGGAATCGTCTTGCCATCGCGCTTGATATCGAAGAGCGTGGGCGCGCCCGGCACGTCCCAATCCCACAGATCGTGGTGGACGAGCTGGCGATACCAAATCAACTTCCCGGTGTTGGCATCGAGCGCGACGACGCTATCGCCAAAGAGCGTGTCCCCGAGCCGCACGCCGCCGTAAAAATCCGGCCCGCCGGTCGGCGCGACGGGCACGTAGACGATGCCGCGCGCGGGATCGAGCGTCATGAAACTCCACACGTCCGTACCGCCGCGGACGTTCCAGCTATCGCCCTTCCAGGTAGCATGCTCCGGCGTGCCCGGCTGCGCTTTCGTGTCGAATGCCCAGACGAGTTTGCCCGTGCGCGCGTCCCAGGCCTTTACCGCCTGCACGCCGTTCTCGCCCGTGATGATCAGATCGTGATAGATCACCGGCGCCGATGAGGGAGCCACTCCGGTCACGAAGCCGCCTTCGCCGAAGCCCTCCGCCGGCTTTCCCGTCTTCGCGTCGAGCCCGAGCATCTGCCGCCCACTGACGCCGAGGAAAAGGCGCGGGCCGGTCGTGGCGTCGCCGGGCCAGTAGGCGAGGCCGCGGCGCTGCGTTCCCTTCGTTTCGTATTTCCAGATGAGCTTGCCGGTATCCGGATCGAGCGCGAAAACGTTCTTGCCCGCGTCGAAATACATCACGCCATCGACGACCAACGGCGCGCCCTCGGAATTCACGTCCGCGCCGGCTTCGCCGCCCGTGTGGAACGTCCACGCGCGAACCAGCTTCGTCACGTTGTGCGGATTGATTTGTGTGAGCGGAGAGAAGCGCGTCGATTCAGGGTCGGAGCCGGGATATTCCCAGTTCGTGCCCTGCGCCTTCAGCGCAAGCGGCAGCAGAAAAAAGAAAAGAGCGGCGAGTTGCGCGCCGCTCTTCGCAATTCGAAACAGCCGTTTTCGCCCGCGGCCGGCCACCCCGCTAATTTGCCGCCAGCAGCGGGTCGACGTCGTGCTCCATGTCCGCCAGCGTGAGCGCCTTCTCGTAGAAGTGCGCTTCCTTGCCGTTCTTATCGAAGATCGTGGTCATCGGCAGGGCTTCACTCTTGGCCCAGCGCGGATCGATGCCCTGGTAATACGAGTCGTCTGTGGTGGAAGCGATGTACACCGGGAAAGGCGGCTTCTGCTCTTCGAGATACTTGGCCATCTCGGCCTTTTCGGCCGCGTCGGTCACGTCGTTCATCGAGACTTCAACCACCTGGAGCTTATCGCCGTACTTTTTCTGCAGCTTCTCGATGTCGGGAAATTCCGTGTGGCATGGCACGCAATAGGTGGCGAAGAAATTCAGGAAGACGACCTTGCCCTTATTCGCCGCGATCAGATCCTTCACGTCCTGGGGCGCAACGACTTTGATCTGCGGCGCAGCGGCGTCCTGAGCAGCGGCGCGGGGCGCAGCCGCGGAAAATATGCAGGCTATACCCAGCGCCACACTCGCGAGCTTGATCGCAACTCCCGACTTCATTGACCGTTACCCGAACTCGCCGCCGGCGCGGATGCGAGCATCTTCGTCGAGGCCTCGACAACGTTCTGGAACGTGTCGTCCGTGGTGTTCACGAAGTTCGCGTACACCTGCCGGTTGATGTTCACAAGGATCGTGTTTTCGGCCGTCGGATTCAGCTTGTAAAGGCGCATGCCGGTATCCGACGTGCCCTTCGCGAAGTAGACCATCGGGATCGTGATGCCCTTGTCCGCCGCGAGCTTCGTGAGCCAGTCTTTCGAGTCAGCTCCATTGATCATCACAACGAAGCCCTTGAGGTTCTTATTCGCCTGCACGAGGGCGTTGAGCTTCACGATCATGTCAGCCGCCTGATCGCTGGGCTTCGGGAAGAAGCCGATCACGGTCGGCGCGGTGCCGTACTCGCACACGTAGCATGTGTCCTGCCCCTTGTATTTTCCGGTCACGTCGATCACGCGTAGCGACGGCGTCACCGCTCCCACCGGACGTCCCGAGGTGAGCGGGCCGCTCGTGGTGGCGACAGCCGCATCGGCCGGAGCCGCTGGCGCGCTGCTGGCAGGCGAAGAAGCGGAACTGCTCGTCTCGCCCGATGCTGCAGCCGCATTGGCCATCTTGATGGCATCGGCGGCATCAGTCCCGTCAACGGGGTACTTCAGCGCAACCCATTTGTACCAGCCGCCCTCGAGGATTTTCGTGTTCAGATAGCCGAACTCCGCCAGCTTCTTGTACATGTCGATCGAATCTTCGTCGTGGTTGCAGGGGCAATAGAGGACCAGCATCTTGTCGCGCGGCAGGCTGATCGGCGGCCTCACCTGCTGCACCCACGGGTAATTGATCGCGCCCGGAATATGGCCATCGGCAAACGCCTCTTCGGGCTGCGTATCGACGAGCACGAAGCTCGTGTCCTTGTCCTGCATCATCTTGAGGACGTCGGCGGGCTTGATGAACGTCGGCGGCGGCGTCATGCTCGCGTCATCAGGCACTCCAAGGTCATCCTGCGCCAGCGCGCTCGAGGAGCAGAACGCCAGCCCCATCACAATGAACAACGCAGCAACCCACTTCATCATAAGGACCTCCCTCATAAATGATCGGCCGAAATCCTCACTACCCATTAGATTCCCGGCAAGGCCTGCAGGATACCGTCGAGGAGCAAGTCGATTGTTTGCCGTCACTCTCATAAAATTGGCAAAGCATCCAAACCTAATTTGCGCCGTTACGGTGAATGTTACTCACCGCTCCGGAGGGTGTCAAGGGAACCACTGCCGCCATGTAAATAGACGCAACAGGCCCGCTCGGGTTTCAGAAAACTGCCAAAGCGGGGCGGCCGAGGAGCGCCGATTTTAGTGCGCGGGCAGGGTGAATCCGTAGATCACGCTATCCACTTCAAACACCACGTACTGGCGGCCATCCAGCTCGTACGTCTCCGCGCCGGTGTTAAGCGTGCCGCCCGGGTACATGTGCCACAGGGTTTTGCCGGTAGCCACGTCGAGCGCGACCAGATTGCCCGAGCTGTCGGCGGTGAAGAGCACGTGCCCGGCGGTGGTGAGGATCCCGAATTGGCCGCCGCGGCCCAGAGTGTCGGCCGTCCAGCGGACTTTGCCCGTCTGGTAGTCGATCGCTTTCAGCATCGACTTTGACGAGAGGAAAAAGTCGCGGCCCGCCCAGCCTTCGGCCCTCTTGCCGGGCATCGTGAGGTAGAAGACGCCCATGGACTCGCGTGAATTCACATAGAAGAGGCCTGTTTCCGGATCGAAGCTCGGCGCCTGCCAGTTTGTGCCGACGCCGCCAGTGACGAGCACGCCGTCGGTCTGCGGGTCTCGCTTGGGATCAGGAATCGGCTCGCCGTTTTTGTCGAAGCCCAAGAGCCAATTCGCGGGGACGAACGCCTCCGAAAGCAAAGCCTTGCCGTTCGTCCGGTCGAGGACGAAAAACAGGCCGTTCTTATTGGCCTGTGCCAGCATCTTGCGCGGCTTGCCCTTGAACGTCCCGTCGAAGAGCACGGGCGTCATCACCGTGTCCCAATCGTGCGTGTCGTGAGGCGAGGATTGGAAATGCCAGAGCATCTTTCCCGTGTCCGGATCGAGCGCAACGATCGCGCAGGTGTAGAGATTGGCTCCGATGCGTGTATCGCCATTTTCTACCGGATGCGGATTGCCGGTGCCCCAATAGAGAAGATTGAGCTCCGGATCGTAGGTGCCGGTGATCCACGTCATTCCGCCGCCGCGCGTGACGACGTCGGTACCGTCGTGCGGCCAGCTGTTCCACGCCACCGTATCATCCGGCTTGGGCATCGCGTCCCAGCGCCACTGGATTTTGCCGGTCATCGGATCGACGGACAGCAGGAAGCCCGGCAGATCCTCGGTGTCGCCGGAAGTTCCCACAATAATGTGATCGCGAACCACGAGCGGCGCGACGCTGCCGAAGGCTTTCAGCGCGGGATCGTCGATCTGGATTTCCCAGAGCTGTTTTCCATTGTGTGCGTCGATGCAGACGAGGTGATCGTCG
Source organism: Candidatus Acidiferrales bacterium (assembly GCA_052146315.1). Taxonomy (GTDB): domain Bacteria; phylum Acidobacteriota; class Terriglobia; order Acidiferrales; family UBA7541; genus Palsa-295. The sequence continues at coordinate 23,394 of JBKQNJ010000048.1, read as the reverse complement.
GGCGTGGTCATATAGAGGCGGTCGTGCCACATCGCCGCGCCCTTGTTGCCGCCGCCGGCGCCTCCTCCTCCACGCTGATACTGCCAAATCTGCCGGCCCGTCCGCGCGTCGATGGCCCACATCTGATTCGACGAGGTGATGTACATGATGCCGCCGACCTCGATGGGCATCGATTCAAGCGAGCGCGAGTGAGTCTGATACGCCCAGGCGAGAGTAAGCGAGCCCACGTTCGTCCGGTTGATCTGCGTCAACGAGCTGTAGCGGCGGCCCGTGTAATCGCCGTTGAAAGTCGGCCAGTCGCTCGTGGGCGGCTTGAGAATTTCGGCGGGATCAAGCCACTGGGCGGGCATGCCGTCAGGAGCGGCGTGCGCCCCGATGGACGGAAGCGCCGCGAATAGAAGCCCAAAACCGAAAAGCAGCAAAAGGGGCAGCGCCCTTTTCATTTCAAACTCTCCAGGTAAGTGAATACGTCGTGCATTTCTGCGTCCGTGTATTTATCGAGAAGCGCGGCGTGCGCGGCGAGCGGATCGTGGATTTCAAGCTTCACGGCGCTGCGCGGCCACGAGTGATACCACCCGTCCGTTCCCTGAATCCCGACATTGAAGCCGTCGTTCAGCACCAGCGCGCCCTCGAAGCTTTTGCCCGAAGGTAGCGTCACGGTTGCGGTGTTCGGCACGCCGGGCGGATAGAGGAAATGCGTTTCGAGATCGGGCGGCTCGAGCTTCGTCGCGATTCCCGCGAGGTCGCCCGTCACCGAGTGGCATTTGGTGCAGCCGCCGGGGCCGTCAAAGAACGCCTTGCCTGCGTCGACGCTTCCCGTCGCCAAACGCGAAGCCGGAATGTCGTTGGGGTAGGCGCCCGGTACGCGGGTGTGTAGGTCGAACAGCGCAAGCTCCGAATCAATGTAGGCAACGATGTCCGAGACCTGGTCCTGCGTGAATGGGAACGAAGGCATGCCCTTGTCCGCGCGGCCGTTCAGCAGCACGGGAGAAATCAGGTTGCCGCCCTTGTCGTGGCGCACGACCGAGGAACGAATCAGGTCCGTACCGCGGCCGCCCGTCAAATCGTCGCCATGGCATACCGCGCAATTTTGCTTGTAGAGCGGCTCGCCGCGTTTTGCTGCAGCGGCCTGCGCAGCTTCGCGAGCGGCGCGCTCATTCGGATTCGGCGCACCCGGATAGCCCTGCTGCGCCTTGAGCGAAAAAATCACTGCGAAAGCGGCAAACGCCACGAGCGCAAGTTTCCTCAATTCGATTCCCCTCCCCGTTTGTTGGTGAGACGTACGCTTGCCCGCGCCGGTTACGGCCGTTTCGTTACTGGCCACGTCATAAGGACTTCCTCCGGTGGAAGGGCGGGGTTTCAACCCCGCCGTAAGGCCCTTGGAATCTCCCGGGCTTCAGCCCCTGAAGCCCGGATCTTCGCATCCACCCGCAAACATTTATGAGAAAGCTTCTATTGGCCCGCCTTCGTCAAAGTTGCTCCAGTAATTTTCTTTGTCTGGTGCGCCCAGTTCGTCCCCGGGTACGTAAAGAGCAGATCGTATCCCGGAGAGCCACCCGCCACGATGATGTGAAAATCGTCAGGGCTCTGAACGACCGGCACGAGTCCGCCGGGCTTCAGATTGTCGAGGAAAATTTGCGCGCGGTCCGCCCGGATTCGGCCGTCGGCCACCGACGCCCGGATAAAGGCCTCTTCGCTGCCCTCCCCGAACGAAACTTCTTTGGCCAGCCTTTCATAGGGCGTGCGGGTATGTTCGTACAAATACTCCTGCAGGCTTTTTCGAGTGTATCCGAGGCTCGCGAGTTCAACCACGCAATCCGGATGCAGCACGAGGATATGTTTCTGAGCGTGAGGCCAGACCGGCCCTCGGTTCCGAATTTGCGTGGCGATCTGATCGATAACGCCCTGCGCCGTCCACGGCGCCACCGCGCCGCCGCCAAAAATCACGGGGGTCCCCGCCGACGACACCGTTACCGTGCTGTCTCCGGCCTGAAAGCCTTGGCTCACGTTGTACGGCTCCCACGGGCTCTTCGCCGTATCCTCCGCAAACGTGTAGAACGTGTAGCCCTCGAGTCTCCCGGTAAGTCCCATGAAATTGACTTGGGGCCACGTTTGGCCGAGGTTGAGCAGGGCCAGTTGGATTGCCCGGCCCACAGTGCTGTTCGCCTGCCATCCGATTCCCAGCATCCCGATCCCGGAATTGAAGTTGAGTTCCTTCGCGATCGGACCATCCACCAGTACAACGGGCGTGAAGGATCCCGTGGATGCCATCACATGTGTCAGGTCGTAGTGTTTGTCCGTGAAACCTTCGATCGCGGCCAAAATCACCGGAAAATATTCCGGCTTGGCCCCCGCCATCACTGCGTTGATCGCGACCTTCTCGACCGTTGCCGTCCCGTTCTTCGGCTCCACTTGTCCGATCACGTCCTTCGGCGAGCGTGTCGTCGCAGCCTCCATCGCTTTCACAAGTTCCGGCGTCGGGGGAATAATCGGTAGCCCGTCGGCCCAGCGATATGCGAGGAACTCTTCATTCACCTTCTCCAGCGCGTCCTCGTAATTCTTGCCGGTGATCTTGATGTTCGCGCTCTCGAGTTCCTTCTGCGCCTGCGATGGCTTTGCCTCGTCCGGCGTCAGCGGCCGCGTCAGGTCGTCCACCATTTTGGCGAAGAACGCGTCGGCAATCGGCTGCAGCCGTGCCTTGTCGCCGCGCGCGATGTAATACTTGTCCGCCGGCAGCGGCAACGCGCGGATTCCCGGCATTCCGCTGTCCTTGGCCGCCGATTTCGCGTCGTCGAGAAATTCTGTGGTTGTGAAGTAAACGCCCGGCATCCCTGTCTTTTCAATTGAGATCGTGTCGTGGGAACCCCACCACGTGCAGCTCCCTCAATCACCAACACCGAAAACGAAAAGATCGCCCTGCTGCTTCACCGTGGGATACCAGTTCGGCAGATCGGTGATCGTCTGCGCCGCCGGCTTCGGATACATCACCACCGTCACCGTCGGATATTTCTGCTTCAGCATCGCCGCGAGCACGTCGAGGAAATTGCTCGCGCCGAATTTTCCGTTGTCGATCAGCACAATTTTCTTTCCGTCGAGGCTTCCGCCGCGCGGGCTGATGCCCAGCGTCTTCGGCGGAGGAATTTCGCCCCGCGGATTCATCACTTCGAGCGTCACCTGCGCGGTCGCGGCTCCGGCCACGCAAAGGCTCCCGAATACCAGCGCAACCGCCAGCAACCAATTCGTATTTTTCGTCATAGGATTGTTTCTCCCGAGCTGCGCCGCACCGATCGGCGCGGGGCTCTTCCGAGCGCCCTCAAGATAGGCAGGGTAGTCCCGAATGTCAATTCGATTCGGAACCTTGAAGCTATTGCGGCTAGCTGGAGGTTGCAAACAGTGGACAAGCCGCCACGTCTCGTCGCTGCCCAGCCCTCCCCAAAGACCCCAGCCAGCGATGGCTGAGGCGTGGAAAAGCGCCTTTGGGAAATTGGTGATATCGTGAAGGCAGTTGAGGAGTGGGAAGGCCTTGAAAATTGACTTCGGCAAAACCGCCGCAGATTACGGTCGATATCGCGCCGGATTCCCTGACCTATTCTTTAAGCGCCTATTCTCCGCCGGTTATGTACGATCAGGCAATGATGTGCTCGATCTCGGAACAGGTGCTGGAACGGTAGCTCGTGGGCTTGCCATGCTCGGCTGCAACGTAACCGGCCTTGATCCATCGCAGGCTCTTATTGAAGAGGCTCAACGCCTCGACCAGCAGCTGGTGTGTTGGTGCGCTATGTTGCGGGTAGGGCCGAGAAAACTGACCTTCCGCCTGATGCTTTCGATGTCGTGACCGCAGGCCAATGTTGGCATTGGTTTGACCGAGCGAGCGCAGCGGAAGAAATCCAGCGTGTGCTCAAGCCGGGTGGTGTACTTATCATTGCCTATTTCGACTGGCTGCCGCTGCCCGGCAATGTTGTCGAAGCGACGGAACGGCTGATTTTAGCGCACAATCCCGCTTGGAACGGTGCGGGCGGGACTGGAATCCATCCTAGATGGCTGACCGACGTTGCAGTTTCGGGTTTTAAAAACATTGAAACCTTCTCGTTCGACATCGGAGCGTCCTACAGCCATGAGGCATGGCGTGGACGCATCCGGGCGAGCGCCGGTGTCGCGGCCAGCTTGCCACCCGAATCTGTCGCAAAGTTCGATGCGGACTTGGCCGTGCTTCTGGCGGAGCGTTTTTCGGCCGATCCTATGATTGTTCCTCACCGCATCTGGGCGTTGGCTTGCCGCAAGCCAAACTGACCCACTACCACCGCCTGTCGAATCTTTCGTGTTGCCTTTGCGTTTAAGCAAAATAAGACAAAGGCGGGTCAAACGTGCCGCATGGAACAGTGGTTTCTCTCTTCGTAGGCGAGTCCGCCGGCGGGTCGCTCTCGCCGGTCCAGGCAGTTAGGGCCGTGCCCGGCAAGGGTTTCGAAGGCGACCGCTACTTTCTTAATGCGGGGACTTTCTCGAAACCCGAGCAGCAGCCCGATTACGAGGTCACTTTAATCGGGATCGAGGCGATCGAAGCGCTCCAGCGCGATTACGGAGTCGAGCTCGCGCCGCACGAAAGCCGCCGGAACATTCTCACGCGCGGCGTATCCCTCAATCACCTTGTCGGCCGGGAGTTCCAGATCGGAGACGTCGTCCTGCGCGGCCTTAGGCTCTGCGAACCCTGTTCACACCTGCAAGCGCTCACGCGGCAAGGCGTGATAAAAGGATTGATTCATCGCGGCGGCTTGCGCGCTCAGATACTCACGCCGGGCGTGATCCACGTGGGCGATGTAGTCGGCTCGGCCTGATCCTTAATCAAATAGATAAGGTTTGATGATTACGGCAGGCCGAGGCTGCCGTACGCGCGCGGATACGTGAGGATGCCCCACGGCGTCTGGAATCCGTCGATCACCTTGATCTGCTTGTAGGTCTTGGCGTCGAGCACGTACACGTTGTCCGTCCGCCCGCATGCGACGAGCAGCTTCGAATCGTCCGGCGTGAACGTGAAGTGCCAGCAGCGCTTTCCGAGCGGCGCTTCGCCGATCTGTTGCAGTGTGGCCGCGTTGAACACTTGCAACTGCTGCGCCCCAGCCGCCACCACGAAAATCCGCTTGCCGTCGCGGTCAAAAGCGACGCCGTAAGGCTTCGCCGCCGTCTGCGTCGCGTGGATTACGTTGAAATTCGGATCGAGCAGCAGCAGCGTACCCGATCCCTCCATCGTCACCGCGTACAAGTTTCCCTGCGGCGATACTTTCACTCCGCGGGGGCGCCTTCCGTACGCTTCCAAGTTGATATTTCTTATCTGTTGGCCTGTTGCGACGTTGTACACGCCGAGATTGTTCTGCGCCTCGTTGGCGACGATCAGCAGTTTGCCGTCCGGCGAGAATTCCAGTCCTTCGGTCTCCTGCCCGGCGATAAAATTCAGCGCGCGCGTCCAATCGTGCGTGTTGTACTCGACGACCTCCGACGGCGGCTCGTTCGTGTTTTCCTCCTCCTTCGCTCCCGGAGGTCCCCCGGTCGAGCTCGGCTCGTACGACGTGAATAGCCACTGGCCCGTGGGATCGAGCTTCACAAACTCGGGGTTCTCGCCCACGTGCAGCTTGCGAACCACCTTCATCCGCCGCGTGTCGATCACGGCAGCGTCCGCCGTGTCTTTGTCCGCCGTCACCAGATACTTGCCGTCGAACGTCACGCCTTCGCCGCGTGGCGCCACATCCTGCGGATGAATTCGTTTCACCACCTGCAGCGTGTCGAGATCGATCACGCTGATGCCGCCATCTTCTTCGGTCACGTATGCGACGTTCGTGGGAATCCGGAAATAGTGCGTGTATGTAAGATACGCGGCGCCTGCGATCACGATCAGCGCCACGGCCCATCCCAGCAACTTGCTTAAACTCATTCGCGCCTCTCGCTCTCGACATCGCTTGTCGAGGAATCATTGCAATCACCAGATTCAACGTGGCAATCGGGGGAAAAGGTTACCTCGGATGCAATTTCTTGTCGCGCCAAATTTGGAGCTTGCGGAGCAAGCGAAAACGAATTTCATTTCACTCGCTGCGTTCCACTTCCTGATCGAGATAGCGCGGCAGGTCCGCGAGGCTATCGAGCATAAGGTCCGGCGGATGCGCTCGCATTCCCTCGAGCCCTAACCCATAGCTCATGCCGACCGCCCACGTGCCCGAGTTGCGCGCGGTTCGCACATCCACATCGGAATCGCCGACCATCATCGCCTCCCGCGGGCTTGCTCCGAAATGCCGCAAAAGCAGGTTTACGCCTTCCGGGTCCGGCTTCTTTGTCGCGAAGCTGTTCCCTCCATAAACGTATCGGAAATAGTTTGCGAGGCCCAGCCCCGCGAGGATCGCTTCGCTGAATCGCACCGGCTTGTTCGTCAGCACCGCCAGGTCGCGGCCTTTCAGCAATTCGAGCCCTTCGCGCACGCCCGAATAGGCCACCGTATTGTCGAGCATGTGCGCGCGATAGTACGCGAGGAAAAACGCGTGGCCCTTTTCGATTTCCTCCGGCGTCACGCCTTCGCCCAGCGCCCGCTCCACCAGCGCCTGCGCGCCATTCCCGACGTAGCTGAAAATCGTGTCGTCGGCGAGCGCCTCGCGCCCCATGTGGCGCAGCGTCGCATTCACCGAAATTGCCAGATCCAGCTTCGAATCGATCAGTGTGCCGTCGAGATCGAAAATCAGCGCGCGCACTCCGGCAAAGCGCCCCCGTCCGTTATTTTCCGCGCCATCCCGGCCCATTCTTTTGTGCTCCTGCGCAAATCAGCATTCATTCTATGTGCCGCTCGCGCTCGTGTCACGCCGTTGCCGCATCCTTAGCAGGACTTTCGCCCGTTACCGAAAACGCAAAGGCGCCGAAGCTTTTTGGCCCGCCTGAACCGCGCGACGTTATCGTTTATGTACAGGCGAAGCTGCCTGGCAAGACTTGAGGATTGCCTTGAGCCGCATCTGGGAAGCCTTAAAGCAGGCGCAGCAGGAAAGGTCGCGGGAACGCTCCGCTCCGCCGCAGGATATTGCCGACTCGCCTGCCGATTCGGACCACCGCAAAGGTTTGCGCCATCCCCACATCGTCGCCGTGCTTGTCTACGGCTCCGCACCCGATAAGCAGCCGTTCCACGAAGAGGTCAACACGATTGATGTCGGCGAACACGGCTGCCTTCTCGCGATCGAAACTCCCGTCGTCCGCGGCCAGCGCTTGTTTCTCACCAACACGCGCACCCAGGCGGAACAGGAGTGCCGCGTCGTTCACGCGTGCACGCTTGGTTCCGGCAAAATCCGCGTCGGACTCGTCTTCTGCTCTCCCTCGCCGAATTTCTGGATTCGCTCCAAATCCTCATAATGTTGGGCCGCTAGCGCCGCGCTGCTACAATAACCTGCCGCATCGCCACAAATTCATCCGAGGCCTCATGGCAGAAATCCAGCCCTTTCGCGCATATCGCTACGACACAAATCGCGTCGCGCTTAATGGCGTTCTCACCCAGCCCTACGACAAAATCACGCCCGCGATGCAGGAGCGCTACTACGCCGCGAGCCCTTACAATCTGATCGCGATCGAAAAAGGGCGCCCCCTGCCCGGCGATTCGGCTGAAAACAACGTCTACACGCGCGCCGCACGCACGGTCGACGAATGGATCGCCGAAAAAATCCTTGTGCCCGATCCGGCGCCCGCCATCTACATCTACGCGGAGGAATTCGAAGTGCCGGGCGGGCGCACACGGCGCGAACGCGTCGGCTTCATCGCTCTCACGCGCGTCGAGGACTACGACGCTCAGGTCGTCTTTCGCCACGAGCGCACTCTTTCCGCTCCCAAGGCCGACCGCATCGAGCTTCTCCGCCACACGCGCGCGCAAACCGGCCAGCTGTTTCTGCTCTACGACGACGCTTCGCAGCAAATCGACCGCTGGCTCGACGAAACCGCGCGCAAAAGTCCGCCGCTCGCCATGACGGACGAATACGGCGTCACGCACAAGCTGTGGCCCGTCTCCGATCCCGCCTTCGTCGCGCGCATTCAAAAAGCGATGGCGCCGAAAAAACTCGTCATAGCGGACGGCCACCACCGCTACGAAACCGCGCTGCACTATCGCGACGAGTGCCGCGCCCGCGCGGGCAAAACCGATCCGCTCGCCGCGCCTGAATTCGCGATGGCCACCTTCATCAACACCCATTCCAAGGGCCTCACGATTCTCCCAACGCATCGCACCGTGGCGAATCTCCCGAATTTCGATTTCGAGCGCTTCCGCAAGACCCTCGCGCCCTATTTCGATTGGTATTCCTATCCGTTTCTCAGCCCCGACGAGCGCCAGTCCGCCTACGCCGAGTTCCGCAAGGATCTCGACGGCCGCAGCCATGGCCGCCGGGCGCTTGGCGTCTACGCTGGCTCCGGCAGCGCTGCCGATTCCAAGGAAAAGCCGGGCCCTGCGTTTTATCTCTTCGCTCTGCAGCGAGGCATCGATCTCGAGGACGTTATGCCCGAGGTACCCGAGGCGCAGCGCGAGCTCGACGTCGTCCTCTTGCATCGCTTGATTTTGCAGAAGGGCCTCGGCATCACGCCCGAAGATGTGGCATCGGAAAAAAGCGTCGGCTACGAGCGCGAAATGGACGCCGCGCTCGCCGCAGTCGACTCCGGCCGCGCGCAAATCGCATTTCTTCTGAATCCCGTCCCCGTAAAGCAGGTCGCCGAGATCGCCCTCGGCGGCAACGTCATGCCGCAAAAGTCGACGGACTTCTACCCCAAGCTCTTAAGCGGAATCGCAATCTACCAGCTGGAAGGTCGAATCACGGAATAAAGTTTCGGTGGAAGGGCGGGGTTTAAACCCCGCCGTAAGCGCCATCATCTGAGAAGAGCTTTAGCCCCTGAAGCTGGCTCTTGGCATTTTTCCGCCCCCGAGGACACCTCTTCCTCTTCACCAAGCAGAATTGAAGGGCGAAGCGAACGCTAAATGCAAAAACGCGCGGCCCAATCGCTCGATCGGGTCGCGCGTCGCAAATTCCCCAGCCCCTCGAAAACGTGGGACGTCGAGCCGCTTACTTGCCGAAGCTCTGGATCGCCGCCGATTCGCTGTCGTAAGTATCGAAGACAGTCATCAGCTTCGTCACCTGCAGCACTTCCTTGAACTTCGATCCCAGGTTCGTGAGCTTCAGCGTGGCGCCCTGCGACCGCGCGCTGTGAAATGTCGCCACCAGCGTGCCCAGCCCGGCGCTGTCGATGTAGGTGACCTGGGCGAGGTTCAGCACGATTTTCTTTTTCCCCGCTGCCAGCAAGCTCTTCACTTTTTCGCGGAACGAGTTGCTTTCCTCGCCAAGGACGATCCGTCCCTCGATGTCGATCACATCCACGCCGCTCACTTCCCGATCCGTCATTCGCAGTGCCACGTTCGCGCCTCCTCGAAAGTTCGATTCAATCGTGCGCTTGCAGTTTGAAAGGCCGTCTGACGCCTCGGCCGGGTGTATCTTCCCTCAGTAGAAGTCCGAACAGGACATATAATAACCGCATCCGGGACATATCATCTTGCAGCTTCGCGCCGCCAGCCGCGCCGAACATCGCGGGCAATACTCCGAAGCAAATTCCGTTTCCCCGTTGCCGCCGAGATTCTGCTCCGCGGCTTCGAGAATCTTCCGGGCGCCTCCCCTTGGCGGAATTGCCTCTCCCAGTTGAGCCACCTCGCCCCTCAATTAGAGGGTTGTTTATAGCACATCCCGCCCACAGGGAAAAGCAAACCCGCGCTGGGGTAGTGGTGTCATTTGAGGTCTAAACCAAATGACACCACTACCCGCGCTGGCTATCGATTGCTTTGCCTTCGGCGGGCCCCGGCGCTCGTGGGGTATGCACAGGGGCTATCGCGCGGCCGATGCCCGCATTCGCGGCGCGCCTTCCGCGTTGATCCACAAAGCCCCAGCCGCCGAAAGCGCCGTGCAAAGGACGACATTGCCCGGCGAAAAAGTCCGGCCGCTCACGGCGATCAGGAGGTACTCGAGGAGCAGCGGTGGCACGATTAGAGCGAGGGCAAAGAACAACCAGGCCCCTGCCCCTTGCGCTCGGCCGGCTTTCAGGAAGATTCCCAGCGCAACTCCGGCCGGAACAAACACCATCGCGTAGTAGATGTCGCTGTAGCCGTCGAGCTCCTTAGGTCTGACCCACCGGAGAAAGCGTGCCAAAGCCGCCCCCGGCCCTAGCCGGTAAGGGAACCCCGCACGCTTCCCGTCGACGTAGAGCGACAGATCCGCGCCATCGTAGGAATACAGGATGTTTCGCAATTGATTAGGTGCGAGAGCCTTCGGGACGTTGAAGGCGATTTGCGCGCGCCGGGCGGACAGCGGGCTGCGGAACCACAAGGCAAGATTCAGATCTTCCTGCCACACATTCAAGTTCGCCACGTAGGGTGAGCGCGAAATCGAAATGATCCGGCTGTCGGGCTCATTGCCGTCCGCGGGCTTGCAAAGGATATGAATCGCAAACTGATTCGTCCGTCGCAGGTGCGTAACCAGACCCGTAACGGGCGCCGCCGAAACGAGCCACGCACCACCATCGAGGACGAGTCGGTTCGGATCCCCCTGTGCTTGCACGCCGCCGGACCACCCGAGATCCGGAAGAAATTTCATCCGGTCGCGAAAGGGAGGACTGCTCGTGAAATCGTAAGCGGCCAGCGCCCCGGGCGCATCGGCTTGAGAGACCCCGCGCGTTAGTGCCAACGCCACCTGAGGCGAGAGCGCCCGATCCCAGAACTCCAGTTTGGTCACGTCGTTGCCTATCAGCAGGCGGGAGTCCGGAAGCCAATTCGTGAGCCTGGTCTCCGCCTGCAATCGGGCCGAAACCGCAAACCAGCATGAGAAATAAATCACCAATACAACCGCGAGCCGCCTTGCTGTGGCCAAGGATTCAATCGCTTGTTCCGCCCGCGTGAAGAGCCTCAGCAGAGTACTGCCCAAAATAATGAAGAGGAAGAATCCCACAGCCGATCCGGTGCTATTCGTGAGCACATCCTCCCAGCCTGAATCCCGGCCGGGAATATACAACTGGGTGAACTCGATCGCGTAAGACAGGAAGAACCCGCTGATCCATACCACAAGAAAGGTCGTGGTTCGCGATTTTCCCTTTTCGAAGAGCTTCTCGGATAAGCCAAATCCGAACGGAACGAATAGGAGCACGTTCAGGAAATCGTCGAAGACGCCCATGTGCTTGCCGAAGGTCATGCCCAAGAAGAAAGGAGAAACGCCATCGGGCAACTTGGCATGGGATATGAACCTGAACGGGAAGCAGGTGAGGAAGAGCATCCCCGCCAAGGCGGCAATCAGAATCCGGTTTGACCATTCCTCGGAATCTGACTGGAGGTTCGGCTGGGCTGCCTGACTCTGCATCACTTTCGTGGTTTCCCCGTGTGGCTCGATTTAGTCTAGCACGGCTTCGTTTCGTACCCTGTTCGTAAGGGAGGGCCAGCCGTTTCGCTCTTCGGCCCTCCTCATCCTCGCTTGGCCGAGCAACGGAGAACAAATCCGCATTTCCATTAACTTGCTGTATCCATTACAGTTAGCTTGGTTTTGAACAGCTAAGGACAGGCCAACACACGGCCACACGGACAGGCGAAGGCCCCTGCACCATCTTTGTTCCGTCGTCCAGTAGAAGACTCATGGGCGCACTCCCTAGACTCAGCGTGCCATGAGAATGCAGCCCAATGCTAGAAATCGTCATTTCCTTCAGTCCGGAACCCAGTACCAGCCGAAGGCCTCTTTTCGCCGCTCCCTGGGCAGCATGCTCGCCACGCTGGCCGTGATACTGGCGGCCATTACGCTGACGAATTGCGCCGGCCTTACAAGCGCAGCATCCACCGGGCCGACGGGTACGGACCCCGGCACGGGCATCCTTTCGGCCAGCGCCACGACGCTCTCTTTCGGGAGCGTGGCCACGGGCAGTACGGCGGTGCAAAGCTTGAGCGTCACGAATACGGGCACTGAGGCGGTAAACATCACCCAGGCGACGATTTCCGGGTCCGCCTTTACCGTGATGAGCGGGAGCGGAGCCGCCACTCTCGCCGTTGGCCAGAGCGCCACGGTTCAAATCCAGTTCGCGCCCACGGCTGCCGCCGCCGCTACCGGCGACCTGGTTATTTCGAGCAATGCCTCTAATCCCACGCTCACGATTGCATTGAGCGGGACAGGAACAGCAGCGGGCGTCTCAGTCACGCCATCGAGCGTCAGCTTCGGAAGCGTGCCCGATGGGACGACCGCGACTCAGGCAATCACCCTGCAGAATACCGGTACGTCGAACTTGGCGGTTTCGTCAGAGAGCGTGACCGGCACAGGATTTGGCGTCACAGGCTTCTCCGCGGTCACTCTCGCCCCGGGCAGCACCATGACCTTCAACGCAACGTTTACGCCGACCTCAACGGCGAGCGTTTCCGGCAGTATCTCGATCGTCTCGGACGCCGCAAGTTCCCCGACCACAGTTGCCTTAAGCGGAACCGGCACCGCGCCTGGAATGTCCGTGACGCCGTCCAGCGTCAGCTTCGGCAACGTGCCCGACGGCACGACCGCGACGCAAGTCGTCACACTGAAGAATACGGGAACAGGCAATCTGGTGGTTTCGTCCGAGAGTGTCACCGGTACGGGCTTCAGCGTTACCGGCTTTGCTGCGCAAACGCTGGCCGCCAATGCCAGCATGACGTTCGACGCAGTCTTCTCACCGACTGCTGACGGAAGTGCGTCCGGCAGCATCTCGGTGTCCACCAACCTCCCGACCTCCCCGACCGCAATCCCCCTCAGCGGCACGGGCACTCAGCCTGGCATTTCCATCACGCCCTCAAGCGTGTCCTTCGGCAACGTCGCGGATGGTACGACGGGGACGCAAGCGATCGTGCTGAAAAACACAGGGACGGCAAACTTGGTGGTGTCATCGGAGAGCGTGACAGGCACAGGTTTCAGCGTAACCGGCTTCGTTGCGCAAACGCTGACTTCAAACAGCAGCATGACGTTCAACGCCGTTTTCTCGCCTACAACTCCTGGAGCCGTCTCGGGCAGCATCTCCGTCTCCACGAATCTTTCAGGGTCTCCCACGGCGATCGCCCTAACCGGCACGGGCACGCAGCCGGCAATGTCCGTCACGCCCTCGAGCGTCAGCTTCGGCACCGTGACGGATGGAACCGGCTCCACGCAAGCGATCACTTTGAAGAACACGGGCAACGCGAATCTCGTGGTTTCATCGGAGAGCGTGACCGGTACCGGATTCGGCGTTGTGAACTTCACGGCGCAGACGCTCGCTCCGGGAAACAGCATGAGTTTCAACGCCGTCTTCGCGCCAACATCGCCGGGCGCGGTCTCAGGCAGCATTTCCGTATCCACGAATCTGACGGGCTCTCCGACCGCCATCCCGCTCACCGGCACGGGAGCCGACCCGGCGATGTCGATCACGCCTTCCAGCGTCAGCTTCGGAAGCGTCGTGGACGGCACGAACGACTCACAAACGATCACGGTCAAAAACACGGGAACTGTGAATCTGGTGGTCTCGTCCGAGAGCGTCACGGGTGCCGGCTTCAGCGTCACGGGCTTTTCCGCGCAAACGGTGACGCCCAACAACACCATGTCGTTCAACGCCGTCTTCGCGCCGACCACTGCGGGAAGCGTCACCGGAAGCATTTCTCTCAGCACAAACGTGCCCGGATCTCCCACCGCGATCGGTCTCAGCGGCACAGGCACGGCCGCGACCTTTTCGCTTGGCGCGACCCCCACGACCCTGAGTTTCGGCAGCGTGAATGTGGGCAGCAACAGCTCGCTCGGCGTCACCCTGAAGAACAACGGCAACTCGAATATCACCATCTCCGGGATCAGCGGCGCGACCAGCGGATTTAGCACGAGCGGAGTTAGCGCGGGAACAATCCTTACGCCAAATCAGTCCGTCACGCTCACTGTCACGTTTACGCCGACTGGGTCGGGAGCCGCGAGCGCCACAATCACAATCAACAGCAACTCCACGACGACCCCTTCGATCTCCGTGTCGGGGACGGGTGGGGGCGCCGCTCCTTCCGTAAGTCTGTCGTGGTCGCCCAGCTCATCGTCGGATGTCGTCGGCTATAACGTCTACCGCGGCACGATTTCCGGCGGACCCTATACGAAACTGCCCTTGTCCCCGGTTACATCGTCGCCGGCCACCGACTCCACCGTTTCCTCGGGCACCTACTACTACGTTGTCACGGCCGTCGACTCGAGCAACAACGAAAGCGCGGACTCGAACCAGGCAACCGCCTCAGTCCCTTAGGCTCGTGCCTGCGCTTGCCGCGGGCGTAGAGAGACGAAGCGTTGAAGGAGGAAAGAGCGTTCGCATCGAAGTGATCGAAAGGAATTCGCGGTAAGCCTCCCTCCACGCGAGGTCAGGGAAGACCTGTCCTGACGGACAGGTTCGCATACCTGTCCTCGACATGTACCTGCGTCCAGTAGTTTTGCACACCCCCTCCAACTGACAATGGCCCCCGATGGAAGACCTTCGCACACGCGAAACGTCTCGCGGCGATCTGTGTTTGAGCCCTGCTCGGCGCCTGCGTACAATATCTCTTCGCGACCTCGCTGTTGCCGCGGCTCTCTTCGCATTGCTGGGATCGGCCGGCTGCACCGCGCTGACGGGTTCAAAGCCGCTAACGACGGGAGGTTCCGGCACGACTGCGAGCGACAGCAGCGCCGCTTCGATCAGCGTTGCTCCCTTGACAATTGCGTTCGGCAGTGTCGCGGTAGGCACATCGAATTCGCAGTTCGTGACCTTGACGAACGAAGGTACCGTCAGTGAGACGGTTACGACGGTCCGGCCTTCGGGATCTGGCTTTATCTATACCGGACTGCCCACACCCATCACGATTGGCGCGGGCCTGGCAGTCAGCTTCACCGTCTCCTTCGCGCCGGCATCGGCTGGGGCTTCTTCCGGCAGCATGTCGATCGAGACCAGCGAGGCCACATTAACGGTGAGTTTGTCCGGCATGGGCGTAGCCTCGACACTGCAACTCTCCCCAAGCACTTCGAACCTCGCCTTCGGCAGCGTCAACGTGGGGACGCCATCGCCCTTACCGGTGACCTTGACGAACACGGGCACGGGGAACGTGAGCATATCGAGCGTGTCCGCCTCGGGGGCCGGCTTTACCGCGAGCGGCGGTTCAGGCGCCACCCTGGCTCCGAATCAATCGACCACGGTCACAGTCACGTTTGATCCGAACGCCGCTGGATCGGTCACGGGTGGACTCGCCATCGCCAGCAACGCCACCAACTCGACGAACATCGCCTTGTCGGGCACCGGCGTCGCCGCTTCCTCCTCCTCTGCGTCCACGCAACATTCCGTGGCCCTCAATTGGAGTCCCAGCGCATCGGCGGTAACCGCCTATTTTGTCTATCGCGGCACGATATCCGGCGGACCATACTCGAAGCTGTTCGCGTCCGCCGATACAGCAGCGAATTATAAGGACAGCAGCGTCTCGGACGGCCTGACCTACTACTACGTCGTAACTTCCGTCGATTCCAGCATGGTCGAAAGCGTTTACTCGAATCAAGTGTCCGCCACGATACCGAGCGACTAGCAGCAGCCCTCCGTTTCCCTCCAGCCGGTAGTAGTGTCATTTGGCCAAATCGCGTGTGCATTGCGTCGGCACGGAGAAAAGTCGACGTTTCTCTGTGTACTCAGTGCCTCCTCTGTGTGCTCTGTGTTTAGTTCGCGATCAAATCTATTCCCGCATCAAACGACACCACTATCCTCCAGCGTCAAGGCTTGTTTCCCTGCATGAAACCCTCCGTGTGTCAAAAGCCGCCGAGCCATGTGGCATAATGGTTGTCGCTGGGGGCGTCCCGCATAAAATCAGATGGCATCGAAGAAATCACTTCGCAGGAAGTTGTTGGCCGCGCATCGCAAACTGCGCGCCGCGCGCATGATTGTCAAAGGCCTCGTTTCTACCCGCCATCCCCTTCTCGTTCACATCATTCCCATTCGCCGCTGCAACTTATCTTGCACGTATTGCAACGAGTTCGACGATTCCTCGAATCCCGTGTCGACCGAAGAGATGTTCCGCCGCATCGACCGCCTGGGCGCAATGGGCACGTCCGTAATCACGATCAGCGGCGGCGAACCCCTGCTGCATCCCGATCTCGACGCGATCATCGCCCGCATCCGCAAGAACGGGATGACCGCGGGCCTCATCACCAACGGCTACCTGCTCGTCGCCGAACGCATCGAGCGCCTCAATCGCGCCGGCCTCGAATACCTGCAGATCAGCATCGACAACGTGCAGCCCGACGACGTCTCGAAGAAGAGCCTCAAGGTTCTCGACAAGAAGCTCGAGCTGCTTGCCGAGCACGCCGAATTCGACGTCAACATCAATTCCGTCCTCGGCAGCGGCGTGCGCAATCCGGAAGATGCGCTCACCATCGCGCACCGCGCCATCGGTCTCGGCTTCACGTCGACCGTCGGCATCCTCCACGACAGCAACGGCCAGCTTCAGCCGCTCGGCCCTCGCGAACAGGAAATCTTCGAAGAGATCATGTCGCTCGGCAAGCGCTCGTTCACGCGCGTGAACCGCTTTCAGCACAACATCGCCGCGGGCCGCGAGAATACATGGCGCTGCCGCGCCGGCTCCCGCTACCTCTATATCTGCGAGGATGGGCTCGTCCACTACTGCTCGCAGCAGCGCGGCTATCCCGGCATCCCGCTCGCCGAATACACGCTCGAGCAGCGCCAGCGCGAATTTCTCACGAAAAAAGGCTGTGCCCCGCGCTGCACCGTCTCCTGCGTCCACCAAATCTCGGTGGTCGATAGCTGGCGCGCCCCGCAAACCCTCGACGGCGGGACGCCCTCCGCCACCGGCTCGCTCGTCCAGGTCACCGGCTCCGCCACCCGCGATTAACGCGTCGCTTTTCTCTTCCGCATTTTAAGGTGTAAACGTAGTGCCGGGTTCTTTAGCCCGGAATGGTTACTCGCCGGCTCAACCATCCGCGATTAACGCACCGCTTTTCTCTAGCCACTGGAGGCTTGGGATGATCGCGCAGAAGAGATCCAACTTCCTCGAATGGGCCATTTTTGGGGGGCTGTCGATTTGCGCGATTGCCACCACTGAAGTGATCGGATTAGAGCAACCGTGGAAGGACGGTGTCGTCTACACAGTCATTGTGTTTGCAGTAGTGGGAACAACATTACGGCCAGCGTGGGGGCGGAAATCGTTTTGGACAAGTCTCCGTCTTCTTTTCGTTCTACATACGCTCGTTTTGCTCCCGGTGCTCCACGCGTTACCACATCGGAGCTTTGGAATTCTCGACGTTCCAGTCGGAGGCGTCGAGAGCGTCATCATAGGAGCGATCGTGTGGAACAGGACGAAGGCACTGCGATCCACAGGGCCGCGATTGTGATCGTCCACCAGATCTCAGTGGTCGATAGCTGGCGCGCCCCGCAAACCCTCGGCGGCGGCTCGCCATCCGCCACCGGCCCGCTCGTCCAAGTCACTGGCTCCCTCCCCCGCGATTAACCCGCGGTCGTTCTGCCTCTGTAGCGGCCGCCTTGATTTCAGACGGGCGCTTTTCTTTGGATCGGGCAAGGAACCTAAGGCCCGCGGCTAAAGCCGCCTTATCACATCGCGTTTTTCGAGAGCCTAAAGGCTCACGCTTCCACCTGAAGAAGAGCCGGCGAGACGCCGGCGCTACTCAAAAGAATGCGCTTGGAGAGTTGCGCCGCCGCACAATGGAACTACTGCGACGAACCGTTCCAAGTTAGCTACTCCTTCAGATCTCGATTGCCCAATTTTCATGCAGGGGTTGATAAGCTGGAGTTGAGAGGTACGAGCTGTTTCGCACATGACTGGCTCAGCAGTGGCAGTGCCTTCAATAGATCCAGAACAACTGCGCCGGCTGCGTATGGCCCGCTTCGCAGCATTCTGCTCGCTGTTACTCTCCGTGGTCGCCGTGATTGTGGTGGCGTTTCTTGATGCGCGAGAGAACGGCGCAGAGAATCTGCCACTAACGCTGTGGACCGTCCCTCTCTGGCTGCCCTACCTCTGGATGTATCTGCAGATGAAGTCGAGATCCACGAAGCGCCTGAAGAAGGGCCTGGCGCTCGCCGTTTGCTACGGGGCTTGGGCGCTGCTCATCGCTGCCCCTAGCGCTCTGGAGTCCACGGGAGCGGCATTGCAAGGGGGTTTCGCCCTTTTGCCGCGTTTCAGCTTTCCCTAGTGGTATTCGCAGCAAGAATCTACAAAGCGATGGAGAAAGAACCAGGCGACAAGCGCATCCTAGCCAGCAGATTTGTCATTACGTCCGCCTGTTTCGGCATCCTGTGTTTAGCCGCCATTTCCATTCCAGGCAGCTATAGAGCCAGGATCGCCGCCAATGAATCTACCGCTATAAGTGCGATGCGCACCATCTATACGGCACAGTCCAGCTATGCAGAGAAGAACCCACAGAGGGGTTTTGCCGCTGAATTGTCAGAGTTGGGGCCGGCTGGCGCCAATTTAATAGATCAGGACCTTGCCAAAGGCAGCAGGTTCGGTTACAGCTTTCGTCTGATTGTTGGTCCGCCGGACGCGAGTGGGCGTGCTCAGTACATCCTGCTCGCTCGCCATCACCTTCGGACAATCCGGTATGCGCAGTTTTTTCGTTGATGCTTCTGGCACCATACGGTTTACTGCCGAAGACCGGGCTCCCACGGCTCAGGATCCTCCACTCGATTAGCAAAGCCCACCCGGTGTTGGGGACCCGCCTGCCCGCCTGAGATCGGGGCGGCCGCCACAAAAGCAAGGGCAGGTAGCGAGGGGCGAGAGAGAACCGGAAGAAAGAAAATCCCCACCCTCACAAACCGAGGATGGGGCACCCGGCGAGGCGAGAGAGAGCCAGAAGAGAGATTCTTCGCTTCGCTCAGAATGACAGCGGGCAATTTTGCGGATGTCATTCCGGCGGTGCTATTCTGTCCCGGGGAAATAAAGCGTTATCGTCCCGCGCTTGCAAATCGGTTCTTTCTGATTTTGAATCACGCGTACAATCTTAGATCGCCGCAATGAACGCGCAGGAATTGCTGTGCCCGGAGATGGATGAGCTCGACCGCTGAATACGCGCAGGCGCGGCCCGTGCCGGAGATCAATCCGTGGCTGATAGCCGCCACGGTGATGCTCGCGACGTTCATGGAAGTGCTGGACACGAGCGTCGCCAACGTCTCGCTGCCGCACATCGCGGGCAATCTCTCGGCGGGCGTCGACGAGAGCACCTGGGTGCTCACCTCGTATCTCGTGTCGAACGCGATCGTTCTCCCGCTCTCCGGCTGGTTCGCTTCCGTTTTCGGACGCAAAAGATTCTTCATAGCCTGCGTGGTGATCTTCACGATCAGCTCGTTCCTGTGCGGCATGGCGCCTTCGCTTCCGATGCTGGTGCTCTTCCGCGTGATTCAGGGAGCGGGCGGCGGCGGGATGCAGCCGACTTCGCAGGCCATCCTGATCGATAGCTTCCCGCGCCAGAAGCAGGGCATGGCCATGGCGATTTACGGCATGGGCGTGGTGGTGGCGCCGACGATCGGGCCCACGCTCGGCGGATGGATCACGGACAACTACACCTGGCGGTGGATCTTCTTTCTGAACGTTCCCGTGGGCGTGATTTCGGTCCTGATGATTTCGCTGCTCATCGTCGATTCGCGCGCCGGCAGGAAGGGCCTCGGAAGCGGATTCAAGATCGATTTCGTCGGGCTGGGATTTTTGGGGCTCGGCCTGGGCCTGCTGCAGGTGGTGCTGGATAAAGGCGAGCGCGACGATTGGTTCGGCTCGCCGTTCATTGTGTGGGCCACCGTTGTCACCGTGTGCGCTCTTGTGGCGCTGGTGATCTGGGAATTGATCACCGATCATCCCGTGGTCGACCTGCGCCTATTCAAAGACCGGAACTTCGCCATTTCCACGTTCATGATGTACGTGCTCGGCTTCGTGCTCTACAGCACCACGGTGCTGCTCCCGATTCTTCTGCAAACGCTGATGGGATACACGGCGATGAAGAGCGGCCTGGTGCTATTGCCCGGAGGGTTGGTGCTGCTGGCGATCCTGCCCTGCGTCGGATTTCTGCTCGGCAAATTCGAGCCGCGCTGGATCGTGGTGACGGGCCTGTGCATCATGGCGCTGGGCCTGCATTACCTTTCGCTTTTCACGCTGAATGCGGGCGAGAGCAACGCCGTCAACGACTGGATCATTTCGCGCGCCGGCACGGCGTTTCTCTTTGTGCCCATCAACGTGATGGCATTCTATTTCGTGCCGCCGGGGAAGATGGACAACGCCTCGGGCCTGATCAATCTCGCGCGCAACATCGGCGCCAGCACGGGAATCTCCTTCGTTACCACGATGCTCGACCGCCGCGCCCAGTTCCACCAGAACGTTCTCTCGAGCAGCGTGAACGCCGGGAGCCCGCTGTACCAGCGGGCCATGTCGCACATCACGCAAGAGATGATCACGCGCGGCATGGATGCGGCGCACGCGACGGTGCAGGCGAATGCCACAATCTACATGCAGTTGCAGCGGCAGGCGATGATGCTGTCGTTCGTGGATAATTTCTGGATCATGAGCGTGATCTGCGTCGGCGTAATCCCGCTGATGTTCGTGATGAAGAGACGCAAAGGCCCGCCCGCCGACCGCGTCCGGGTTCATTAGGTAGCGCCGGCTTGCCCCGAGCGGAACGAGGGGTGTCCTGCCGGCTCGGCAGGTGGAAGCGTGGGCCTTCAGGCCCTCGAAAAGCGAGCTTTAAGTCGTTGGCTTTAGCCATGGGGGTGCGGGGTCGAGTTCCGCTCCGGCATGCGCCGAGGTCTAGAGAAACACAGCCGCGACGATATTCCAATCTCCGCGGAGCCCAAGGCCTAGAATCCCGGGGCTGAAGCCCTTTTTATTAACGCCTCTTTCGAGGGCCTGAAGGCCCACGCTTCCACCGAAGGCCGTTCCGCCTCCACAACCCGGTCGGCGCACGCTGAACAGCTTCTACTGTGTTCGTCGCGCGAGAATTTTCACGAACGAGCCGCTGCGAATATCGTCTGAAGAAAGTGCGGTAAGGCTCTCCACCTCATCCGCTTTCAGCGCGCCGCAATTCACCGCTTGCAGAAAATAATTCAGCAAGCCTTGCGCCATCGCCGCATCGTCGAAGACGTGCCCGATGCGCGTGGCCTGCGCGGCTTTCTCGATGAAATTGCGCAAGCGCTGCGCGGCCGAGTCCAGACTCTCGAGGAAAAACCCGTAGACAGCCGCATAGCGCGTCGGCAACTGCGCGGGATGCAAGTCCCAGCCCTGGTAGTAGCCGTTCGCAAGGCTGCGTCGGACGCAATCGTAGTGCAGCTTCCACGCAGCGTGCACTGTCGTCCGATTCGTTTCCACCTGGCGCGTAGTGAGCGGCTCGCCTTCTTTGGCCGGGCGGTGCGGCGGAATCGGAAGAATATTCACGGGGCCGTCGGAGATTCGCACGCCGGTCCCCGCGAGCGCCACCTGCATGGCTTCGCGCGCGAAATCGGACGCCGGATGCGTCATCGCCTGCTGCGGCGCCGCGATGCTGAGCGACGCGGTGTAATCGTATGGACCAAAGTGCGCCGCCACGCACCGCCCGCGCGCCGCGCCCACAAGCGGCAGCAAATTGATTTCGCCGCGCTCGTTGAAGATCGCCTGAGGCGTTTCGACCATCAACTCGATGCGCAGCGCGCCGGGCTCGAGATCGAGCATGGGCTCGAGGCGCGAACACACGTCCGCGAGCGCCGCGACCTCATCCGGCAAACTCACCTTCGGCAGCGTGATGCAAAAGCCTTTGGGCAGCTCGCCGCGCGATTTCGCCGCAAGCTCGGTCAGGAAAATGTCGAGCGTGCGAATGCTGCGCTCGCGCAGCTCCTCGGTGAAAGGCTTCACGCGGATGCCGATGAAGGGCGGCAGCTCGCCCGCGTTCATGCCGGAGCTCACTTCATTCGCGGCCCCCGCCGCGTGGCCATCCTCCTCGTCGTCGGGACGGTTTCCATAGCCATCCTCGAAATCGATTCGAAAATCCTCCACCGGCTCGCGCTGCAATTTCTCTCGCACGCGCTGGTAGACGGTGTAGGCGAACCACGCCGGATGATTTTCTTGCCGCGCCGCTTCGGTATCAAACTCGATCGATTTCGCGATGGCGGCGGCTGCATTGTGCGTGTCCGGGAGGCCGGCGGCGCCCGGCATCCCGACAGCCTTCGCAAAGGCGGCAAAATCCGGCGCGTACTCATCCAACGAATGCAGCGCGAGTTCCCCCAGCCGGCGCGTGGTGCCCGAGCGGAATAAATGTGCGCCGCCGTACACAGCATGGATCGGCTGCCGCGCAGTAGGCGGGCCGGGATAGCGCCGCTCAAACGCTTTGTGGGCCTGTTCCAGCCGCGTGGTAATTTCGTGAAGCGATTCGGGAGAGAGCGTTCTTCGCATGATTCCTCGCGCGATTGCTGCTATGCTCCGTCCGGCGCTGCAATTTCCCGGAGGCCTGATTCCGGGTTGTCCCAGGGGAGCGGAAAGGATACATTGCTTCGTTGGTGCCTGAAAAAATACTGATCGTCGACGACGACTTTTCCGCGCGGACCGCTCTCACCGCTCTTCTCCGCCGCGAAGGCTACGAAGTCCGCGAAACCAGCAGTGGCGCCGGGGCCCTCGCCGAAAGCGCCGATTTCCGCCCCGACCTTATTCTTCTCGATATCGTGATGCCCGGCATCAGCGGCTTCGACGTGTGCCGCCAGATCAAGGCCGCGCCCGAAACGCGCCTCACGCCCATTATCCTGATCACCGGGCTTTCCGCAACGGCCGACCGCATCAACGGCATTAATGCCGGCGCCGACGATCTGCTCAGCAAGCCAATCGACTTCAACGAACTCCTGGCGCGCACGCGCTCGCTGCTGCGACTGAAGCAGTTCACCGACGAGCTCGAAAACGCCGAAAATGTTTTATTCAGCCTCGCGCGAAGCATCGAGGCGCGCGACCCCTACACTCTCGGGCACTGCGAGCGGTTGGCGAATATGTCCGCGCGGCTCGCGGAAAGTCTCGGTCTGCCGGAAGAAGAAATCAAGGCGCTGCGCCGCGCCGGGATTGTCCACGACATCGGCAAGGTCGTCGTGCCGGATGCGATCCTGCTGAAGCCCGGGCCGCTCTCGCCGGAAGAAATCGAGGTCATGCGAAAGCATCCCGTGGTCGGCGAACGCATTTGCGCGCCGCTGAAAGCCTTTCGCCTGGTTCTGCCGATCATTCGCCACCATCACGAGAAACACGATGGCTCCGGCTATCCCGACGGTCTGCGCAACGGCGAGATTCCGCTTACCGCAGCCATCCTACAGCTGGCGGACGTCTACGACGCACTTACAACGAATCGCCCGTATCGCAAGGCTTCGCCATCCGACGTGGGTTTGCAG
>JBKQNJ010000047.1:0-5113 GCA_052146315.1 Candidatus Acidiferrales bacterium | reverse complement strand
AGCCGATCGGCAGAATCGGTGTTGAGCGGCTGCCATCGCGGAAGATGTGGATCGCGCTGTCGGTCGCTCAGCACGGCGCGGCGGTATTCGACGCCTATACCACGCGCCAGGCCGTCGCCAGCGGCGCGGTGGAGCAGAATCCCCTGCTGAGGCCGTTCGCTTCCTCGCCTGCAATCTACGTCGCCACGCAAGTTTGCCCGCTGGCCCTAGACTACGCAGGGCGCCGCATGCAACTCAGCCACAACAGCCTTGTCCGCCGCATGTGGTGGGTGCCGCAATCGACCGGCGCGGCCGTTTCCATCTTCGCCGGTGTCCACAATATGAACATCGCCAACCGCCCGTAGCCGGCGATCCACAATTCACACCTTCGCCGCGCGGGCTTGCTCCAGGCAAATCTGGGGCAAGCTTCCCGGGCGCGTTTTCTGATACTCTCCCGATCACCGAAGGTTGAGTGAACGGGGGGAGCCGATGAAGACGATATTCCGTAGTCTCCTGCGTCATCTCCGCAGCAATATTTTGCGCAAGGCGCGCCTCGCCGGCGGAATTGCGGTCGTGGTGGCGATGTTCTGCGCGGTAGTCGGATCCCGCGCGCAGATGCCGGCGCCGACACGAGGAACGCTTTCTGGCGCGGTGACGGCCAACGAAGGCGCCGTGGTGGGATTTCGCGTGACGGCGCACAACCTCACCTACAAGCTCTGGTACACGGTGTTCACCGTGAAGGGGCGCTACACGATCCCGCAAGCGCTGCCGGGCGCGTATGACGTAAGCGTGCTCGAGCGCGGCTTTACATCGCCCACGCTGCGGATCGATCTCGCGCCGGGTGAAGACAAAACAGCCGACATCGCGCTCACGAAGATCGGCAGCCGCGGCGGCGCGACGCAGGGCGCGTCGACCGAAGGAATGACCGCCGCTATGGGCGGCCCGGGAGCGAGCGCCAACACGGTTTGGGTCGACAGCATGGACGAGCTGTATCCGCCCGGGCCGGGACGCGATCTGCTGAAAGCAAATTGCACCGGTTGCCACGGCCCGGAATTTGGGACGATGCATCGAACGAAAGGAGGCTACCGCCTCGGCATAGCGCGAATGACGGAGACCGGCCCGACCGACGACGCTTTCGCCACGAATCTCGGCCACACCTACCTCACCGGCGCGCAGAAAGATCAGATCGCGGAATATCTCGCGACGAATTTTGGTCCGGGCACGCCGGATAAGCGGCTGAAAGTTGATCCGCCGATTCTCGATGAGAACGCGCTCGCAAAGGCGATTTACGTTTCCTACGATATTCCAGACAATTTTCCGCGCCCGCCGTTTCGAGGCGACGTAATCGGCGCAAATGAAATCGACGGAGTGACGGCCCAGGATCCGTCGGCGATGGGTGGGCGCGCGTTACCGCAACTGCTGCACGATCCCTTCATCGTGCCGGACGGCGTGTGGTACGCGAATCCAACGGCGAACGCCATGATTCATCTCGATCCCACGCAGCTCGATCCGAGCAAACGCTTCAAGGTCTATCCGCTGAAAGGGCCCGACACGTACGTCTTCATGCATGGCATCACGGTGAATAAAGAGGGGCACGTGTTCTGGGCGGAGATTGTCGGCGGGCAATTGGGCGAGCTCGATCCCGAGACGGGCAAGCAGATTCGCCACTACGTGCCGCGGCGCGGCGGCATGCTGCAGGTCGCGACGGACAACGACGACAACATTTGGTTCGGGATGGTGAAAGGCCCCGGCGGAGTCGGCGAGCTGGTGGCGAAAACCGGCGTGGTCCACGAATGGCAGACGCCAACACCCGACAATCTAATCTATGGGCTCGCAGTGGATCGCGTGGACGATACGATCTGGGGCGCGGGCTACAGCAAGGGCCAGGTGACGAAATTCGATCCGAAGACCGAGGAATACACCGAGTATTACGCGCCGTCGTCGTGGGGCCAGATTCGCCGCGTCGGAGTGGATTCGAAGGGCATCGTGTGGTTCTCGGAATATACGACGGGAATCGTCGGGCGGCTCGATCCCGCGACCGGCAAGATGACTGAAATCAAGATGCCGACGCAGGGCGCGAATCCCTACGACGTGTGGCCGGACCAAACCGATAAGATCTGGATCACGGACCAGCCGCAGAATTCACTCGTCCGCTACGATCCCGACACGAAAACGTTCACGTATTACCCCGAACCGCAGATGAACTGGAGCTTGCCCAAAGTGGAAGTTGAGAAGAACAACACGATCTGGTTCGGCGCGCGCTTCTTGCCTTTCATCACGGCGAACCATTTCTATCCGAACGGCTACTCAGCGGACGCGCCGCCCGAGCCTTAGGAATTCCCGCGCGGCGTCTTACGGCAATCGGTCGGCAAGCTCGCATGGCCAATCGACGGCCCGGCCGCAGCCTTCACGCCGCTGCGGAATAGGAATTGGCAGGAGCGCCTGTCGTTTGAATTAATTTCTCCACTTGGATTCTCATCTGATCTCGGACTTGGCGGAACATCTGTTTTTGCGCTTCGCTTTCACGGGCCGCAACCTCCGGGTTCAGCACGGACCACTTGAGCAGTTTCCGGGTGAAGGGATATACAGGATATCGCTCGCGAGCCTCATCGCTCAGAACCACCACGCAGTGAAAAGTCTCGTGAAAAAGGGAACCAACCTCGCGCGGCTTCTGGGCAGAGATATCGATTCCGACTTCACGCATCACTTCCGCCGCCAGCGGATTCACATCCGCGGCGTCAGCCCCCGCGCTCACCGGAATAAATCGATCGCCTGCCAGGTAACGCAGAAATCCTTCGGCCATTTGGCCTCGCGACGCACTTCCTCTCGAGAAAAACAGGACTCTTGGTATTTTGTCCATTGGATTGACCCTTTGTTAGCTCTGTAGACCTTTGATGACGGCACTATGGATCGGCGCCTTCCGGGGCGACGTGACGTCGGTCACGCAGGGCTGTGATATGCCTCGGTTTGATTCGGGAGATCGTTCTTTGGATCTACCGCGGCCATCCCTCTGAAAAATGAAGAGATGTGCCGCCGGGCGAAGGGTGCTGGTGTCATTGGAATTTTTGAGTCTACGGGGGCTTTTGGGGCATTGCCGGTAAAGGTATGGCCTAGCGTAGTCCGCGAGTAAGACTCTCCTACGGTCATGGCCGGGTGAGCCATCCCCCCAAAGCCCTCGCGGAGTTTAGCAATGGGCAGGTTCAACCTGCCGAGGGACTTTTGGTCTGAACGAAATTGTGGGCGGTCTCAGCGAATAGTGCTATGAGTATTTCACCTACCGCGCTTTTCCATGAGTTGCTGGTACAGCCGTGCCGCCCACATCTAATTATACCATTTGGCTTCGACTCGAAAACAAAAGAGGCCTACTTCTTTTTCTTGTTTTTCTCAAATTGGATTACACCCATTTGTTGAGCGTGTTGAAACCAATTCATAGGTTCTTGCGGCGGGTTAGCTAGTTCCCACAGTTTCCTCGCCTCTTCTGGTGTGAAGTGTTCGCATGGATGGTCTTTGCATATCATGTCCTCGCCGGGTTCGCAGCCGTCCCCGCACATTAAGTCCCTAGGTTGACCGCAGATTTTACAATTTTCCATATTGCGCCCATTCAAAGAGGTTCTAGCAATGTCGTATTATCGAGAGCTTTCAGTAGAAGGTCGAGTAGCTGCTCGTCGGGCCGAGCGGATCGAATTTTATCGCGCATTTCACGAAACTGATCTTCTACACGGGTTCGTGACGCCCTCTGCGAACCGCTTAAGTGTTTCCGCCAATGTGGTCCGTCGGGATGATAGTGGTCGAGAATATATTCCATTGCCCGATAGTCGATACAAAGACGTTCTAGGCAGGGAAGAAGATCGTTCATGTCCTTTTTGTCCACCATATAGTCTCTCACTCGATACTCAGTTTGATTCAGACAATCAGCCGATCAATCGACCAAGCCTCGTTAGCGACGTTGCTTGCCATAGCGGGAGTGACCCGCAAAGTTGAATGAATGCGGCAAAAGTTATACCAAGCAAAATGCAAACTCAAGGCCGCTTTTAAATTGTCTAGCTTCCGCGAAAAACCGTTAGTTAGTCGCGTGAATCGACGTAGCTGCATACGCATCGTAAGATTCTGCCGTTCTATGTGCGACGTAGAGATCAGATACGGTTTCGGGTTTCCCATTACTGGTACAGGCCGCGCGTCTACGATCTCGCCGGGACTGTACCGATACACACCAATTCGTTCGAGTATTCGACTCGATTTATAATAGGGGAGGCGGCGGGGCTACCAGACGTATGGAAGCGCCTATGGCGCGGAAGTCGCATGCGACGCTGCGTCTCGACCGCCCCCTTCCCTACAGCAAAATGAAATATCTGTCTATGCGCTGCGATTGTCTTGAGTTGATTCTGATTCGTCCGTGGACAGAATCGGAACCACCAAACTTCGAGATAGGCCTATTCACCGAAATAAAATGTCCTCATTGCGGCCGAACGTTTCTTGTGCCCGCGCGATTCCTTCGGTTGATCGAAGCCAATCAAGAGGAACTCCTTCCAGTCCCCTAATAACTTTCATTACCAAACTCCTAAGAATTTCATTCTTCAAAAACCAAATGACACCATTACCGGGCGAAGAGGCTCGTTGACGCCTGAAGTGCGGTACGCTATAGTTAGCGTTTGTCTCAAGATGGAAAGGTAGACTAGGCGAATGCGGACGTATGTTCCGAAGGGCCGGGAGGCGGAAGCGCTCACGGTAGGCAAGGATTGGTTCGTGGTGGACGCCGAAGGACAGGTGCTGGGGCGCCTGGCGACGCGCATTGCGAGACTTCTGATTGGTAAGGACAAAGCGAGCTTCACGCCGAGTCTCGATTGCGGAGACCACGTGGTCGTCATCAATGCGGAACTCGTGCGGTTGACGGGAAACAAGATCGACCAGAAGATCTACCGCCATCACAGCGGTTATCCGGGCGGGCTGAAGGAAATTCCGATCCGCCGAATGCTCGAAAAGCGTCCCGAAGAGGTGATCCGTGAAGCGGTGCTCGGGATGCTGCCGAAGAACAAGCTCCGCGCACGCCGCGCCAAGAAGTTGCGCGTATACGCAGGGAAGGAAGCGCTTGCCCGCCACGCCGGACAAAAGCCCCAGCCGCTTGCGCTCTAAGAAC
>JBKQNJ010000046.1:0-28784 GCA_052146315.1 Candidatus Acidiferrales bacterium | reverse complement strand
TCTCGACCAGAAACCACCCATCTCCCGTTCCGGCTTGGATGTTAACAACCTCTTGAGACACCACATTTAGCCCCTGAAGAGACTCTTCGTTCCCACCTCGGATATCGTGAGACAGTTCTTGGGGACCACGAAGAAGCGGCGCGACGCATCACAATCACAGAATTCGTTCGTGCGCGTACCCTGCCGCATCGAGCGCCGCCGAAAGCTCGGCGACATGCTCGGGGCCGCGTGTTTCCATCGTGATGTCGATCACCGTGTCACCGAGCAGCACGCCATAGTACGCGCGATTGTACTGCGTCTCGACGATGTTGGCCTTGTGCTCGGCGATCACGCCCGACAGGCGATGCAGCGCGCCCGGATGATCCGGCAGGTGGATGCGCAGGCGAATGAGGCGCCCATCCTTCACCAGCCCGCGTTCGATAATGCGCGAGAGCAGCGAAACATCGATATTGCCGCCGCCCACCAGCACGCCGACCTTCTTCCCGCGCGCGGGAATCTTGTGCTGGATCACAGCCGCGGTCGCCACCGCGCCGGCGCCTTCCGCGAGCGTCTTCTCCTTTTCGAGCAGCAGCAGGATTGCGTTCGCGATCTCTTCGTCGTCGACCGTGACGATCTCATCGACGTACTTCTTCACCAGCGGGTATGTGACCGAGCCCGCGCAGCGCACCGCGATGCCCTCCGCGATCGTCACCCGGGGCGGCAGCGTCACCGGCCCGCCGTGCTCAAGCGCCGCCTTCATCGAAGGCAGCTTCGACGTTTGCACGCCGACCACCTGAATCTTCGGCTTCATTTCCTTTGCAGCGCACGCAATACCGCCGATCAGCCCGCCTCCGCCCACCGGAATCACGAGGACCTCGATGTCGGGCTGCTGTTCGAGCATCTCGATGCCGACCGAACCTTGGCCGGCGATCACGGCCTCGTCGTCGAAAGGATGAATGAAGGTGAGGCCGCCTTCGGCGCAACGCCGCAGCGCTTCCTGGCAGGTTTCGTCGTAGTTCGTGCCCGCCAGAATCACTTCGCCGCCGAATTCGCGCGTCGCCGTCACTTTCACGATCGGCGTGGTGAGCGGCATACAGATCTGCGCCGCGATCCCGCGCTTCGTCGCATGGTAAGCCACCGCCTGCGCGTGATTGCCCGCGGAAGCGGCGATCACGCCGCGCCGCTTTTCGTCATCCGTCAGCAGCAGGATTTTGTTCAGCGCCCCGCGTTCCTTGTAGGAGCCCGTCATCTGCAGGTTTTCGAGCTTGAGATAAATCGAATTGCCGGTCAGCTTCGAAAAAGTCTCCGAGCGCATAAACGGCGAAAGGAAAACGGAATCGCGGATGCGTTCGCGTGCCGCCCGGATTGTCTCGAGAGTGACCATGCCACGCGCGCCCCACCCACAGGACGCAATCTCTCATTCTATACGCAGCGCGCCACGCTTGGCGCGCAAAATCCCGCACTCTCGCCGTAAGCTTTGAATGCAGCGCCCGGCAACAGGGCTTCTCCCTCCGATCTTTGCCTTTGACCTTCCGGGTGCCCCATCCTCGGTTTGTGAGGGTGGGGCCTTTGCGCACAACCAGAGTCACTCACACCTCAGATCCCAAACACCGTCGCCGCACAAACTCTTCAACCCCGGGGACCGCCCATCTTGGGTACTCAACCGCGTGACATGCGTCACAGCCACATCCCCTGCAGCGGAGTACACAGGAAGCGACAGCAAGGAGCACCGCAGAATGATCGGAATCTACTTCGCATCGAACTATGGACAAACAGCCCAGATCGCTCACTTTCTTGGTGAGTGGTTTACCGAGCATGGTGCGGACGTCCACGTCGCGGACCTTAGCCAAGGCACGCAAGGGCTGGTGGAGGTGCGCAATTTCGACGCGGTGCTCGTGGGCGCGCCGATGTACCGCGGCCGGTATCCGAACGTTGTGCGAAGGTTCGTGAAGGAAAATCGAAACGAGCTGATGACCGTCGGCTCGACCGGATTCTTCTCGGTCTGCCTTGCCGAAACCCCGGGAACCCAGGCCGCGCATCTCGAGTCGCTGCGGCCGGTCCGCGAATTTCTCGACGATGTTTCTTGGACACCCGAATGGATCGCCAGCTTCCCGGGCGCGCTGAATTACCGGGAGTATAACCCGCTGCTGCGCCGGATCATGAGGGGAATCTCCGAAAAAAATGGCGGGCCCACCGACACGACAAAGGACTTTGAATTCACACGCTGGGACGAAGTCGAGCGCTTCGCGCAGGATTTCCATGACGGCGCGGCGCAAAGCCCGTTCGACGGGGAACTGGTTCCGCTGGCGACCCGGACGCTGAACAAGCTTGCGCCGGAGTTCGAACAGCGTATCGTGCAGCGGATTGCGATCGAGGCCACGCCAGACGAAGTCCGCGACGCGCTCGAATGCCTCGAATCAGCCGACATGCCTCTGGCGGAATTTCTCGCGTCGATTCGCAACCTGGGCAGGGAAGTGGAAAAGCCGGCAAGTTTCCGCGAGGCCGCGATGGCTTTCGGCGCGCTCGAGATCGAGACGCGCCAGCCGCACGAACTGCTGGGAGCGCTCACGGGCCGGTTCTGGGCGAGAGATTACGGCATTCACCGGATGAGGAGCGTGGAGGAGCTTCAGGCATTCGAGAATCCGGCGTATACGAGAGCGTTCACGAATTTCTGGTTCGACGAGTTCAAGGACGGCAGGACGCTGGTGCGCACCGAAACGCGCATCCATTCGCTGGGGCCGGACGCTCGCGAGAATTTTGCGATGTACTGGGGCACGGTAAGCCTCGGCGTTCGCCTGTACATGAAAAGCATCCTGCGGGGAATCCGCAGATCCGCCGCCCGCCGCCGCTGGCAACATCGCGCCATCGTTGCATAATGCGCCGCGACCTCCGCTGTGGGTTATGCGCTCGTCCAGGCATTTTTTCTGTAGGGGTGGGTTTCAAACCCACCCGCTTTTCCGCGGATTCGTTCCACCGCTCTGCAGCCGCAACCCACTAGACGGGTTGCGCGGGGCCGCCTTTGTTTTTGGTCGCGCGATGCAGCAGGAACAGGCCGCCGCCTAGCAGCAGAATCGTTAGCGCGCCCGCAATCTGCAGCACCCTCGCGATCGTCGCCTCATATCGCCCCGTATCCGGATTGTACGTGCAGCAGTAGAGCAAAATCTGATCGACCACCGAGCCGATCTTTTCCTTCGAGGATTGCACCAGCGCCAGCCGCAGAAATTGCGGATCGAATGTGACGCCGTAGAAATATTGGGCCACTTTTCCTTCGGGCGTGATCACGACGATTCCGGCGGTGTGAACGTATTGCCCGGTGCGCGGATCATAGGCGTAGTGAAAGCCGACGGCATCCGTCAGCCGGTCGATCTGGTCTTTCTGCCCGGTGAGAAAATGCCACGCGCCGATGGCGTCCGGATGGCCATACACCTGAATGTATTTCGCCTGCTCCCGTTTTGAATCGGCGGGCGTATCGCGCGGATCGAAGCTCACGGTGATCGCGTCGAACTGATCCCCCAAATCAAAGCTGAGCTGCTTGAATGCCTTGGCGGCGCCGTCCATCACGAGCGTGCACAGCATGGGGCAGCGGTAGTAAGCCAGAATTAAGACGACGGGTTTCTTGCCGAAATAAGAACCGAGCTGAACCGTTTTTCCATTTTCATCCTGGAATGTCGCATCGAGCGGTATCTGCGATCCCAGGCGCTGCTCATAATTGATGCCTTTCAGAATGGGCGGCAGCACCGTCGATTTCGACGTGTACGGCGGAATCTCGGGAGCGTCAACTCCCCCAAGCGTCGACTGCGCCCTCAGCGTCGCTGGAGAGCATGCGCTCGCCGTGATCAAGCCCAGGATTGCCGCGCGAAACAAGGATGGCCGCTTACAGCGGAGACGAACGCCCACAGGAACGCTTTTCATAACCGTTCAGTCTAGCGCAGACGCGCTCGCCCGGCGCAATCGATTTGCAGCGATGGGTCGCCGGGTTTGCGACCCGGCGGTTTGCAGGTGGAAGCGTGAGCCTTTTTACCCTGAGCGAAGTCGAAGGGCAGGCTCGCGAGAAAGCTGCTCCAATAAAGATTGGCTTTAGCCCCGGGCCGCACGAAGCGCCGAGCAATCACGCCGCTCGAAACGGCTTGCGCAGCCCCATTTGCTCGAGCAGCGGCAGCACATCTTTCGCGAAACGCCGGACGCCGTCGATGTAATCGGGCCATGTCATGAGGACGCCGTCGATTCCGACTTTCGAAATCGCCGCAAGCTGTTCGGCGATGCTTTGCGCGCTTCCAATCATCGGGGACCCGGCGCCAACAGCCATACGCCGGCGCATTCCGGCAAGCACCTCCGAATCCATCGGAATGTTATTTTCCTTGCTGATCGTGGCCATGATGCTGTCGAGCACTTCCTTATCGAGATACTCGACCGAGTAGTGGTGCAGATAATCTTCCGCCTCTTTCTGCGTGCCGCGCTGCACAACGGCGACGTTGGTCCAAAGCTGAATCTCGCGGCCGAACTCTTCGCGCGCCATCTTTTTGTACGCTTCCACCTGCGGCCGCCACCCCTCGGGTGAATCTCCTTGCAGGCTGATCAGGCCGATCTGCGAGTTTTTCGCGGAAAAGCGCATGCCGACCGGCGAGAGCGCCGCGTTCATGATCGGGATGCCGCCCTTTTGCAGGGGCTGCGGCCGCGAGATCGCCTTTTTCATTTGAAAATTCTTGGACTCATAGTCGAATTCGGTGGGACAGGTCCATAGCTTGCGCAAAATCTCCAGCCATTCTTCCAGATATACGTAGCGCTGGTCGTGCTCCACCAGATCGATGCCGAACATATCGAATTCGCGCCGGTTCCATCCGCCGACGACATTCAGCGCGAAACGCCCGCCCGAAATCGCGTCGATCGTCGACGAAAGCCTTGCCACGAGAACGGGATGCATCGTGGGTGCGTGTGAAGTGGCGAACACCGCCGCGTGCTTGGTCGCCTGCGCCATCGCCGCGGCCCACGCGAAAACGTCGAGCACGACGTTCGACGGATGGTCGGGCTTCTCGTCGAGATAGCCCTTCCAGCGCGCGATCGGAACCACAGCCTCGAGGCCGGCCGCGTCGGCAATCTGCGCCGCCGCTAGCGTGTTCGCCCAGGTCGGCTGCAGCAGCTCGGGAACGAACGTCATGTTCGCAATCGTGTTCGTGCAAAATGTGCCGAGCTTCAGCTTGTTGTCGTTAAAAATCGGATTGCTTGCTTGACTGGTTGCGTTGGCCATTCGTTAGGTGTCCTGAATTTCGAAATTGAGTTCCGATCACGCGCGATTCGATGGCAGGAATTCTCCCACGCCGCGCGGCGCGCCTCAAGGCCCGCGGAGGGGAGTCTCAGATTAAGGTTTGAATGTAGCGCCGCCTTGCCCTGACGAAGGAAGGGGGCCTTTTTACCCTGAGAAACGAAGGGCAGCGCGGCATCTTCGCCTGCCTTGGATGAAGATGGGGCCTCCGAACGCGATCGGGCGCAAAACCGGCCAAAAGCAGCCATTTCCGTCCATTTAGCGCCCGGTTAAGCCCCCGACGGCGGCAATGTTGTTGCTGCGCGCGGAGCAGGAATGCAACGGCAAGAATCGATCACTTCACGACGGAACCGCGCGCACATTCTGACACCACCGCCTCCGTCTGGAGTCCGGGTCTCATGCGAGCCGCGCGCGGGTCGATCGCGCCGGCGCGGCACAAAAGTCTCGGCTAGTTGTCGGTCTTCGGCCCAGCGGTGGCACCCAGCGCGGGAAGCGTCGCGGCGTCCCAGTGCTCGTCGGCCTTGCCGTCCTTGATCCGCCACATGTCGAACCACGACGTCGTGTAAGTTTGCGACGGGTCGCGCGGATTCTTCAGCGTCCGCGCTGTCACGACGATCACGAGATCGCCATCTGCAACGACGGCAACCACAGGCGTCTTCATGTGTTCCGGAATCGGCGAGGGCTTGCGCGTGGCCTCGAAGAACGCCACCACCGGCGCGAGGCCCGATTTGACCATCGGGTTGTGCTGGATGTAGCGATCGGTGATCCACTTGCCTGCCTCATCCCAGTGATTCGCTTCGAGCAGATCGCGCTCGATGTGGAACGCTACCTGCTTGTTGGCGTTGAGCTGCGGATTCGGGTCGGTGAAAAGGGATTCGGGATCGGCGGCGGGCACGACGGGCTCCTGGGCCACGGCCGTCACGCACGCAAACAAAAGCACGAGTGAAACGAGAGAAATCAGTCGCGTTTTCATGCGGAGTAAGTAACAACATCGCGGAGGCTCTGTCAAGCGAGGTGAGCGAAGAGAAGTGGGCGAGTTATTCGAATGCGATGAGGACGATTTCGGGATTCGTGCCGAGGCGCATCGGCGGGCCCCACGTGCCGGCGCCGCACGACGTGTAGACCAGCAGATCGCCGAGCCGCTGCAGACCGTAGACGAATGGCCCGTAGATGCGGGACGTGATCCACGTGAACGGAAAATATTGCCCGCCGTGCGTGTGCCCCGAAAGCTGCAAGCTGATCTTTTCTTCGGCCGCGAGGGGCAGGTGGTGCGGCGCATGCGTCAGAAGAATGCTCGCGACATCCGGATCGATTTCGGCCTGACGCAGGATGCCCCGATAGTGCTCGGGCTGCACCGAATCGTGGTGATGTACGCCGACGAGCTGCAGTCCGTCGACCACGACTTTTTCGTTGTTGAGCACGCGCACGCCCGAGTGCTGGACGGCGCTCATGTATTTCGAGTAGTCGCCAAACTCTTCGTGATTTCCGGCGATGAAATACGCCCCGAGCGGCGCCGCAATCTGATGCCACGGCGCGGCAAGTTTCGGCGCGTTCACGGCGGTGCCGTCGTACAAATCGCCCGCGATCAGGACGATATCGGGTGCGAGGCGCGCGAGCATGCTGACGATCCGCTGCGCAAATCGGCTCCCGCGCACGTGCCCGAGGTGCGTGTCGGTGACGAGCGCCGCGACGCGCCCGCGCCATGACGCCGGCAGATTCGGCAGCTTCACCGAAATCCGCGTCACCCGCGTGCGCGCCGAATTCAGCATGCCGTAGAGGCCGGCGAGAATCGCAGCGCCGAAAAACACGAAAGCGATGTACGGCTGCTGCCACCCGAGGTGCAGGAGCCGCGCGGCTCCAAAGACGATCCACGACGCGCACGCGGCCAGCACGAAAAAGCTGAAAAACCCGAGCCAGACCGCCGCCGCGGTGTAATAGAGGCGGACAGGGAACTGCGAATACTTGCGCGCGAGCAGCGAAGCCGTCAGAAACGTGACGGAAAGAATCGCCACGGCGATCGCGAGCCACGAAATCCCCGGCGGATCGGGCGCCTGCCGGAAAGAGACCCAGGTTTCGTAGACGAACCAGTGCAAGCCGAAAAGAAGCGACTGAAACGTCGCCAGAAAAATCAAGATACGCGTTCGCATTATAGAGCCCTAGCAAATTAGATGAGAAGCGGGGACCGTTCGACTCCGAAGAGTTGGTAAAAGGAAATCTTCATATCGCCCGGTCGCGGTCAGTTTGGGTATACTCCACGCGCAAAGGGAAGGGGCAGACACGTATTTCCGGCACGGCTGTGCCGACTGAGGGGACGTCATGAAATCACTGCGAAAGCTTGCGATTACTGTTGGGCTGTTTCTCGCCGCCAGCTTGATGGCGCAGGGCCAGGCGCCGAAGCTACCGCCCGCGGACCCGAATGCTCCGCCTCCCTCGGTTCAGAACAACGCTGATCCTGGCTACGACGCCGCGCTCGCGGCCTGCAAGAATCCGCCGCCGAAGCAGCGCGCGTTCCGCTTTGGCGGCCCCGGCCCGGCGCCTCGCGATACTCAGGTGACCGCGATCCCCGGCGTGATAGCGGCCGGCCAGCAATGGAAATACCTCTGGCAGGATGCCGGCAACAACGGCGACGGAATCGTCGCGACGCGTGACGGCGGCCTGCTGATCGCGCAGAACGACAAGAGTGATGTCGTGAAGCTCGATAAGGACGGCAACGCCTCGGTCGCTTACACGGACACGCACACCGGCGGCGCGCTTTCCATCAACGCGAAGGGCGCTCTGTTCATCGACGAGCGGGGCTTGCATCCGGCCATCTGGGAGCTTGCGCCGCACCATCAGCTTCTCGCGGACAAATTTCAAGGCGACACGCTTGATTGCGTCCCCAGTGTCCTCAACGACCTGACGGCGGATCGCAAGGGCGGCGCTTACTTCAGCATGGGCGGCCTGTTTTACGCGAGCCCCAGGGGCGTGATCGCCCAGTACGGCGAAAATCTGCGCACCAATGGCATCATCCTCAGCCCCGACGAGAAGCATCTTTACGTCACCAACGTCGGCACGGTGGTCGAGTTCGACGTGCAGCCCGACGGCTCACTCACGAACCAGCGCGATTTCGCCAAGCTGCAAGACAAGACCGCCGGCGACGGCAGCGCTGTCGACGCCAATGGGCGCGTTTACGTCAGCACCAACCCTGGCGTGCAGGTGATCGGCGCGGACGGCACGTGGCTCGGCCTGATTCCCACGCCGCGCGACATCATCAGCATGTCCTTCGGAGGCCCTGGCAGGCATACGCTTTTCATCCTCGCTCGCGGCGCGGAGGATTCCACCGGCCAGCAGATCGCCAACGCCGCCCAGGTCTATTCGATCCAGATGATCGCGCGCGGCCCCTCCAGCCGCCCCAAATAGAGAAGCGCCAGTGCGGCCCGGTTCCCGCCCTGACGTTTCGGGGATTCGTTGTCTCTGTAACAAGCTCGGATTCAACGGAATCGTCGAACTAATCTATTGAGCACACGGCGGCTGCGTCTCGTCCCCGCAAGGCTCCGCTCCTTGCTACCCTTGATTATTAGCTAGGCGAGTCCGAAACTACAGAAGAGCGATTTGCCGAAGGGGGAAATCCATGCGCGCGTTGAACCGATTTTCCATTGCGATCGTCCTGGCGGGCACTTTTGCAGGCGCCGCTGCGGCGCAAACATCGACCGCCGACCGCAGACAGCCGCAGGCCGGCACTTCCGCGGCGGGGCCGGTCGCCACGGTCGACCAGGCCATCGATCGCATCATCGCCCGCGAGCATGAAGAAGTGGCCGCGATCCGGGGCTACAGCCCGATCGTCGAAACGTATGTGCAGGATATGAAGCCGGACCCGGAAATGGGCATTGTGCCCATGAAAGACCAGTATTTCCTGGGCCAGGCGCAGCTCTCGAGCGGAATCGCCGACGATTCGATGCTCGACAACAAGCACAAGGAAAAGAAAAAGAAGGGCCTGGCCGCGGCGTTCAATCCCTTTTCGCATCTAGAGGAATCTACCTCGAGCGGTTCCGATGATTTCCTAAAGATGGTTTACGTCGACCCGACTGATTTGGATCGCGAGCACTATGATTTCCGCTACGTCGGCCGGGAATTCCTCGGCGCGGTGCGCTGCGTCGTTTTCGACGTCACGCCGCTGCCCAAGACCGGCAAGAGCCGCTTCAACGGCCGCATCTGGGCCGAGGATCAGGGATTTACGATCGTCCGGTTCAACGGCATGTTTGAATCGGGGGATAACGAAGGCATCGGATTCAATCTGCACTTCGATAGCTGGCGCATGAATCTCCAGCCGGACCTCTGGTTGCCCGCGGCCATCTATAGCCAGGAATCGGAACTCAAGACTGCTTCCGGTTCGGCCATCCGTTTCAAGGCGCAGACGCGCCTGTGGGGCTACGACCTCGCGAGCCTGAATCGGCCGGTCGACTTCAATCAGACTGGGGTGAATCCATCGGCGTCGCTCGATAACGGTGGCACTCCCCAGGATTATTCCCCGATCGAAGCCGAGCGGCAGTGGCAGGAGAAAGCCGAAAAGAACGTGGTCGACCGCCTCGAACGCATCGGATTGCTGGCGCCTCGGGGCGAAGTGGACAAAGTGCTCGAGACCGTCGTCAACAACATCGAAGTGACGAACAATCTGGACATCGACGTTCACTGCCGCGTGATGCTGACCACCACGCTTGAATCCTTCTCGGTGGGCCACACGATCGTGATGAGCCGCGGCTTGATCGATACGCTGCCGGACGAAGCCAGCCTCGCCGCCGTCCTCGCGCAGGAACTGGCCTCGATCGCGATCACCAAGCCTTCGACCGATCAGTGGGGATTCAACGACACGACGAACGTCACGGCCGGCGAAGCGCTCTCTCGCTTTTCGTTCAAGGCCACGCCAGCCGACGTCGAAATGGCCAACAAGAAGGCCCTCCAATGGCTGAGTAATTCGCCATACAAGGACAAGCTCGGAAACGCGGCGCTATTCCTCAAGCAGCTCTCGGCCGATTCGACGGCCCTCCCGGCGCTCATCGATCCACGCCTCGGAAACGGCGTCGAATTCAGCTCCGCGCTCGCCACGATCGGGCCGCAGCTGGATGCAAGCAAGCTCGATCAGGTCGCGGCATTGCCGCTGGGCGCACGCGTGAAGGTCGATCCCTGGGACGACCACGTCGAACTACTGAAAGCCAAGCCGGTCGCACTGAGTTCGGCTCGCGAAAAAATGCCCTTCGAGGTCACGCCCTTCCTGCTTTACTTGACGCGCTATCAGGCGCCCAAGGCGGAAGGGAAGTCGAGCGAACCCGCCCTGGCTAGCAAAGACTAAGCTCAATCCAAGACCTCGCGAATCACCGGCGGCGCGTCTCTAATTAGCGGCCGTGGTCGGCGTAGTTCTCCCATCCGGTCTTCGAGTTGTACGGCGTCAAGAAACCCATCGCTTCAATCTCGTGAATCTTCCCGTCGTAAACCTTGAACACGTGTGCGGCGGGAAGATCGAAGGGCTTGAAGTTCATCGGAATCGAAGTGACGCCGGGAACGCCGACGATCTTTTCGGTGGTGGACTTCATTGGCTGGCGGAATTGCGAGAGGCCGAAAACGAGGCCCGTCTCGGGATCGGCGATCATCACGCGGACAGGCTCGATTCGCGTGATGTAGTTCAGCCCGCCGGTCCTTAGCCCCGCAGCGCATCCTAGCGCGCCGAGGGATCCGAAGCCCGGCTTGTCCGGAGGCGGATTGCCAGTCGTCTGCATGCCGTTTTCGCGCCGGACGCAATCATCGGCGAAGGGCGCGTTATTGGCGTCCGCGGTGGTGACGGCGGGGTAATACATCGAGGCAATGCGAATCATGTCCTGGCGCGTGTTGCGTTCCGAAGCCGGGACGTCGGTGAGGAAAGCCTTGCGCGGCGTATCCAAATTTTTCATCGAGGTCGCGCGGAGATTACCGGCGATCAAGTGTTCGGCGGTGACGATCTCGCCGTGGCGGACTTTCAGGCGCAGAGCCAGGATGATGGGCTTGTCGCTCGCCTGCATCACGCCGAAGAACCCGACCTCCTCGGAAACGGGATCGGGAATGTAAATCTTGAAACTGGTGGGCAGAGCGGAGGCGGTTTTCCAAAGCCCCTCGCCCGGATGCATGTCGACGGTGTTTTCGACGAACTCGAGATGCGACGAAAGCGGAACCTGCGCAGGATCGTGGGCCACCAGCGCGGCCAGGTAGTTATTGACCGTATCCGTCAGGCAGGCATTGTCGCAGGGCGACGGTAGTGTTTTGGCCTTCGGCGCGGCGAACAATACGGCGCTCGAAACCAGCAAAAGCAGAGTTGCCCTGCGTAGAGTCTTCAACGATTTTCCCCCTTTGATTCTTTTTTTCGCACGCGCACTTTATACACCCACCGCTCTTCCGAGTGAACCAAATTGTCCTCGATCGCCTCGAAGGATTCGAACGTTAAATGGAAGGTGTACGAGCCGCCCGAATATCGGCCCGATCAGGATCAGCAGGTTCAAAGTGAGCGATGGGATTTGAATTTGCCACTCAAACGTTAAGTCTCGCTGATTCTGTTACCCTTGCCCCATCGCACACCCGGAAATTGTACTATGGAGCCGGGATTTTGGACCCTTGTTGGACCCAAGGTACGCGCTCGCGCTTGTTGCTTCATGTGATCTGCGATGATTCTCCTAGACTGGGAAGTAGCGTCGTTGAAGACGGCACTAGGTCGCTGGGAATGGTTTGGGTATATTTCGACTGCAGTTGTAGGACTCGGCTGCGTCGGTGAATGCATAGCCGAGTTCACATCGCTTCCAAGAAGCGACCAACGCAAACATAAACTCGCCAGACTATCTCTGATGGTTCTTATCCTCGGGATAGCCGGAGAACTTCTGAGCGCCGTTCGCACATCACAACTATCGGGACAAATCATCGCCAACATCGAGGAACGTGCTGCGGATGCTGAACAGAAGGCTGGGGAAGCTAATGATCGAGCCGCCTTGAATGAGAAAGAAGCTGCGCAACTACAGAAGGATGCCGAGGCGGAACATCTAGCACGAGTCAAAATCGAAGCGGCGGTGGCATGGAGACAATTGAGCGAAAAGGATGAACGTGACATTGGAACTGCAGTCACAGGTTTCAAATCTTCGGTGGCGGCGAGCGTTTGGTTTAATGCATCCAGTACCGAGGCAGAAATATTCGCTGATGATATCGCGCAGGCTCTACGCGACGGAAAAATCATAGTCCAGCCTCCGGGCGGGATCATGGAGATGAGGGAAAGCGGAAAATTCGGAGAGCCAATTAAGCGGCCTCTGACAGGCGTTATTGTCCAATCAACAGAGGACAAGCCTGCACGCGACCTTGCTGCATCATTGATGGCGGAACTGAATCGTCGAGGATTTGACGCAGTAAAGCAAACCGATCCGCCCTTCGGCAAGGGGAAGTTCCCGCAAATCTGGGTCAATGTTGAACCTCGGCCAAAGGGGCCACAGGGGGAATACAAACTCCAAGCCGAGCGGGAAGATAAAGCCAAGAAGAAAACCAACGCCAACAAATATCCCTGAAGGCATCGTTACGGTACTGATTAGACCCACACGGCGCTCAGACCAAAATAATTCTTGACTGTGATATAAACCACAGAGTAAAAGCTTAGCGTTGTCAGTGCCTCTCGACTGAGGCGTATCCTCCTGCAAGGTCATTGCACAACGTTTCGAGAGAAGGATTCTTGGCAGCTCCAACTCGGGGAAGATGACAATGGCTAGTCCACTTAGCAAGTCGAAGATCATCGAGCATCTGGCCGAAAAAGTCAGCACCAAGGATAAGCCGGTTTCGAAGAAGCAGATCTCGTCCTTTTTCGACGAACTGTTCAAGCTTGCGGTCAAGGAAGCAAAGACCTCCGGGAAGTTCGCGATCCCCGGTATTGGCCGTGCAGTTAAGGCGCATCGCAAGGCTCGTATGGGCCATAATCCGGCAACGGGCAAGGCCATCAAGATCAAAGCCAAAACTGTTGTTCGCCTGCGGGCGGCGAAAGCTTTCAAAACGGCAGTGCTTGGCGACTGGCCAGGGCCACGTAAAACGAAGTAAAGTGTCGAGCGGAGTTAAATGGCGACTGGGGCAGATATAATCGCGGAACTGGGCTTCGTTACGGACAGGCTTAGTGGGCAGGTTCGCACGACCGCATTAGGTGCTCTCGCCCTTTCATGGGGGCTTCTAATTGGCGAGTCGGCGACGGCCCAGGCGCTAGCAGCTCAGTTGAAATGGCATCTGGTGGGAGTGGGAGCCGCTGCGATCCTGGTTTTGTTCTGCGACGTCTTACAGTACGTGGCAGGATATGTCGCCACGCTGGGCGTCTACCGCAAGATGCAGAAGGCTGGAAAAAATGAAGGCAGTTACGACGAAAGTGCCTTGCCTTTCCGTCTGCGAATGGTTTTTTTTTACCTGAAGATGGTGGTCTTGTCGGTCACTGTCGTTTGGCTTTTGGTAGCACTGGGGCATTGGTTGCTCGCCGCCCGATAACGTGAGTTGAATCTTCTCGCCATTTCTAAGAGGTTCAAGAAGTCCTCTATGTTCGGATAGTTCCGCAGGCGTCGGTCAAAATTGGGATACAAATAGGCGGGTGGCGCATCCTTGGTTCGAGGTAATCCCACGCACTGATATCGGAGCAAAAGCGGATCATGCCACACCATCGGTTCACGGCAGGGGTCACTGACCAATGCGCGGGTGCCGCACCTTTCGGGGTTTGAAGGGTGCGCGGCTCGCATGAAGCATTGCCTGGAACGCTGCTATGCGCTGGGTCCCCGCACTTCGTTACGATATTTTGGGGTGAGCGATGGGATTTGAACCCACGACCCTCGGTTCCACAGACCGATGCTCTACCGGCTGAGCTACGCTCACCACAGGGTGGATGCAATTCAGTGTACGACACGAATGCGGCGACTTCAACGTCGGCTTGCCCTGACGAAGGAAGGGCGCGCGCAAACCCCGTCGGCGCGTTCAAAGCGACCCGTCCTAAAACTGTACTTGCGGCCAGCTTGAAACGCGCGCTCGAATCTGCCAGCGTAGTAGAGACGCCCAAAGGCGTCCGCCCTCCCGGCGAGGGCCGAATGCTCTTTGAAAATTCGGGCTTCGGAGGCAACGATCCATCCGGCGGATCGGATTTAATGTAGCCTGTCGCGCCGTAGCTCCGCGTAGGCGGGCGCACCCCGTTTTCCCGGGGTGAGGCTTTTCGGCCTCGGTGGAAGCGTGGGGCTTCAGCCCCTCGAAAAGACGCGAGCGTAGCGCGCTCTTTGCGCCCGCCCTGGCGGGCGAGCACACCGCCTTGCCCCGACGAAGGAAGGGTGCGCAGATTCACCCGCAGCATGTTTTCGAGTTCCTGTCCGCGCGCCACCAGCAACAAATCACGAACTGCACACTCGGTACTCGCCAGTCGCCACCCAAAATCCACGCTTTTCTAATCGACACTGCGGCGATTAGAAACGTCCGTAACACAAAGAAAACAAACGACGGGGGTACATTCTAATCGACACACTAAGAGTGGTGCCTGGGAACGCCAATCCCCGCCTGCCGACTTGCGGGCAGGTCCCGATTGGCGCCCTTCGCCTCAGGCTTTGCGGGGGAAGGGGATCGGCGCGTTGCGCTTGCGCCGCGGCGAGCACTTCTTCAGGTGCGCGCGCGCCTGTTCGGCCCAGGGACCATTCGGCGCGTAGCGCAGGTAAAGCGCCCACTGCTCGCGGGCGAGCTGGCGTTCGCCGCGTTTCTCGTAGGCGAGCGCGAGATTGAAATGGACGTCGGCGTGCGCCGGCATCGCCTGTGCCGCGCGGCGCAAATGATCGATGGCCTCGTCGATCTCGCCCTGCTCTTCGAGAACGCAACCCAGGTTGTAGCGCCCGATCCCGTTCTGCGGATCGAGTTGGACGGCCGCGAAAAATTCGGCGCGTGCCGCGGCCGTATCGCCCATCTGATAGAGCGCGACGCCCAGATTGATATGCGCGTCGACCCAATGCGGCGCAAGACTAAGCACGCGGCGGTAGTGCTCGATGGCATCGGGCAGAGTGTCGGCAGATGCTTCGCAATCAAGGGCCGACTGAAATAGGTCTTCAGGCGTGGGACTCGCCATCGCGTGCAACTTGGCGCGCTCCAGCGGCGTATCGAAGGAAAAAGCCCACTGCTGCTTGATCGGACTGAAAGGACGCACAGCGCCCGGAGGAATCACGAGGACATCGCGCCCTTGTTCGAGGAATTGCAGCGCCTGTAGCGGCAGTGGCGCTTCGCCGAATTGTTGCTCGACCAGCGCGACCGCGCGGCGAACCCGCTGCGCGGGAATGTGATTTTCGGTGAGCCGCTTCACTGTCCGTAGCGCGACGAGATCGCCAAAGCTGTAGAAACGCTCTCCCCATCGCGCCTGGGGACGGACCAGCCTCAGGCGTTCCCAATAACGCAAGCGGTTCGCATCCACACCCAGGATGCGGCCCACTTCTTTCCGCGTATACCGTTGCGCCAAGCTTGGAGGTCCCTCAGTCAGCCGCTTCCCAAGGATTATGCACCCGATGTCAATGCCATCGCGCGCAAGTTTTGCACAGGCCCCGCACAGAAAACGCCGGGAAAGCGGGCGCCGCGCGCCGCGATTACCAAAAGACGACATCCGATGGCAGGCGCGCTGGCAGGTGCCCCGGTACTTGCTAGACTTTGAAGGAAAGTCACCCGCGCGATGCTTCTCGACAACACCGAGCGTCTCTATTTGGAGCGCCAAGTCACTTTGGCGCG
Organism: Candidatus Acidiferrales bacterium; assembly: GCA_052146315.1. Lineage (GTDB taxonomy): Bacteria > Acidobacteriota > Terriglobia > Acidiferrales > UBA7541 > Palsa-295. Next base: position 12,799 of record JBKQNJ010000046.1, on the reverse strand, counting down.
AGCTGTGATCGCCGCGCTTTCGCTGGTAGCGCTGCTCGAAACCTCGCAGGGGCCCGTGCGGCGCGTTTCCGTTGTCTTCTTGGCGATCTATCTGGCGATCGCCGTGGGAGCGGCGGTGGCGGAGCGCCTCCTTAGCGAAGTTCCCATCCGGATTCCGCTGCTGTTCGATTTTGCGGTGCTCGCCATCTTCGTCTATCTTACGCCTTCGGTTTCGGCGTTCTGGTTCCTCTTCCTGTTCGCGGTTTTTGCCTTGGCGACGCGCGGCAACGAACGCGCGATGCTGGCGCTGGTCGCGGTGGCCACCGTGGGCATCATCGTCCGCGTGGCCGCCGAAGAGTCATTCCGCTGGCAAGGCTGGTGGCACTGGATCGCGATTGGCCTGGGGACGCTCGTCTCGGGCCTGGGCATGGGATTCCTCGGTGCGCGGGAACGCGAGCACCTCGCGCGGCAGCCCTTCCTCGAAAAAATCACGAGCACCCTACGATACGATCGCGGGCTCACCGAATCGATTCGTCAGGCGCTGGGCGAGCTTGCCATCGCGTTTCGCTGCGAGCAGGCGTGCCTCGCGATTCGCGACGACGACCTCGAGCGAATCTTCGTCTGGAAGGTAAAGCCCAACGAGATGGAGCCTGAGCCGCCGGACACGCTGCCGCTGACCCGTTCTGAAACCTACTTGCTCGACAGCCTCGAGATTTCGGTGGGCTGGGAATTCAACGGCGCGAAAGGCCAGGGCTTCGGCTGGGATCGCCGCACCGGCCAGAGATTCCGGGCGGTGCCCGCACCGCCCGAGTCGACGCGACAAGAAGTCGGGGCGAAACTGTTGGCCGCCACGATCGAATCGGGAGGGCGCCCCACGGGGCGCGTTCTGCTGGCGAACCCGCTCCCGTCGCGCAGGCGATTTTCGACGGGCGAGCTGCGCTGGCTCGAGCACATCGTGCGCCAGATCGGACCGCCGCTCGAAAATGTCTTTTTGCTGCGCAGCCTGCGAACCCATGCTGTGGAATCGGAGCGCAGCCGCATCTCGCGCGACCTGCATGACGGCATCCTGCAAACGCTGCTAAGCCTCAAGATTCAGCTCAACGTCCTGCAGCAGCGATTGCCGGAAAGGCCGCTCGATCAGACCTGCGCGGAGCTGTCCAGCCTGCAAAAGACGGTCCAGCAGGAAAGCGACGAATTGCGGCGGTTCGTGACAGACCTTCGCCCTGTCCGCGTGGAGAGCGCGGACATGCGGGAATTGATGCAGGGTTTCGCCGAGCGCTTTCGCCTGGAGCATGGTCTGGCGATCGATCTCTTCGTCGAAGCCCGTGATTTGCGGGTTCCGGACCGTATATGCAGGGAAATCTTCCAGATATACAGAGAGTCACTACATAACGTAAAAAAGCATGCTGAGGCCAGCCACGTCGTGGTAAAACTAGTACAAGACGAGACGAAAGTGTCGCTCGTCGTGGATGACAACGGGCGGGGTTTTAGCTTTTCTGGGCGATATACGAGCGAGGAACTTGACCGGTTGCGTCTCGGCCCGATCTCGATTAAGGAACGGACAAGAAGCGTGGGGGGCACGCTGACAGTCGAGTCGAATCCGGGACACGGGGCGCGTCTAACCGTCGAGATTCCATTCAATTAAAATGAGCAAAGCGAAACAGGCGATTCGGATCCTGGTTGCGGACGACCATGCGATCTTCCGGGACGGCCTTCGGAAACTCCTCGAAGGCGCCGAGGAGATTCAGATCATAGGCGAAGCCTCGAATGGCGTCGAATGCACCAAAATGATCACCAAGCTGAAGCCCGATATTCTTTTGCTTGATCTTCGCATGCCCGAAAAAGATGGCCTCGGGGTTCTCGAGGAAGTGAACTTCGATTCGACGCCCACGCGCGTGATCGTACTAACGGCGGCGGAAGACGACCGGGACGTGGTTCGCGCGATGCGCCTGGGCGCGCGCGGTGTCGTCCTGAAGCAATCCGCCAGCGACCTGCTGGTGAAGGCGATCCACAAGGTATTCGACGGCGAAATCTGGCTGGATAACCGGATGACCGCCGAGGTGATCGACGCGTTCAAGAAGTCAGCAGAATCGGGTTCGCGGCGCGAAAAGCCGCTGCTGAGCGAACGCGAGAAGGAAATCGTCCAGCTGGTGGCGCAGGGCTTTCGTAACCGCGAAATCGGCGAAAAGCTGTTCATCAGCGAACAGACGGTGAAGAACCACCTCCACAATATCTTCGACAAACTCGGGGTTTCCGACCGCCTCGAGCTCGCGCTCTACGCGATTCACCACCGCCTGATCGACCAGGCCTAACTAAGTCGTCCTGTCGCAATCCTGTAAGGACACCGTAACTTCAATTGTTAGAAGATTCGAGCGTAGCTCGCCTCGCACGAAAAGGCCCTAGTACCTTCGTACCAATTCGACCTGGCAGAATTGGCTCCATTGCTCTATTGGCGCAAATGAAGCGCGCCTCTAATCTACACGGGCAATCGAGAGGACCTAAACCTGTGGCTTCAAAAGAACGACGCATATCGCGGCGGTTCCTCATGCGCCTGCCGCTGACCGTCCGCTGGACGGATGAATCGGTTGTCGGCGAGGCCGCAACGGAGTCGCGCGAGGTGAGCTCGCGTGGCGTCTATTTCCACCTGCCCAAGGGACTGAAGAGCGGCTCGCCCGTCGAGATCGTGATGACCCTCCCGCACGAACTGACCCAAGCGGGTCCAGTTCGCGTCCGCTGCCTGGGCCGGGTGCTGCGCAGCAACCCGGAGCACTCAGGCGAGGTGGGAGTGGCAGCGGCAATCGAACGCTACGAGTTCATGCGGAACGGCGAACACGCCGCATAACAAGTTCTTGCCCAGACCCTGCGGAGATGGGTGAGAAGAGGCCGGGCGATTCGGGTCCCTCAGCCGGTGTCGCCCGGCTATTTTATTGCCTGTGCTCCATCGGCCCTTTCCCGATGGAGCTTTGCCCCTTCCGGCAACCTGCCGGTTTCCCCGATCAGTCGAATTCCTGCTTCGGCGCGCTTTGCTTGGGGCCCACGCGGCCGATCGCAATATCCGCACGAAGATAATTCTCGCCTCGCACGGGCGCGCCCGCCAGGCGGCGCAGCATGGAAATCTGCCCGACATGCGTGAGAGCATCCGCGATGGGACCCTGGAAGAGCTTTCCGGCGGGTGTTCCAAGCGGCGTATCGGAAGCTAGAAATTTGTCGAGGGCGCCCACAGCCGCGAAAAAGCGATCGGTACCGTCCTTCCACGCAAGAGCAGGGGAATTGTGCCATTTCTGAGCGCCCTTCGCGAGCGAAAGCGCCCAATCGAGCAGGTCGCCTATGTGGGCGAGAATTGCACCGGGCGTGCGCGTCTTGTCCCCCACGTGGAATTCGGCGAAGCCTTCGGGAGCGCCGCGAAGAGCCTTGCCGCCCCGGTAGGCCAGCGTTGCGAGCGTGTGGCGCAGCAATTCGCGTTCGGAGCGGGATTGCGCTTTTTTCGGAGCAGGCATCGGAGCGGTTATCCTACCACGCGAGGGTTTCCAAATCTCTGTTTGACAATGTCTATTAATACGCTAGACTTTACAGAGTTACTAGGGAACTACCGCTCATGAGAATCTCACAAAGAGGGCTTTACGCGTTGCAGGCGCTGACCGTGCTCGCGCAGCATCCCACTGGTGTCGTCAAGATCAAGGACATCGCAGCCGAAGAAGACCTGCCTGAGAAGTTTCTCGAAGCGATTCTTTTGGACCTGAAGCGGGCGCGGATCGTCGACAGCCTCCGCGGCGCCAACGGCGGCTACCAGCTGAAGCGGCCGGCAAAAAAAATCTTTTTGGGCGAAGTGATCCGCAGAATCGATGGCCCCCTGGCCCCGTTCGAGGACGCCGAGTCCCTGCGTCGGCGCGTGAACGGCGATCCGAAGCACCGCCCTCTGTTCCGCATTTTGCTGGACGTTCGCAACGCCACGGCAAGAATCCTCGACCATACCTCGCTCTCCGACCTGTGTTGTAGTAGCCGCAACTAAGTATCCGTCGCAGTTCATTCGTTCGCTGCAATCCCATCGAATCTTTTTCTTGAGCTAGCCGCACCTTAAACCGGCGCGCAGCGACCGATTTCAGGAGAGATGGAATGCCGACATCTTCAGTTGGAAAATGGAAGGGAATCGCCATTGGACTGGCGCTGAGCCTGGGGTTTGCGGGCGCAGCGAGAAATGCCGCTGCGCGAGACGGAGACGATCCCGCTGGCGCGGGCGGCGGAACCTCAGCCTCTTCATCCGCAAAGGCGGATGCCGATAATGGAAACGCCGCTGACCCGAACTCGCCCATTCTCCTCGAACTAAGGGAGCTCGAAAAGACAGTCGCCGCGCAGACCAAGCGGTTTGACGAGCATAGTAAGGAGCTGGACGGCGAGCGAGCGGCCTTGCACGACGAATTGGCGCGCATCGCGAATCTCGAAGCGGCGGTCGGCGTAACTCCGGAGAAGCCTGCGGCTGCGGACTCTTCGAGCGTTGCGGTGCTCGTGTCCGGCCCGGCCGCGACCGACCAAACGTCGCAAACTCAGACGCCTCAAGACCTGTCCAACAGGATCAGCAACATCGAAGATCGGCTGAAGAATTTCGGTCCGTTTTCATTCAGCGGAGATTTCCGCCTCCGCGACGAGCCGTTTTTCGGCGGCCCCTCGAGTCAATCTCTCGATCAGAACCGGGAACGCTTTCGTTTGCGATTGAATCTCACGGCGAAGTTGAACGACGACTTCGGCGGCGGGTTTTCGCTGGCCTCCGGGGACATCAACGATCCTACCAGCACCAATCAAACGGTGACCGGCTTCTACACACGGAAGGCGATCGCGATCGACAAGGCGTACGTCGACTACACGCCCCACTATTTCCACAATCTGACGCTCATCGGCGGCAAATTCGGATATCCCTGGTACAACACCGAGCTCACCTGGGATAAAGATCTCAATCCCGAAGGGGCCGCGGAAACTCTCGCCTTCAACACCAGCACTCCGGTCCTGAAGAAAATCGCCTTGGTGGGGTTTGAACTGCCGTTCGCACAGGTGGCGGGAGTTTCTACCACCAATCAGAGTAGCGTCGAGAGCGTGGTCTACGGCGGTCAACTGCAGACCACGTGGCAAGTGGCCAAGTGGCTGAAGTTCGGCGCCTTTACCGGCTTTTACAACTATCACAACGCGGATCCGATCGCGATAGCGCTGGCGAAGGCGAGCGCGAAGAATCCACAGACACCGCTGACCGGCCTGCTCCCACTCGGCACCGGCAACACTGTACAGAACTCGATCGTCACGACGGCTTCGACGAACGAGGTGACGATCGCCGGTACGTCCTATCCGACCGGCGTGACGACGGTGACGAACGCGCAGTTCGCGTCGAAATTCGGGTTGTTCGATTCGCTAGCCCGCTTCGATATCAACACGCCGTCGGACAAGTGGCCGGTCGCGCTCATCGGCGACTACGTGCAGAACACGGAGGCATGCGCCAACATGAACAACATCTCGGCCGCGCCGGCGAACACCGCGTCCGTTCACTACTCGCAATCGACCAACTTCCCCTGCGACCCGAATCAGCGGCGCGGCTACTGGGGCGAAGTGCAGGTAGGGCGCGGGCAGAAGCGTGGCGACTGGCAGTTCGATTACACCCGCATGTTCATCGAGCGGGAGGCGGTTCTCTCGAATTTCAACTATAGCGACATCCGCCAGGGCAGCAACGTGACCGAGCACCGCGCCATGGTGATCTATCAGGTCCATCGCAACGTGCAGACGTCGTTCACCGCACTCATCGGCCGGCCGCTCAATTTCGGCAGCACCGCGCCGGCGCAGGACTGGCTCAAGCGGCTGCAGTTCGATTTGATTTATAGCTTCTGAGCAAAAGAGTGAAGCTGTACTAGACAAGAAATCTGGAGCCGAGGCCCGGACTTGAACCGGAGAACTGCCGACGTGAAATAAGTCCTTGTGCTATGGGTCTCCACGGCCTGCAGCATCGGTCGAGACAAAGGCGGGATCGATTGCATGGTGAACCATCGACTCGAAACGCGGCCAAGAACAGGCTGCGTCATGCCCAACTGGCTCACAACCCGGAATCGAAACGTCTTCTTCCCCAGGCGGATGGGAGATTGTCAAGCGGACGACGTTTCGCATCTGGTCGAGAGTCTGGGCAACAAATTGAGTTCTCACGAAATCCTGTCCCGAATCCGGATCCCGCCAGAGTGAGAAAACAAGAGCCCCTCCGGGTGGCGTGTCATCGGGCCGATATCCTTCCAGATGCCACGACAGGCCGAGAATTCCTGAGATATTCGACAAGTTGGTGTCGTGGCCGCACAAGATAAGCACGCGATCGCCAGGGTGGCCGAGTGCTCCCGGGAGCGATTTCCCTGTCGCCGCCTGTTCGATTGATTCGAGGACATGTGCCAGGAGATTCGAGCCTCTCGCGCGTGCGAGATAGGGTGTGCGGCGCACTAAATCAGATTCCACCGAGTGGAGCTCAAGAGCGCGGAAAAGGTTTTCCTTGGTTAGCCGGCCCCAGCCGAGATCTGTGCCCCGCATTCCATCTGCGTATTCGAGGAGAAGATCCTCGCTCAAGGTAGAGCCGGCGGAGAAAGGTTCAGTCAAGTCGACCGATTTGCCCCGGATGGAAACATTGATCTCCGCTGGGGACACGGTGAGCATTGTCGTAGCCTTTTTCCCACCCGTGAGTATCGATTGAAGAGCGACGAGAGCCGGACGGAGATCAGAGAGAAGCCCTTCGGAATCTGGAGCGAGTCGGTCGCGCACAGCCTTCAATGCCAATTCAGGGTCGGGAGTGCCGACCCCGGAGAAGAGATGGTCCTTCTCGCCTTGAGGTTGTGAGTGAACCGCAAGTTCGCATCCGGGTAGGAGGGACTCGGCAAAGGCTCGGCCAGTTTCGATCGTGCGCTGGTCCGTGTCGGCCCACATGTAAATTCGTCCCGCGTCCTTGCACCCTTGGCGGCTCAAGAGGTATTCGCCGGAAAGCCAGTCGCGGTAATACGCACCCATTAGCAAGATGAGCGCGCGGCCGTGGGGCGTGAGATTTCCCGGAGGAACGCCCCATTGTGGCCATGGCTCGCTTGAATATTGATTTAGGCGCGTCGCATCCCACGTTGGCGAACGCACTCCATGGCGGCTGATAATCACAACATATTTCAGCCGGGGCGGGGCCGCCGCGACAGCCGATGCCGCGAGCAAAGCTGCGAGTATCGCCGTCGTTAGTCGGCTATGTCCCACGATGGGCCACAGGTTGTAGGCCTATGCCGGAAGCGTTGGGTTTCATTTATGTGGTTCCGCGAAGTCTCAGTCGTGTCGCAGTGGTTCCCAGCGAAAACCGAATGAATATGTGGGCCTGTAAAACTCGCGCTGATCGACATAGATGGGGCTTCCGTTGTAGAACCCGAATACTTCATTCGTGAGGTTTTCACCCTGCGCGAGAAAAGTGAGTCCGGCGCGGACGCGGAAGGTGAACTGCGCATCCACCTGGAAGTGCGGGTAAAGATAGATGTCGCCTGCGGGCCCCTTGACTCCCAGGTTGGAAGAATCAGTGGTGGGACCGGGTTGGTATTGGTACTGGTAGATCATCGCGCCATTGTAGGTCATTCCCACATGGGCCGAGAACCGGCCGTAGTCATAGCCGGGGCCGATGTTAAACGAGTTGGGCGCCTGCCGCTGAAGTGCGGGCGTGTCGGTGCGTCCCGGCAAACCCTGTGCCTGGGAGAAGGTGTATGTGTAGTTTGCGGCCATGTTGAGTCCCTTCAGGGCATCCGGCAAGAAATTGAAGTTCTGCGTATAAGCAAGCTCGATGCCGCCGACGTGGGCGTTCGACCCGTTGATCACCGTGCTTGTTGTGCAAGTGGCAGTTGGGCACAAAGGGCTGGTGGCCCCTAGGTTAGAGGTGTAGTAGATGGGATCGATGAGCTGCTTGTAGAAGAAGCCCCCCTGGATCACTCCGTACGGCTGCAGATAGTGTTCGTACAAAACATCGAAATCGTTCGCGTGCTCCGCCTTAAGATTCGGATTGCCGAAAGCAATGGTGTAGGGGTTCGTCGATTGGTCGACAGTTGAATATGGAACCAGGTCGTACGGATTGGGCCGGGAAAGGCCGCGGCCATAGACCGCACGAATATCGGAATCGGGAGTCAGTTCGTAGCGCGCTTGCACGCTTGGGAGAGGATCGACGTACCACTGACTTGATGTGACTGGCGTGGTTCCCGTCCAGTTGCCGTTCACGTCGTTCGTCACGTTATAGCCGAGGATTTCGAGCTGCGTCGCTTCGAGCCGTAAGCCCGCTTGCAATCTCCAGCGGCCAAGTTGGATCGTGTTCATGATGTAGCCGGCTGTCACGCGTTCGGTAAGATTGTAATTGGCGGAATCGGAGCCCAGGTGGGTATCGCTAACGTCGAGGGTGAAGTCACCCGGATTATCGAGAAAGAAACTGCTTAGTTTTCCGTAGCTCGTGACCGGCCCAATATTGTAGCTCCCACCGTAGTAGTCGTTCGCCTTGAAGCCGCTTAAGAACTGGCTCATCAGGTACGTGCCATTAGGATCCCACACGGGAGAAACCGCGTTTTGATAGTCGTGGTTGTTCCGAATTTTGGCGCCGAACTCAAGAGTCGCGTCATGCGAGCCCAGCTTGTAGTTCTTGCCGAATGATGCCGAACCCTGAAGGCTGACTTGGTCCGTCGGTCCGGACGTGGTGTCGAATTCTTTCATCTTGTACTGTGTAGGATCGAAGATCGGAGAACCGGGAGCTGTGCATGCGGGATCGAACTGGGGCTTGTACGGATTTATCGTAGCCGCGGGATCGTAATTGCAGATCGTGTCGCCGGTGTATTTGAAATCCACCCCGGGATTGCCCGCCGCCCCGCCTTCCCGGCCGTTGGAAACAGAGACATCCCAGGCGAGCCAGGAATTGGAAAACACGTGCTTGCCTCCGCCCGAGACGCTCCCAATCGAATAGTTTGGAACCCGCTGGGAGGTCGTAAATTTCGGCACGTCACCGTCGTTGAGCGTGTACACCCACTTGTTGCCGTAATCCTTGAAGTCGGAATACAGGTAGTGCAGGTAGATGTCTGAATCTGTATTTAGCCTGTAATCCGCACCCCCGCCAAGACCCCACCGCGTCCGTTGATATCGATATTCGCGCAGGTCGAGACTGTCATAATAAGGAGTCGCGTACCCCGGATCGACTCCAGGCTCGATGTCGTCAATACCCCGTCCGTTGTAGTCGTAAGTAAAACCGAGAAGGACACCAAAGCGTTTGTTCGTGCCGAAACGTTGGCCGACCGTCGCGGCTGACTGGCCGACGTAGCGGCCACCAAGAATCGGCGTGTACCCACCGATGCCGGTGACTATGAACGTGGGCTCATCGCCGGCATTCTTGAGTTTCATGTCCACTGTGCCGCCGATAGCGTCGCCGTCTTGATTTGCTGAAAGCGTCTTCTCCACCACAATGGACTCAACAAGATCGGCTGGGATGACGTCGAGCTTAACCTGCCGGACCGCAACTTCGGGTGATGGCACGTTGATGCCGTCGATTGTGACATTCGTCAGGCGCGGCTCGGTACCGCGGATTTGCACGTACTTGCCTTCGCCTTCGTCGCGCTCGAGCGTGACCCCGGGCAGGCGGCCCACAGCATCGGCAATGTTGGCATTGGGAAGGCTCGTGATTACGTCCGCGGCGATTACGTTGACGATGTCGTCCGACGTTTTCTGGACCTGTGTTTCCTCGGCCTCGCCCTGCAGAACCCCTTGCACCTCGACCTGCGCATTCGCCGGGGCAAGCTCCAACACGGCATTAATGGAAACCGATTGGCCGGCGCTCAAGTTCACGGTCTGGCTGAAAGGGGAAAAGCCCGCATAGGAAATCGTGACCGTATAGCTGCCTGCCGGCAGGTTGGTAATGCTGAATTGTCCTTGGCTGTCCGAAACGGTCGAAAAACTGCCCGGTTCAACTTTTACCGAGGCTCCGCGGAGTATGCCTCCCCCAACGTCCGCTGCTTGCCCGCTGATGACCCCACTCTTGGCCTGGGCCATTCCGCGGCCTGCAAGGCACAAAATCATAAGGACGCAGAACAGAGGCAAGAAAACAAAATGATAATGCCGTCCCTTCATTGTGGCCTCCTTTTCCCTTTCCATGAATACAAATCACCATGTTCTTGAGAATCCGTTGAATGAAGCTGACGCCATAGTGGGCGCTGTCCGTAAGACCCGATTGAACGAGCGGTGAAAAAAATCTGAGATTGGACCAAACTTTGTCTCAGGAAAAATTCACACTGTATTAACAATGTAAAGGCAACCTACCAGTTACTAATGCGGATGCTGGGTGTAAGCCGGCAATAGAAGGTTTTCCGTTACGTCCATGAATCACTCTCTGCGCCTCCTTGTCGTCGAGGATGACCCCCGAATGCTGGAGCTGTTGCGCAAAGGGCTTTGGGAACACGGACACTTGGTCGTCGCCGCGTCGAATGGCGCCGAGGGTCTTCAGCTCGGCGGGGAACACGACTTCGACGTCATTATCCTTGATATTGGCCTTCCCGACCTTAGCGGCTACCACGTAGCGGCGGGTTTGCGCGCCAGGCGACGCGCTGCACCAATCATCATGCTGACGGCTATGGACATGGAGGATGACATTGTCTGCGGACTCGACCTCGGGGCGGACGACTATATGACTAAACCGTTTTCATTCCGCGAATTACTCGCCCGCATCGATTCCCTCGCGCGCAGATCGGGCAGGGCCTCCCAGGAAGACCGTTTTGCGGACCTGATGCTGGATACGATCCGGCTCAGGGCTTCTTATTCAGACAGGCAGGTCAGTTTGACCAAGAGTGAATTCCTTCTGCTGCAGCAGCTCATGCAACATGCCGGCGATCCTCTTTCAAGGGAGACTTTGACGGGCAGTATCTGGGGAGATGCGCCCGTAAGGCGCGGTGTGCTCGACACCCTAATCAATTCCCTACGTGGCAAATTAGATGCATTGCATTGCCGATCTCTCATCAAGACAATCCGCGGCCTCGGATACTGCTTGCAAAACGGATCCGAAATGCTGCAGGAACGAAACGCCCAATGATGCGGCAACTGCCGATTCGCATCCGCCTTTCACTCTGGTTTTTTGCGGCCTTTAGCATTGCGACCATGGCACTGCTTGCGGTTTGCCTATCGATGGTGCATCGCAGCATTGTTGAGCTGGAGACGAACGAGCTCCATGAGCGTGTCAAGAGCGTCCAGCGTTTTCTTGAGGCTCGCCCTCCGGACGAAACTCTTGCCTCTCAGCAACGTTCTTTCGCCGTGTTTGACGTGACCCATGGCGGAAAGTGGCTGCAGGTAATCGACCAGGACGGCAACTGGATCTACCGTTCCAAGCATGTCGCTGATGTTTACCCCCATCTGGCTCTGCCGCAGGAGTTGAGCGCCGAACGACCGTCTTTCCAATACGCTGCCGGCGACCGGCATGTACGCGGGCTCATCGCCCCCATTACGGCAAATGGCCGAAGTTACACTGTTCAAACGGGGCTTACTTTGAACAAGACGATGGTGATCCTGGGCGACTTCCGTCGCCAGCTCATGGTCCTGACACCAATCGTTCTCGTCCTGGCCGCGGCGGCCGGTTACTTCATGAGCCGCAAAGCGCTTTCCCCTGTCGCAGCGATTGCCGCTGAAGCGCGACGCATCAGCGACAGGAACCTTGGCAATCGATTGCCCAGGCTTGGCACTCGGGATGAGCTCGCTGACATGTCCGAAACCCTGAACCAGATGCTGGACCGTATCGAAGCGGGCTATCGCAGCGTCCGGGAATTCACGGCGAATGCCGCCCACGAACTCCGCACACCCGTTTCTCTCATTTCTGCCGAGGCGGAGGTCTCGCTTGCTTTTCAGCGTACGGCCGAGGAATACCGCGACACGTGCGAACATGTACAGCAAGAAGCGGTGCGCATGGGCAAACTCATCGATACGCTGCTTGCGCTGACTCGCGCCGATGCCGGTGCAGACCATTTACATTTAGAAATTCTCGATCTTAACGATCTGGTCCGCGAAGGCGGGAGGAAATGGGCGCCTCAGATGCAGAAGGCGTCAATCAGCTTTGCGGTGACGCACGCACCGGATCCTGCCCGTATTCTCGGGGATCGGCCAAGCCTGAAACGTCTGCTGGATATCCTGATCGACAACGCATGGAGATATACGCCCCAGGGGGGCGCCATTTCCGTAAGCGTCTCACGCGACGATCGCCAAGCAATGCTTTCGGTTCGGGACAACGGCATCGGCATCTCCCCGGACGACCAGCCCCGTGTCTTCGACCGGTTCTACCGCGCGGGGCGGCCGCAGAACGGCGAACATGCTGGCTCTGGCTTGGGCCTTGCGCTGGCACGATGGATTGCGGAAAAGCACCAGACCTCAATCAACCTCCGGAGTGAACCGGGAAATGGCAGCTGTTTCTCCCTGGATTTCGCTTGTGTGAGCGAAAGCCCGACATCCGCGAGAATTGAATCTTCGCATAGAAGTCGTTCCCTGCAGAGCCAGTAAAAGACGCGGCCACAAAACTGCAATCTTACCCAGGCAAACAGCGAAGGACGAAGCCCGTTGCGCCGCGGCCCGACGGCGCCAACTGGCCAGTTCTACGAAAGATAGTGGAGCCGAGGCCCGGACTTGAACCGGGGACCTGCCGATAGCTCCAGAAATATCATGTAGTTGATTCTGTTAGCTCTTTCTTGCGTCTTGTATCACGGTTTTGCATCCTGTTTGCACCTTATTGTTCCCTTGCTGTTCCCTCGGGGTTGGGTCCAAATTGAGTCCGCTAAGCCCGGCGGTCTCAATG
>JBKQNJ010000045.1:0-44154 GCA_052146315.1 Candidatus Acidiferrales bacterium | reverse complement strand
GTGGAAGTATGCCGGCCGATTCGGAGCTGTACGATCCCTCGACTCACACATTCACGGTCACGGGCAGCATGGTGACGCCTCGCGAAAACCACACTGCCACTGTGCCCAATGATGGGACGGTTCTGATCGTTGGGGGTGATATCAGTGAGAGCGGTTCAGTCCCTCCAGCGGCCGAGATATACGATCCCACCACAGGAACCTTTACAGGCACGGGTAATCTCAACGTTGCCAGCGAATACGACACGGCCACATTGCTGCCTTCTGGGCAGGTGCTTGTGGCAGGCGGATACTGCCCGAGTTGTACGCAGTACGTCCTGGCGAGAACGGAGTTGTACGATCCGGTCGCGAAGACGTTTGCGCTGAGTACGAACCTGGCTGTTGCCCGCGAGGATCAGACTGCAACGCTGTTGAACAACGGTACCGCTCTTGTTGTGGGAGGTTTGACGGCATCCAATTACACGGGAACTGCTGAGGTATTCGACCCTTCAAGCCAGACATTTACAGGGGCGGGTTCGCTTCAGAGTCCGCGCGACGGCCACACAGCTACGCTGCTGAACGATGGAACAGTTCTGATAGTCGGCGGCGAGACGGTTGGCGGCTTGGCGAACGCCGAACTTTATGCGCCCACGCCACCAGCGCCCTTCTCGATCCAGGTCACGCCGGGCACAGCCAGCATCTCAGTCGGCGGCACGCAGCAGTTCCCCGCGGTCAGCAACATCGGCTACCCGAGAACCGATGCAACGTGGAGCGTAAGCGACTCCAGCCTTGCAAGCATCACCAATGACAGTTCCCCTGTTCTCACCGCTCTCGCGGCTGGTCAAGTCACAATCACGGCGACCGTGGACAATGTCTCCGCGCAAGCGCAAGTTACCATATCACCGAGTGGGACCATCCCCCCGCCCGGCGCGGCGCTATGGACTTTACCGCCTGTCCCTGGATTCCTTCCGGCGCAGTTGGCGCAGGCGGTGCCCTCAGACGGCGGCCCAGGCATGTTCTCTATTCAGTCCAGCACCGACGGCACCCAGTCAATCGTCCAGGCGCTCACCTCTGACGGCCAGCAGTTATGGCAGGCACAGTTACCAGTTCTGAATGGGAATTCCGTCCCGGACGCAAACGGAGGACTCCTCGTCGTCGAGAATCAGACTTGCAAGCAGGGCCAAACGGAACCCATGACGATCACCGACTTGGACCCCTCCACTGGACAGCCAGTCTGGCAATACCCAGCTCAATCGGTTGCTGGGTCGTACTGCTACCCAGACGCCCCACAGATGGCTATTCGCCCGGACGGTTCGGTCGTCATAGTGGCTCCGGGAAATACGTCAGGGCTGCCCGAGGTGTTTATCGTAAGCGGCCAATCCGGGGAAGTCGAAGTCGCACCATACGTCCCACCCTCTAGCTACGAAGATAACCTCGGAGACTATATAGGCGGCTATTCGCCCATTGGAGCTCCGATTGTGGATTCTGATGGAACTACCTATGTCGAATACGAAGTGCGTCAAATCGCTTATCCGCCGAAAGTTACGTCGGCGATTCTATACTTGATGGAGGTAACATCGGCTGGCGCGATCACGTCAACTGAACTAAGCTCCACAACGGAGGACGAAAATCTCTTCCCGGGGCGCATCATCCCGGATGGCCAGGGAGGAGTTCTCGCCACCTGGGCAATTAGTCCCGGCACCGCTCCCATGCCCACAAATCCGTACCAAGCCGCATACGTTGTGTCGGGGGCGATCACCGCGAGCTACAGCCTACCCTTCACGCCGCAGCACCTTGTGTTCGGTGTAGATGGCTTGCCCATCAATCCGTCGCTTGCGCTCGGTGCAAGTGGGATCGCCTTCGCGACTGACGGCCAGAGCACCGGCGACAGCACAAATCCAAGCCTAGGACCCAAGGTTGTTTCCTTCAATCTTGCCTCAGGGAGTGTTAACTGGAGCTATCAAGTCGGGACGCAGAGTACTCTGTCCATCATGGCAGTGGCGACCGACGGCAGTCTGAGCATCAACGATTCTCAAGCCGGAGTCGTTCAACTCGACACGAACGGAAATGGTTCGCAGATCACCGGGCCCTTGGGGGCCGTACCGCAATACTCGTGGGGCGCGGACTGGCAGATTCAAGGCCCGCAGGGATCGTCTGAGCTCGCTCTCTCTCTCGATGTTGATCCGGGTGGCGTTTGGGCTACTCCGAATGGAGGCCCGTCACAAAACGGGGGCGCAATTGCACTATGCCCGTGCGTCTTACAGTCATCGGGCGGAGGTACGGATTCCATACAACGGCAACTCGCCACGCACGAGAGTCCATCAATCGCTAACTCTGGAACCCCCTCGCCGGCTAACCTAGCGAGAGGCGCAGCCGCACCATTAGCCGGGGCTCCCGCAGACTGTCCAATCTGCGGGTTGACATCGCCGAGTTGCCTGCCGCCGATGGCAGGGGCGCAGTCGACCTACCTCCTCATCGTGGGCGACCAAGGAAGAAATAACGGCCCGGGCCATAATTGGAACGTTGGATACGAATTCGGGCTCGCAGCCCAGCAGGCTGCGAATGATTTGCAGACCCAGGGTCACCGTGTGATTGCCTGCCGCGCTTCAGGGGTTCAGGATTTCAACAACGAGTTGACGGGAAACGGACTCGTGGACGGGGGCGTAATCTATTTTGGGCATGCCGGGAAGATGATCATTGACGGTACGACGTATCGGGCGCTTTTTGTGGGGCAGGATCCGGTAGTCAATGAAAATCTGTACAGCGGCAATGTCATGATGCTTTCAAACACGCAGCTCGGATCAGGGGTTTCCGTCACTTTGAACGGTTGCGACGCAGGCGCCGACATCGTGGCATCGGATTCCATTGCCCTGTTGATGTCGGCGCGACTTCAAGTCCTCGTTTGGGCCTACAACGTAGGCTTGTATTTCAGTCCACTGGATGCGGATCATGAAACGATGTGGGTTCGTTCGGCAGCCCCAAGCGATCTTCCTGTGTATATGGTCCCGGTCGGCCCTCCGGGTCGCAAGCCCAAGCCGATCTTATTCCAATCCCATTGAGGGAGAGACCGAATGATGAAACGAAGCTTGTCATTGTCAAGAAGCATAATTTTTCTCGCGGCCGTCGGAGGGCTCTCAGTGCCGCTGCTTGCCTCTCGGAAGTCTCCAAAGGATGTCGTGACGGAATTCGTCGACATCGATGTCGAAGGAATGCGCCTGACACCTCAGGGCTGGGCGCAGGCTGACGCATTTTTCGTTCAATCGACACAACCGCCCCAACAGAACGCCCTCGTGATAATCGCCAAGCACTACGGCGTGGGCGAGGCGGCGGTCAAGGGAGATACTGCCGAGCTTTACGTTGGTTACGAGGAGTTAGGGCGCGTAAGTCCGTCGATGGATTTTACGCCCTCCGCCAGCGGAGCGGAGACGCGGTCAATGTACAAGTATCGACTGATCTTAACCGAGACGAAGACCGGTGAGCCCGCAAAGAGCGGGGGCGAGCCCGAATGGAAAATCGAGGGAGCGCAGCCACGGGAAATGCGCGTGACCGCACAAGCCGCCATTCGCTATTTGACTCAACGACGCGATGAAACTCGGGATCCTCTCGTACGGCAGAAAGCCGATAATGTGATCGCGCGCCTGGCACCGTATAAGTAACGTGGTGTGATAGGTGGAGCAGGTTCGACCAGTTGCTTGCCCGGCGGAACCGACTTTACCTACGGCGATTTCGCCCGGCGTCAGGCCTGGGCACAAACCCAATCCTTTAGCGCTCACGCCCCACATCAATGAAGGTACGAATCATGGGACAAACACGGAATCATGCATGCCGCCCTTCGATCATTGTTATCGTAATTTTTCTCGTGGCGGCTACCGCCGCACGAGGGCAATCGCCAGCGACGATTGAAGGTCCATCCCCCGGCGATCTTGTGAATGAACTTTGGATGAGCGCAACGGAAGGTGACCTCCTCACTGCCAAAGGCTGGGAAAAGACGTCCGGATTCTATGTTCAGACGGGTCCGCCGCCCGAAAACTCCTCGTTTCAGGTGATGTCCAACGACTGGGCTGCCGGCCCCATCACTGTGAGGGGCGAAAGCGCCGACGTCGGTGTTGGTTACATCGCCGCCGGGAAAATCGACTCAATGTTGCGATACACACCGCCGCCCAGGATTCCCTACATGAAGACGGGAATCATGTACCACCTCACGTTGGTTCCAGGATACAACGTGATGTATGGTTCTGATGGAAAGACGATAGTCAGTAAGAAGCCTTCGGGAACTCGCGGCTGGCAAATCGAGGGCCCACGAGGAATGCCATGGACGACGGTGAACACTGCGGTCCGTTATGTCCTTGAGATGCGCGAAAAGACGACAGACCCTGTCGTCAGGAAGAACGCCGACGAGACGTTGACAAAGCTCCTGCAGCTGCACTAAATCGCGGAATCCGCCATCAACATGCGATACTTCTTGAACTGAACCGAACTTGAACCGAAATCGGTCACCTCGATTCGGCATGGAAGTTCTTTGCGCGCAAGCGACGCAAGATGCGGAACTATGCGGCGCTTGTTGTGACCGAGCTCGCTTGTTTGCAAGCCTGGCGCACTTCAGGGGCGTGCGGCGGGGCTGTGTCGTCACCGCCGAGCTGGCTTCGAAATTTCGCCTAACGCCGAAGCTCGTGGCTCGCGAGACGCGCGCCCGCCACCAAAGCTTCGAATTTCGCCCACATCACCGACGGGCTTCACTCCGCAGCAGTGAGGGGCCAGAAGGAGGATAACTCCATGTTTCGCCGCATCCTAGTCTCTTTCGTGCTGTTCGCGACTGTTCTGCCGTCGGCGTGGTCGCAGGATTGTGTTCCAGCGCCGGGTCCGAGCATCCTGCTCAAAACAAACGAAGCCGTGTTCGTCGGCACGGTGACTGGCGCAACCGGGGGCACGTACCAGCTTCACGTCACGGAGGCTTTCAAGGGCGTAACCGGTGGCGCCTTCGCTGTCGAGGCTGTTGCAGGCATGAGCTTCACCGGCTTCCAGATGGGCAAACAGTATCTGGTGTTCGCGTATACGCTCATTGACAACGACGGGACGAGATTCCACCTCGCCCGTGGATGCGGTCTCACCCAAGAGCTGAAACATGCGCAAGCGACTCTCGAACAGGTCCGCGCCGAGAAGAATGGCCAGCGTGTCGCCCCAGTATACGGAATGCTATTGCGCACGTTCCCCGAGACTCTAGCCTGGGGTGAGAGCTACGAGCAGGGATCACCCGGCATTGTCGTCCGCCTTCGGTCGGGAACAAAAACCTATAGAACCAAAACCGACGAAAACGGCGTATACACCTTTGGTCGGCTTCCGCCCGGAACCTATCAGGTTTCCGCCGATTTGCCGCCGGATCTCGCGCTCGGCGACAGAATTTCGGATAAGCCGCCATCACCCTTTGAATTGCCCCGCAACTCGTCCTTTGACTATGAACTTTATGCTTTGCCTACTGGCCAGATTCGCGGCTACGTGGTGGGACCGGATGGAAAGCCCGTCCCCAGCGCGTCCGTTGAGCTGTATCGCGCCGATCTGTTCGCACTCGATCGCCAGGGGTATTTCGCCTCGCAGGTTGACGGCAAGCCGTTTAAGTTTCGTCACCTGCCGCCCGGGGACTACGTGCTGGTTTTCAATCGTCAGAACTTCACGTCCCCAGATGCTCCGTTCCAGCGGACGTTTTATCTTGGCGCGACGAATGCCCAAAATGCCACGGCAATCCATCTGTCTGACGGCCAGCAGATCTCCGATGCGGATATTCACGTGAAGGACCCGATTCCAACCCGAAAGATCACAGTGCAACTACACTGGAACGGCCGAACACCCTCCGATTATTATCCGCCTCAGGTGATCGTCGCGGCCAGCGAAGGGCAAGATCCGTTCCCGTTTAATCTTGCCCCCGACACCTATTCGGCGAATTTGTTCGTCAGCGCCCGTTACACAATCCGCGCCCAAACCTCCTGTCGAGGGCGCGCGAAAGGCATGGTCGGCACCAACGCGGTGACGATCAATGGAGCGGACACTTCGGTTTTGACCGTCGACCTCACGTTCGGCAAAGGCGAGTGCCCGCCCAAGTAGCGCCTTCTGGACAATCCGATCACATATTCCTACGTTAGGCCCCACTCAAAAACCCAGCAGCGGGGGAACGCTAAGGGAACATTAAGCGACGAACAGGGTCGAAAACCAGCTACTGCGACGCGAGACGCAAACTTCACGTGCAGCTGGACGGTCCACGCCGCACAGGGGCTCAGGCAGGCGCTAACGCAGTCGGGCACCGTATTTTATGAGGTGTCATTGGTGGCACCTTCGCCGCGAGTCCGGTTGTCACTCGTGTCGCTGAAAATCGCGCATGGACCGGACACGCGTTTGTTGATGCCGCCTTTTGCCGCCTCGTTTTTTTGTAACTTGCGCCATACCTATAGGATGTGGCGGAAGCGTGTGGGAGTCGAACCCACCATTCTGGCCGCGAAGGACAGAATCAATGGCTTTGAAGGCCACGAGGGTCACCGGACCCCTTTCGCCTCCGCTGTAGCATCGTGCCGACGCGCACGGCGGGCGATTATACCGGAGCCGGTAGAATTGCGCTAAGGGCGGGACCGGTTTCTCGAGTTTCGAATTTCAAATTTCGAATTTCGGATTTCAGCCTTTAGGCGTGCCGACTCTCTTGCGGGCTAGCTCCAGCAGCTTGGGGTCGGTGCAAACTTCGTAATACGGGCGGGTGCCTTGCGCGCCGACTTTCGCGCCGGGCAGCAACTGGCGGACGAATCCCTTGCGAATCACGATCGGCTCGAGCGATTCGCCCAGCGGAACTTCGCCGAAATAGAGTTGGACGCGCTCCTTGCCCCACGGCAGCGGGAAATTGCCGCCCATTGGAGCGAGCGAAATCTCGGCGCTCAGTTTCTGAAAGCCTTCCTCGTTGAGCTCGATGCCGTTCAGGTTGTAGCGCACGAGCAATTCCTCGCCTTCGTCCTCGACGGCATCTTCCATCAGCGTTTGCAGCAGGTAGACGTTGAACGGCGCGGGATTCTCCTTGAAGAGGCGCTTGGCCATTTTCGAACAGCTCGACAGGCGGTCGGAAAGATTCAGCGCGCGGGAAATCATGATGCGCGAGTCGGCGTCCATCCAGAGCGAAGGCGCGGAATCCTGGAACGCGACGCCTACCCCCAATTCGAGCGGCGGCAGGCCGCTCGTCTTCGCGCGGACGTTGTACGCCTGCGTAACGGCGAGAATTTCGCGCGCGAGGACGCAGGCGCGAGCCACCGCGCGGCGGCTGGCGCGCGTCGCTTCCGTCTCATAGATGGCCAGAATGATAGCGTCGCCTTCGATGAAAACGGTGGCGGCCCCGTAGCGCTCAAGCATGCGTTTCACGGGCTCGTGCAGGTTCATGCTGAAATGCGAAGCGGGATTCATGCCGCGCGCGAGCAGATCTTTCGTGATGCCGGTCGAGCCGCGAACGTCGGCCTTGATCACGACGTGATTGACGATGGGATCGTCGGCGACCTGGCCTTCGTCCGGATGCAGAAATTCGTAAAGGCTTTTATTGGCGCGCGAGAGTTCCCGCGACTTCTCGGAGCGTACGAGGTTGATCTGCTCCATCCACGCGGCCACTTGCTGGTAGTTGCGGCGGTCGCGGCGAAGGCGCATCAGGTCTTCGGCAAATTGCAGGCAGACCGCGAGCGTCTCTTCGTGGCTGCGGCGGCGAATCGCGCGCGACGACTCATCGAGTTTCTTCATCGAGATTTTGCGCGCGGGAAATTGCTCGAGAATCGCTTCGACGCGCTTGGCCTCGTCGCGATTCACGAGCGCCTTTTTCAGCTGCTGCAAGTGAATCGGCGGCGAGTAATCGGACGCGATCTTGCGGAGTTCGTAGCCGGCGAGGGCGTGCATCAGCAGGTCGCGCTCCTCGAGCCGGTGCACCCATTCTTCGAGCAGGCGAGCGCAGGCTTCGCATGCGCCCGCCGCGCCGCCGGACCCCGACTGCGCGAATTGCGCGTCGAAAAGCCGCCGCGCGTTGCTGGGCTCGTTCAAATAATCGCCGAGGCGGCTCTGAAGCTCGCCGGCAAGGAAGTCCATTCTCTGCTTGGCCGTTTCGATTTGCGGGGCGAGATCGGCGAGATTCTTTTCGAGAGATGCGGATTTGCGCCGGAGATCTCCGATCTCTCCTTTAGCGCCGGAAGGCGCTCCCTGTTTGCGCTTGAAGAGCCACGGAAAGGATTCATCGCTCTGTCCCGCGCGGGAGGTGGCTTCTTCCTGTTCCTCCTCGATGCGCGCGAGCTCGGAGCGCAGCAAGCGCGCCTGTTCGAGCAAGCGCTCGTGAGTCTTGCGCGCCTTGGCCAGATCCTCGGAGTTGTCGCCTGAGAGAACGTACTCGCGGACGAAATCGAGGAGCTGCGCGTCGAAGACATCGAAGCGGTCAGGGTCGTTGATGAAATTGCCGAGCAGGACGTAGTGCTCGAGAAAGAGGTGATCGTCGTTGCCGTTTTCGGCGAAGAGCAGACGATTCTGCAGGAGCTCGTAGGTCTCGCCGAAATCCTCGCCGAAAAGAGCGCGGCGCGTCTTGGCGATCGTGTTTTCCTCGACTTCGCGCCAGATGCGGCAGAGCGTGCTGCCCACCTCGCGGATCACGTTCTTGCGGTCGGCCTGGAGCTCCGAGATTTTCGCGCGCAGCACGTGAGCCTGCTCGCTGTGCTCGAAGACCTCGCCGCGTCCGCGAATGTAGTCCTTGCATTCGACCAGGATGCTCGAAAACTGGTTGCTGGTCTCCTGGCCGATGAATTTCAGGAGCGCGAGCCGGTGAAGGATATCAGGCTCGATCGACTGCTGGAATTTCGCCCGCGTCACCGACTGCTGCAGCACCTCGGTGAGGATTTTGCGGAAGGCGGCGTGCTCGGGCTGGCCGGCGCGGTGCTTGCGCTCGCGCTCCCAATCCTGTTTATAGAGGAGCGTGATATTGACCGTCTGGCGGATCAGGTCGAGCAGGTACTTGCGCGTAAACTCGACGAACTTGGGGCTGAGGAAAACATCATAATGGATGTTGTCGAGGCCGACTGCCAGCTTGGGGAGCCGAATTTCGGCGGAATACGGCTCAAGCCGGATCGGCGCGGGACCGGCGGCAGACGTGAGGATCCGAGTCTCTGTCATTCGGGACCTGCTGGCAGACGAACTTTTACTTTATCCGAGGCGAAAAGCTGGAGCAATGGAGCGAGACCTAAGGGTTAATGCCGAGTACTTCGGGGACTACCCGGAGGGCGAGAGGGAGCGCGCCGCTATGCCACTGAGCTCCGCCGGCAGCGCGGACTACGGCCCGTGCCTCTCTCTGGGCCCTGCGGGCCAGCGGTGCAGCCGCAGGGCGCTTCAGGGAGGATTCTGCGCGTTGCACCAGCCTGGCGCCCGCCGCCCCGCGGCGAGTAAGCCCAATGCAAAACGAGTCGCGGCGATAATCGGGGCGCTTGTGGCGCTGCTGCCATGGCTGGGCGACTTGATTCGCGAGCTGATTCGGCTGCTTCGCTAGGGCCGCCAAGATCGTTTGGGCGGAATCGAAGATGTGCTCTAGGACGGCGATTGCAGGTAGAATGTCGGGCCATGCCAAAACTACTGGAAGGCAAGACGGCAATCGTCCTGGGAGTTTGGAACAAGTGGAGCATCGCGTACGCCATCGCGCAGGCGTTCGTGCGCGAGGGCGCGAACTTGCTGCTGACGTATCAGAATGAGCGGGCCAAGCCGACGGTCGAGGAACTCGGCAAGGAACTCGGAGCCGCGGGCTTCTTTCCCTGCGAGGTCCAGCAACAGGAAGACATCGACCGGATGGTGGAGTCGCTGAAGGCTGCGGGGCACAAGCTGGATGTGGTGGTTCACAGCCTGGCGGCGGCAAAACATGAGGATCTGAATCAGCCGTTCGTCAACACATCGCGCGAGGGATTCCAGCTCGCGCTCGACGTGAGCGCGTATTCGCTGGTGGCGATTTCGAAGGCGCTTTCGCCGCTGATGACCGAGGGCGGGGCGATCGTGACGCTCACCTATCTCGGATCGACGCGCGTGGTGCCGAATTACAACATTATGGGAGTGGCGAAGGCGGCGCTCGAAGCGGAGGTTCGTTACCTGGCGAGCGAGCTTGGGCCGAGCAACATTCGCGTGAACGCGATTTCGGCGGGCGCGATCAAGACAATCTCTGCGCGCGGCGTGAAGGATTTGGGGAAGATGCTCGAAATTTCGGCGCAGCGCGCGCCGCTGCGGCGGAATACGGATATTGCGGAAGTGGCGGATACGGCGGTATTTCTCGGGAGCGATTTAGGGCGCGGCGTGACGGGGAACGTGATTTACGTTGACGCCGGATTCCACATCATGGGGCTGTGAGCTGCGGGAGTAGGATGTTGGCGGGGTCGTCGATCGAGATGCGGCGTTCGTCTTCGGCGACGTGATCGAGGTGGATGCGCACGATCGGCCAATCGGTGCGCAGCGTGAGTTTGTTGGGCCATTCGACGATGACGATGGCGCGCTCGGTGAAGACGTCGTCGAGGCCGAGCGTATCGAGATCGTGCGGATCGCCGATGCGGTAGAGGTCGACGTGATACACGCGGACGCCGCGATCGTATTTGTGAACCAGCGTGAACGTGGGGCTCGTGACTTCGTCTTCGTCGGCTGCGCCCAGGCCGCTGGCGATGCCTTTCGTGAGTGTCGTCTTCCCTGCTCCGAGGTCGCCTGAAAGCAGGATCAGGGCCGGCGGCTTCAGCGTTGCAGCTAGTTCGCGACCGCGCGAGATTGTTTCGTCGGCGGAGTGCGTCACAATCTCGCGTTTAGCCACGGCACGACTCGGCATAGAACTGCGCGTACGCGCGCGGCAGGGCGCGAATCAGATCGGAAGCCATGAGCGGCGCGCCAGCGTGATCGGCGTAAGCGATGTCGCCCGCGAGGCCGTGGAGATAGACACCAAAGCTTATGAGCCGCGCGTAATCCGCGATGTTCAATCCTCGCCCATACTGAGCCACCAATCCCGCTAGCATCCCTGTGAGCACGTCGCCTGTGCCGCCCGTGCCCATGCCTGGATTGCCCGTTGAGTTGATGTAGGCAAAACCGTCGGGAGCGGCGACCACGGTGTGATGGCCTTTGAGGGCGACGATCGCATTCCAATCTGCGGCTGCTTTCAGAGCGATCTCGATGCGATTGGACTGAATTTCCTCGGTTGTGCGGCCGGTGAGGCGTGACATTTCGCCCGGGTGGGGAGTCACGGCGAGCAGGCCTTTGCGATCTTTCAGCTCGGCGGCGCGGCCGGCGAACGCATTGAGTCCGTCGGCATCGAGCACGATCGGAACTTCCGAATGGCTTTTCACTACGGTGCGCACGAAGGACTGCGTTTCCTCTTGCGCCGTGAGCCCCGGGCCAATGGCTAGGGCTCGCTTGCCCTTTAGGAGCGTCGCAAAGAGATTGCCCTCGAGCGAGCGCTCGGAGATAGTCCCGGCACGTGTGGCGGCGAGCGGCTCGGTCATCACCTCAGGCGTGTGCGCAGCGACGATCGGCAGGACAGGCTCTGGTGTTGCAACGGTGACGAGGCCCGCGCCTGCGCGCAGCGCTGCCCACGAAGCAAGAACTGCGGCCCCACTCTTCCCGACCGATCCTGCGACGATGAGCGCGTGGCCGTAATCGCCCTTGTGGCCGTCGGCCTTTCGCGCGGCCGCGAAGCGAGTGAACTCGGCGGGTTCGCTCCACCGCAGATTGCCTTTGCCTGTCTCCTCGATCAAGTCGGGCGGCGAGCCGATATGGCGGACGAGAAGTTCGCCCACGTGCTGCGCGCTTGCGCCTAGCAAAAGGCCCGGCTTGGGCGCCGTGAACGTGATGGTGTAGTCCGCGACAACGACGGGGCCAGGGATTTTGCCCGTGTCCGCTTGCAGACCCGACGGAATGTCGACTGCCACAACAGTACAGCCAGGGTTGTGGCAATTTACGCCCGCGATCACCTTCGCGAGCCGACCTTCGACCGGGCCGCGGACGCCGGTTCCCAGCAGCGCGTCGATGACGAGCGCATCACCGGCGAATTCGGCGGCGACGTTTGGCTTGCCGGGGCGATCGACCAAAAGCTTGCCACCGGCTTTCTTCCAGCGGTTGAGATTGGTGGCGGCATCGCCTTTTACTTCGCGGGGGTCACCGACGAGATACGCCTGGACTTTCGCGCCCATTTTCAGCAGATGGCGCGCGGCGACAAATCCGTCGCCGCCATTGTTGCCTTTGCCGCAGAGAACGACGATGGGGCGCCGCTTGAAGTCCGGGAATCGGGAGGCGATGACATCGGCAACGCTTTTGCCGGCGTTTTCCATGAGGCTGAGGCTTGGAACGCCGTAGCGTTTCGTCGTGAGGCGATCGACTTCCCTCATTTCGGCAGCGGTGAGAATTTTCATAGTTGAGTTCAGTATAAACAACTGCAACAAAGAATGCGTCCGGAGGGGGCTATCCCATGCGGGCGACGACGACGGTCATGTCGTCCGCCTGCTCGGGCGTGCCCGCCCACTGCTCCGCCGCAGCGATCACGTTCTTGGCAAGGGTCTCCACCGGCAGGTCCCTCTGGCGCACCACTTCGGCTTTGAGGCGCTGGATTCCAAACTCCTCGCCGTAGACATTTTCCGGCTCGGTGATGCCGTCGCTGAAGACCACCAGCAGGCTTCCGGGAGACACTTCCACGGTTCTTTCCGTGTAGCCGGGATTTTCGAAGAGACCCACGACCGTGCCGCCCTGCTCGAGTGGCTGTACCTCGTTCGACCCGCCGCAAACGAGCAGCGGCGCGAGATGGCCGGCGTTGGTGTAGGTGAGGGTCTTGGCCACGGAGTCGTAGACCGCATAGAAGAGAGTCGCGTAGCGGTCCTCGGAGGTGTTCCGGAAGAGATGGGCGTTCACGCGCGAGACGACGTCGGCGGTGCATCCCTGGCCGTCGGACAGCGCGATGCTGCGCAGCGCGGCCTGAAGGCTGGCCATGAGGAGCGCCGCATAAATTCCCTTCCCGCTGATATCGGCCACGGCGATTCCGACGCGGGCGAGGTCGAGTTGAATGAAGTCGTAGTAGTCGCCACTGACGACACGGGCGGGGTTGCAGATCGCGGCGAGTTCGAGACCGGGCACGGACGGAAAAACGCTGGGAAAGAGCTGCTGCTGGACTTCGTGCGCGATGGAAACCTCGTGCTCGAGACGCTGCTTTTGTTGCTGTTCTTCGATCAGCTCGGAGATCGAGCCGGTCATTTCGTTGAACGACTCACCGAGAGCGCCGAGTTGATCTTTCTGGCGCACCTGGACGCGATAGCTGAGGTCGCCGCGACGAACATGCAGCGTAGCATCGTAGAGACCCGCCACCGAACTCGTGATGGTGCGCGTCAGCATGATTCCGACGGCCAAAGCCACGATTTCGAGCACGAGAAAGACGACGGCGACCGCTTCGAGGATGAGGACGAGCGTCGAACCGAGCGCACCCACTGAGGTCAGAAGGTCTCCGTTGATCTGCGAGATCCGTAACGAGAAGTGAGCGAACACAGGCAGGTCTTCCACGTTGGGACCCAAATCGGCACGGACAGCCTCGAGCGTGGCGAACCCATCGATGTGCAAATCGAGCGGGTGAGCGGCCGGCGCAAGCGTGCGCTTGTCGCTGGCAATCTGCTCGCCGAAATCGTAATGGGTGCCGTCGAGCGTGATTCCCCCGGACGAAGAGTCCGGCGCAGGCTCGAGCAGCCTGAGGCCGATGGGGCCGAGCTTCGACGGCAGGCTATCGAGCACGGTGGGCGTGATCGGAGCGACGGAGAGCAGAGTCGCATGGCCCCCCGGAACCGGGATGCTTTCGGCCGACGCAAACCAGAGCTGATTGCGGAACTCGGCCAAGCCGGAGAACTGCTTGCCGTGGGCCTCACGCACGACCTGCTGGCCGTGATTCAAAACGACGCGAAGACCGGGCGTTTCCGCCTGAGCCGCGGCGATAATTTTGGCGATTTCCGGGCGCAAAAGGATTGGGTCCACGATCGCGCTGGAATTAGGGGAAACCGGCTGATCAGGCTTCAAGTCCGGTTCGCGAGTGAGCGCCGCGGCAATCGTATTCGTATCGGCGGCAATCACTTCGCTTCGGCTCTGGAGATCGTCTCGCAAGAGGTGTGCGCCGATCTGCAGCTCGAGGAGATACGCCGCAACGAACACCATCGAGAAAAGGAGCACAACGGGCGCAACGCCCATGAAAAAATAGGCGACGATCAAGCGATTCCGCAGCGCCCACATTCCCTTAACGCGGATAAACAGAATCAGCCGCACGAGAAAATAAGCGGCGGCGGCGACACCAAGAAAGACAATCAGCGAAGTGAGCGGAAGGGTGCGGCCGGATGCGCGGTCGATGGCCAGCACCAGCCCGCATAGCGCAAGGAGCGCCGCCGCGACACGGTCGAGCAGCGACATGTGCCGGAACCAGACGGCGAAGCGGCGCGGAGAGATTCGACTCATAGGCAATGCGTGGGGCGCCGAAGCGAAACGGAGACGTTCGGTCCCCAGCCGTCAACATACCTCAGTCGGAGGAACATTCGGGACACCTTACTGGGTGCTGCCAGCAGCCGCCTTGCGCACCTTGCTGTGCTTCTGTCCGTAGGAGAAGTACACGACAAGGCCGATGCCGAGCCAGATGAGCAGCCGCCACCAGGTCCTGGCCGGAAGGCTCAGCATCGCGGCGAGCGACGTGAGAATGCCTAGAATCGGAACCAGAGGCACGAGCGGCGTCTTGAAGGGCCGCGGAAGATCGGGGCGCTTGCGGCGAAGAATCCAAACGCCGGCACAGACGATCACGAACGCGAGAAGCGTGCCGATATTGACGAGAACGGCGAGGTCGCCAATCGGGATTAGCGACGCAAAAATCGCGACGGCGACGCCGACGACCATCGAAGAGATCCACGGTGTGCGGAAGCGCGGATGAATCGCGCCCGCCCAGTGCGGGAGAAGGCCGTCGCGAGACATGGAGTAGAAGACGCGCGACTGCCCGAGCAGCATTACCAGCATGACGCTGCCCAACCCCGCTACGGCACCCGCCTTGACGAGCAGGCTGCCCCAGGGCACGCCGGTGGCGTCAATGCCGATCGCGACTGGATCAGCCACGTTCAGCGCGGTGTAAGGCACGACCGCGGTGAGGAGGCCGGAAACCAGAATGTAGAGAACCGTGCAGATAACGAGCGAGCCGATAATACCGATCGGCATATCTTTCTGGGGATTTTTGGCTTCCTGCGCGGCGGTGGAGACGGCGTCAAACCCGATGTACGCGAAGAAAATGACGGCAGCGCCGCGCGCCACGCCCGACCAGCCGAAGTCACCAAACTTGCCGGTATTCGGCGGGATGAACGGATGCCAATTGGCGGAGGCAAGCGCCGGATGGCGGAGAACGTACATCCCCGCAATGCCGATGAAGACGAGGACGATCGCAACTTTGAGAATCACAATGGCGGAGTTGAAATTGGCCGACTCCTTGATGCCGACGATCAAGATGTAGGTGGCTACCGCGATGCCGAGAAACGCGACCAGATTGAACACGCCCGAGGCATGCGGGAGCGTGGACAGGTCAATGCCGGCGGCCTTCAACATCGGCTGCACCGAGCCGATCGACGCCCAGTGGCCTTTGTAGAAGACCATCTGCGTGCCTGGCGTCGCGAGCCATCTGGGGCCGATGTGGATGCCAAAATCATCTAGGAAACTGACGACGTAACCGCTCCAGCCCGAGGCAACGGTGGCAGCGCCGAAGGCGTATTCGAGGATCAGGTCCCATCCGATGATCCAGGCAAAGATTTCGCCAAGCGTCGCATAGCCGTAGGTGTAAGCCGAGCCAGCAATTGGGATCAGCGAAGCGAATTCCGCGTAGCACAAGCCCGCAAACGCACAGATGATGCCCGAAAGGATGAAGGAGAGCACGATGGCCGGTCCCGCGCTCTGCGCGGCTGCCTGCCCCGTGAGCACGAAGATACCGGCTCCGATGATCGCGCCGATGCCGAGCGTGATCAGGTTGATCGGGCCCAGCGCGCGCTTCAGGGAATGCTCGTGCTCCTCGGCAGCCTCCTGCATGATCACGTTCAGCGGCTTCGTCGCCAGCAATGGATTTCCCATTCGGGATTTTCCTCCCAAGAACTCACATGCGCTTGCGCTTCGCGCTTCGTAACCCGACGATTGTTTCCTGCTCTTCAGGCTTGCACTACGACTCAGCGGGCCGCCTGCCCAACCAAGCCCACAGGCCGTACACCGGCAGCCCCAGCAGAACGATGATCAGCCCCGGCCAAGTGTACTGTGGTTTATAGCGCAAGAGCTGGATTTCGAGAAATATTGCCATCACAAAATAGAGCGCCGGCAAAGCCGGATACCCGAATGCGCGGTACGGTCGCGGCGCGTCCGGGCGCTTCGCCCGCAGGACGAACAGTCCGAGCAGCGTGAGGATGTAGAAAATCAGCTCGGCGAAAATCAGGAAGTCGAGCAACTGGCTGTAGGTTCCCGAAAGGCACAGCGCCGAAGCCCAAATGCACTGCACAACGAGAGCGATGCTGGGCACGTGATAGCGATTCACGGTGCCGACGGAGCGGAAGAAGAGGCCGTCCTTGGACATCGCGTAGTAGATGCGCGCGCCGGAAAGGATCAGGCCATTGTTGCAGCCGAAAGTGG
Organism: Candidatus Acidiferrales bacterium; assembly: GCA_052146315.1. GTDB lineage: Bacteria > Acidobacteriota > Terriglobia > Acidiferrales > UBA7541 > Palsa-295. Next base: position 27,519 of record JBKQNJ010000045.1, on the reverse strand, counting down.
AAATCAGGATGGCGAGGGCCATGAGGATCGCGCCCGCCGGGCCGAAGATCACTTGCGTGACGGCCGTCGCCACGCGTCCATCGGATGCGAACTCGATGCCGCGCGCCAGCGGCGTCGCGCCCTGCGCGCTGCCTGAGAGCGGCAGCACCCGCAGATAGGCGACATTGGCGAGCGTGTAGAGCAGCACGACGAGGCCTGTGCCCATGGCGAGGGATAGCGGCAGATTGCGGTTCGGGTTCTTCACTTCGGCGGCGGTGAAGGTCACGTTGTTCCAGGCATCCATCGCGAAGAGCGAGCCGACCATCGCAACCCCCATCAGGGTGATGGTTGTAATCATCCAGGTGGGATTGTCAGGGGGATACGCGTGTAACGTGTGCCACCCCGCATTGCGCCAAAAGTGGGTGAAATTCGCGGAGCGCGCGACGGCGGTCGTGAACCAAAATCCCAAAATGACCAGGACGGCGAGCGCGCCTGTTTTCGTCACGGTGAAAATATTCTGCACGATCTTGCCGAGGCGCAGGCCGCGCGTATTGATCCACGTGAGCAGGACGATGGACAGAATCGCGAGAAGATTCTGGCGATTCAGGCCGACATTGTACGGGCCGAGTTCGCCGAACCAGAGATGCCACGGGCCCAACGTGCCGATTTTCCAGATCCAGTGCGCGGGGGAGAACCATGGCGCGAGCACGCCCGTGAATTTGGCGAAGGCGATGGCCACCGCGGCAATCGTCGCAGTCTGAATGACGAGCAGCATCGTCCAGCCGTAGAGAAAGCCCCAGATTTCGCCGAGCGATTCGCGCAGGTAGACGTACTGGCCGCCGGCGTGCGGCATCATGGCAGCGAGCTCGCCGTAGCTGAGCGCGGCGACGAGCGTCATAACACCCGAAGCAAGCCACACCGCGAGCAAGAGGCCGGGACTTTGCACTTGGTGCGCGATATCGGCGGAGACGATGAAGATGCCCGAGCCGATCATCGACCCGACGACGATCATTGTCGAATCAAACAGGCCGAGACCCTTGACGAGCTCGGCGGAGGGCCGAGCGGTGGACGTTCCGGTGCTCTGCGCCTGTTCCGCCATTTAGGCTTTGGCTCCGCCAACGCCTCTCAAGCTCGCTCCGCGCGAACGCGCCGCGCAATTTCCAAATACTCGCGGGCCCGGCCGGCCGGATCGGGGGCCGACAGCAAATCTCGAATCACGGCGACGGAGTCGGCTCCCGCGCGAAAAACGTCCGCGGCGGATTCGACCGTGACGCCGCCAATCGCGACGATCGGCTTCGGCGTCAGCTTACGCATGGCGCGCACGAAGTCGATGCCGACGACAGGGTCGGGATTCTCTTTTGCAGCCGTCGGGAAGATAGGCCCCACGGCAATATAATCCGCCGAAGTGAGGGTGGCCTCGCGAAATTGCTCGACGTTGTGTGTCGAAATGCCTACCCAGAGGGAGGGGCCGCAGATCCGGCGCGCCTCTTCGACCGCCAGGTCCTCCTGGCCGACGTGCACGCCGCCTGCGCCCACCATCGCTGCGATGTCGGGGCGGTCGTTGACGATGATCCGCACGCCGCGCGGCGATAGGTGCGTGACCAGTTCCAACGCCGCGTCATGGATTTTTCGCGCCGGGGCGCGTTTGTCGCGCAGCTGGATCAGCTCGACGCCTGCGTCTGCCAGCTTCAGAGCAAACGCAACCGGCGGCTCCGGTGAAAAGTTCGAATCGAGGATCGCATAGAGCGCCGGAAACAAGCCTTCTCCCTAGCTACTTCCCCGTCGTGGCGGTGAGCCGGTCGAGGAAGTGCGTGTCGAACTTTCCGGCCTGAAAATCCGGCTCGGTGAGAATGCGCTTGTGAAGCGGAATCGTAGTCTTGATGCCTTCGACGACGAAGCCGTCAAGCGCGCCTTCCATGCGAACGATCGCCTCGGCGCGGTCGCGGCCGTGCGTCACGAGCTTGGCTACCAGCGAGTCGTAATAGGGCGGGATCACCGCGTCCGAGTACGCGGCCGTATCGACGCGAACGCCCGGGCCGCCGGGAACCCGGAAGGCCGTGATGTGACCCGGCGACGGACGAAACGTCTCGGGATCCTCGGCGTTGATACGGCACTCGATCGCGTGGCCGTGAAACTCGACCGGGCCGACAACGTCGTCGAGGCGTTCGCCGGCAGCGAGGCGAATCTGGGATTTGACGAGATCGACCTGCGTCACCATCTCGGTGACGGGATGCTCGACCTGAATGCGCGCGTTCATCTCGATGAAGTAAAGATCGCCGGTGACGTCGCGCAGGAACTCGACTGTACCCGCACTCGAATAGCCGACCGCCCGGAGGGCGTCGATCACTTGTTTGCCGACACGTTCGCGCGTGGCCGCTTCGAGAACGGTGGACGGCGACTCCTCGAGGACCTTCTGGTGGCGCCGCTGGAGCGTGCACTCGCGTTCGCCGAGGTGGATCACGTTGCCGTGGCGATCGCCCAGGACTTGGAACTCGATATGACGGGGATGCTCGATCAGCTTCTCCATGTAGATGTTGGGACTGCCGAAGGCCTGTTGGGCCTCGGAGCGCGCGGTCTGAAAAGCGGGAATCAGCTCCTTCTTGGTGCGCACGACGCGCATGCCGCGTCCGCCGCCTCCCTCGGCTGCTTTGATCATGAGAGGAAGGCCGACCTCGGCCGCCACTTCCTTCGCGGCCTCTTCATCGGGCACCACTCCGGCGCTACCGGGAATCACCGGGAGACCCGCTGCGGCCATTTCGGCGCGGGCGCGGTCCTTTTCGCCCATCATGCGGATCACATCGGGCGATGGGCCAATGAACGTGATGTGCGAGGCCTCGCACACCTCGGCAAAATTCGCATTTTCGGAGAGGAAACCGTAGCCCGGGTGGATCGCGTCGACGTCGGTGATTTCGGCGGCGCTGATAACGTGGGGAATATTCAGATAACTGTCGGCGCTGCGCGGCGGACCAATGCAGACGGCCTCGTCGGCAAAGCGCACGTGCAAGGCATGGCGGTCGGCCTCCGAATAGACGGCTACGGTGCGGATGCCGAGCTCCTTGCAGGCGGAGAGAATCCGCAGAGCAATCTCGCCGCGGTTGGCAATCAGGATCTTTTTGAACATGTCTTAGGTGCGGGAAGTTCGGCGGCCGTTCTGCCTCGCCGCGTCTGGCCCGTGCTATTTCTTGCCCTGCGTGCGAATCCCGAAGAGCGGCTCGCCGTATTCGACCGGATGCCCATTCTCGACAAGGACCTGGACGACCTCGCCCGCGACATCGGATTCGATCTCGTTCATCAGCTTCATGGCTTCGATGATGCAGAGCACCTGGCCCGATTCCACGCGCGCGCCCACAGTCACAAAAGGCTCGGCTTCGGGGCTCGGCGCCGAATAATAAGTTCCCACAATCGGCGACTTGATCAAATGCGCGTCCGCCGCGAGAGCGGCCGGCTTAGCTGAATCATGCGCCGGCGCAGCTGCAGAAGCGTGCGCCGTTACCGGAGCAGCCACAGGCGGCGCTGCGGCCACCGCGGCCGCACCTGACGCGGTCGACGCCTTCTTGAGGCGGATGTGCACGCCTCGGCGCTCGTATTCAAATTCTTCGAGCCCATTCTCCTGCATAAACGCGAGGAGGCGCTTGACTTCGACCAAGTCCACGCCTTCGGCGTGCGCACCTGGGCCAGATTCAGACTTCGCTTTCTTCGCCATTTAGAGTTCGAGGAAATCCAGGGGAGCCGTCGTCAAATCCACAGCGCCCTGCGCTGTTACAACCACATCATCCTCAATGCGGATGCCGCCAATCCCTTCCAGGTAGACGCCCGGTTCAACCGTCACGACCATCCCTTCCTGGAGTAACGTTTCTTCGCCCTTGCCAAGGCGCGGCATCTCGTGCACTTCGATGCCGAGGCCGTGGCCCGTACTGTGAGTGAAATAACGGGCCAAGCCGAATCGCTTCAAGGTCCGTCGCGCCGCCCGATCCACGTCTCCAGCCTTGACGCCGGGCCGGATCGCCTGCTTCGCGGCTTCCTGGGCCTGCAGGACCGCTTGATACAATCGCCGAATCCTGGCCGGCGCTCGCCCAACGAACACCGTCCGCGTCATGTCGCTGCAGTAATTTTCGAGTATAGCACCCTGATCCAGGACGACCAATTCGCTTTTGCCCAGGCGCTTCGGCGTGGGACGCGCGTGAGCCCACGCGGAACGCGGGCCCGAGGCGACGATCGTCTCAAACGAGGGACCGGACCCTCCCATTTTCTTGATCCTGTATTCGATCTCGGCGGCCAGATCGAGTTCGGAGGTCCCCGGGCGGATCAGCAACAGAACCTCTCGAAAAACGCTGCTGATCAGATGCGCGGCGTCGCGCATTCGTGCGAGTTCGCCCGCGTCCTTCACTGCGCGAAGCTTTTCGACCGCGTTCTCGTCGCTCGCCCACCGCACCCTGCCCCGCGAAATTGTGTCGATGGTCTGCTTCTGAGCCACCGTTGTGTGAGCGGTCGCATAGGCCACGGCCCGCCGGCGGCGATGACTCTTCAACTCTTCGCCGACTGCGCGCAGCAGGCCTTGCTTTGCGATGTGAACGCGCGCCCCGTGGACTTCCTGCCGCGTCTGGAACGTGTACCGGCTGTCCGTGAAAAGCGTGGCTTTGGATTCGTCGATGAGCAGCAACCCGGCGCTGCCCGTGAAGCCGCAGAGATACTGGATATTCGGCAGGTGCGAAACGAGGATCGAATCGACTCCGAGGGTGGAAAACGAAAGCCGGAGCCGGTTCGTTCGTTCTTCGAACCCGCTCCGGCCTGAACTCTGCTTTGCCGATTTCGCCGCCACGTCAGGCAGCCGATCCCCTCCCCGCGGACCTTCCGCCCAAGCTTAGCTCGGGAGAATCCGAGGCGTCAGGAAGAACAGCAATTCCTGAGAAGTGGAGCTGACCGTAGTGTGTTTAAAGAGATTCCCGATGACCGGAACGCTTCCGAAAAGCGGAACCTGTTGAATGTCGGTACGTTGCTGGGTGACGATGACTCCGCCGATCATCACCGTCGCGCCGTCGTTGACGGTGACTTTCGTTTCGGCCGACTGCGTATCGATCGCCGGGATACCCTCAATTCGGGGGATCGCCTGATCGATCTGATCGTTTTCGACCGTCACGTCCATGTAGATCGTGCCATCGGCCGTAATCTGGGGAGTGACATCCAGTTCGAGAACCGCATTTACGAACTGGACCGATACCGTGTTGTTCACGATCGTCTGAACCGGAATCTTGACGCCTTGCTTTACGCTCGCCCTCTGATTGTTCTGCGTGATCACCTTGGGCTTTGACAACAGCTTGCCGACGCCCTTTTCCTCTGCCGCGGTGATGATCAGGTCGAGCGCGAAGTTGTTTGTCCCGAACGAGTATGAGAAGCCGCTCGTTGGGGCTCCGACCGGCAAGTTCGAGTTCAGAGGAATCGACCCGGAAGTGGGCGCTGTTGTTGAGCTGCCGGATGAGACGATAACCGGGGGAATCGGTGGAAAGTGAACGATTGGGCTGGTTCCGACCGACGTCGCACCGCTCAGGAAGCTGGTGGGATTTCCACCCGCCGCCGAAATACCAAACTGGGCGCCAATTTCGCGCGAGAAGGAGCGGTTGGCTGCAATGACGCGGGCCTCAATCTCCACCTGTTGCGACCTGCGATCGAGCTGTCGAATCAGGTTGTCGAGCACCGGCAACGTGCTCGGAATGTCGCGAATGATCAGCGTGTTGGAACGATCATCGGCAATGATATCGCCGCGCGACGAGAGAAACTGCTTAAGCGTACCCGAAAGTTCGGTCGCCTTCGCGTAACTCAGCACGCGCGTCGTGGTAACGACGTCGGCCGCTTCGGCCTGTGCCTTGGCGAGATCTCGGCTCTCTTCCGCCTCTTTCTGCAAGGTGGCCCGCGTCGCGATGCGCAGGACGTTTCCATCCAACTGCTTATCGAGATCGTTGTTCTTGAGGACGATGTCGAGGGCTTGATCCCATGGCACGTCGTCCAAAACGATGGTCAGCGATCCCTTCACATTCGGATCCAGCACGACGTTCAGCCCGCTGATTTCATGGATCAGCCGGAAGAAATCGCGCAGGTCCACATCCTTGAGGTTCACCGAAATGGGCTCGCCCGTAAACTTGGCCGTCGCGGGAGCCGCTGCGGGAGCTTGGGCAGCCGCCGTTGTTCCTGCGAGAGCAGCGGCCGGCGCAGTGGTCGGCTGCGCAGCAGGTGTAGCTGTTGCGACTGGTTCGTCGGCAGGTTTGTATGATGCCGCCTTGGCGTCCGCCGATGGGGTCGCCAGAGCCGCCGAGGTCCTTGTCAACGCGACCGGCAACACAGCAGCCGGCGCGGGAACTTCGCCGGGCTTTGTCACGGAAGTCTCATACTGCAGGGCAGCCGGATTGCTTGGCGCCGGTGCCTTTATCTTGACCACGCCGGTCGATTGGTCCGAGGAATCGGATTGCGCCGCGCCAGACGAAACCGCCTTGGGCGAAAAAGATACGCTGATCGTATCGCCGTCCTGAACGATGTTGTAAGCCGCCGGCTGGCGCAGATCGATCACGACACGCGAAACTTCGGGCGTGAACTGAGCGAAGCGAATTTCGCGGACTGGGTCAAGATTGCTGGCGAGATGACTTCCGGAAGTCTTGAGGCGCGCGTTTGCAAAATCCAGAACCAACCGATCGGGATTGTATAGCCGCGTTGCATGGTAGGTCAGTGCTCCCGATCCGGAAATATTGACCTCGGTTCGCCCGGCATCCTGAGTAAGATGAATCTGGCGGATCGAGGGAGAAACCCCGTTTTCCAGAGTTATGTCGGCAGCCTTGGCCACAATGGGAGCCATTGCCGGCGACTTCGCAGGCGCAGTCACGGGCGCTGGCCCCGCAGAGGTGCGCGACACCAGCAGAGTGAGATCCTCGGGGCCCTTGCGTTCCAGGCGCGGGTCGACGCCCTGGGCCATCAGAATTTCCACGCGTACGACCGGCTTGGCGCCCGAAGAATAACTCGTGATGCGATAGCTCTTCACGAGGTCGGAAGGCACGGCTTGCGCGCCCGCCGCATCTCCGGTGGAGACGCCACTTAGGTCGAGCACGTAAAGGCTCGCGCTCGGACGGTAGGTGGTGTACTCGAAGGGCGCGTTGGCTTCGGCGTGCAAGCTCACGGCACCGTCCTTCACCTCCGCTTTCACATGGACCACCGGCGCGTCGCCCGCCACGGCCGGCATTCCATTCGACAGCACTAGACCGGCCGCTATCAGCGAACCGAGCCCCCACCCCCGCCACATGATCCTCATTGCTGCTCTCCTGCACTCGCGTAGATTCGTTTCGTCACGATTCGTTCGACTGGATGGCCAAATGCGTCTTTCGAATTCTCTTTGAAAGTGACGCCATCCAAACTGATCTTCTCCACGTCACCGTCGTACAGTTGATCCCCTTCGCGGATGAAATAGACGCGTTGATCGGGATTCGAAACCACGGCAATCATTCCATTGCCGGACTTCACCGTCCCGTCCACGCGCACCGATGCGATCACAATGCCGGCCTTACCCGGCGGCAAGTGCGCCGCACCCGTGTCTTTTTTGTCCGAAACCAATGGCACAAACGGATCGCGCTTGCCCTCCATATTGATTGTGCCCGCATCCACCGATTCCTCAGACGGCGTTGCCGGAATCGCGGCAGCCGGTGCGGCAGGCGGCGCGGCAGCCGGTGCGGCGGCGGGCTTCGGGACAACCTGTTTCGTGGCTGACGCGACGGCCTTCCGTGCCGCCTTCGCTTTTTTGACCGCCGTCATCTGCGCCCACGCGCCGGGAATCAAGCACAGTGAAATAGTCAGCGCTGCCACCAAGTTCGCGGTTGCCTTTGCAAGTCTCATCGTTCTCGCCCTATCGCCTTGCCGGCGCGCTCTTCGCACCCTTTGTCGTTGTTGCGCTTGCCTGTTCAGTCGGGTTTGTGAAGAACGTCGTAACCGTGAATGTTCCCGTAACCGACGTTCCAGGCACGACCCGGAACTTGGAGTTCCTACTCGTTTCGATCGCTGAAAGCTTCAGGTCGCCCACGTTGATGATGCGCGAGAGGCGCCCGAGCTTGGAAAAGAAGTCGAGCACCGAGTAGTAAGGACCGTCCGCCTCCACATCAAACGGCATCTCGAAGTAGTACGGCTTTTGCGCAACCGGCTTCGCCGTTAGGGTTCGGATCGAAACGCCCGAGCTCAGGGCGGCGCGTTGCACCATCAAGATGAACTCATCGGTCTGTTTGTCTTCCGGCACGATGGTTTGGAGCGTTGCAAGCTGTTTCTGCAAAGCGTCCATCTCGGTCTGCAACTCCGCCCGGCGCTGTTTGTAAACGCGCAAACTCTCGACTTCCGCTTCGAGCGGCTTCAGTTCCGCTTGTTTGCTCTCGAGCTGTCCGCGCACGCTCGCAAGGGGCAGGCCAGGAATGTAGAGTCCGGCCAGAATCAACACGACTGCCAGGCCCACCGACGCAAGGGCTTGTAACGGCCAGGGCCAGTCCCGGAAACTTGTTGCCATCGACTAGCTCCTTCCCTTCCGCGCGGGCGGAGGCGGCTGAGCCGCTCCCGTCGCTTGGGTTGTGGCTGCACCGTTCTGCTGCGGGGCAATCGTCACGGACATCGAGAAGCCGTAGGTCTCAACCGACGGACGTATGTCGTTTTCCTTGGCGTCCTTGATCTCGACGTTCGTGAAGTAGCCGCTTCTCTTCAATTCCGTAATGAAATTCGCCACGGAATTGATCGACCCCGCTTCGCCCTCTATATCGAGCGAATCGCCACTTCTTGTTATCGACGTCAACCAGAGCGCGTCCACTCGAACGACCGTGTTGGCCACCATCTGGAGCAGGTCTTGCGCCCCGCTGCGATTCTTCTGGAGCGTCTCGATCACGTCGATCCGCTGCTGGAGCACGGTTTTCTGGCTTTCAAACGTATCGACTTGGGACTTGATCTGCTGCAGGCTGGCTTTCTCTGTCTGTAGATCGCGAATGCGGGCTTCTGTCTGATCGAGTTGTCTGCTTTGCGACATATAGACAACGAAGAGAACGACAGCCGCTGCGACAACCGCCGCGCCGAACAGCAATATCTGTACGGTAGCCTCGAGAGGCACCGTCTGTTTCGCGGCTTTCGGACGAGCCTGGCCTAGTAAGTTGATCCGGATCATGGCGTGTCAAAACTCCTCAGCGCCAGGCCCATGGCGATTGCCAGGCGCGGCGCCAACTCGCGAAGCTGACTTTCATCGTGACGCGCGGGGTTGATGGCGACTTTTCGAAACGGATAGAGCTCCTCGACCGGCATCGCGAATTCTTCCTTGAGCAGATCGAGCAAGCCCGGCACCCGCGCGGTCCCCCCAGCCACCACGATCCGGCGAATGTTCTCGCCGCTCGCCGTCGCGCGGAAGAAATCGAAAGTCTTCTGAATCTCGAGAATCAAAATGTCGGAAACAGAGCGCAGGATCGAAGTTCGCTGTTCCTCGCTCACGCCGGCGTGCGTTCCGCCCATCTTGAGCTTCTCGGCGTCCTCGAAGCTGAGGTCGAGCTCCTTCTGCAGGGCGTCCGTATATTGATTGCCTCCGACCGAGACGTCGCGCGTGAAGAGGGGCGTCCAGCCGCGAATGATGTTGATGTTCATTACGCTCGCGCCCACGTTCAACAGCGCAACCACCTGCGAAGGATCCGGCTCGTAGTTGACCTCGAAGGCGTTCTGCAGAGCGAAGGCGTCGATGTCGACCACCATCGGCGTCTTGCCCGCCTGAGCCAGGACGTTCGTGTGGTTCAGAATCTTGTCCTTCTTAACGGCCACCAGCAGCACGTCCATCTGGTTCTCGGTGGCTTCGAGCAGCTGATAGCTGAGGTTGACGTCGGCAATGTCGAAGGGAATGTGCTGGCTCGCTTCGGCTTGAATCCGATCATAGAGTTCCTCTTCGGTCATCAGCGGCATGCTGACGCGCTTGACGATCACCGAGTGTCCCGAAACAGACGTCGCGACGTCTTTCGTTTTGATCTTTTGCGAGTCGAAGATCGAGATGATCTTCTCGGCCACCGAAGGGGCATCCATGATGGCGCCGTCCACGACGGTATCCTGAGCCAAGGGCTCCAGCCCGAAGCTCACCAGCTCATAACCGTCTTTGGCCTTCTTCAACTCGACGGCCTTCACCGAACTCGATCCGATATCCAGACCAATTAGTGACTTGGTTTTACCGAGATTGAACATCGTGCGGCCCCTCACTCCTCAGTTCGTCCCATTTCGCGGGACGAATCCGCATCACCCTTTTGCTGCGCTTTCGCCAAACTGGCGTCCGCGCCTTTTGTTTCTGTTTCGCCCCAACCCTTCAAGCCCCTTTGCCACACCCCGGAATGAGCTACGGTACTAATAGAACTGGTACGCTCCCCGTGGACCGTTTATCACATCCCGCGCCGCAGACTGTCAATCAACATGTTTCAAGTTTGTGCTTCTGGTAAAACCCCGCCCTGAGGACAGGGTGCACATTTAGACATGCCCGGGGAGGGACGCCCGGGCTCGCTTTCCGCCCTGGAAGGCCCTTTTGGGGCGAGAAGTTTCGCTTTTGCCTATTGTTCCTGGTTAGAGAGGACTGCCCGAAGGAGCACTTCGAAGGGCTATCGACCCAGCTTCAATTTTGCCCAGAGCTCGTCGATGCGCTTTTTTGTTGTACTGTCCATCTTAATTTCGTCCGGCCAGCGGCCCGTGTAGCCCTCTTCCGGCCACTTCCGCGTTGCGTCGATTCCCATCTTCGAGCCGAAATCCTGCCGGCGGGCCGCATGATCGAGAGTATCGACCGGACCCATTACGAACTGGATGTCGCGCTCCGGATCGATCGCGCACAGAGCCTTCCACACCACCTCGCGCGAGTCTTGCACGTTGACATCGTGATCGACGATCACCACGACCTTCGTGAACATTGCCTGCCCGAGCGACCAGATCGCGTTCATCGTCTTCCGCGCGTGCCCCGGATAGCTCTTGCGGATGGAAACAATCATCAAGTTCTGGAAAATCCCCTCGGCGGGCATCGCCACATCCACGATCTCGGGGTGCTGCATCTTCATTACGGGCAGGAACACCCGCTCGATCGCGTGGCCGATGAAATAATCTTCCTGCGGAGGCGGCCCGACAATCGTCGTGAGGTAGAGCGGATCCTTGCGGTGCGTGATGCACCGCACGTGGAACACCGGATACTCGCCTTCGAGCGAATAGAAGCCCGTGTGGTCGCCGAAAGGGCCCTCCGTACGCGTTTCTCCCAATTCGACGTACCCTTCCAGCACAATTTCTGCATTCGCCGGAACCTCAAGATCGACCGTCTTGCACACCACCAGCTCGACAGGCTCGCGCCGCAGGAAGCCTGAAAACATGAATTCGTCCATATCGGGCGGCACAGGCAAAATCCCGGAGAAGCAGGTTGCCGGATCGGCGCCGATCGCGACAGCAACTTCGAGCTTCCCTCCCCTGTTCTTCGAGAGTGCGCTGCGGTAATGCTCGGCGCCATGCTTCTGCGTCTGCCAATGCATGCCGGTGGTCCTCGAATCGAAAACTTGCATGCGATAGCAGCCCACGTTGCGCTTGCCCGTTTCCGGATTCTTGGTGATGACCATCGGCCACGTGATATAGCGGCCGCCGTCCTGGGGCCAACACTGCAGGATCGGAAAATCGAGCAGCGAAAAGCCGTCCGTTCGGACGACGTCCTGGCACTCCCCGTTGCGCACCGTCTTGGGAAAGATCGAGCCAAGCTCGGCCAGTTTGGGAAGCATCTTGACCTTGTCCAGAATGCCCTGCGGCGATTGCATGTCCAGAATCGAGGAAATTCGACCCGCGATCTCGTCCAGAGAATTCACTTCGAGCGCCAGATTCATGCGCCGCTCGGTGCCAACCAGGTTTGTGACCGCGGCAAACCGCGACCCTTTTGTGCGCTCGAACAGCAGCGCCGGGCCGCCTCGCTTGACCGTGCGGTCCGAAATCTCGGTGATTTCGAGCACCGGATCAACCTCGGCCGACACACGCGTGAGTTCGCCTTCCTTTTCCAGCTTTCGCAGAAAGTCCCGCAGATCGCGATACGCCACTTCGCCTCCTTGAGGTTCGAGCCGCTCACTCTAACACGAACACGGCTTGCCTTCGGCGGCCTTGGGAGACCACTACAGACTACGTTCGAGTGGCGAAGTCGAGAAACCAATTGAGTGGGCCATGCGTCTCTACTGTTGAGAGGCCACGGCGCGTTAAGCGCCAAGACCTAGGCAGACCACTGCCAGAACGTGACCGCCAACCCCGAAGGTAGAGGTTAATGTCGCTAAGAGAATCTTATCAACAGCATAAAAGGCTGTACCTCATCGGTGCGGCTGTTCTGATCGTAGTGATAGCCGGCTGGTCGTATGCCAGGAGCCGGGCCAACGATCCGAAGTTTACGACGTCCGAAGTTCGCACAGGCAATATCACGGCCAGCGTACAGGCCACAGGCACAATCAACGCACTGACTACGGTGCCCGTAGGCTCCTATGTGTCTGGCACGGTGCAGTACATCTTCGCCGACTACAACACGCGCGTACACAGCGGGCAGGTACTCGCACAGCTCGACCCGGCGATCTATGAGGCACAGGTCACCGAGGCGCGCGGTAACCTCGAAAACGCCCAGGCGAATCTGGTCACCTTGGCGGCCAACGTCCAGGTCGATGAGGCGAATCTCGCCAAGGTCGAAGCCAACGTCAAATACGAACAGGCGACGGCCAAGCGTTCGCAAGACCTCTTTCAATCCGGCATCGTTTCCGCGGATTCGAACGATCTCACGCAGTCGAGCCTCGGACAGGCTCAAGCGGACGTGGCATCCGCAGAGGCACAGCTTGATCAGGCCAAGGCCCAGCTCAACCAGGCAAGATCACAAGTCGTTTCGATGGACGGCGCACTCAAGGCCGCTGAAACCAGCCTGAAATATACGACGATCATTTCGCCGATCGATGGCACTGTCGTCGCGCGGAACGTCGATGTCGGCCAATCCGTCGCCGCGACGTTGCAGGCGCCGCAGGTTTTCACGGTCGCACAAGATTTGACGCGCATGCAGGTCTATGCCGCGACCGACGAGTCCGACACGGGTAATATCAAGGTCGGCGCGCTGGTCACCTTTCAAGTCGACGCGTTTCCGACCCAGCAGTTTCACGGCCGCGTAAGCACCGTTCGCCTCAATCCCACGACCGTGCAAAACGTGGTGACCTACAACACCGTGATCGACTTCAGCAATCCCGACGAAAAGCTGCTGCCGGGAGAAACCGCGTACGTCACGATTCCGACGGGCCACGCGCAGAACGCCGTCTTGATTCCGAATCCGGCCCTCACGTTCAAGTCTCCGCTGGCGACAAAAGACATACAGGCGCTCTACAAGCAGTACAACATCTCGCGCGAGGCTTCCTCGACTCATCTTGGCGGATGGCAAGTGGTCTGGAAACTGGGACCGGACAAGAAGCAGTTGATCCCAGTCGCGGTCCAGGCCGGGATCACCGATTACAACAACACACAACTCCTTCAGGGGGACCTCCATGAGGGGGACGTGCTGGTAGTTGCCGAGCAATTGAAGGGCGCGACCGGCAACGTGCGGCCGCCGGGTTTCGGCGGCGGAAACGGACCCCCGCGGTGAGCGTTTGAATCGGCAGTAGTTTGGACGGGCAAACGATTTACGAGGTACGACCATGAATCCGAGAGAGGTAATTCGCGTGGCGCTACGGGCGCTGGCGCGAAATAAACTGCGGACCGTACTGACGATGCTGGGAATCATCATCGGCGTGGGCGCCGTCATCTGCACGGTGGCGATCGGCCAGGGCGCCAGTGCGCAGGTTCAAGCGCAGATTCAGTCGCTCGGCGACAATATCATCATGGTCTTCGCCGGCAGCGTGAACACCAGCGGCGTGCGCATGGGGAATGGCGCGACGAAAACGCTCGTCAACGACGACGCCGATGCGATCCTCCGTTATGTCCCCAACGTCACCATGATTTCGCCGATCGCTGGCGCCTCCGTGCAGGTCGTGAACGGCAACCAGAACTGGTTCACGCGCGCCAACGGCACTTCCGCGGACATTACCCAGATTCGCAGTTGGCCTGTCGTTCAGGGAAGCATGTTCTCCGATCGCGATGTGGACATGGCCGGCAACGTCTGCGTCCTCGGCAATACCGTCGCGCAGCAGCTTTTCGGCGATCAGGATCCGGTCGGCCAAATGATTCGCGTGCAGAACCTTCCCTTCAGGGTTTTGGGCGTGCTGCTCGCGAAAGGGCAAAATTCCAACGGGCAGGATCAGGACGACATGATGATGGTCCCGTACACCACCGTCCAGAAGAAGATTTCGGGGATCAGCTGGTTGCAAATGATCATGGTCGGCACCAGCTCCCAGCAGGCTATGCCGCAAGTTCAGACCGCCATCGAAGCCCTTCTCCGGCAGCGGCATCATCTGCGGCCTACAGAGGACAACGACTTCATCATCCGCAGTCCCAACGAAATGGCGCAAGCGGCCGAGGCGACTTCGACAGTGATGACGTTCCTGCTCGCCGGAATTGCGTCGATTTCGCTTCTGGTCGGTGGCATCGGCATCATGAACATCATGCTCGTCTCCGTCACGGAGCGGACGCGCGAGATCGGCGTGCGTATGGCCGTCGGCGCAACCGAGGAGGACGTGCAAGCGCAATTCCTTAGCGAGGCGATAGTGCTCAGCTCGCTGGGTGGACTGGCGGGAATCGCACTTGGGATGGTGGCGTCGGCCATCATCTCGCACGTGCTGCACTGGACCACCGTCGTTTCTCTCCTTTCCGTCGTTGTCGCCGTGGTTTTCTCCGCCGGCGTTGGCATTGTGTTCGGTTACTATCCGGCGCGCCGGGCTGCCCGGCTCGATCCCATCGAGGCTCTCCGATATGAATAAGATTCGCAAAAATGCTGCAAGCGCGCTGCGGTGTGCGGGCTCGCGGCTTGCGGCGCCGGCTTTCGTTGCTTTGCTCGGAATATCGTGCTCGGTGCTCGCCCAGACGCAGACGCCCGCTCCCGGACAAACGACGAGGCCTCACGGACAGATGGGCATGCATCCGCCGACGACCGCAACCGTGCCCGCGAGCACAAAAGTGCAGACGGCGAAAACCAACGTCAAGGGTGAGCAGTTTTTCATCATTGCGTCGCTGGATCAGTCAAAATCCGAGATTCTCGTAAAGCGTCCCGACGAAGTGACCCTGCTGCTAAACACGACTCCCAAGACGCAGTACTTTGACGAAAACGGCAAGGCTCTGAAGCTTTCCGATCTTCGCGCGGGCGACACCGTGTGGGCCACCTCGACCGGCGGCGCGCAGCCAACGGCCATCCAGATCCGCAAGGGACAGATGACCGTCGCCGATTTGCATCGCTACTACCTCGATTACGCCGAAATCAAATAGGCTCCGCTTTCAGCGAAGCGGGCTAGTGTTTGATGCAAGGATGGAAGTCAATTCCACCCCTGCATCACGGATGTTTGCGGCTACTTCCCTCCTGGTTTCCGTTCGGCAGGCGCGGAATGCTCTGCATGTTCGGGCCGGGCGGGCGGCTGCGAACTCTGGCGCCTTTCTATTTGCTGTCTTTGTGGTTCCTGCCTCTGCTGCGGCCGCCGTTCCTGCTGTGCATGCTGCTCCACAGCCCGCGTCCTCTGTTCTTGGGCGCGCTGCTGTTGCGGACGCTCCTGTTGCTGGAGCCTTTGCCGCTGTTCTTGCTGATGTTCGGCCGGCTTCTGTTGCTGGTAATTTCGGTTCAGGTTTGCGTTGCGGGTGTCCGCTGCCGGCGCCCGTTCCCTGTTCGCCTGGGTATTGCCCTCTGCACGATTCGCGTTCTTGGGATTCTGCTCTCCCGAAGTTTCGCGAGCATTGACCGACCCTCTATTCTCGGCCGGCGTGTTGGCTTTCCCGCGAGCGTTGGCGGCGCTGCGAGTTGCCGGCCGGCTGTAGGGCGCGCCCGCAGCCTTGGCTTTGACAACATCGCCGCTGAACTCTCCCGGCCGCGCGGTTGCGGCGATCGAGGGCTTGCCGTGGTTCACCGAGGCGCGCAATTCTCGATTCCCGCGAGCCGCCTGCATCTGCCGAGTCTGCGCGGCCACGGGCGCCATGTGGCGTTGGCGGGCAAAGTCCTCTTGTTGCGCAGTTGGACGCGCGGTGATGCCGCCCCTCCCGCCGCTATAACTGACGCGATTCATCCTAACGTTGGTGATTCTCTCGTTGTAGACGTTGTGAATTACGGTCACATTTACGTTGCTGACGGCGCGATTGTAGAAAAAGTGGCCATGGTCCCAGCGTCCCCCCGCGTACCCATCGCCAAAATACCCGAATCCGTAGTTGATACCGCCATAGAAGCCGACTTGCGGTCCCCAGTATCCGTCATAAAAGACGAACGCATTGCCGTTCCATCCCCAGTATCCCGGCGTCCACAGGAAACCGACCTCGGGCGGCTCTACCCACGTTCCCGGCACCCAATAATAGTCATCGAAGTCCGGGTCCCACGCCCAGTAGCCTGGCGTCCAGATGTAACCCTCCTCGGGACAAACAGGTTGGGTGTAGACCGGAATTGCCGGCGGCGCAAACCCAACGGAAATGCCCACGGCAATCCCCGCGTGAGCGGGGACCGAAGCGATCAACGCGGAAAATGCCAACAATAATAGAGTGCGTATCACGAGTTTGTGCATGTGCCCTCCTCGCCGAAGAATTCCCAGCTTTTGCTGCGAGCCCAAACAATGGTGATATGCGGGGGGACTTAAACCAATACAGATAAGGTGTTAAAGCTCCAGCGGGATTCGCTGTAGGGGAATCGCATTAGAACGACGGCCCTGCGCGGCCGTCGAGTTCGCCCCTTACTTCAAATGCACGCCGTTCGGATCGATTTCCTCGCGTAGCAATCGCAAGTCCTCGGCGCTGGGAAGGGGCGTCGTGGGAATTTCGTTCGGGATCTGTAATGGGAATCCCGTATTTTCTACCAGCTCTTCCACTCGAATCCCCGGATGCAACGAGAGCACCGACATTGAATGTGTCTTCGCGTCAAATCCGAGAACTGCCATGTCCGTAATCACGCGGCTGGGCCCGCCCCCGCGCAAATTCAATTCCTGGCGGCTGCGTCCGCCTGCGAAACCGGGACTTGTGAGGTGAGCCACGGCGAGAGGAAGTTTTCTCTTCTCATGGCGCATGATCACAATCACGCGCTTGGCCAGCGAGGCGACATCATTTCCTCCGGCGCTGCCATTCACATACTTGACCTTCCCGGACTCATCTTTCACAAGCGTCGTATTGATGTCGCCGTACCGGTCCAGCTCCAAAGCTCCCAAAAACCCTACGTCGACCACTCCTCGGTGTAAGTTCATACCCATCACATCGAGGAAGCCGCTCAAGCACGTCGCTCCCCAAAATGCTCGGGAGTCGGGCAACCCCACCGGTGTGTCTTTCGGGCGCGGGTTCATCACTCCAGTCTCAAGAAGAGTCGCGAGAGTTGGCGCGTGCGTGCGTTTGGCGAGCACACTTGCGACTTCAGGCAATCCAAGGCCCACAACGACCACTTCGCCGTCATGAAGTTCTCTGGCTCCGGCAGCCGCCATGATTTCGCTGGCGCGGATATCGGACCGTGCATTTCTGTCTTTCGTTCCTTCGGTCACCGGCATCGAACGAATCCGTCCTTTCTACGCTGCGGTCTAATTCCTCGATCAGTAACCTGAGATGGGATCGGCTCTCAATTCTTCCATTCGCGGTAACCCGCCAAGTTTTCCCAGAAATTCCCAATGGTCGCGGCAACCGAAAACGAAGGTCTTCAAATACTCCTGGAAGCGCCCCGGGTCCGCCGCGTGTTTTACGTACAGGCGCAGATGATCGGCATCGTAGTCGTAGCAACCATAAACACAGGTTGGCAGCGCACCAAACGGCTGATGAATGATCGCCTCTACCCGGTGTCCCGGTATAATCGTCCGCTCAGGCGACCGCTGGATAAACTCGGTGGGAACAATCTGCTCCGCCACTATAATCAAGCGGCGCCCCGCCTTGGCTTGCTCTTCGTTCCCCCAGCGAGCTCCGTTGATCTGGCAATTTCCATCGGGGTCCGCAATCTGCACATGAACAATGGACACGTCCGGCTCGAGCGCCCTCAACAAAACGTACTCCTCCCCGGTGAAGGGACACTTCGATCGCTTCACATCCGAGGCGCCCGGCCCCGCCTCTAATCGCTCCAATATCTCGGAGGCAAACAACGACTTGATGGGAATATAAGAGAGACCCAGCGCTCCTGCCAAATAGCGGAAGCAAACTGAGAGGCTCGTATAGTCTTCGCAGCGCAGCGACTTTGTTTCGCGCGCGCGGTTCACAGAGTGGGCGGGGCCAAACCGGTCCAGCGACCCTCCACCCATGATCAGGTGGCTAACGAGACCGGCCCCCACCAGTAAATCGGTGTCGAGCCCCACAACTCCCTGCGAAAGCGTCAGGTCCTTTTTCTGCTGCCGGATCAATTCGTGGACAACCGCGACTGGGTTGCGGGCAATCGCGAAGCCGCCCAACGCAATGTGGCTTCCTGAGGGAATCGTGCTAACGACTTCGGAAACTGACTTGATTTTGTCAACCATGCTCGAGGTAGTCCCTCTGTCGGTGCAGCCGAAATTGTGTTGGTGCGTCGTCGCGACGGCGCAGAGCTTACCAAGCAGAATGGCCGATCGTCAAATGAGCATGGCCTATAGACATCGCCATCTTGGCACGGAAACACCCGAATCTTCTTTATGTGGTGACGCAGTTCGTGCCGGAAGGCTCAGGAAAAGGGGCCGCTCGAAAATACGCGCAGGGCCGGCACACTATTTTCGGTTTCCGGATGCGGTAAACCCTGCGGGAGGCCGCCCAGTTCTCGAAGCGTGCAGGCGACGTAATAGCGCGCCATGTGTTTGCGCCAGTACATGGCAAAATCAGTGTTGTCGAGGGGTTTTACCGGCGAGTACGCCGCCTCTGCGGCGTCATGGATCGTTTCTTCCGTCAGCTTTTTCCCGATAATCGCTTTCTCTGAGAGCGTCACCTCAATCGGATGGGAGCCCACCCCTCCCAAAACGATTTTGGCGTTCTCCACCGTCCCATCGCCCGCCAGGCTCAGGCAAGTAGCCACGCCGAGGACCGGGAAATCAAACGACCCGCGGCGGCGAAGCTTCCAATACGTCGCTCGCCAGCCGTTCGTCGGCGGCAGGTGGATCTCGGTCAGGAGTTCGTCGGGCCGTTTATTGAGGTAGCGGATTCCGTCATCGTTATAAAGGTCCGCCGCCGGCAGCACTCTTTCTCCCGAACTCGAAATCAGCTTCACCTTCGCGCCGATGGCCACCATCACCGGGGCGGAGTCGCTCGATTGCACCGCCCAGCAGCGCGGGCTCGAGGGAGCCACCCAGCAGATCTCGCCGTCCTTTTTCATGCAAAAGTTGATGCCCTTGCGCCACTCGTAGTTCTGGTCGTAATAATTGCAGCGCGTATCGAGCAGCAGGTTTCCCCCGATGCTGCCCATGTTGCGCAGCAGCGGCGTCGAGATCAACTCGGCGGCCTTCGACACGGCCGGATAGGCGCGTTGAATGCGGCGGTCCTCCGCAACCTCAGTCAGCGTCAGGCCCGCCCCCAGGACCATTCCCTCGGCCGGCTTGCCCTTGGTGCTGCGCAGTTGCTTGAGCTGCGCCAGCCCGATGACCACCTTCGGCACCTGCTGGCGACGCTTCATATTGGGATAGAGATCCGTGCCGCCGGCTACGAACGCGGCGTCAGGCCCTTCGTCCGACATCATGCGGACGGCCTCGACCAAAGACTTGGGTTGCAGATAGCGAAATTTGGGAAGTCTCAACATTCTAGATCCTACTTAGTCTCACAGGCTGCCGTTACACCAAAACAGGCTGGCGTTCTACAGCCTTGCCGTCGCCGCCTTCTTCCGGCGTCGGCACAAAAATCGGGGCGGGCATGTCGCAGTGCGGGAATACAGTAGGCCCGTATCTGCCTTCCTGCCCTTTGGCTTTCGCCCGAATCGCTTTCAACACTTTATCGGGTGTGATCGGAACCTCGTCGATGCGAACCCCTACCGCGTCATAAATCGCGTTGGCGATCGCGGGCGGAACCGGCAACTGCGGCCCCTGTCCCGCTTCCTTGGCCCCGAACGGGCCGTTGGAATCCCGATCTTCTATTACATAGGTGATAACGTCGCACATCTCCATTGTGGTGGGGCTTTTATATTCGAGGAAGGAGGGGAATTTGTGAATCACGTTGCGGTTCCCGCGATAGGTCATCTCCTCCATCAAGGCCTCGCCCAAGCCCATGTAGATACTGCCTTCGATCTGCCCGATCGCCACCACGGGATTAATGCACTGGCCGATGTCGTGAGCGATCCAGATGCGAGGGACTACGACAATGCCAGTTTCGGGATTCACGTCTACTTCGGCCACCGCCGCAGAGTAGCTATAGGCTGGCGAAGGACCAACTCCAGACCCCTTGAACTTTCCAGGCGCGGGCGCCGGCTTGTAGGAACCAACCGAGCCGAGCGTGCCGAACTTCGCTTCGGCAAGCCACACAGCCTCCACAAACGTCATGCCTTTCTCCGGATTCTGCATGTCGAAAACGCGACGATCCGCAAACACCAGCCGGTCGGCCGGAATCTCCAGTTTCGCGGACACCGCCTGGACCAACATCTCCTTGGCCCGCTCGGCAGCTTGGATGGCGGCATTGCCGGTCATAAGAGTGACCCGGCTGGAGTAACTTCCCAGGTCCACGGGAGTGAGATCGGTGTCGGCCGTGACGACCCGAATGTCAAAGGGATCGATGCCTAGCACCTCGGCAACGATATAAGCCAAAATCGAATCGGAACCCTGACCGATCTCCGTCGAGCCGCAGAAGACGGTCACGCCCCCGCTGCGGTCCAGTTTCAACTGCACGCCCGAGTGCGGCATATTGTTCCAGTAGATGGGAGTGCCTGCCCCAGTCATGTACCCGCTGCACGCCAACCCGATGCCTTTTCCGTACGGGAGTTTGCGGAAGCGTTCTTTCCAGTTGGAGCCTTCCACAACCTTGTCAATGCACTTGCCCAAGCCCATCGTGCCGACGCGAAGCCAGTTCACCGTCAGCGAATTGGATGGGACCAGGTGCTTCTTGCGCATTTCGGCCGGGTCGAGTCCCAACTGCTCCGCGATCTTGTCCATTTGAATTTCTTGGGCGAAGCGTGGCTGAGGAGTTCCGTGTCCTCGTTTCGGGCCGCCAGGCGCTTTGTTGGTGAATACTCGGACGGCTTCAAACTTGTAGCGCTTCATCTGATAGGTCGTCGGTTGCAGCA
Organism: Candidatus Acidiferrales bacterium; assembly: GCA_052146315.1. Taxonomy (GTDB): domain Bacteria; phylum Acidobacteriota; class Terriglobia; order Acidiferrales; family UBA7541; genus Palsa-295. The sequence continues at coordinate 6,242 of JBKQNJ010000045.1, read as the reverse complement.
CCCCGGTATAGAACGTGCTGGCTGCGCCGTGGCCTCCGTAGGCTCCGCCGTCCAGGAACGTGCGATGGTGCATGGCCGTAATCGTGCCGTCCTTCTTGAACCCGGTCTTGGTGGACATCAGAACGGGATGCCGGCCGCGATGGCAATAGAAGACCTCCTCGCGCGTGAGGCAGATCTTGACGGGGCGCCCTGTCATCATCGCCAGTTTCGAGACGATAATTTCATGCGCAAAGGGATCGCACTTTCCTCCGAAGCCGCCTCCGTTCGTAGTGGCGATGACGCGTACATGACTCTGCGGTAGCTCCAGCACTTTCGAGAGCGACCGGTGCAGGTAGTGCGGGTCCTGAGTGCAAGTCCAGAGCGTGAGCTTGCCGTCATGCCCGAACTGGGCCACGCTGGCGTGTTGCTCCAACGCAAGATGGGTGCTGCCCTCATAGAAAGTGATATCTTCCCGGACGAAGTCGGCCTCCGCAAAGCCTGCTTCCACGTCGCCGAATTCGTAGACCTGTCTCCGATGGATATTGCCGAATTCCCCGTATTCATGGATGCGAGCCTCGGGGTTGTCGAGTGCAGCCTGGATCGAGGAGATGGACGGCAGGAGTTCATACTCGACGTCAATCAAGTCCAGGGCTTCGGTCGCCACATCTTCATCCACCGCGGCGATGGCGGCCACCGGGTCTCCCATCATGCGGACCTTGCCGATCGCCAGCGCGTGTTCGTCTTCGCTCACGGGCAGAGCCCCGTATGAGATCGGCAGGTCTTTCCCGAGGAGGACCTGCTTGACGCCTGGATAACTTTCCGCCTTGGACGTATCGATCTTCAGGATGCGGCCGTGCGGAACTCTGCTGCGCAAAATCTTGGTGTGAAGCATGCGGGGGAAGACGAGATCGTCGGCATACTTCGTCTGGCCGGTGACCTTCGATGCAGAGTCCACCTTGCGATGGGGCTTTCCTATGACGCGCAGCTCTTTTCGTTCCGCTCCGTTAGCGCCGCCCATAGATGCTCTCCTTGCTGGGTTCAGCCGGCTTCCCGGCCATTCGTGCGGCAGCCAGCTCCACTGCTTCGAATATCTTGATGTAGCCGGTGCAGCGGCAAATGTTTCCGGCGAGAGCCTCTTTGATCTGTTCGCGGGAAGGCTCCGGGTTTTCCTCCAACAGCACTTTCGCCGTCAGGAGAAATCCCGGCGTGCAATATCCGCACTGGGCAGCCCCGAGTTCAGCAAACGCATCCTGCAATGGATGCAGCTTCGCTCCCTCCGCCATGCCTTCGACCGTGCTGACTTCATGCCCTTCCACGGCGATACCCAGAACCAGGCAGGAAAGCACGGGCTGACCATCCACCAGCACGGCGCAACATCCGCACTCCCCTAACTCGCAGCCGTGCTTTGTGCCGGTAAGCGCCAAGTCTTCGCGAAGGACTTCCAGAAGCGTCTTATGCGGGGCAAACGCTACCTCGACCGGCTCACCATTTACCCGCAGGGAAATGTGCGCCTTCGCCGGTTTGCTCTTGTTCTTTTCCTTGGTCGATTTCATTCGCTTGCCTTTTGATTCCATACAGAGATTCCGTAAACCGAACGAATTCAACAGAATTTCAGCAGCGTGGCGATCGGTTCGATTCCATTACCGAGTTCGGGTCTGTCCAGTAAGGATACTCTGGGCCGTCGCGGACTGCAACTGTCAGCCGACATTGTACTCAACGCTGGCCGCGGGGATGTGATGGTCGTCACTTGACCGGGAGTTGGGCCAATCTCGTTCTTGCAGACTAGCCGTGAGTTGGTCGTATAATCCCCGAAAAGAGGAATCAACTACCCATGACCGGACCGAAGAGCATCCTTTACCGCGGCGTTCCGATGACTGAGGGCTGGCCTGAGAAGATTATGGCTGCTCAACAAATTGCGTCGCTTACTCAAGAGGGGCGGGCTGTCCCTCGCATTCGCTACGGCGACGAGCACGATGACTGGGGAGTAGATAAAAACGCGTGCCCTGATTGCCGAGTTCTCAAGGGCGAATTTCACGTCCCGAGTTGCGATTTCGAGGAGTGCCCTGTGTGCGGTGGCGAACTCCTTTGTTGCGATTGCATCTTCGATGATCGGACGGAAGATCCCTGATCACCCGCGAGATTCCACCCGAGCAGCCCGGAGACCAGAAGCAGTTTGAGGCAGTTGCGTAAGGTTGGTGTTAGTTCGGTGTTAGAGGAAATCAGAATGGCCACGTCCCGACCGCCCCTAGACCCGCGAAAATTTCCTTGGCATCGTGGCGATGTTGTAACTCGCGGTTTTGAAAAGAACGGTTTCGTTCTCGACGCAACACCTGAATACCTTGAAGTAATGTGGCAAGGCCCGGGTCACAACACCGAACGGTTGACGCTTTTGGAAGCGGATAACCTCGTGCGCGTCGGACACGCGTCTTCCCTTTCGGCTGGCGATGAAGCGAAAACAAACTTGGAAGTACTCGAAACATTGCTCGCGCTCGACCGCATGAAAGAGGCGATGCAACGCAGAATGTCTACCATCAAAACCAAAGAGGAAGAAACGACCGTGAATTCGCTAATCCAGCGGTCTTTCGACAAGGAAGGTTGCGCTTGGGACTTGGCGCATCGCGCACAACTGTTCCGACTGGCGGTTGAGCCGTCCAATGTTGGATGGATGTTCAAAATTCAAGAACGGCTACACCGACGGTCCTGCAAGAGACATCAAGCCACGAAGTAAAAGATCGGCAGAACACAAATCATGCCGTCTTTCGCCGCACAAGCGTAAGTGAGTTCGTCGGTACTGTGGATGGGGCTAGGGGCGCGTTGATACCTGGCACCTTTTGCTGCGGTGTCGTCCATCGAACCGTTGCGGTTTCTTGTCCATTCAAACCGTTTGGAGTTACGGCCAACACTTCGCCTTCGCCGAGATTGCCTTTCACGATGTCACCCACCATTGGTGGTTGTCCGCTGGCATACATGAGTCGCGCTCCCTTTGGGACAGGATTCTACCATGCGCCCGGCGCTGTCGAGTGACGTAGACACTTATGCTACATTCAGCGGATGCGCGATGCCTTCCTCCACCTACTACGTCACTCTTGGGAGTCGCTGCTTAAAGCGACCGGAACAACCACACTCGGTTTCATGTTGTGGACGGTAGCTCTCACCGTGATAGGTTTGGTGGCCGCCATGACGGGCCGATGGATTGAGCTTAGAAAAACAAATGACCCTAGACCATTTCAGAATGCGTTACGTAGTTTTCGCTGGTCCGGGACGTGCGTCTTGGGTGCCGTGGCTGCATTGGTGTTCATAGCTTTTGCAGTTTTCTTCGTTCGCACGGTGTACTTCGACCATCAACAATTGACAGCCACGAACGAAAGACTTTCAGAAAATGTCAGGACTCTAAGCTCCGAAGTGGAATGGAGAAAGCACAATATCTCTGCGACAGACCCGCTGTTTTCAAACATCAATCAGACGCTTCTTTCCTTCGATGTTTTTAGGCACGCGCTCAACGGAGCACCCTGTGTGGTCATGGTTACGGCACCGCCTGAGAGTGGTCAATTAGCTTCGGTAGTCGCGCAGTTTTCAAACTCCGTTTCCGGTTGCTTCACTTTTGGGCCGATGAACGCAAACATAGACCCCAATGTTGAAACGGAAACGATGAACGGCATGGTGCCGGATAAGGTAGTCTTTCACGCCGCTAGCGACGATAAGGCGGCAGACCAACTTTTCGTTTTTCTCGGCAATCAAATTCAACTTAAACGCAGCTACCAACTTCCGCCGAAGCCCAACTACCAACTTCCACCATCAATTCATGGGCGTGTGCATGTCGTGTGGCTACAGTTCGGAACAAATGCGAAATGGAACAGCGAGCTTTTTTCCAGACCGAGCAAGTGATGCCTACCGCATAGCGATCGTTCTGAAACGACAAAACGCCCGGACAGTCGTTAGACCATCCGGGCGAAATTGGTGCAACTGTTGCAATTTGTGGTTGGATTCGGTCGCGGAAGCCTATTTCTCGCACAACCCGACACCCAAGCCTCTAACCGCGCACTAGGCCGCGTGCCCCACAAGCGTCGCGCGGAAGACGGCGGCGCGGGGCGGTCTGGCGCGTTGCCGCTGTCGCCGTGACCGTCAAAAAGTCCCGCAATCCTCTGTTGTGATTGCATCTTCGATGATCGGACGGAAGATCCCTGATTACCCGCGAGATTCCATTCGAACAGTTCCGGATTGTGACCAATTGTGACCAGAAGCAGTTTGAGGCAGTTGTGTAGAGTGATAGAATCGGTTCACTTCGCAGATGAGCGGGCGTCGTACAATGGCAGTATAGAAGCTTCCCAAGCTTCGGACGTGGGTTCGATTCCCATCGCCCGCTCCATAACTCCTGATGATTCGATTGCCTTTCTGCCTGGAAGTTGTTGAAAATCGCCCGATAAACTGAGGGTTTTGTTCCAAGGATGTTCCAAAGCCCTCCCAATTGTTCCAAGGGACTCTAAGCGCGAAAAGCGGGCGTCAAATTGCCAGTGTTTATGCTGGTCTTAGCGAAGCCAGGTCTTAAAATAAGACCTCAAGGGATGGAGGCTAATGAGAGGCAGGAAGCCCAAACAGGAATCCCGCGCAGCAGATTTCCGCCGGATGCTCATAGCATGGAAGCAGACCCCTGAATCGTTGCGGCCCTCGCTGAGGGCGCTGGCTCGCGTCCTTGGCACTTCGCACCAACTGCTAAAGCACTACCTCGACGGGTTGGAGAAGTGGCGATACAAGGAGCGTTACCGGAAGGCGACCCAGGAATCGGATCAGATTCTCGCTCGCGCGATTGTCGAAGATCGGCCCTTGACTGAATCGGAAGAACAACGACACCATGCTTGTACCATAGCCACCGTCCGCGCCACGCTATGTTCCATCGGACTCGACGAACTCGCAAAACTTCAGCAGGAGGCCAAACGAGGTCCGCTGCAGCCGGCACAGTTCAAGATGGTGGAGATCCTTGCCAAACGCGGATTTCCGGCAGCGCAAGAGCTCTTGCCGCAGTGCTCGCAGGTTGCCCGAAAGGAAAGAAAACGTTTCGCAGATATAGTGAAGGAATCCCCGCGCCAAGAAGGCGAAACGTACATTGATTGTGTGCGATGCATCTTGGATCAGTGCTCTAAGTACGACATGAAAGTCCCCAGGGTTATTACGGAAGAGCTTCTGCAAAGGTGCTCGAAGAATAGCGCGAAAAATCACATAAATAATTTGCCACCGATTTCCGCTGATACTGCTAAGTCTTTTAGAAACGCGTAGGGGAAGCCGGAGGAAGGCTGGCAACTCCGCTAAACCTGAGGGGAGGGGGGGAACGCATGCCGTCATATGAATCTTCAATGCGAAACCTCGCAAAAGCACGTGCGCGGTGGCATCCGCCTCGCCCCTGGCGCAGCACTGACGAATCGCGGATGATCCGCAGATATGTATTCGTGTGGTACACCGGCCGCGGGAGCAAACCGTCAGGTCGTGCCTGGGCTAAGCAACTGGGCATCAGCCATACGTGGCTGCAGAAGCTGGTTCGGCAATTTCAGGCAGACCCGAGCGAAATGTATCGGGAAGCCCGACGCTGCGGTGAGCCCGCATACGCGCAACTCACGCGGGCTCGTGAGCGCACGCGGCGGATGGGAGAACAGGGGGAAATACGAGGGTCGCGCCTCGCAAAAGTGGCGGATTTCTTCAAGCGTTACCCCCACTGAGGGCCCGCCCAAGGAGGTCGTGCAAAAAAGGAGTATAGTAGCCTTACCGTCTGGGAGGTTAAGAAATGAAGCTCACTCTTGCCGCACTGGTGTTGCTGTCGGCCGCTACGGCGTCAGCGCAGAAGCTGGAAGTGAAGGTGATTGACCACCAGGAGCACTTCTCCAGTTACAACTACGTCGTACCCGGGTACTCCACTTCAAACACCGCCGGCAATGCAAATTGCAACGGTACGGCCACTACCACGTTCTATGGGAACACGGCCAACACAAATGGCGAAGCGAACTGTAATGGTACCAGCACAACTAACACGTACAGCGTGCCCGCTCGCGCCGGATCGTTCAATGTGCGTGGCGCGACCTTCTCCCTTTTGCTGCCAGACGGCCGCGTTGCGGTGGTGAACTGCGACATTAAATTCGCAGAACACTTTGCTGGCGCTGCTGGCAACCACAGGAATTGCCGCGAGCCGTTGGTGGAAAACATCCATGCGGAGTTTCACGGCGATAACGCAAAGCTGGTTTGGGTAGTGAGTCTAGATGGAAAGAAGATGGAATCAG
>JBKQNJ010000044.1:0-41469 GCA_052146315.1 Candidatus Acidiferrales bacterium | reverse complement strand
CTGGGCTAAATTCTGCCGCACCTCCGGCGCTCAAGAACGAAACCCCGAATGCCTGCCCGCCAAACCCGGAATCGAAACCGTTCGAGGAACGGCAAACGGCTCGGCGGGCGATCAGCCACCTCGCGCACCCTTCACCCTTCACACAAACCGTGAAGGCTGCGGCACCCCGCTATTTTGCTGGGCCAGCTTCCGCCAGTCGCTTTTCGAGACGATCTAGGAACACCGTGCCGTTGCGCCGGACGCCGGAGTACGGCGAACTATCGGCCACTGAGCAGGTTCCGTCACTATTCGCAGAGAACCGCACGATGATTTGCGCAGCTCCGGCCTTCCAGAAGGAACCTGTCTCAATAATCAGGTTCATATCTGTCCTCCCATCCAGCTGCAACTTGTACGGTTTCTCACTCGCCATTTTCTCCGCGATCGGGAAGACGACAGTGCAGGGTTGCGCGAAGGTGCGATCCTTCTCTTTTGCCTGTGCCGCGCCCGCGAGCAGGAATCCGCTGAGCATAAGGATAGCTGCTATTTTCATATGGTCTCCTCGCTCTGCCGCGCGGCAGCTTGCCGCCGCGCTTGAAACTAGGACCGACGGACGTTCCCCGCGCTTAACTGTACCATCGCGGGTAAGAAACAACACGGTAATCGAAATAGCCCTTGGCCTGTCTAAGCGTGCGGCCCAGCTCTCATTTGTTTAACTCGCCCCAATATTCTGCGCTTGGGTATTTGAACAGCCGTTTTATGAGCGATTCTTCGCTTTGGTTTCGGGGGCCCAGAAAGATCACTTGACCGTTATCGCCGTTCGGGTTCTTCAAAAGCCTTTTGCCGTTTCCTTGATCGTCCCACCACTCGCCTTGCACCTGGACTCGGTTTGGAAGTAACCTCAGCTGCAACACCACGTGCCCAGAGCTGTCCAATGCCTCGAAAGCATCATCGGTGTAGTTCTTGTCGGAACAAAAGGGAGGATAAACGGTCCAACGGTTTTCATCTATGCTCACAACAAGATTTCCGAATCTGTCGCGGACATACGTTGTGACAAGTGGTCCCTTTCTACCAAATTTCAGGGTAAACGGAGCATCTGGGAACCACTGAAACGGTGTTTGCAGCGGCGGAGCAGGAAAGATTTCCGTGCCGGAGTCGCCAATTTGAACCAGGGGCGTCATTCTTAACTTTCCGTCGTCGAAGTCTTCCCCTGCTCCTCTCAGTTGTCCCATCCGAATTTCGGATTTTTCCGTCCTCCACATCGCATAGGCGGTGCTCCAAAATCCCCCCACGAACACTAGCCCCAGCAAAATGGCCCCGGTAAGTCGCGTCTTGAGGGGAAGCCAACTAACCTTGTAAATCACCGATTGCATGATGTAGAGAAAAGCGCAGTAACATAAGAACCAGCCGCACCACTTCAAGACGACTGGCAGCCCTAAGACTCCGAAGACAATCGCCAGCGCCAAATCCGACAATATTTGCGCCAGTTCTTTTTTCTTTTGGTGGTCCTTGATCGGCTGAGGACTAAGGGAGAACCAAGTGCTTGCTCGTTCCTTACCCCGCGTGAGAATGGCTCGCACTTTCCGGAGCGAGCTAGCGTTAAGGCGGAGAAATACTGCGCCAACCCATCGCACGACCGGGAGTCTAGCACAAGCGGATGCACGTGGTAGTTAGTTACACATCCGTTTACCTGAACCGGCGGACCAAGATTCATTTGGGGGCGGGTGGGCCCACACATCGAAGCAGTCACGAGCGGTTCACACCCGAGTCTATTCGAGTCGCGAACAAAGAAGGCAGTGTCTAGTGGCGAGTGGTTAGTGGCTAGAACCATACGGCCAAAACCGCCCACCTGAAGGTCACCGCTATCCGCCACGGCGGACGCACACGACGCGCCCGGCGACTGCAAGCAACGACAACGACAAATGCGGCACCTGGCCGAGGCTTAGGCCTCGCGCTCCCAGACGACCTTGCATGTGACCATGGATTTCGCGCGATGACCGGTGCCCATCGGCTGAGGTATCGTCACAATTGTGAGTTTATTGCCCTCGAGCGTGAATTTTCGGCGCTGTTCGGTGCCTGCCCGTAGCGGGTACCAGGAGATCTCCACGTTTGTGACGACTTCATCGCCCTCGACGCGATACGTTCCTGTGTAGGCCAGCATCCTCTTCCATAGATCGGAAAAGTCGGCCTGGCTGGTCGGAACCTTCTTTCGATCGCTGTATCCACCGACGCAGACCGTCATCATTCGCCCCCAGGGAGTAAACATGATGTATCCCTGCGGGTTTTCCGTGACGATGACCTCTGTGTTTCCCTCGTCGTCCACTGTCGTGGCTTCGGAGGAAATCAGCTTCCAAGAGCCGACGGCCGGATGCTGATGTGCGGCCGGCATGGAAGCTCTCTCGGATGCGGCAACCCCTCCGAAAGGCTTCTCACCGAAGGACCGAAGGTTATGCGAGGCGGCCGGTTCGGAACTGGCGATCAGAGCCTCGGATCGCCCCCAGGACGAATCCGGCGCGGGCTCGTCCAGTTCGAGCACCGCCGTGGCGGTATGGGAATGGGAGACGTGCTGTCGATGGTCCGCGGAACCGGCCTGATGAGAATGAGAATCACTTGAAAAAGGGAGAAACGAAGCCGTCGATACCCGTCGCATGGCACCTCCTCACCTAGGCCTAGTATGGCTAGGACCTCTGATGCGTGTCTCTAGTACAAAAGTCAGTTTCAGAACGGTACGGAAGTCACACAACGGAGCAGTCTCAGAAAGCCGTAGCTAGTGCCAAAATCCTCCCGAAATCGGCTTTTTTCGGCCATTTAGGCCTTTTTAAGCGCCCGTTGGCAGCAAGGTTCCTGACGCGCGCGGAAGAGGCGCGCCGAAGAGAGATTCTTCGGCCAGAGGCGGGCCTCAGAATGACGGGCGAGGATTGGCAAGGACTACTGTGGGCCGGGGTGGTAGCCCATGTCGTCGTTGTCCTCGCCGGCTTCGAGTGGCTGAATGCAGAGCCGCGTGGCGGTGGCATCGCATTCGTAGATTTGGTAGGCGGGCAGGTCCTCGGGCCGGACGTTGTAGTAGCCGTCTTCCATGTCGACGGCGTCGCTATAGTTGTTCAGGACGTAGGGATTGCCAGGGGTGGAGCGCACGCGAAAGACGCCCGTGCTCGGCTCGTAATTTCCGTAGCTGAAGCAGTGGCCGATGCAGGCGCGATCGATCATGTGCTGGATCAGGATGCGCGACTCCCAGGGCGGCTCGATGGTCGCCATCACGCGCGAGTTTTGCGGCAGCCTGCGGACCAGCTGCTCGGCCTGCGCTTCCATGCGGTTGATCCCCGCCGTGTCGTGATAGACGAACGCGAAAAAGACAATCGCGATGGCCGCCGACGCCGCGAGGTGCCAGCGGCTCGGGCGCATCGCGCCCAGCAGGCAGCAAATCAGCACGGCGGAAACCGTCGTGAGGCGGTCCGTAAGTAGCGCGATCGGGACTGTGTGCGGGAGATGAACGCCGCGCGGCAAGAGCGGCACGGCCAGCGCCGCTGCGATGTAGAGCTGCAGCGGAATCGCGAAATCGCCAATGAAATTGCGGCTAGAAACGAGGTCGGGTCGCGTGTCGGATTGCGTGTGAATGCGCGGTTCGCGCCGGCGGCGAACCAAGTCGATCGCGAGAGCGATCAGGACAAACGCGATCAGCGCATCGGCGCAGATCCAGTAGCGGTCGCCGTAGAGCAGCAACTGGTCGGCGCCGCTATACCAGAGCGGCGAATGCGGCGCGCCCTCCACCACGAAGTGCCGCCAGAAATAATAGTGCTGCGCGATCAGCGCGCCCACGGCCGGCACAAGCAGCAGGAATTGCCTTCGCCCGGGAATCATTTGCGCAAGCCGCACGTAGATTGCCGCTCCGATCAGCCAGATGAAACCGATCACGTGCGCTAGCAGGACGAGAGGCGCAATCGCGAGGGCGAGCAGGCGTTCCCAGCCGCGCCCGCGCCAGAAAATTGCCAGCGCGAAAAACGACAGGCCGATCGCCAGGTAATAATTGAAGAATCCCATGCGGAACGTGTAGCCGTACGCGACAAGCGCGATCACCGGCGTGAGCAACCACGGTGCGCGCCGCGTCGCGGCGGCGACCAGCGCGAATGCGCCCCAGAAAAAAATCAGGACGCAGACCGAAACGGCGAATTTCTCCGCGAGGTGGGATTTGCCAGCGAGGCCGAAGACCGAGCCGAAGAAACTCAGCAGCAGATCGAAGAGGACGTTCGTCCACTGGTGGGCGATCCAGAGGCCGGGCGCCTGACCGCGCCGGATCAGCTGCGCGAGCCAAGCGTTGTAGACATGGCTCCCGAGATCGGACGCTTCGATGCGGCGGTGCCAGCAGCACGGCACGAGAAGTAGCGCGGAAATTGTGAGGATTCGGCGCGCGTGCGCGCGGACGAAGAGCCATGATTGCGCGAGAGCGGATTCATTCTTTTGCGCAGCGGCGTTTCCTTCGGACTGATTCGAGTTTGTGGGGGCGACCGGTTGGTTGGATGCCTGCGTCAATGTGGGTGTCTCGCGTGTCGCGCGGCGAAGAGTTCCTTCAGGGGCTGAAGCCCCGCTCTCGGCTCGATATGTCGGAGCTGAAGCTCCGACCCCCTAAGGAGCAAAGAGGCCGGCGAGACGCCCTTCGTTCCACTCAGGGCAAGCCGGCGCTACGCGAACCGCGCACCTGGACGTAAAGATAGCATGACTCGAAACCGGTGAAGCGCACGACTCAAACCTGTTTCCTGGATTTGTGCGGCAGAACGAAGAATTTCTTCAAGAGCATGTGCCGGTTGGGCGTGAAGGCCCCACCCTCACAAACCGAGGATGGGGCACCCGGAACTTCAAACGCGAAGGCCCAGGGCTGAAGCCCTGTTATCGCAGAGCGCTTTTTCGCGAGCCTAAAGGCTCACGCTTCCACCGGGCACCTCAGTCGGAGCTGGCCTTCGGCTTCGCTCGGTCTTCCGCATAACGACAGGACGAACGCTAGAACAATCTGCGTGGAGAAGCGGGCGGCGCTAGCGCTTGGGGAGTGGCGGCGGGCTGGGGCGGTGTTGAGTCGAGCCGGGGCGCTTGCGCTCGGATGGGTCCCAATCCTCGGGCGGGAATGCGATGCGCCAGAAGAGCGGCGAGGCTTCGGTAAACTCGACGCCGACTTCGGTCTTGCCGTTTTCCTTTTGGCCGAGGGAAGTGACAGTGCAGGGAAGCTCTTCGGCGGTTTTGGCGTTGACGATGGACACCGCCTGGCCGCGCGTAAGCTTTGCCGCGACGCGCAGCAGGCCGCCGTGCGCGCTGACGGAAATCGTCTGCGTCTCTTCCTCGAAGGGCTGTCCGGCATGTTTTCCCCGAACCAGGATGGGCATCGAGATGTAGACCCGATGCGAGCGGCGGCGATCGCTGTTTTCGGTGGCCATGCCCTGCAGGTTGGGTTTGGTGTCGGACATGAGATCTCCCTCTTTTTGCGAGTTCTGGCCTAAATTAGGATCGCTCCCGGCCGGGTACCGGGCATTGCTAATCGTTAATTTTACCTTGGAGGCGGCTGGCGGGTTGCTCCAGTTGTGAGGGATTCGTACAACTAGATAATACAGGGGGCGCAAAACGGGAGTACCCGGGTACCAGAGATTCGGAATGGGTGCTCGAAAGCGCTTGAGGCGGGATCGAAAAACGTGCGGACAAAGAAAAAGGGCGGACCGGTTGATGCCGGGCCGCCCTTTTCCGACTAGAGGCTGGTGACGTTCGCAGCCTGCAGGCCCTTGGGGCCACGGGTGACTTCGAATTCAACCGCCTGGCCTTCGTTCAGCGACTTGTATCCCTCAGCCTGAATGGCCGAGAAATGGACGAAAACGTCCTCGCCGGACTGGCGCTGGATGAACCCAAAACCCTTGCTGGCATTGAACCACTTCACTGTTCCTTGTTCTCTCACTGATGTACTCACTTTTCTTTTTAAGCTGTTTGTGCTGCTCGACCGCCTCCAGCCGTAAAGCAAAAAAGGCTGCAAGTTTGTACTCGCAGCCCCTTCATCGAATCTAAAGGTGTTACAAGAGCAACAAACGCAAGTTGAATGTAGCATGGTTTCCACTACGGGCCTAATAGAATCTTTGGCGCGCTGGGCGCGGCGGCAATTTAGCCGATCGCTTCTCGAAGCTTGAATCGCCGCGGCTAAAGCCGCCATATTGGGCGCTCTTATCGAGGGCCTGAAGGCCCACGCTTCCACCGAAGGATCGGGAGCTGGCCTTCGGCTTCGCTCCCTTCCTACTTCAGGGCGGGCAGGATAGAAGGCTCGGATCCTATACTCGCTAATTTTGCGAGCGCTTAAATTACCGCGGCTAAAGCCACCGATTCTTCCGCGCTTACGGCACGACTGAAGTCGTGCCCTGACGAAAAATCGGGGCCGTCACACAGGCTCTTGGGACCACGCTTCCACCGATGAATGCGCGACAACGCAGCGGCAGAAGGGGAGACGCGGGCTGCGCGATTTCGGTACAATCGAGCGAGTTGGTGTCACTCCATTACGACGCGACGATCAAAGAGTTAGCGCGATAGGGAAGACATGGAAGCGGAGCGGCAAAAGCTGCGGGCAGCGCGGCGGCTGGTGATCAAGGTCGGAACAGCGACGGTCACGGGAGCTGAGGGAGAGCTGTGCCGCGAGCGCGTTGAGCCGATCGTTCGTTCGATTGCGGAGCTGATGAAGGCAGGGCGGCAGGTGGTGCTTGTGTCTTCAGGAGCTGTCGGCTTGGGGCGAGGCTGGCTCGGGCTGCACCGCTCGCGGCTCGATGACCTGGTGACGAAGCAGGCGTGCGCCGCCGTGGGGCAGAGCCTGCTGATGGACGCCTACAAGAATCTTTTCGCGCAGTGGGAGATAAAAGTTGCGCAGGTGTTGCTGACAGAAGAGGATTTCACCAACTGGCGGCGCTATTCGAATTTGCGCGAGACGATGGAGAAGCTGATCGGCTTCGGCGTGCTGCCGATCGTCAACGAGAACGACACGGTTTCCACGGCCGAGCTCGAATCCGTCGCCGCCGGTTCGCGTGTGGCTGCTTTCAGCGACAACGACCGTCTTGCCGCGCTGGTGATGAGCGGGCTCGAAGGCGACGCGCTGGTGCTGCTCACGAATGTGGACGGCTTGCTGCGCAACGGATCGGTGGATTCCGCGGGCGAGGTTGTCTCGGTGGTCGAGGAGATTACGCCGGAGCTGAAAGCGCTCGCCGCGGGGCCTTCCGGCAGCGGACGCGGCGGCATGAAGACGAAACTCGAAGCCGCGGAAATCGCGATGAATTGTGGCGGCACGACTGTGATTGCCAATGGAAACGATCCGCGCGCGCTCGAACGCATTTTCGCCGGGGAGCGGATCGGCACCGCTTTTTTGCCGGCGCGCCGGATGCGCGGCAAGCGGCGTTGGATTGCCTACGCGGCGGATGTTCGCGGGCGTGTGGTGGTTGACGCGGGCGCGCAGCGTGCCATCACGCAGGGCAAGGCGAGCCTGCTTGCTTCGGGGATCGTGCGCGTGGAAAACCATTTCGCGCCCATGGATGTGGTGAGCATCGTCGATTCCGAGGGCAGGGAATTCGCGCGCGGTATCGCGAATTGCGCGAGCGAAGACGCCGAGAAAAGCTCCGGCCGCAAAGCCGGGCGCGCGGGACGGGATGCAGCGCCGTCGGCCGTCCTTGTGACGCGCGACAATATCGTGCTACTGCGAAAATCATGAGCCAGCCCGCCACAACGGGGATTGACGCCGGAGCTGACTCGGTTGCGTCAATCACGCACCGCGCGCGAGCGGCATCGCGCGAAGTCGCCAAGCTTTCCGCGAAGCAACGCAACGAAGCGTTGCTGGGGGCTGCGAAGGCAATTGAGCAGAATGCCGCGCGGATACTCGAAGCGAACGCCGCCGATTGCCGTGCGGCTGAACCTGCGGTTGCGTCCGGAAAGATGTCGGCCGCGATGTTCGCGCGGCTTCGCGTGAAGGAATCGGGCGTGAAGCAGATGGCGACGCAGATTCGCGAAGTCGCGCGCATGGAAGATCCGCTTGGGCGCAGGCTCGCTGCTACGGAACTCGACAAGGGCCTCGTCCTGCACCGCGAATCGTGCCCGATCGGCGTGATCGGCGTGATTTTCGAATCGCGGCCGGATGCGGTGCCGCAGCTTGCATCGCTGGCGCTGAAATCGGGCAACGCGGTGATTTTGAAAGGCGGCTCCGAAGCGGCACACACGAATGAGGCGCTCGTTTCGATCTGGCGCGAATCCTTGCAGCGGTTTCCGGCGGTGCCGCTCGATTCGATCAGCCTGTTGCAGTCGCGCGCCGCGGTGCTCGAGCTGCTGGCGATGGATCACGACGTCGATCTGATTATTCCGCGCGGGTCCTACGAGCTTGTTCGCTTCATCATGAAGCACAGCCGGATTCCGGTGCTCGGCCATGGCGAGGGAATCTGCCACGTGTATGTGGATCGCGCCGCGGATTTGCAGAAGGCGATTGACATCACCTACGACGCGAAGGTGCAATATCCCGCGGTGTGCAACGCTGCTGAGACGCTGTTGGTCGACGGGGCGATCGCGCGGAAATTCTTGCCGAAAGTTGTCGGGAAATTGAAAGAGGCGGGAGTCGAAATTCGCGGATGCGCGAAGACTGTGGCCCTGCTGCCCAAGTCAGGAATCGTGCCGGCCACGGAGCAGGATTGGCGCACCGAGTATGGCGATTTGATCCTTTCGGTCAAAGTAGTCGCGGGCCTCGATGAGGCGATCGAGCACATCAACCGATATGGCTCGCATCACACGGACGCGATCGTGACCGAGGATTCTAAGGCCGCGAAGAAATTCCTGAACGAGGTGGATTCCGCCGGCGTCTTCCACAATGCGTCGACGCGGTTTGCCGATGGCTTCCGCTATGGATTCGGCGCCGAGGTCGGCATCAGCACCAACAAGCTGCATGCGCGCGGGCCGATGGGTCTCGAAGGCCTCACCACCTACAAGTACAAGCTCTACGGAAGCGGCCAAACCGTCGCGCCCTACGCCAAAGGTGAAAAGCAGTTCAAGCACCGCCGCCTAAAGTAGGAGATGTCTCACAAATGGGCTGCGCGGAGGCGCGGAGTTTCCCCCAGCGGCAAAGAGTTTGTGTGGTGATGGTGTTTAGGAGCTAAGGTGTGAGTACGTGCTGATTGGGCGCAAAGGCCCCACCCTCAGAAACCGAGGATGGGGCACCCGGAAAGTCAAAGGCGACGCCCAGGGGCTGAAGCCCCTAGCTGCTGCGAACGCGAAGAAGAGCCGGCGGGACGCCGGCGCTACGGCGTTGTGCGGCGCGTGAGCGCGAATCCGAGTAGCATCGCGGCTGTAGCAAGCGAAATTGCGCCGCCGGCGGTTCGGTCCCACGTTCGCCGGAATTGGATTTCGATGCGGTGCTCTCGCGCGGGCACGGGGATGATCATCTGCGTTGTTTCGGGCAGCATGTCGTATGGCGCGGCTGCGCCGTCCAGTTTCACTTCCCATGCGGGGTAGGCGAGGAGGCGCGGGGCGATCCGAATCGGAGCCGCGCTATCCGCTGTGATGATTTTGTGCTCCGCATTCCATTGCTGGACGTGAATGCGCGCGCCCTTCGCCGCAACGATTTCGCCGGAATCCGGATCGACGATGGCGACGCGCGGGGCCGGGTCGGCCGAGACGTCATCGGGTCGCGTATCCTCGTCCGGATTGCCGGGCAACTGATAGCGGTCGCCGCCGAGGGGCATGTACTCGTCTGTTCCTTCGTAGCCGCGCCCGGAACTGATTTGCGCCGCCACGGTGGGGACGTCCGTGGGATCCCACCATCCCGTGCGGATGATGGCGATGGCCGCGCCGACGGTCGCGACGAGGATCAGCGCCGTCAGTAGCCGCGCCGCCGGTTTTTTCACGCAGCCCGTCGTTGCCGCAAAGAAAAGGGCGTAGGCCACGCCCAGGGCCTCGAGCCATCTCCACGGAAATTGCAGGAACTGGAGCCTTGGCAGATACTTCCACGCCAAGGCGCTGAGGGGAGTCATCAGGAAGAACGCCGCGGCTCCGATCGACCCTACGATCCACCACACGTCGGGCGCCTCGCGCCGGCGGCGCCAGGCAACGGCTGTGGCTGCGATCGTCACGACGATGGCTCCGAGCGCCGCCCAGGAAACCCGCCAGTTGAATGTCATGAAATCGGGCGCGTTCGCATGCGTGAAGAGAAAATTCTGCACGGGGTGAAAGTGATCCGCGAGCGCTTGGTCGATCTGCACCCATCGCTGCTCCCAGGCTACGGGCAAAATGTAAAACGCGGCGAGGCCGAATCCGCCCGCCATCGCCGTTGCGCCCGGAACCAACGGCCGGAAGCTGCGCCGCACGATGCATCCCACGGCAATCGCCAGCGCGAGCGAATAGGTGGCGATCACCGCCGCAGGCGCATTCGAAACCCAGATTCCGGCGAACACTGCCGCGAGCCACGGAACCCGCCGCCATTCGCCGCGCGAGATTCGCACCGCTCCCCACAGGACCAGCGGAAACAGCGCGCCGGCGAGCAGTTCGGCGAAATCGCTGCGGTAATAGACCATCACGAGCTGATACGGATTCACGGCGTAGAGCACCGCGGCCAGCGTCGCCTGCGGCTCGTCGAGCCACTCGCGCGCGAGCTTCCACATCGCCATTCCGGCGGCAATCAGCGCGAGCCAGATGAATGCACCCGGCACGATGCGCCACGGCAGCACCAACCCCATCGCCGCGCCGATCATCCACGACGCGGGCGGATAAAAAATGAAGCGCGGCTCGCCGAATCCCCAGTTGGCCCACTCGGCCCAGCGCGGATAGAGGATTCCTTCGCGCCACTGGCTCACGGTTTCCATCCACGAGGCGACGTGAAATTGGAAGTCGTGGCCGGAGGCGTTGCCGAGAAAGGGCATCGGGGCGACCACGGCCGTGGCCACCACCATCAGGGAAAGCAGCGCGCGGATGCGCCACGAAGGGGCGTCGGATTGTGCGGGAGGTAGCACTTCGGTTGTCAGCTGTGCCAAGGTGGTTCGCCTTTGGATGGGCGGCATATCGAGAATACAGAATCGAGTGGCGATTGCGCTACGGCCTCTCGCGAAAAACCGCGCTGCGCCTTGCCTCCCGCCATTCGAGCACGCTAAATTGCTTGGGCGGGTATTCGGGTGGGGGAATGACCAAAGAGGAAGAGCGACTTCAAGCGAGCGTCGAGCGCGAGATCCACTGGAAACGCTGGGGGCCTTATCTTTCCGAGCGCCAGTGGGGGACGGTCCGCGAGGACTACAGCCCGAACGGCGACGCCTGGAACTATTTTCCGCACGATCACGCCCGGTCGCGCGCCTATCGCTGGGGCGAAGACGGCATTGGCGGCATCTGCGACCGCCACCAGCACATCTGTTTTGCGCTCGCCTTCTGGAACGAAAAGGATCCCATCCTGAAGGAGCGGCTTTTCGGCCTCACGAATCTCGAGGGGAACCACGGCGAGGACGTCAAGGAGTGCTACTACTACCTTCAGGCGACGCCCACGGGTTCGTACCTGCAATTTCTCTACAAATATCCGCACGGCGCGTTTCCGTACGATCAGATCGTCGCCGAAAACAGGCGGCGCTCGCGCCACGATCCGGAATACGAGCTGGTCGACACCGGAATCTTTGGCGAGAACCGATACTTCGACATCTTCGTCGAGTACGCGAAAGCGACATCGGAAGAAATGTTGGTTCGCATGACCGCGTGGAACCGTGGGCCCGAACCCGCGCGGCTGCATGTGCTTCCGACGCTGTGGTTTCGCAACCGCTGGAGCTGGGGCGACCCCTATGACATGCCACACGTCGCGTGGGTGGACGGGGTGCCGGGCGCGAAGGTCGTCGAGATGCACGACTATCACTACGGCATGCGCTGGCTGCTCGCCGAAGGCAATCCCGAGTTGCTCTTCACCAACAACGAAACCAACACCGAGCGGCTCTACAACGAAAAGAATCGCACGCCCTACGTGAAAGACGCCTTTCACCGCTATCTAATCGGCTGCGATAAATCCGCCGTCAATCCTGCGCTATCGGGGACGAAGATGGCGGCGCACTACGTCTGCGCGATTCCGCCGGGGAAAAGCTGGACGCTTCGCCTGCGCTTCACCGATCGCAATCCATCAGAGCGACCGACGCAGGCCAGCCAGATGTTCGGCGATGCCTACGACGCCGTTTTCGTCCAGCGAGTGAAGGAAGCGGACGAATTCTTCGCCGCTCGCGCGCATCCGAAAGCGAGCGAAGACGCGCGGCTCGTCCAACGCCAGGCCTTCGCCGGGCTGCTTTGGAGCAAGCAGAGCTACCACTACGAAGTGCGACGCTGGCTCGACGGCGATTCCACGGAGCCCGCTCCCGATCCGCGGCGCCGCTTCGGGCGCAACCACGATTGGACGCACCTCTACAATTCGGACGTGATCCTGATGCCCGATAAATGGGAATACCCGTGGTACGCGGCGTGGGACCTCGGGTTTCACTGCGTGACGATGGCCACGATCGACCCCGAGTTCGCCAAGGAGCAACTGGTTCTCTTCATGCGCGAATGGTACATGCACCCGAGCGGCAAGCTACCCGCGTACGAGTGGAATTTTTCGGACGTCAATCCGCCGGTGCAGGCGTGGGCGGCGTGGCGCGTCTACAAAATTACGGGGCGCATCAGCGGGAAGCCCGATCGCAACTTTCTCCAGCGCGTCTTTCACAAATTGCTCATCAACTTTACCTGGTGGGTCAATCGCAAGGATCCTGAGGGGAAAAATGTCTTTCAGGGCGGCTTCCTCGGGCTCGACAACATCGGGGTCTTCGACCGCTCGCGGCCGCTCGGCGATGGCAATTTCATCGAGCAGTCCGACGGTACCAGCTGGATGGCCGCGTTTTGCCTTCACATGCTCGCGATGGCCATCGAGCTCGCGCACGATGATCCAGCGTACGAGGATGTGGCGAGCAAGTTCTTCGAGCACTTCGTTTACATCGCGGAGGCCATGAACCACATCGGCGGCGAGGGGATCGGCCTGTGGAGCCAAACGGATGGCTTCTATTACGACATGCTTCACCTCAGCGACGGCCGCCACATCCGGATGAGGGCGCGCTCCATGGTTGGTCTCGTTCCGCTCTTCGCGGTCGAAACCTTCGAGCCCGAGGATCTGGCCAACTTGCCTTCATTCTCGCGCCGCATGCGCTGGTTCCTCGATCATCACCCGGACGTCGGCGAGCATGTGGACATGAGCCGGCACACCGAGCAGGGGCCGCGTTTGCTGCTCACGATCGCCAACCGAAAGAAGCTCGAGCGAATCTACCGGTACGTCTTCGATGAAAATGAGTTTCTTTCTCCGCACGGCATCCGCGCGCTTTCGAAATTCCACAAGGATCACCCCTACATGCTCGATTTCGACGGGCATTCTTCCTCCGTCGATTACGAGCCGGGCGAATCCACCAGCAATCTTTTCGGCGGGAATTCCAATTGGCGCGGGCCGGTGTGGTTTCCGATGAACTTTCTGCTGATGGAATCGATACAGCGGGTTCACTACTACTATGGCGACGAGTTTCAGGTGGAATTTCCGACGGGCTCGGGGCAGAAGAAGAATCTATGGGAGGCGGCGAGCGATTTGGCGCGGCGGCTTTCGGGGATTTTTCTGCGGCGCGAGGGGCGCCGCGCGGTCTATGGCGATAACGCCATCCTGCAGAACGATCCTTACTGGCGCGACCACATTCTCTTCTACGAATACTTTCACGGCGACACCGGCTTGGGCCTCGGCGCGAGCCATCAGACGGGATGGACGGCGCTGGTGGCCAAGCTGCTCGAGCAGAGCGGGGAATAGCTCTCGGTGGCACATGCCGCAGCAAGCAAGAAAAGCCCGGGGCTGAAAGCCCCTCTTTCGCGGCGCGCTTTTTCGAGGGCCTGAAGGCCCACGCTTCCACCGTTTCCGCCTGCGGCGTCAGAAAGAGCAGATTCCTCGCTTCGCTCCCTTCCTGCGTGAGGGCAGGCGGAATGACAGTTTGTGTGCCAGGTAGGGCACGAGTGCCTATTTTCGTTGTTCCGCCGCAACTTCCACTAATTCGATCAGCGCTTTCTTGCCTTGCGCGGGCGCGAGGAAAAAATTGATGCGCGTGCCGTCGGCGCCGGGGCGCGTGGCCGGATAGACTGGCTCGAGGCCGAACCGTGCGCGGAGAATCTGCGTTGCGCGATCCACGTCGCTCACATTGATTTCAATTTGCTGGATTCCTTCGCCGAATTTCTGCAGGTATCGCGCGATGGCCCCCGCGCCGCTCGGTTCGCGCGTGGTGAGAATATCGAAATGGCCGGCGCCGATCTCGACCTCAAACTCCTTCGCGTCCTGATCGGGAGGCACATCGGCGAGACGGGGCGAGGCGTTGGCTATGCGAATCGCCTCAAAGGTTTGCGGCTGCACGGCGATTCCCACTGTGCACTCTTCCGAACGCACGAGCGCACGAAATTCGGGATCGCTCATCCATTTGCTTGTGGCGGATGCGCAGAGCGAGGCGCCTTCGCGATACAGCAGGGATGCGGCGGCGTTGCGTTGTGCAGGGTCCGGATCGGCCAGTTGGCCGATCCAGCGGGCGATGTCGCGAGGTTCGCTCATGCACCCGCGAGGATTAAGGAGCTACAAACGATGGCGGCAGCGCGTTCACGTTCGAGAGCGCAACGTGTTCCGTCCTGCCCGGCTCGACTGTGACCGGCACGTCCCACTTCGGGTGCGCGTCTCCGACCTGCGCAGCCACGTTGAGCGAGCTCAGCCAGTAGGTTCCCGGCGGCACGTCGCGCAGGACGCCCCGGCCTTGAAGGTCCGTTTGCGTGCGGGCAACGAGATACTTGGATTCAGCCAGATTCAGTTCGTTCTGGCGGACTATCGTGTCGTTTCTCCCGACGATCTCGTTCCATTTCGCACTCGGGTCGACCTCCGTCAGGTTTCCGTCGATTCCGTCGATGCTTTCCGGGTGCGCCTCCATGAAGGCGCGGATCGCGTCCTCATATTCCTTCTGGAGCCGCGCATACTTGTCCGGATGTTTTTGCTGATCGGAGGCTTTGAACTTTGGGTCAGGGAAATTCGAGGCTTCGTCGCCGGCGTTTCGTTCGCGGTAGGCCTTGTAAAACTCGGGCACGCTCAGGACGTCGGGCACTTTCAGCAGATGGATGAAATCCTCGCCGTTGAGCGTGACCCAGTGATTCTTCTTCATCCACGCCTTGAGCTCCGGCGAGACGTCGAGCTTTTTGATGAAGCCGTCCATATCGGGCGGCGGCGTGGTCTCGCTTGCTTCCTTGCAGATTCCTTCGTAGCTCTTGGTGAGCAGGAAAATCGGAAAGCCGCGCACGGGTTCCTGGAGGCCGTCGGTGGGCGTCACCTGCGCCACGAATTCGATCGAGCCAGTTTGCGGCGATGCCGGCAGCACGAACGCCAGCGCGACCGCGGAGAGGAGAATCCCCAGTTGAAATTGTCTTTTCATGCCGCTCATCGTAGCAGAAGCAACGCCGCCATCGGGGCGCGTGGGTCTAGTTGGTTACCTCTGTTTGGGGAGTCCGGCCGGGATGCTCCAACGGGCCACGGACGCGGATGGGACTTGAAGGGTTTCAATACAACGCGAACGTGACTTCGATGGGCGCTCGTACGGCCGCAGGTTTTCCGTCTGGACCGCGCGCCGGCGTCAATCGCCACGTGCGAACGGCTTCCACCGCCTTCTCATCGAGGCCGAAGCCGAGGCCCTTGGCAACATGTACTTCCGTCACGCGCCCATCTGCGGTGATGACCGCCTCGAGCACGACCACGCCCTGCACCTTCACCTTCATGGCAGCGTCGCTATAATCGGCTCGCGGGCAATATAGGCAAACCGGATATCCGTAACCACCGGTGCCTTCGGTCGGGGTCCCGCCGCCGGTGCCATATTGCTCGCCGGGTCCCAGCCCGTTCCCGTTCCCATTCCCGACGCCGTTTCCGCGGCCATTGCCCATGGAATCGTTGTTCGCCTTGCCCAGCGGGTCGCCCCAGTTTTTCATGAGGTTATTTGGCACGACGATCGCCGGATTACCCAGAATTGTCGGAGTTACCGCGATCTCTGGATGCAAAGGCGGATGCACGAGCGGGCGCGAGATCTGCGTGTAGGAAAACTTCGGCGCTTGTCCCTTTGCCGCCGGCGCCAAATCGTGCTGGCCGCCACCGCCGCCCACGCGCTTCGTGGATGGTTTGATGATATGCAAGTAGGGTGAGATCGTGGTGTCGATCGGCGTCATGTCCACGGGGCCTGCCTTTGTGGTGTACGGTGAGAGCCACTCAGGCAGCAACAACGGCCCCAGCACGATCAGCGCTATCGCGACCACGTGGACGAGAATCGAAACCAGCTGCACCTTGGAAAATTGCCGGTTTTTCGACCAAATTTCCGGCACGGCTATCGGCTTGCTCGTCGTCTTCAGCGGCGGCAGCTTGCGAGGGGCGATCAGATCGCGGATGTTCTGCCAGAGGCTCGGCTCTTCCTCCCAGTTCACCAGCAGATCGGACTTCACGCGGCCGCGCGGCCCCGAACGGAAGAATTCCTTGATGTTGCCGCCGAATCCCGCGCCGAATCCCGGCATGTCAAACGAAGTGGGCGCCCCCGGACGCACCTTGGCAGGCCGCTCCGTGAGGAAGTCCTTGAGGTTGGAGAGCAGGCTTTTCAGGGAAGACCCGTGCGCCACAGGCGCGGCCGCCCGCCCAAGCCTCAGCGTCGGCTCACTTGCCGAGCGACCCGCTTCGTCGAGTCTCGCGCCAAAATCTGACATGTAGGCTGCCTTACCCCTAGTCCGGCCGGATACAAAAGTTAGACGCTTATTTGCGGAAAAGGATGTCTCGTCTCCCCCCACGGCTGACACGCTTTCCTTTTCATTGTAACATACGACGGTTGACCCGAAATTCCGGTTTCCGCCGCGCCATCTTGTAATACACAAGGCCACCGGGCACCAGAGCAAAGTGTCTTGATCCGGCGGGTTGCAACGAAAGAAAGGTTCTCGATACCGCAGGATGGCAAAAACCATAGACCTGAAAAGCACCCTGAATCTGCCCAAGACTGATTTCCCGATGAAGGCGCGTTTGCCCGAGCGCGAGCCCGAGCAGCTGGCCGCCTGGGAACAGTCTGGCCTATACCGCCGCATACTCGAATCGCGCAGCGGCGCGCCGCTCTTCGTCCTGCACGATGGGCCGCCATATCCCACGGGCGAAATCCATCTGGGCACCGGGCTCAACAAAGTGCTGAAGGATATGATCGTCAAGTCGAAGACGATGTCAGGGTTTCGTTCGCCTTACATTCCCGGCTGGGATTGCCACGGGCTGCCCATCGAGACGCAAGTCGAGAAGAAGCTCGGCGGCAAGACGACGAAAGTGGACGCCGCGCAATTCCGGCGCATGTGCCGCGAATTCGCCGCCGGGTACGTCGAGATTCACAAGCGCGAATTCCGGAGGCTCGGCATCTTCGGGCAGTGGGACAAGCCTTACCTCACGATGGATCCTTCGATGGAGGCTTCGATCGCAGGGGCTTTCCTCGATTTCCTTGAGAAGGGCTACGTGTATCGCGGACTAAAGCCAGTCTACTGGTGCATGTATGACCGCACCGCGCTTGCCGAGGCGGAGGTCGAGTACGAAAACCACACGAGCCCTTCGATTTGGGTGAGGTATCCGGTCGTTGAATATTCGGGGTACGCCGGCGCCAAGGGCAAGCTCTACGCCATCGTCTGGACGACGACTCCTTGGACACTGCCGGCCAGCATGGCGCTGGCATTCAACAAGAATCTTTCGTACGTGCTCGCCGAGGATGCGAACGGCGACACTTATATCTTGGCCGAGCAGCTGGTGGACCGAGTCGCAGCGGCGACCGGCCTGGAATTCGTGTCGCGAGCGGATGCTGTTCCCGGCACGGCTTTCGCTACCGCGAAATTCAAGCATCCGTTCCTGGACCGCGAACTGCCAGCCGTTTTCGGCGATCACGTGAACCTGGAGCAGGGAAGCGGAATCGTTCACACGGCGCCGGGGCACGGCATCGAGGACTATCGCGCCGGGCAGGAGTATGGGCTCAAGGTCTACGCACCGCTTGACGACGACGGGCGGTTCGTCGAAGGATTGCCCGAATACAAGGGCAAGGGCGTCTTTGAAGCGAACCCTTTCATCATCGAGCTGCTGAAGCGCGACGGCATGCTGCTCGCGGAGCAGAAAATCACGCACAGCTATCCGCACTGCTGGCGCTGCCACAATCCCGTGATCTTTCGCGCCACCGAGCAGTGGTTCATTCAAATGGACGCGGGATCGGAGACGGTTCCGGCGCCGAAAGCATCGCCGCTGCGCGCGACGGCGCTTGAGGAAATCGAGAAAGTGAAATGGCTTCCCGCGTGGGGACGCGACCGCATGCGCGGAATGATTGCCGACCGGCCGGACTGGACGATTTCGCGGCAGCGTTTCTGGGGCGTGCCGCTGATCGTTTTTCGCTGCGAGGGGTGCGGCGAGCGGAACCATCTGAGGGACCCGGCCGCGCTGCGCCACGTCCTGCCGTTTTTCGAGCGCGAAGGCTCGGACGCGTGGTACACGCACACGGCGGAGGAGTTGCTGCCGCCGGGAACAAAGTGCGCGTGTGGCTCCGCGAAACTGCAAAAGGAAAACGACATCCTCGACGTGTGGTTCGAGTCCGGCTCGACGCATCTTTCCGTGCTGACGGAGGCCAACGGGCTCCACTGGCCGGCGCAGGTGTATCTCGAAGGCCCGGATCAATTCCGCGGCTGGTTTCAAAGCTCGCTGCTCGTCGGTATCGGCACGCGCGGCGGCGCTCCCTACCAGCAGGTGGTGACGCACGGCTGGACGCTCGACGAAGAAGGCAAGCCGATGTCGAAGTCGCTCGGCAACGCGCTCTATCCGAAGGAAATCGTCGACAAGTGGGGTGCGGATTTGCTGCGGCTGTGGGTCGTCTCGCAGGACTACACGGCGGACATGCGGAATTCGCCGGCGATGATGACGCAGCTTTCCGAGGCGTACCGCAAGATTCGCAACACGTTCCGCTTCGCGCTCTCGAATCTTTTCGATTTCGATCCCGGGCGCGACGCGCTCGCCGATTCCGATCTGTGGGAAATGGACGCCTGGATGCTGCGCCGCACGGCGCAGCTCGTCCGCGAATGCAGCGAGTGGTACGCGAATTTCGAATTCCATCGCATTTACCACGCAATCCACGATTTCTGCACCGTCGATCTCAGCGCCTTTTATTTCGACGTGCTGAAGGACCGCCTCTACACGTTTGCGGCGAAGAATCGCGGCCGGCGCTCCGCGCAGACCGCGGTCTATCGCATCGCGGGGGCGCTGCTCCGGCTTGTCGCGCCGATCCTTGTTTTCACGGCCGAGGAAATTTGGAAATTCTTGCCGCGCGCGGCATCCGATTCCGAGAGCGTCCACATGGCGCTATTCCCGGCGGCCGAAGAGCTCGAGCGTGCGCTCGATGCGAAGCACGCCGCTAGCTGGGAAAACTTGCTGGAAGTGCGCGAAGCTGTCCTGAAGGCACTCGAGCCCGCTCGCGCCGAAAAGATGATCTCCAGTGGCTTGGAAGCGCGAGTCAGGATAAGAGTGGGAGGCGACCTCGCCCGGCTTTTGAAAAAATACGAAAAGTTTCTGCCGGGGTTCTTCATCGTTTCTCAGGTTGCAATTGAGGATCTCAACTTCGCCTTGGCATCCTCTGTTCCTGACGGCATCGAGATGATATTTGTGGGGAAGGCTGACGGCGCGAAATGCGAGCGCTGCTGGAATTACTCGACACATGTGGGCGAGAGCGCCGATTACCCTACATTCTGCGAACGCTGCGTCGCCGCGCTGAATGAAATCGAAGGCGATGGCGGCGCGCTCGCAGCGAGCCCGAAATCCTGATGTCTTCGGGTTCACGCTTGGCCTGGCCTCTGGTTCTGCTTGGTCTCGCTGTCCTCGCTGCGGACCAGGCCACGAAATATGCCGTCGATCGCTTGATGCCGTCCGGGTCGTCGCGCGTGCTCGTTCCGGGCATGCTGAATCTAATTCACACGAGCAATCCCGGCGTCGCATTCGGGCTGTTCGCCGATTCGGACATGCCGTGGCGCGCGCCGCTGCTGATCGTCTTCTCCGCCGCGGTGATCGGGCTGATCGTGTGGCTGCTCATGACGGGACGCGCCGGGGGCTGGCCGGGGCGCAGCGGGATGACGCTGATTCTCGGCGGGGCGGTGGGCAACGTCCTCGATCGCGTGCTGCACCACAGCGTGACCGACTTCATCGATTTCTACATCGGCACGCACCACTGGTACACTTTCAATTTGGCGGATTCCGCGATCGTCGTTGGCGCGGGCCTGGTGATCCTCGAACTCCTGCGCGATTGGCGGCATCCTACACACGAGCGCGCATAACATGCATCCCGTCCTCTTTCAATTTGGCCCGGTCACGATCTACACCTATGGTGTGCTGGCCGCCGCCGGATTTCTGCTGGGCCTCTGGTGGGCGTACCGGCAGGCGCCGCGCGCGGGCCTTGATCCTCACGTAGTCTGGAACCTCGGCGTTTACGGCATTCTCGTCGCGCTGGTGTGCTCGAAGCTTTGGTACGTCGTCAGCATGTGGGACTACTTCATCGCGAATCCGCGCGACATTTTCAGCCTCGGAACGTTTCAATCGGCCGGCACATTTTACGGAGGCGTGGTCGGAGGAATCCTTTGGGTCCTTTTCTACGCGCGGCTGCGGAAGCTGCCGCTGCTCGGCGTGTTCGATCTTAGCGCCGCACCGGTAGCGCTGGGCCACTCGATTGGCCGCGTGGGCTGCTTCGTCGCGGGGTGCTGCTACGGCAAGCCGACGTCGCTGCCGTGGGGCGTCACGTTCACGAATCCCATTGCCGCGCGGATTTCCGGCACGCCGCTGAATATCTCGCTGCACCCAGCGCAGCTTTACGAGGCCGGCGCGGAATTTGTGAATTTTCTGCTGCTCGTGTGGCTCGGGACGCGCCAGCGGTTTTCCGGCCAGCTGATCGGCGCGTATTTCTTTCTCTACGGGCTGGAGCGCGGCTCGATCGAATTCCTGCGCGATGATCCCGGCCGCACGCTGATGTTCCACGATACGGTTTCGCTGATGCAGCTTGTGAGCGTGGGGCTTGTTGTTACCGGCGCGTTCTTATGGTGGCGCGGGCTCCGCGGCGAAGCGCCGATCTCGCGGGAGCCGGCGCGCGCGGCTGGCCGCTAATTGTCATCTCAAGTGAATCCCGCCACTCACAGCGAATTCGTTGTTTCCGCGGAAGACGGCGGTCAACGGCTGGACCGCTTTCTCGTGTCGCAGCTTCCCGAACTGAGCCGCGCGCGCATTCAATCGCTGATGGACGAAGGCCGCGTGCAGGTGGACGGCGCTTCGCGCCGCGCCTCGCATCGCGTCGCGCCCGGAGAATATGTCGCGGTCGAGATTCCGCCTCCGCCGCCCGCGGGCGTCGAAGCGGAAGCCATTCCGCTCGACGTGCTTTACGAAGATGCGGATGTGGCCGTAATCAACAAGCCCGCCGGAATGATCGTGCACCCCGGTGCGGGCGCGAATGCGGGCACGCTTGTCGCCGCGCTTCTGTACCGATTTGGCAGCGGGGGACTTTCGAGCATCGGAGGCCCGTTGCGGCCGGGCATCGTGCATCGGCTCGACAAAGACACCTCGGGGGCAATTGTCGTGGCGCGCACGGACGAAGCTCATCGCAAGCTCGTGGAGGATTTCCAGGAGCGGCTTGTGCAGAAAACCTACGTCGCGTTGCTGCACGGGAAGATCAAAGGCGAGGCAGGCACCGTCGATCTTCCTGTTTCGCGCGATCTGCGCCGCCGCTCGCGCATGACGGCTCGCCGCCGCGAAGGCCGCGCCGCCCGCACGGATTGGCGCGTGCGCCTGCGCCTCGGCGCGTTCACCTTCATCGAAGCCGATCTGCGCACGGGCCGCACCCACCAGATTCGCGTCCATTTTTCGGCGCTCGGATGTCCTGTGATCGGCGACACGCTCTACGGCGCGCCGCGCCATGAACGCGTCGATTCGCAGCTGCTTGCGCCGCTCGGGAGGAATTTTCTTCATGCTGCCCGCGTGGCGTTCGATCACCCGCGCACCGCCAAGCGCATCGAAATCCGCGCGCCGCTGCCTGCCGAGCTGCGCGACTATCTCGTGGCGCTCGGAAGCGCCACGAAGGCCGATCGCACTTTGATTGACGCTCTCCTGCGAGAATACCTATAATCGCGGTTGTGACTTGCCGCACGGCCAGACGCGTAGCTGCTTTCGTTTCGCCCGCATTTCTAGCGCTCGCCGTGCTCGTGTTCTCCGTCGCTCTGGCGCGCGGCCAGCAAACTCCGCCCCCCGCCACGCCCCCGCCGCCCACAGAGGCTGCAAGTTCGCAGGGGGGGCAAGCTCCGCAGCCACCCGCCCCAGCTGTGCCTCCGCTCGTTTCCACCACGGGCCTCGTCCATCTCGTCGTGACCGTGATGGACCATCACCACAATTTCATCACCGACCTCGATAAAGGCGATTTCGCGGTGCTCGAAGATGGCAGGCCGCAGCAGATTCGCTTTTTCGGCAGTGAGACGGATCTTCCGCTTCGCATCGGCGTGCTCCTCGACACGTCGAACAGCATTCGCCCGCGCCTCCAGTTCGAGAAGGATGCGGCCACCGATTTCCTCTCGAAGGTGATTCGCCGCGAGAAGGACGAGGCGTTCCTGATGACGTTCGACAACGAGCCGCAGATCATTCAGGACTACACCGAGGACTTTTCGCTGCTGCAATCGGCAATTGAGGAGCAGCGCGCCGGCGGCGGCACGGCTCTGAACGACGCGATCGTGATGGCTTCGGAAAAACTCGGGCACGCGCCAATCCCAAGGAGCGGGGAATCGGAAGTTCGCCGCGTCATCATCATCATCAGCGATGGCAACGACAATCTGAGCGATCACGCCCTCAGCGATGCCACCGACGCCGCGATTCGCTCCGAGGCGGCCATCTTCACCGTTAGCACCAACACCGATTGGCTCTCCGTGGACGAGCCGAGCCGACCCAAGAAGTATAATCTCGATCCCGGCGACAAAATTATGCAGAACTTCGCGGATCAGACCGGCGGGCAGGCCTTCTTCCCGTACCGCATCGACGATCTCTCGCAATCGTTCCTCGACATTGGAGCCGAGCTGCGCAGCCAGTATTACATCGCGTATTCACCGTCGGGGCCGCCGCCCAGGGGCGAGTACCGCAAGATCGAGGTCGAGACGGATCGCAAGGGCCTCATCGTCCGCACGCGCAAGGGCTATTACGCGGTCGCCCCCACTGCCGGCGATCCATCCCCGCGATAGACGCTGTCGGGCTTACCACACGAGCGGAACGAGCCGATATTTCACTTTGTTTCGATACTCTAAATAACCCGGCAGTTTCTGGGCCAGAAATCGTTCTTCCTCGAGAAGCCTCCACACGATCACCAGCGCGATGGGAACAACCGCCAGCAGCCCCCACCATGAACCCAGCGCGACGGGCACCCCGAGAAGCATCACGATCGCTCCCGCATACATCGGATGCCGCATCAGTTTGTATGGCCCTGTCGATATCACTTTCTGGTCCGCGCCGATTTCGATGGCTCCCGAGGCATACGTGTTCTCTCTGAATACGAAAAAAATAAAGACGAGCCCGAACGCAACAAGGAAATCCCCGGCCGCCGCCGCCCACGCGGGCACCGTGGACCAGCCGAAACGATGATCGAACGCCGGAAAAGCGATCACAGCGACAAACGCGATCGCCGCCAGAGTCTGTATGATCCTTTGCACGCGCTCCTTCTCCGCGCCTGGACCCGCATCGACTCGCCGCTCCAGCAGGGCCGGATCATTTTTCATGAGGTACAAAGTGATCCCCAGGACCGGCGCGAAAAATGCCAACAAGAAAATCCAGGCTTGCCAGTAATCAAGGGTCAATGCCGGGAGGAACAACAGCGCTGCGATCGTGGCGAAAAGGCGCAGCAATCCACCGAACGCCTTTTTGTTCAGCTCTTTCATTTTCAAGAGCTAATTGGACCAGGTTAGCTTCCGGGCGCGTAGTATCCTTTGCGCGCGAGGATCTTCACGTCGGGACGGTGCACGTCGACCTTGATCCTGCGGAAAGTGCCGTCGTGCTTCGGATTTAACGGATAGTAGCCGAGTACGTATTGCGAGCGCAGCTCCGTCGAAATTTCGTCAAATGCCTTCTCGAGATCATTACCGTGTCGCACGTTGATTACGCGCCCGCCCGTGTCGGAGGTCATTCTCATGGCCACTCCGGGACCGTATCCTTCGGTCTCGCGCGGGTCGATGATCAAAATCACGTGGATCACGGCATCAGCGCGTTGCGCGGCCTCGACAGCCTGGCCGAGGCTCACCTTGCTGCCCGTGTCCTCGGCATCCGTCAGCAGGACGATCGCCTTACGGCCCGCCTCATGGGCGAGTTCGTCGTTGCACGCGAGATAGACCGCATCGTAGAGATCGGTCCCGCCGCCTTGCGAGGGGATCGTTCCGCCGGTGCCGCCGATTCCGGACGCATCCACATTGATCGTCGCGCGGCGGATCGCGCGATCGAGCACCGAGGGGTCCTCCGAGAAATCGGCCAGCAGGTTGATGTCGGTGTCGAACGTCATCACCAGGGCTTCATCCTTCTTACGCAGGACTTCGCGCACGAACCGCGATGCCGCGTCCTGCTCCGCCACCAGAGTGTTGTGCATGCTGTAGCTCGTGTCCATCAGCAGGGCGAGCGTGATCGGCAGGTTCACTTCCTTGCTGAAGTAGCTGACCTTCTGCTCGACCCCGTCCTCGTAAATTCTGAAATCATCTTTCGTCAGGTCGGTGACGATCTCGTTGTGGTGGTCGCGCACTGTCGCGAACACATTCACCACCGTCGTCGCCACTTGCAATGGTTGCGAAGATTCCGGCAGCTGTCGTTGTGTTTGGTCCTGGTCGGCTTGCGGCGGAACGTCGTCCCGCGTCCTTCCCATCGGCCCTGGCGGCGCTTCCTCCTGCGCTGCGGCAAACGCGCGGCGCGGCGCGGCGGCCGCGCGAGACGCGATCGTGCTCGCCACCGGATACGCACCGATAGCGAGGGTGAGAATTCCTGCCGCGAGGCTGGTCAGCCGCATTGTGGAATCTCCTTGGGGAACAGTTTAAACTGGTACGATGCTGCGGAGACGCTCCCGGATGTTTGGCCGAATTTCAGTTGCAAAGCCTGCGGGCGGAATCGAGAACTCATGATTCGAATGACGCTGTTGGCTGCAATCGTCCTGCTCCTCGGCGTTTCCACTGGCGCGCAATCCCAGGCGAATTCGCCCGCGTCTCCCTCGCGCGGTGCGCCCGCCGCGCGGCAAAGCGCGCGGCCCCAGCAACCACCACCCATTACCAATGTTACTCGCGTCGTCATCGTTCCGGTGACCGTGAAAGATTCGAAGGGCCAGCTCGTCGGCGGCCTCGAGAAGGACGACTTCCACCTCTTCTCCGACGGCATCAAGCAGGAGATAAAATTTTCGTCGGACGCCGTTCCGCTATCGACCGTCGTTCTCATCGATAACGATCTCCCCGACCGCGCGGTTACTCAGGTGCAAAAGAGCCTCGAGGCGATCGCCGGTGGATTCGGCCCGAGCGACGAAGTCGCTCTCGTGACCTACGATCAGTATCCCAACGTGGTCTCCGATTTTTCAACCAACAACGATCAGTTGTTCACGCAGCTCAAGCGCCTCGAACTCGGTTCGCACCCCACGCAGACCATTTCCGATCCTACAACGGCCGGTCCCTTCATCAACGGCCAGCCCGTGCCCACCGCTACCGGCATGCCCCAGCACGGCTCGATGCGCGGCAAGAGCACGAATTCCCTGGACGATGCGGTCTACGCTGCCGGCGAAATGCTTCGTTCGCGTCCGCGCGACCGCCGTAAGATTATCTTCCTGATCACCGACGGGAGCAATTCCAACAATAATCATCACACTTTTGACGAAACATTGCGCATGCTTCTTGAGGGCAATGTCTCCGTCTATTCGATTTCCGTCACGCGCTCGGTGCCGTTCGGCAAATCGATCGCGCAGCGCGGCATCGTCGCGATCGACAAGTACGCGAATCTGACCGGAGGCGACACGTTCTTCTCATCGAAGGACGCCGATCTCGAGCGGCTCTACTCCGACGTGACCGAGCAGGCTCGCAACGAGTACACGCTGACGTTTTATCCTCCCGCGGAAACGAATACGGGCAAGGACTTTCATTCGATCGAGGTGCGCGTCGAGCAGCCCGGGCTGAACGTGACCGCGCGCTCGGGTTACTACGAGAGCGCGATTGCGGCCGGGCGCTGAGGCGCACGCGCGCGGGAAAATTACGATTGCGGGTCGCGCTGAAAATTTTCCGTCGCGGCACCTCGCGCGGATTTTTTCTGCTTGACTTGATTGGTGGCAGCCTTTATAGATGAATAAGCGAGTTGAGCAGCGACGTAAATTTTCGGCGCGCTTCTCGCGGGGAGAAGTTCCTGGCAGTCATGCGCGGAACCGATCCGGGCTTCTGGTTTGAACGAAGCCTCTGAGAAATAAAAAGCGGGGCAGCCACAAGCTGCCCCGCTTTTATTTTGGTGGCGCGCACTTCATTGATCTGCGCGACCCTAGAGAAAAGTTCTTACCGCACCCTTCGCCGTAAGCAGACTCAGGGCAGGGAGACGCAGAGGGCGCAGAGAAGAGAGCCCGGAGAGGAGAGAACATCTCTACGGTGCCAGCGGACGAATCGGTACCAGCGTTTCGTGGGCCGGGCAGATCGGTTTGTAGTCGCAATACGCGCACGCGAAGCCCGGCTTCGCCGGAAACTCTCCCGCGCGAATGAGGTCCGCCACTTCGAAGATTTTCTGTTTCGTGGCGGCGAGCGCTTTTTCGTCGCGTGTGGTCGCCACCGGCTCGTTGTTCACAAGATTGTAGAAGACAAGGCGCGAAGGCTCGAGGTCCAGCACCTCGCGCGCGGCGAGCGCGTAGATGCCGAGCTGCAAGTCGGCCGCCGTTTTCTTCGCGTCTCGCGCCCTGCCGGTTTTGTAGTCGATGATCTCCACTTCGCCTTTGCCCCAGCGATTCACCTGGTCCATGCGCCCCGTTACGACCACTTCGTGCTCGAGCGGCAATTCGAACGGTTTCTCCTGATACAGCACGTCGGCGGGCGCCGCGATGTAGGTGCAATAGAACGCTTCCAGCTGCTCGCGCCCCGCCTTGCGGTATTCCTCTTCCTGATATTCGTCCGGGAATCCGGCGGAGGTCCACTCGCGCTCGAAGATCGCGACGATCTCTTCGAGCGGCACCGCCTTTCCGCGCTTTTTCACCTCGCCGACGAATTCCTTGATCGTGGTGTGCATCACGTTTCCGAATTGCGTCTGCGCCTGCGGCCCGCCGCGAATTCCCCAGGAGTAGCGGAAGAGGTATTTCATCGGGCAGGTCTCGTACGTGCCGATGGCGGACGCGCTGAGTTGCAGCGGCTCGGGGCGCGGCGGATGAAACGCTCTCGCCCACAGCGCGATTCGCGAGTACGCCTTCGAGTTTTCGCGCAGCGAACGGAAGAGCGGCGCCGGATCGGGCTCCGCCACTTCGAGTTCGCCTGTTTCGTCGTCGTCCGGCACGATCACGTGCGGCGACGACTGCGCGGTGTCCAGCTTCTTAATCTTCGCGTCCTTCAAAATGTCTTCCAGGAATATCGAGGCCCTTTTTCGCTTGTTGATGATCGTCGAAAGCGTGAGCCGCTGTTGTGCGCGCGTGACCGCGACGTAAAACAGCCGCCGCTCTTCCTGGATCTGAAAATCGCCCTGCGGCAAATCCTCTCTCATCAGCTCGACCGGGAATTCGAACACGGGACGCCGCACGCCGGAGGGGAAGTCGGACTTGCTTAGCCGCAAAATAAAAACATTGGGAAACTCGAGTCCCTTCGCCGCATGGACGCTCATCAGCTGCACCGCATCGTCCGCGACCTCTTCCTCGATGCAGATGTCGCCATCGAGCTCGTGGAAATATCCGAGGTACTCGATGAAATCGCGTAGCCGCGTGTCGTCGTTCTTGCGCTGCCACTCTTTCACGAATTCGGCGAGCCGCTCGACATATTGCCGGTCGGTTTCCGAGGGCGCCAGCTCGAGCGTCGCGATCAATTCATCCAGCAGGTCCGTCATGGTCATTTTTCGCGCACTCTGGCGCAGGCGCTGCATCGTCTCGACCAGCTCGCCGAGCTTCGGCTTTTCGTCCCTGGCCGCTTCGACCGCATCCCAGAGGGCGCCACGCGGGCGCTTTTTGTCCGCGCGCTCGGCGAGTCGCACCAGGTCGCGCGGCTCGAGCGCCCAGTAGGGCGCGGCCAGCACGCGCGCGCACGCCACGTTGTCCGCGGGCAGCGCGATCAGGCGCAGCCACGCGAGCAGGTCGCGCACCAGCGTGTTACCCAGGATCGACGACTTGCGAATCACGTACGGAATATTTCGCCGGCGCAGCACTTGGACCAATTGCGCGCGGTGCACATGCTTGCGATAGAGGACGGCAAAGTTTTTCAAGGGAGCGCCTGCGGCGTGCAGGCGCTCGATTTCGGATGCTACCCAGTGCGCCTCTTCGTCGGGCGTCGCGAATTCCACGATGCGGATCTTTTCGCCTTCGGGATTATCGGTGGTGAGATTTTTCGGTGGCAGCAGCGGCGAAGGCTCGTTGTTTTTGATCATCTCGCCCGCGACGCGCAGAATGCGCCGCGTCGATCGGTAATTCTGCGACAGCGAGACGAAATGTTTTTGCGCGTTCTGGTCTTCTTGCAGCGCCGCGCCGGATGCGGTGGCGCCGCAGAATTTCTTGAGGAAATGGGTGAAGCTGCCGAAGGAAGCGCCGCGGAAGCGGTAGATCGCCTGATCGTGATCGCCGACGGCGACGATGTTTTTGTGGCCGCCCGCGAGCAGCCGGAGCAGTTCGAGCTGTGCGATATTGGTGTCCTGAAATTCGTCGACGAGGACGTATTTGTATTGCTCGCGCATGCGGGCGAGCAGCGGCGCGTCCGCTTGCAGCAGCTCGACGGCCTGCAGCAATTGCGCGCCAAACGTGAGCAGGTTTCGCTCGCGCAGCAGGCGCTCGCTTACGCGATAGACGCGCGCCAGCTCTTCTTCCTTCGCCAGTTCTTCTTCGGCGATAGCCCGCGCGTCGGGCTCGAGCGCCGATTTTGATTTTTCGTACGCGCGTCGCAGGCCGTCAACGTATTGCTGATAATCGTCCGGCGTCACCAGTTCGTCCTGGCAGCGCGAGAAAAACGTCTGGAAGTCGCGCAGGAATTCTGCCGGGTCGGACAGGCGGCGGAAAATCTTGAGGTCGAGCTCGACGATGTGGCGCCGCAGGAGGATGCGGTGGTCGATGTCGTCAAGCGGCTGAATTTCGGGATTCGCTTCGCGCAGGACCTTCTCGAGGCAGAATGAATGGAACGTGCTGAGCCAGACATCCTTGGCACGGTCGTCTCCAGCGGCTTTCATCACGCGGCGCTTCATTTCCGCCGCGGCTTTGTCGGTGAAAGTGAGCCCGAGAATGTTTTCGCCGGCGAGATCGGGATTCGACGCTAGCAGCGCGGCGATGCGTTCCGTGATGACGCGGGTCTTGCCGGTGCCCGCGCCCGCCATCACCAGGAGCGGTCCTTCGCCGTGCCCGACGGCTGCGCGCTGCTCGGGATTCAGGGGGAAGCCCGAGCCGGGTGCGGGGCGGTCCTTCGGATTTGTGGTGGTCACCATGCGCGGGAGAGCCTATATTAACAGATTTCTTGTGGGCGAATAGAAGGCGAATAGAGTGGGTGGCGCGTGACCCGCCTTCGCCAAAAACACGCTACGGCGCGGCAAGCGAGTGGCTGGATGACTGCGAAAGCGAGCCTGAGCTAAACACGGAGATCACAGAGATACGGCATGAGGCCCCAGAGAAAAGAACGAGGCAGAGAGGTTGCCGCTCCCTTCCTTCGTCAGGGCAAGGAGACGCAGAGGGCGCAGAGACACCGTGGCCGCAGAATTCACCAATTTGCTCTTTGTGCGGGCGTCCGCGCCATTAAAATACGAGCATGACGCGCTGGTTCCCGATTGGGACGACACGGCTGGTGCTGCGCGAATTTCGTCCTGAGGACGAGCTGGACATCCACGAATACGCTTCGGATCCGGAGGTCGTCCGGCTGCTGATCTGGGGACCGAACACGCGCGAGCTGACGCGCGCCTTCCTCGCGCGCACGCTCGAAGAGCAGAAGGAATGGCCGCGCAATTCGGTGGGGCTCGCGATCGAGCTCAAGAGCGAGCAGCGCGTGATCGGGTCGATTGGGCTGCGCATCAAGGACGAGCCCAACCGCGCCGGGGACATCGGCTACGTCCTCGCGCGGCGCTATTGGGGATGCGGCTACATGCCGGAAGCCGCGCACGCGGTGGTCGACGCCGCGTTTCGCCGCGCAGGACTGCATCGCGTGTGGGCTACGTGCGATCCGCGCAATCGCGCGTCGTATCGCGTGATGGAAAAAATCGGGATGCGCCGCGAAGCCCACTTCCGCAAAAACGCCTTCGAAAAGAATGAGTGGCGCGATTCGTATTTGTACGCCGTCCTCGCCGAAGAGTGGCCGGCCATGGACGCTATCGCGAAAACCGGCACTTAGCCGGAGGCGTAGCGATGTGACAACGCACGAAGCGCGAGGTGTGATTTGGAATTCTTCTCGGTCGCTAGCTTTGAGTCCGATCTTGGTCAACGGCGGGGTCTGTCCGTTAGGTGCAGTCCGGTGTCGCCGTCCTTGAAACATATCCTTGCCTTCCAAGGCCAAACGCCTCCGATGACGACGGAAGCCGCGAAGAACGTGAAGAGGGCCGCACTGACCGCGAAAAGGAAACCTAATCCGCATTCATAGGCTAGAGCGATCCCGATTGCCAAGCTCATCACCGCAACGAGTATTGGCAGCCACTCTGCAACGTCGAATTCCAGCAATTGGCGACACACAGGACAACGAAAGGCGTTGCCTTCCCTCGAGCAGTTACTGGGAAGCATACTGCCCTTGCAAACCGGACAGATGACTGCGTATCGGGACGACCACACTGGCCGGGCCATGTCTGGAAGCTAGCATCAATCAAACGAGGTGTACATCCTGCCTCCGCGCGCAGGAAGCTCGCTTCCGCAGGGGCGCCCAAAACCGGATAGCGCAGCCACGCCGAGCGGCCTAGCATGACGCGGGAGTTTTTGGAGGGGAACTGCGGCGGGGAGAAGCGGCGAGTGAGCCGCTATGCTGGCGGCCCACTCGCTGCTCGAGACTTAGTCGGCGCTGGCGGCCAGCAGTTCGGGCTTCGGGACGGTGTTGATCGTCTTCAGGATGCGCGAGACGATCTGGTACGGATCACCTTCGGAGTTGGGGCGGCGATCCTCGAGATAGCCCCGGTAACCGTTCTTGATGAAGTTGACGGGCAGCCGGACGGAAGCGCCGCGATCCGACAGAGCGAAGCTGAACTTGTCGATGGCTTGCGTTTCGTGCAGGCCTGTCAAGCGTAGATGGTTGTCGGGGCCATACACGGCGATGTGCTCGGGGATGTACTTTTCAAAGGCCGCCATGAGGGCCTCGAGATATTCCTTGCCGCCCACTTCGCGCATGTATTTCGTCGAGAAATTGGTGTGCATGCCGGAGCCGTTCCAGTCTCCCTTGATCGGCTTGCAATACAATTCGAAATCCACCTCGTATTTCTCACAGAGGCGCGCCATCAGGTAGCGAGCGATCCAGGTGTCGTCCGCGGCTTTGGCAGAGCCCTTCGCGAAAATCTGGAATTCCCACTGGCCTTTCGCGACTTCGGCGTTGATGCCTTCGTGGTTGATGCCGGCCGCGAGGCACAGATCCAAGTGTTCGTCGACGATCTGGCGGGCGATGTTGCCCATGTATTTATAGCCGACGCCGCAGTAATAGGGACCCTGCGGTTTGGGATAACCGTCCTCCGGGAAGCCGAGAGGGCGCCCGTCCTTATAGAGGAAATATTCCTGCTCGAAGCCGATCCAGAGGTCGGGATCGTTCTCGATGGTAGCGCGCATATTGGTGGAATGCGGCGTGCCGTCCGGATGCATTACTTCGCTGAGGACGAGGTAGCCGTCTTTGCGGGCGGCATCGGGATACAGAGCGACGGGCTTCAGGATGCAATCGGATTTATGACCTTCCGCCTGCATCGTGGAACTGCCGTCAAAACCCCAGAGAGGCAGATCGGCGAGCGTGGGCGGATTTTCAAACGCCTTGATCGTGGTCTTGCCGCGCAACTCGGGAATGGGTTTTCTGCCGTCGAGCCAGATGTACTCCAGTTTATATTTCTTCATAGTGTTTTGTGATGTCCAGTGGGCCGGGCTAGTCATGCCCAGCCGGGAGTGTCTCGAACGACGCAGCAACTCGGTCGATTCGATCAGTTTGAAAAATACAGGGTAGACGTTGGTATCGTCCAATTCATTAAATCTATCGGCTCGATTCGCCTATTTCGAGCGCGGCGCCGCCTTTCGCCTGCGCCGGAGACTCGGAAGCAGGTGTTGGGGCTTAGGGATGCAGTACGACGGCGGTTGCGGTGGTTGCGCTGTTCGTGTAGTCGAAGCGGATGGTCCACTCGCTCGGAGCGCTTTTGGCGTTGACGTCCGGCGGGCGGAATTTCCATTCGCGGGCGGCGGCCATGGACAATCGGGCGAAATAGCGGCTTGGTCCCGGCCAATCGAATTGCGCGTCTGTGACGTTGCCGGAGGGATCCACGTTGACCCGCACGCGCACGCGAACGGTGCCGCTAATGGTGGCGCTGGCGGAGCGGAGCACGTCGGGTAGCACGCGGTTGAGCACTTCGCCTCGCGCGAGGATTGCGACCGGCGGCGAAGGCAAGGCTGCGGGCTTGACCGGAGCTGGGGGAGCGGCAGCAGGCAAGGGAGCCGCCTCGGCCACATCGCTTACGGCTGAGCTTGCGCCAGTGGAGGACTGAGGCTGCACTTGCGCAGGGGCTTCCTCTTCTGCTTTTGCGGACGAGACCTTTGATTGCGCTACGGGCGCTTCGATCGCGGCCGGATGAGTTGCCGGCGACGCTTTGTGCGAGCCGGACTTGGGCAATACCACGATCAGGATCGCCGCCAGAGCGAGCCCCATGCCAATCCAAGCAAGGGGATAACGGTGCTTCGAGGGCGCCTCCTCCCGGCGCGCGACTGGGGGATCGACCTCTTCGACTTCGACGAGAGCAGCCTTGAGTTCGAGACGCGCCTTGAGGTTCGAGACATTCCAGCGGCGCTTGGGAGTCTTGGCTAGGCAATGTCGCGCCAGTTCGAGGTACGGCGCGGGCAATTCCGCGGGCAGGGAGACCGTTCCATTTTCTTCCGTCTCCGGCAAACGCCCGGTGAGGCATTCGACGAGCGTCACGCCCAGCGACCAGACATCGCCCGCCGTGGAGAGTTCGCCGGCGACGCATTCCGGCGCGCAATAGCGCGCGTTGCCATTGCGGCGCTCGCCGAGCTCGCCGACGCGGCAGATGCGATCGCTCGAAAGTTTCAATTGATCTCCGATGGCCATGATGTTCGACGGCTGAATGTGGCCGTGCACGAAACCCTTTCCGTGAATGTAGCCGAGAGCATCCAGCATGGGGCCGAGCATTTCCTTGGTTTCCGCAGGCGAGAGCGGGCGCTGGGTGAGAATCTCGGCGAGATTCTCTTCCGCGTATTCCATGACGACGTAGAGCATGGGGGTGTTTTCGACCGTGCAACGGCCTGCGTCGAACAGGCGGATTAGGTGCGGATGCGAAAAGCGCGCGGCGAGCCGCCAGCGGGTGAGTTGAGGCTGGGCATTTCCCGGCGGCGCATCGACCAGTTTGATCGCGGCCCGATGGTCTTCGGTGTCTGCGCACTCCGTCAAGAACACGCCGCCGTGCTCGGTGCCGCCGAGGTACTGGATGAGCGGAAATCGTCCTTCGACAATCTGGCCCTGCAAATATCTTCGTGCTTCGATCATCGTTCTCTCCCGTGCCCGTTCGGTTGGGCTAGGGCGACGCGCGCATTCGTCGATGTGAAGCCGGGGCTCCCAAAGAGCGCCAGCGGATTCCACGCCGAGGATGAATTCGAAACGAAACCGCCGGCCGACAGTTTGGCGGCCGCACGGTCATCCACGCTGGAACCCTTCCATTGGCTGGAACTTCGTTGCGTTCGAGAGGCCAGTTTCGCCTGCCTCTCGCCCGCTTTCGGGGAACCGACCGCATTATATCCATCTCGGCGCGATAGAAAAGAGGAAACTTCTGGCGGGCGGGTGGCCGGCTGGGACTGCGTTTTGCCTCGAAATTGCTGCGATTTTTGCACTGAAACGAAACGCTCCCCCGGAACGTTAGAAGAATTTTAGGCGCGTCGAATCGAAGATGCTACTGCTCTAAGGGCCAGTTTTAGAGCAGGTAGAGGGCCGATCGGGTATTCGACCGATTCGCTAGGAATTGGCGCCGGGGCCGCTGGGCGCCCCGCACTCTTTCCACAGTTTTTCCCAATTCCACATCCTGGACGTTAGCGCGCCCGGCAGCGGGGATCCCAGCTGATGCGCGAGCATGCACACCTGGCCGCGATGGTGAGCTTCGTGAGTAAGCATGTAGCAGAGCATTTCAACGCCGACGGGCCAGGGCTGGCCCCAGCCGTCCCGGCGAAACTTCTCGATGCGCCCGCCACTGCCGAGCGCTTCCGCGAGCATCTCCGCGCAGCGAGCGGCGCTCTCGGCCAATGCCGCGCGGGCCTGCCGCGGCGTGCAGTGCGTGCGGTTGAGCTGGCGCGGAACCTTCAGGTGCGGCGCGGTCAGCCTGATCCATTTCGAGCGGACGTTGTGCATGTGGGTAAAAATCGCCGCGATGGGGCGGATTTTGCCGGGCAATCTGGCATTCCATGCGGCGGGATCAAGATGCTCGATCAGAATCTGGTTCATGCGCTCGTTGGCGGCGAAGATCCGGACTGCGGCTCGGCTGAGCTACGTGGTAACCTTGCGCTGGCGGGTGGTCATGGCTCCCACTCCTTGACCCAATGATGGAGGCGCAGAGCTCTTACAAATTGAATATGTAGAGCAAAAGGCGCGTGAGGAACAAGTCCGCGACGAGCACGGTCAACGCGGACACCACAAACGCCATAATCGTTGCACGGCCCACACCTTCCGTCCCACCTTTTACGCGCAGCCCCTGATAGCATCCGATTGTCGCGACGAAAAAGCCGAAAACAAGCGGCTTCGAAAAGCCGATCACAATATCGCCGGCGGCCAGCGCGCTGATGGCGCGAGTCCAGAACTGCTCCGCATTCAAGTGCAGCGTGATACGCGCGACGAGGAATCCACCGAGCAAGCCCGCGCAATCTCCGATCGCAACGAGCAGCGGCAGAATGAACACGGTCGCAAAGACGCGCGGCGTCATGAGCTTACTGATGGGATCAACGCCCATGCTCCGCATCGCGTCCACCTGTTCGGTTACAACCATGGAACCCAATTGGGAAGCCATCCCGGTCGCATTCCGGCCAGCCACCAGGAGCGCGCAGAACACCGGACCAAGCTCGCGGAGGAGCGAGAGCGAAAGGGCGTCGCCCGTCAAAGCTGTTTCGCCGAAACGCCTGAATTGCGATGCTGCGTTGAGTACGATTACGCCGCCCACGCAAATGAGCGCGACTACGATGATCAGCACCGAGCCCACTCCGATGAGATCCATCTGTTCAACCAAGTCGCCAAGGTAGCGCGTCGTGGTGAAGAATGCCCGGACCGACTGAACGGCGAGCGACGAGTAATCCTGCACGCAGAAAATCCACGACTTCAGCGTCTGCTCGACGTTTGAGGAAACCGATGTTGATTTCACAGTTGCACCCCTCGCCAGAATGGATCGACCACTGGTGCTGAAACGTTTACAAGAAAGCTGGAACAGGAGCTTACATCAGGATGTCGCCGTATAAGCCAACGACCTAACCGCAGGACGCTTCTTTCTGGCGGCCGGGATGAGCGTTAGAAGAGCAGCGAGGTTGACTTTTCAATCTGCGCCGAGTAGTTTGCGTCCATGTTGAAGCACAACTACATAGCCTGGGTCGCAGTCCCGATTCTTCTGTTCCTCAGTTCCGGCAGGCAAACTAAACCCCTCGATGACTCGATGCTCCGAAGCGCTGATCGCGACACGAGTAATTGGCTCATGTACGGGCGGACAGACGACGACCACCGGTTCAGTCCGCTGAATCAGATCAACGACGAAACCGCCGGCAAACTCGGCCTGGCCTGGAGCCGGGAACTCAACACCACGCGGGGTCTGGAAGCGACGCCGCTGGTGGAGGATGGCGTCATCTACGCCACCGGTTCCTGGAGCGTGGTCTACGCGATCGATGCGAAGACGGGAGAGCTTCGCTGGAGGTACGATCCCAAGGTGCCTCGCGCACACGCTTTTTTCATCTGCTGTGACGTGGTGAATCGCGGTGTGGCGCTATACAAGGGCAAGGTGTACGTGGGAACGCTCGACAGCCGCCTGATCGCTCTCGACGAGCACTCCGGCGCTCCAGTGTGGTCGGTATCAACGGCGGACAGCACCACGCCGTACGCGATTACCAGCGCGCCGCGCATCGCCAAAGGAATGGTGGTTATCGGCAACGCAGGCGGCGAGTTTGGCGTGCGCGGATATATCTCGGCGTACGACGCCGAAACCGGAAAGATGGTCTGGCGCTCTTACATCGTGCCGGGCGACCCTTCGAAGGGGTTCGAGTCGAAGTCCATGGAAAGCGCCGCGAAAACCTGGAGCGGCGAATGGTGGAAAACGGGCGGCGGCGGCGCGGCTTGGGAAGGAATCGTCTACGACCCTGAGCTCGACCTGCTGTACTTCGGCACGGGCAACCCCACCTCCTGGTATCGCTCGCTCCGCGGCGGAGGCGACTGTCTGTATACCGCGTCGATCTTGGCCGTGCACGCCAGCAACGGCGAAATCGCCTGGCATTTCCAAACCACGCCCGGGGACAACTGGGACTACGACGCCACGGAGCCGCTGGTGCAGGCCGACCTGACCATCGGCGGGCGCATGCGAAAAGTGATCATGCAGGCGAATAAGAACGGGTTCTTCTACGTTCTCGATCGTAAGACGGGAGAGTTCATCTCGGGCACGCCATTCGTCGGCGACATCACATGGGCCACCGGGCTTGATCCCAAAACCGGC
This sequence comes from Candidatus Acidiferrales bacterium, assembly GCA_052146315.1. GTDB lineage: Bacteria > Acidobacteriota > Terriglobia > Acidiferrales > UBA7541 > Palsa-295. The sequence continues at coordinate 4,379 of JBKQNJ010000044.1, read as the reverse complement.
CGGCCCATTGAATCGAAGATGGGTTACGAAGGTCCGAAGCCCGTGATCGTCTCGCCCAGCCCCGATGGCGCGCATAACTGGCACCCGATCGCCTTCAGCCCGGCCACTGGGTTCGTCTATTTGTCGGCGAAGGTCGACACGCACATGTTGCATGCGCCTGATGCAAAATGGAAATACGATCCCGATGACCTGAACATAGGCTTGGAGAACTACGATGGCCCGCTCAACGCCAAACTGGCTTCTCTGCCGCCCCCGACGGGAGAGCTCGTAGCGTGGGATCCGGTGCGGCAGCGCGCGGCTTGGCGCGTGAAGTATCCCGTGGCGGAAAGCGGGGGAACTCTTGCGACGGCCGGCAACCTCGTGTTTCAAGGGCGCGCGGACGGTATCTTCGCCGCCTATCGCGCCACCGACGGCAAGCAACTGTGGGCGTTCGACGCGGGCACCGGAATCATGGCCCCTCCTGTAACTTACCAGATTGATGGCGTTCAGTATGTGTCGATACTCGCGGGATGGGGCGGCACCCCCGGATTGTTCAATGCTCCGGGCGCGGGCCCGGTAAAGCCCGGCTATGGACGGATTCTCACGTTCATGCTCGGCGGCACTGCCACTCTGCACGCCCCCGCTTACGGCCACAAGAATCCGCCCGTGCCCTCCATCAGCATCAACGCGTCGCCGCAAGAGGTGCATCAAGGAGCGCTGCTTTACGGCGGCAACTGCGCGCATTGCCACGGAATAAACGCCGTAGCCGGCCCGGTGGCCGATCTCCGTTACTCAAGTAAGAGCGTCCTTGAAGGGTACGACGGCATCGTTCGCGGTGGGAGCCTCGCCTCGGTCGGCATGCCGTCGTTCGGCAAAATCCTGAATGCCGAGCAAGTGCGCGCGATCCAAGCCTATATCGTCTCGCGCATTCGCGAATCAGCCGAGCCAGCGGGCGGCCAGCCCAGGCAGTGAGGATTTGCCGGCCCCGCGGCGAAGTGTGTCCGGGGACCTCGCCCCGTCACACTCGCCCAGAATCGGCGGGTATCGAAAAGCTACGAATCGAACTATGCCTCCGCTTTTGCCCCACGAGGCGTCAGGACCGCAAGCACGATAGCTATCAGCAACAGAGCCGGCACATCGCCGAGCAAATGTCCGCGATGCTCTGGGTAGACAATGGCCTGCGCCGCCATGATGCCGCCATGCACAACACTCGACCAGACCGTAAACCAGATAAGGCTCAGATTCTTGAGTGGGCTGCGCGCCGCGAGTAAGAGGAAAACTCCCAGCGTGGCGTAAATCCCCAAGATCATCTGCAGATACATCGAGGGCCCACCCATGTGCCACGCCCATCCAGACGGCCAGACAATGGTCAAGGGATACACGCCGACGATGAAGATGATCCCAACCACCACGAGCGCCACGCGAAGAGGAGTGAGCCTATTGTCGGTATCCATGAGGGTTTCTCCTTGTTGTGCATCGATCGCCGCGGCTCTAATCCTGCTTGGTGAACGAGAACTTGACGGTGCGTGGAGCCCCGCTGGCGCCGCCCTGACCGCCACCTTGGCCGCCTTGTCCCCCGCCGCCGCTGATCACCATATCGTTGGTGTAGTGTTTGCCATCCGCAGCAAGCGTCCAGACATCGTGAAACTTCCGGCCGTTCTTCATGGTGGTATCCACGGTCAGAACGTTGCCTTCCATCTTGCCGGTGGCTGTCGCGCCGTCCCACATCCCATTGTCCATGGTGACGGTGCTGCCGTCGGTCGGGTACTTGCGAATGATCGTCATTTCCGGACCGCCGTTGCGGCCGGGCTGCAACTCAGTCATGACGATCACTTTGCCGTCGAGCGCCAGCTTGCGCGTCATCGTCGGAGTGCCCGGATCGCTTGTCCAGTTCCCAACGAAATCCTGTGGGCCCTGCGCGAAGACAGGCAGGGCGACGATCAGAAAAATTGCGGCGTACAGCAGTCGCTTCATGGTGGCTCTCCTCAATCGTGGCTGCTTCCCGGGAGATACTCTACAGCCGTTGGCCCTCGGAAGTAATCAATAAGAGCAAGAGTTCCCGGCGAACTCGCGATTAGCCGGATTGTCCTTTCCCGGATCGTCGTTAGCACGAAATTGACGGGATTAGCGGACACGGGCGCGAAAAAGGGACCACCCTCGCCTGGGTTGGCAGCCTCGGTTCACATGAAATGCAATAGAAGCCGGATATGCGTGTTTACGAGATCGCGTGCATACATCGCGGCCAAGAAGAAGCAATCATTCATCCAGCGCGCCGCAACAGAGAGCCACGATTACTTGCTCCGCGTTGCGTCCATGAACGGCTCAAGAGTCAATGGCAACTCGAATGGGATCGTCTCCGGCGGCTCACAGGTGGTGTCGCAGCATTGCTGAAAACGGACGCGACCGGACAGCACGATCTTTCCGGCATCGAGCGGAAACCTGAGCAGCAGCGAGCCTGAGCCTTGGAATGAGCCGCTGTACACCGGAACTGTTTCCCCGAGGAAGTCCATTCGCATTGGCGCGGCTGGAGGCAGCTCGAAGGACTGCTCGACGATTGCTGCGCCGTCGAACGTCACGGACGTGCTGATGTAACCTTCAGGCAAAGGAGCGCCGTAGACGTGCCAGCCGGGCTCGAGCGCGAACCTGGCAAAGAAACTGATTTGCTGGCCCGCGAATGCTCTCGCGGTGGAAAGTCCAATGTCTACACTCAGCGCGCCGCTTCGCAGAGTGACGACCGGGGCCTCCTCACCGACAACTCCGAATTCTCGAAAGGCGACAGACGACGCGGTGACACGATGCTGGTAGTTGGGCACGAAATACTTGTGGATGACCAGCCCGTCCGGCGCGATCAGATACTCCATAGGATGTGGCACGCCGTGCGCGCGCAGGTTGGGAGCAATGTTGGTGTTCAAGATGCCAAAGCTGCGGATGACGGCGCTGTCCCGATCGGACAGAAGCGGATACTCTATCTGATATTTCTCCGCAAAATGCTGGAGAGTTTCCCGGGAATCGTAGCTGACCGCGGCGAGGCGCAGACCATTGCCTTCGAGCATTGACCGCGATTGTTCCAACTCGACCAGTTGGGATCGGCAGTAGCGTCACCAATCGGCGCTTCGATGAAAAACGAGCAGCAGGCCGTTGGGACCCGCGAGATTCGCGACAGAACGCAGAACGCTGTGTTGGTCTGGAAGCGAGAAATCGGGTATGCGCTCGCCAGGATCCGGACCAGTGGCGTAGCGATCATTCGTGGCGTTGACGTGCCTCGCCTGCAACTCTGCGGGAACTGGTTGCCCGGAGGCACGAAGCCTTCCGAACTCCCGCATGATCGCGGCCTTTTCCTGCAAGTCCTCTGGAATGTCGTTCGCCATCGTCAATCCTCGACAGCCACTATACCATCGCTCAGAAAGTCATGGCGGGATCACACGCAGGCTCATCGAGAGGTTTTGTGTTAGTGGACCTTAAATCACCTCGTAAGGTCCTTTGATAAGCTGATGGCGCGAAAACTGGCGTCGCCATGTTTCCGTACTCCACACGGGTGCCAGGAACGGTGCAGCATTCATGGCCGTCCCTCTGAAGGACTGAACGTCGTCGACGTGATGTTCCGAACCGAACCTTAGTGTCCGATGGTGAACGGAACGGACGCCATTTGTTTCCCCCAGCTGATGGCCATGGAGCCGCCGGCGTCGGTCATGTCAAGGAACTCCCAGGTAAGCTCGTCGCGGGACCAGGGCAGCGTCGTCATTGTCATGGGCGCGCGGACGACGTCTTTGTCGGGAGTGTAGTCGAACGCGCCCCAAAGCGCGTCTTTGTTGCTGGGGTCATATTTCTGCGCCGCAGGCCAGTTGGAAACCACGAAGGTCCAGTTACCCGGCTTCAGGTCGATGAACAGGCTGTATTCGCCGGGCGGGACGGTGGTGCCGTTGATGACCAGGGGCACGTCGGTTCTGAGGCGGGTCGAAACGTTGGCGCCAGCCCGCCAGATGGGCGCGCCCAAGAGGAGAGCTTTGCCGTAGTCGGCGCCGGAGCCCCACGGATCGCGCCCTCGCAGGATTGGTCGGCCGTAGGTGATGTCAATCCACTGGCCGCCCTGATAAAGCTTGCCGCCGTGGGGGCTGCGAGGATTTACTCCGCCCCATTTCCCGAGTACCTGAGTCGAAGCGGTGCCTGTGGGGCTCATAGGACGTGCCTTTTCCTGAGCTATGGCCAGCGTGCCCAGAACTACCACGGCCACTAGCACTGCTATCGATCTCCGTGACATGCATTCCTCCGTCAGTTTTGTTCAGTGCGAAGCGAAATCCCGCGCCTACCATTTGATGGTAATCTGCGTGGCCATGTAGCCCGACAAATGCGCTCAACGCGGACTGGAATTTCTGCCTTATTCCCCCAACAGAGACACTTAT
>JBKQNJ010000043.1:0-65883 GCA_052146315.1 Candidatus Acidiferrales bacterium | reverse complement strand
GGTCGCGATCTGCGCGCGCGATTCCAAAAGACTCGAAGCGGCGGCGGCCGGCCTGAAGCAAGCGGGCGCAAGCGTCGTCGCGATTCCCGCGGACATTCGCAGCGCAAACGAAATCGCGTCCCTCGTGCGCGAGACCGAGCAGTCGCTCGGCCCAATCGAGATTCTCGTCAACAATGCAGGCATCGGATATTTTGCTCCCGTCCAAGAAGCGTCCGAGGCGAATTGGGACGCAGTATTAGACACCAATTTGAAGGCGGTGTTCCTGCTCAGCAAGGCGGTCGCGCCGGGAATGATCCAGCGCTGCGGCGGACACATCATCAATATCGGCTCGCTCTCCGGCAAGAACGCCTTCGCGGGCGGCGCGATCTACTGCGCTTCGAAATGGGGTTTGCTTGGCCTCACGCAGTGCATGGCCGAGGATCTGCGCCCGCTCGGTGTTCGCGTCAGCGCGATTTTGCCGGGGTCGGTTGCCACGGACTTTTCGCCCCATACAGGTAAAGACACGAGCAAGATGCTGCAGCCCGAAGACGTGGCTCACGCGGTCGAAGGCATCGTCACCCAGGCGCCGCAAAGCTTTATCAGCGAAGTGCTTATCCGCCCCGCCCAGAAGCCCTGACTGCCGGGCGCCGCCGCCGATCCGAATCCTTCGCCCGGCACACGCATCGAATCTCTCATACACAGGAGAAAACACCATGATCGAAATCCGCCCCAGCGAAGAGCGTGGGCGCAATAAACTCTCGTGGCTCGACAGCCGCTTCACCTTTTCGTTCGACCAGTATTACGATCCAGAACACATGCAGTTTCGCTCGTTGCGCGTGATCAATGAGGACGTCGTCGCGCCCGGCGGCGGTTTCCCCACGCATCCGCACCGCGACATGGAAATCCTCACTTGGATTCTCGATGGCGCTCTCGAGCATCGCGACAACACGGGCGGCAGCGGCGTGATTCGTCCCGGCGAATTACAGCATATGACCGCGGGCCGCGGCGTGTTGCACAGTGAGTTCAACCCGTCGCAGAAGGACCCGGTTCATCTCTTGCAGATTTGGCTGTTGCCCGAACGCCGCGGCCTCGATCCGGCCTACGAGCAACTAGCTTTCCCCGATGTCGAGCTGCGCAACAAATTCAGCCTCGTCGCGGGACCCAAAGCCCCGGTGACGATTCGCCAGAACGCGAATCTCTATATCGCGCGCCTCGATAAGGGCGCGAGCGCGGAGCATTCGCTCGAGCCTGATCGCGGTGCGTGGCTGCAGGTCGCGCGCGGCAAAGTGAAACTGAATGGGACCGAGTTGAAGGCAGGCGATGGCGCCGCCATCTCGCAGGAAACGAACATCAAAGTCGAAGCGCAGGAGCCGTCCGAGGTTCTGCTCTTCGATCTGGCCTAAGCATCCTCAAAAGCGATTCGGGACTCCCGCCTCGGGTCGCTTTTGTGATAGCTTCCCCCTGGTTTGGGGTCCTGAAGCTCTTCTGGCATTCGCACAAATTGAAAGGAGACGCATATGGCCAATTCTTCGGGCGGCATCGTGCCTTTGATCGGGCGAATTCTCATGAGCGCGGTTTTCATCCTTGCCGGTATCGGAAAAATCACCGGTTTCTCGATGGAGGAAGGATTCGTAGCATCGAAACATTTGCCTCTCCCGGCCGTGGCGCTCGCCATAGCAATGATCATCGAGTTAGTCGGCGGGCTGGCGATTCTCGTGGGTCTCTACACCAAATTCACCGCCTGGATCGTTTTCCTGTACATGATTCCCACCACGTTCATCTTCCACAATTTTTGGGCCATGCAAGGAGGAGACCGTCTGAACAACATGCTCCACTTCGAGAAAAATCTCGCGATCATGGGCGGCCTGCTGTTCTTGGCGGCATTTGGCCCCGGCCCGATGTCGGTCGATGGGGCGCGCGCACCCAAATCGACGTAGCCGAAATCGCAGCTTCGGGCGGAAACCTCGGACGCTCGTCCTGCATCCGATTTGTGGTTAAATACTCGCGCACTTGGACGAAATTCGAGGAGGAATGATGCACGACCACAAAAGACCGGCGCCCGCCGACACGGTGATTCACGATCTGATCAGCCATCGCTGGAGTCCGCGCGCGTTCGACTCGCGCCCCGTCGAGCCGGATAAGTTGCGCAGCCTTTTCGAAGCGGCGCGCTGGGCGGCGTCGTCCTACAACGCGCAGCCGTGGTATTTCATTGTCGGCACGAAAGACGATCCGGAAAATTATAAAAAGGTCCTCGATAGCTTCGTCGAGTTCAATCAGGGCTGGGCCAAGAATGCGCCCGTCGTTGCGCTTAGTGTCGCCGCGCACAAAATGCCCCACGACGGTTCGCAGAATCGTCACGCGTTTCACGACGTCGGCCAAGCCGCCGCGAATCTCGCCTTGCAGGCAACGGCGCTTGGCTTGCAGATCCATCAGATGGCGGGCATCATTCCCGATAAGGCGCGCCAGATTTTTTCGATCCCCGCGGACTACGAAGCCGTCGCAGGCTTCGCGATCGGCTACCCCGGCGATCCGGCGAGCCTGCCCGACCAAATGCGCGAACGCGAGACCGCGCCGCGCTCTCGCAAGCCGGTCTCATCCTTCGTCTTCACCGGCAACTGGGGCAAGACCTCCCCAATCGTCGCCGCAAAGTGACGACCCGACGAGGGTCGTCATCCTGCCTGCCCTGAGCGAAGTCGAAGGGAGCCCGGCGCCGTTGGTTTTCGCCGGGCGAAGGATCTCTCTTTCCCGCGCAACAAGCGACATTCAATTTTCATACCTCGCAGTCTCCGCGTCCTCTGCGCCTCCCTGCCCTGAGCGCACTAAAGCGAAGGGAGCGGTGGAATCTTCTGCTTTCTCTGTGGTCTCAATGATTTTCTCAGTGCTCTCTGTGTTTAATCTGCTCTCACGCAGCCACGCACGAGCCATTTCGCAAGCTTTCTAGCCATTCGTCACTAGCCACTCCCCCCGTGATACTCTCCCGTCCGAACGGGGGGAGGCATCACCACATGAAAATGAAATCCGCGTTGATTTTGTTCGCTGTTTCTCTTTTCGTCGTAGCGGGAGTTGCTCTAGCCGGCGGTGGTGACAAAAAAGATCGCGCGTCCGAAATCGATGCGCTCAAAACGCAGGTGGCCGCGCTTCAGGCGCAAGCCACGGCCGCGCAGGACTACGTCGCCCTCGCAAATCTCCAGGCCATCTACGGCTATTACGTCGACAAATGCCTGTGGGACCAGGTCGCCGATCTTTTCGCGAAAGACGGCACTCTCGAGATCGGTCTCCGCGGCGTCTACGTGGGGCAAGACCGCGTCCGCGCGTATCTCCACACGCTTCCCGATCTCAAGTACGGCACGCTTTTCAATCACGTGCAGTTTCAGCCCGTCATCAACATCGCCCCGGACGGCAAGACGGCCAAAGCCCGCTGGCGCGCCTTCGAGCAGTTCGGCATGCTGCACCGCAGCGCGCAGTGGGGCGGAGGAGTGTACGAGAACGAGTACGTGAAAGAGGACGGCGTGTGGAAGATTTCGCAGCTGCACTATTACATGACCTACTACGTCGACTATTACAAGGGCTGGGATCAGGGCGGCAATCCGCCTCCCGGCGCCATCAAGGGCCTCCCGCCGGATCGCCCGACCACCGTCGAGTACAAGTTGTACCCGGACGTCTTCATCCCGCCCTACCACTACAAGAATCCGGTCACAGGCAAATGACGATGCGACGAGTATCTAGGAGCGCGCCCAGGGAAGGGTCGAATTCGCGAGCGAGACTTGCCCCCGGAGAAGAAGGAAAATGTAAGCGCCGAGGCAGAATTTTCCGAAGAGCAACATCGAAAACGCCGCCACCAGAAACGCCTCGAATATCCACGCGGTCATATTCCAGCCGTTCAGCAGCGCCACGCCCACAATCAGCGTGAACGCGGCCGCAATCGCCTGCGCAAAACGCCGCGGTCCGGGCGCGGGAACGAGCAGCGCACGCCCCCGCGGCGCGGCAAACACGCGGTTGTAGAACTGCTCGAAGGGATTGAGATCGGGAAAGGCGACGTTCCACCACAGGACCGCAGAAAGCGCAAAGAACAAGATCATCGACCAAATCACTGCCTGGATCCGCCACGCCGCGTAGCCGAAAACATGCAGCGCGATGCCCGCCACAATGAGACTCCCGACGATGCGCGGCTGAAAATAGAGTCCGGCGAAGTGCATGTCGCAGAGCGCCGACGGCTCATCGGCGAATCCCTGCTGCTTCATGAAATTTCGTATCGCCGGCGACGCCATGGAAATCCTCTGAGACTATTCTACCAATATTGACGCGGGCAGAACGAAATCGCTTCAGCCGCCCCCGACGCAAACAAAAAGCCCCATCCTTCTCATGAAACCGGAAGGATGGGGCTCGTTGACAAGCAGATCCAAATTATGAAATCGGCGTGCAGACCGATTTCACCTCCGTGTACATCTCGAGGACTTCGTGGCCCATCTCGCGGCCCCATCCGGATTGCTTGTATCCGCCGAACGGGAGCGCCGCGTCGAACACGTTGTAGCAGTTGATCCACACGGTGCCCGCACGAAGCGCCGCCGCGGTGCGGTGAGCCTTCTTGATGTCGCGCGTCCACACGCCGGCGGCGAGGCCGTATTCGGTATCGTTGGCCTTGGCGATCAGGTCGTCGACATCCTTGAACGGAATCGCGGTGACCACGGGGCCAAAAATCTCCTCGCGCACCACCTTCATTTTGTCGTTCGTGTTGACAAGCACGGTCGGCTTCACGAAGTAGCCCCGCTCGCCCTGACGGCTGCCGCCCGTCGTGGCCTTCGCGCCCTCCGACAATCCGGATTCGAGGTAGCCGCACACGCGATTCAGCTGCTCCTCGGAAACCAGCGGACCCATCTCGGTCGCCGGCTCCATGCCCGGCCCCACCTTGATCTTCGACGCGATCTGCGACACGCCGTCGACCACCTTGTCGAACTGCTTCTGCTCGACGTACAGCCGCGAGCCCGCGCAGCAGCACTGCCCGTGGTTGAAGAAGATCGCCATCGCCGCGCCCGGAATGGTGTTGTCGATGTCGGCGTCGTCGAAGACGATATTCGGCGACTTGCCGCCGAGCTCGAGCGACACCTTCTTCAGGTTGCCCGCCGCCGCGTGCACGATCAGCTTGCCGACTTCCGTCGAGCCGGTGAACGCGATCTTGTCGACATCCGGATGCGCCGCGAGCGCCGCTCCGGCCGTTTCGCCGTAGCCCGGCACCACGTTCACCACGCCGTCCGGAATCCCGGCTTCCTGAATGAGTTCGCCGAGCCGCAGCGCCGTGAGCGGAGTCTGCTCGGCCGGCTTCAGGACCACGCAACATCCGGCCGCGAGCGCCGGGCCGAGTTTCCACGCCGCCATCAGCAGCGGGAAATTCCATGGGATGATTTGCCCAGCGACGCCGACCGGCTCGCGCAGCGTGTATGCAAGGAATTTCGCCCCGTGCGCGGAGATGGGAATCGTGTTGCCCTCGATCTTCGTCGCCCATCCCGCCATGTAACGGAAAAGGTCGGCCGCTAGCGGCACATCCGCCACGCGCGCCACGGTGACGGGCTTGCCGTTGTCGAGCGATTCAAGCTGTGCAAGCTCTTCGTTGTTTCGCTCGACGAGGTCGCCGAGCTTCCAGATCAGGCGCCCGCGCTCCGAGGGAGTCATCTTGCGCCACGGGCCTGTTTCGAATGCGGCGCGGGCGGCGGCTACGGCGCGGTTGATGTCTTCCTTATCGCCTTCGGTGACTTGCGCGAGCACGTCGCCGGTTGCCGGGTTATACGACGGGAATGTTTTGCCGGAAGCGGAATTCACCCACTTGCCGTTGATCAACATCTGGCGAGGCTTTGAAACGTAGCGCGCTACATTCTGGTCGAGCGGAATCGTCTGTGTTGCAGTGGCCATCTCTTTTCCTCCTCTAGCTCAAATGAAAATCTTCCCGTTGGGGGTTGTGGAACCGGCGGACCTCAATGGGTGGAGTCGCGGGCGCCGATTCTGGTTCTTGCGGTCGATGCTGGGCAGCGAATTCATTCGCATACCATTGTAGGATGCAACTTCCTGCGGAGAGGAAAACCGGGAAAGCCAAACCTTAGCTTCGCGCCGGCACGCCCGGCCCACGCCAGGCACCGCGTATGCTACGCCCGTACCCGCGCCCGGCGCAATAGCCCGGTGCCGCCGTCTCCTCATGTAGCGCTGGCCTTAATGGCCAGCAGCCTTGGGGTTCTGCCCTCGCCACGAGCCACCGCGCCCGTCATTCTGAGGCGCCTTCCGCCGAAGAATCTCTCTTCCGCTTCTCTCCGCGCCGTCCCACTAACCACTCGCCACCAGCCACCGCGCCCGTCATTCTGAGGCGTCTTCCGCCGAAGAATCTCTCTTCCGGTCCTCTCCGCGCCGTCCCCGTGCCCCATCCGCGATTTCTGAAGGTGGGAACTTTCCAGCCACTAACCACTCGCCACCGGCCACCGCGCCCGTCATTCTGAGGCGTTTTCCGCCGAAGAATCTCTCTTCCGGTCCTCTCTAGAAACACCTGACTAGCTGCGCGAGGGGGATGTGATGAAGCTTGTGAGGGAAATCAGGATCGTGGATGAGGAGGAGTGAAGTGGGCGAGAGGTTTCAGGGGTCGGGAGCCGAGAATCGGTGCGGATTGATCGGTACAAGCGGGTGGCTTCCGAGAGACTTTGTCAGGTTCTTCTTTGCAGATTCTCTGTATCAGCGCATTGACGACGATTAACTCATGTATTACCCTCGGGCGACGCTGTGGCTTCCTGAGGAGGGTATCTCATGGCGAGAAAAAAGGCAGCAACACCGGAGGAAGAAATTGCGGAGCTTTTGCGGGACATTCTGATCGTCCAGTTGGGATTGGCGCGGGTACCCCAGAACAGTATTCAGAAGATAGTTGGCTGCAATATTGTTCGCGTGAACAGCATTCTGAAGCACGTTCCCAAGAAATCTGAGTGAATTGGAGGGACTGTGACTGGGATGGCGAAAACTTTGACCGATAACGAGAGAATTATCGCGGCACTAGACGGAATTCGCGGGCGGCTTGAAGACCTGTTCATCATGCAAGCTTCGGTGTCTGGAATAGGGCAGCGAGAGATCCGATTGATGCTGGGGTGACCGGACCCGCATATCAAAGGTGGCTAAGCATGCCAAGAGGAAGCAAAGCTCGGGCGCCGGGACAGAGACAGACTCCTGAGCAGGATCAGTTGGCTGCCCTGCGAGACATGGCCCGCTTGTTGAGAATTCTGGTAAGTGTCACATTGCAGGGTCTGAAGGAGAGCCACGGGCAGCCAGAGTTGATTTCGATGCAGGCGAGGTTGGGTGTAGTCAGCCGGAGATCGCCGAGCTACTCGGCATTCCGGCCAACACGGTAAAGGTGTCCCTGTATCGTGCCAAGAGGAAGGGGCGAGGAACAAGTGAAGCGAGGTAAGAAGAACGCCGCCAACGACCCATATCAGCAGATACTAAGTCGCCTTGGCAATATAGAGCACAAGGTCGATTCTATAGATGAAACGAACGCCTTTGCCCTGCGTGCAGAGGCCGCTAAGCACGAGAATACCGTGAAGCAAATCTTTAGGCATGGCAAGCGCCGCGCCCAGGTGTATTTGGCTGCCGACGGAACTCGGGGAGTTATCGAGATTGCTGAATACCTTGGCATGAAGCCGCCAAACGTGAGCCTTGAGCTACGAATCCTTAAAGAACAGGGCCTTCTCGAATTCACAGGCTCCTGGGCCAAGAAGGCAATCGACCGGTCCCTTCGAATAAGTCAATATCTCTGCAAGGAGTATGGCCTTCGACCAGATGGTAGACTTAAGAGCGGCAAATAGGTTCCGAGACTAGATACTATGATTTTCGCCGTGCAGCGGTGTTTGGAGGACTACTTCAACCAGTGCGGATGCGGCGACCCTGATCTCTACGCTCTCACATTGGCGGAACTCTTCGATGAGCGGCGCGGCGGCAAATCTGCTAAGCAGTTCCTTGCCGCCATGGGCCGCATCCGAACCATTTTCTACAGACGGAACAGCAAGTTGCGGCGAAATTCGTTCGAGCGAAAAGTCCTTAGCCTCTTGGATAGCAGGTTTAAAAAAAAAAGACCAGAATTCGTCTCGGTCGGCGTTGCGGAAAGAATTGAAGCGTCGGGCAATCGCCTAGCTCGCCTCCCTCGCCTCACGATTCGAACCTTACTTCAGGAGTTCAAGAACGCCGTCGAGGCCAATTCCATAAACTCATTCTGGGAATCACGGCCTAGAGGCAAGCTGAGAAGGCGGGCCGAGAAAGGCATGCAGGAGCTGTTTGGCTTCTTTGCGAATGTGCGGCTCAAGGGGCGCGGCCTGGCCTTGAAGGAGGTGGAAATCGGGATAGGATTCGTAGATTTCGTTGTCGTGTTTTCACCGCGATCGCCGCACGTCGTGGAACTTAAGATTCTAAAAGGCCGCGACTTGCCCGGTCCCAGGCAATTAGCCGTGTATATGAGTCAGATGACGAGGACGGAGGGTTGGCTCGTATTGTTCGACGCTCGCAAGATGGCCAACAGAACAGCGATCCCGGCCGTAATAAGGAATTCAGCTGGGACGATAAATGTGGTGACGATAGATTTGAATCCTATTCCCCCAAGCAAGCTGCCCAGCTCCTAGGCACAATCCACTCTCGTTATTTTGTCTTTTTGCTGTGGCGAGCGTTCCAAATTGACTGCATCTTAGCCGCACAGACGGTGGAGATTTCAGCATCGGTTAGTCCGAACCGATCTAGGATCTCGAGCTTCCTCTCAAGGGTAGCGCCCTTCTCCGGGGAGATACAAAGATAGGCAAGCATCAAACGGGTAGAATCGGAGGGCGGCTCAGAATCTTTGTTCTTCTTCCCCTTCTTCTTCATTTAGCACGCCCCTAGCGCTCACTGAGGGATAACAATCGCCAGACTCGATTTTTCTAGCCGCTCTACCAGGCCTGTCAACTCATCGTACACAATGTCGATTTCGTTTCTGTCATGAGGACTTGGGAAATTCATGTGGCCGACGAGGTTTCGCGGCGTAACGACATTCTCTATTTTGGGAATCCACATATCAATGTCCGGGATTGTGGGCCTAAACAGATTGCCGTTAGCGAGCAGGATTCTATTGAGATCGGGCAGGTAAGCATAGTAGATGTCGTGCTTTCCCGGAACTGCGTGCACCCGCTTGAGAGCATAGCTCTTTTTCGCCTTCGCGACGCGTTCCTTCACTTTCTTATCGACAGCGTTATCCCACCATGGGGCGGGAAGCTGAACAACTAGCACCGAATGCATGATCACTCGTAGGTAATTTTCAATCGCGTGTAGCTTCCAATAGCTGCCATGACCCAGATATCGACCACACGCCAACACCCGTTGGCGGGAAAAGGAAAAGTCGCGGAAGTCGCGCAAGCCTGCCATCAGCGTTTACGGCGGGGCTTTGACTTTTTCGAGGCATAGACCTGCTGCGCCACGACCTGTGCCTTGATGCCAAGGATATTCGCAATTTCTAGGTTTGAGAATTGAGCGGCGTTCAGCTGAGCCACCTTTTCTTGCTGCGTCGCGCCCTTCATATTTTGGATCAATATGAGCGCCAGTAGTCGTTCAACTCGATCCAAACTATTCTCCATCGCCTAGGTCCCCTTTCTTAACACTTTGACGCGGAGTTTAGTCGTTAATGACCGGACGGTAGCATCAGTCGTGTTTAGCACATCCGCAATGGTCCGATTATCCAGTCCCGCCATCTTCAGAGCACGCGCGGCTTCAGTAACGCTTTTGTCAGTCGCGATTTGGATCGAGATCAAGTTCACGAGTAGTTCGAGTTGCTCTAAAATGTGCTCCAGGAGATCCACCTCGTTTCGTTCTCTTTTAGGCATCACAGGTTCCTTGGCTGCTTGCCAGAAGCATCCGGTGCGTCGACCGGATGACGTTAATCAAGATGACAACGCCTGAATAATAGTCGGGGCTAGTCAATGTTGCAACCACTGAGTCGGGCTACGTTCGACGACTTGCTGTGGGTGAAGCTGCGCAGATGTATCGCGCTGCGCGAGTCGTGTTTATTTCGGGGATTTAATCCCCCCCCATACACCTTTCGGAAGCGGCCCCTTTGCCGGATTCCAGAAATATCCCTACGAGAAAACCGCCTGAGATTCTCCGCCCGTTTCCTTAACTCCTCAACTCTCGACTCTGAACTTCCTACCCCTCTGGTTCCTTCATCCTGATCTCCTGAAGAAACTTCCACACGTCGCCCTTGCGCAGTTTCTCGCAAATTCGCACCAGTGATTCCTGCTCCCGCGCGTCGAGCACCCTCATCAGCGCCTGCACCAATTTCGAATGCCTCGGCAGCACATCCTTCATGTATTTCTTCCCCGGTTTCGTTAGGCCGACCACGGCGATCCGCCGTCCCTTTCGCGGCTCGTTCCTTCGAGCCTCCGGCAAATGCGCTCGTTTGAATTCCACCGGAGGAAGCGTCGCCATCACCTGCCGCACCCATCCTCGTCTCGACAACGTCCCGATCATCTTGTGTAAGTTCGCTCGCCCCATCTTGCGCCGGACGGCGACATCGGCGATAGGCAGCGCGCCGTCCCGATAAAGCACTTCCATCAGACGGAACTCCCGGATCGTTAAGTCGAACAGTTCCAAGGGCCCACGCAGCTCCGTCTTGAGCCAGTCTGCCGTATCGACCAGCGTGGTATACGCCCGAAATGCCCGCTGCGTTTTCTCTTCAAGGGTCGGTTGTTGTGACATGTGGCAAAATCCCGCCAAATTTGGCTTTTCTTGGCCTTCTAGGGCCATTTTAACTTCCCGACGAGAGGATACTGTACTCCTCAATCGGAGGGGGAAAAAGCGTCATCGCTACGAACGCAAAAAGGCCGGCAACGGGGAGACTCAAAACACAAATTCAAGTTGGCGGGCTGGCAGCCGATAGGTCTATATGATGTCTGCGCCGACGAGGACCAGCGCCCCCATAGGGACGACAACCCCGGAACCTGCGCGCGTGCCCGCCGCAGGGCAGCGCCGAAGCGGGCGCATATCCAAAGAGATTCCCATCGTTCTCTCCGGAAGCGACACCGGAGGCAGGCAGTTTTCCGAAACCACCAAGACGCTGGTGCTGAGCCGTCACGGAGCGAGCGTCCTTTCGCATTACAAACTGGTTCCCGAGCAGGAGATTTTTCTGCTGGCCGTAGGGACGAAGCAAGAAATCGAGGTGCGGATCTGCGGCGAGATCGGCGAGGGCGAGTACGGGTACATCTACGGCGTGGCGTTTGTCGACCCATCCGTGAATTACTGGGAGATCGAGTTTCCTCCCGTGGAAGGGCTGGAAAGAGACCTGAGTCGCGTAACACTGGAATGCACGGGATGCCGGCAACGAGCGATCGTGGAGTTTGACGCAACGGAGATGGACGTCTACCTCGTGAATGAGAGCGCGCTGCGCTACTGCAAGCGCTGCCTGAATTCGACCGCCTGGAAGATTACGACGGAACCGGCGAGACCCGAGGCGCCGGTTCGGCCAAAGCAGGAGGCTGCGGCCGCTGCGATGCTGGCGCGGATGGAAACGAAGATCGAGACTCAGCCTGTGGCGGAACCTGTGGAAGAACTTCCGGTTGCGGTTACGCCTCCGCCGAACCGGCGCAAGGAGCGCCGCACGAAGGTGAAATTCAGCGCGTGCATCCGCTGTGCGGGCGCAAGCGATGAAATCGTGGCGTGCGAGGACATGTCACGGGGAGGGTTTTCCTTTCGAAGCAGCAAAGAGTACCCGGAAGAGACGCTGCTCGAAGTTGCCCTGCCGTTCACGCCGGGGCAGGTGGCGATTTTCGTTCCCGCGCGGATCGGGAACGTGCGGAAGCTGCAAGACGGAAAAAGCTACCGATACGGCGCGGCGTATATGCGGTCGCCCAAGAACGCAACTACCTGGTAGGCGGGCGCGGTCTCTCTGAGTCGAGGTTCGCCGCAAGGACATCTAAAACAGAGGTGGAAATTGAGGGCGAAAACGGCGCGGCGGGTGGAACTTTTGCGGGGGCGCATCCGTATTAGCTGGTGAGGGACAGAACAATGAGTTACGAACACAATGCGTGCGCAGTGGCTGAAACGACGGCGGGAAACAGCTTCGAGGTGAAGGATCTGAGGAACCATTCGCACGAGTCGGTCGAAACGCTGCGCGGGCTGCTTGCTGGCGGCGCGGGTGCGCGCCGTGACGTGAAGCGGCCGCATTTCTATGAAATTGAGGACGACACCTGCGTCTTCTACGTCTACGTGTCGCCCGTGGATGGGTCAGTAGAGCTGCTGGCCATCTGGCCGCGCACTGGTGGCGCCGAAGCGCAGGCACGCTGCCACTAATTCCCCGAAGTTCCGATGCCTTTGACGTGACTTGCCTTTTGACGTTGCCTCCGACGTTGCCTTCGTAGCTGCCGCCTTTCTTGCAAGTTCCAGCGCGCGACCGGCAAACCCCGCATGCGTGATTTAGGTCACACCGCTTCCGCGCGGGATTTAGTAAATTGGTTGGACCCAATCAAGAACGAAGGTCCGGTCCCAAAATTTCGGAGCCAGGGAATGAAACAAACCGGCCAGTGTCGACTTCGATCTTCGGCCTGCGCGTTCGCGTGGGTGGCCTCGTGGGTCTGCCTGGCAACGGCGGGAGCGCCGATTGCACACGCCCAGGTGGCCGCGGCAATTTCGGGCACAGTCGAAGACCCGTCGGGTGATGGGATTAACGGCGCCACGGTCACGGTGAAAAATGTCGAGACGCAGGCTACGAGGACGGTGACGACCGATCAGGAGGGAAACTTTACGGTTCTCGGCCTTTCCCCGGGGCTGCACGAGGTCAAAGCGCAAAAGAGCGGTTTCGACGCTATTGTCCGGACGGGTATCAATTTAGAGGTCGGGCAGCAAGCGGTAGTGAACCTGAGACTCGAAATAAGCGCATTGATGCAGCAGATCGTCGTTTCGGGCGAGGCTCCGCTGGTCAATACGACGACGGCTCCCGTTTCCGGAATGGTGGGAGAACGCGAAGTGAAGGATTTGCCGCTCAACGGACGCAGCTTCGACAACCTCATCACCCTCAACCCTGGAGCGATCAATTTCAGCGCGATGAAAAGCGCTCAAACCAGCACGAGCAACGGGAATACGTTTACGGTGGCCGGCCGGCGGACTACGGAGAACCTATTCTTGTTGAACGGGATTGAATACACCGGGTCGAGCCAGCTCGCCATAACGCCTGGCGGCGTCAGCGGCGAACTTCTGGGCATCGACGCCATCCGGGAGTTCAATGTGCTGACGGACACCTACCCCGCCGAATACGGGAAGCGAGCCGGCGCCCAAGTTAGCATTGTGACCCAGTCGGGGAGCAACACGCTGCACGGTTCTATTTTCGAGTTTCTCCGGAACAGCGCTCTGGACGCCAAGAGCTTTTTTGCCACGGAATCGGCTCCTCCGTTCGAGCAAAACGAATTTGGAGGCGCCGCAGGAGGGCCACTCAAGAAAGACCGCTGGTTCCTGTTCGGCAATTACGAAGGTTTCCGGCAAGCTTTGACAGTAAGCAACGTTGCAGTGGTCCCCGACCAGCAGGCTCGCCTGGGTTTTTTGCCGAATAGCTCGGGCGTCGAGACCCAGGTCCCGAATTTGAATTCGGCGATGTTGCAGTACATGTCCTTTTGGCCTCCACCGAACGGGGCGGAACTATTGGCGAACGGCATCCCGACTGGAACCGCGTTCTCCTATAACAGTCCCAAGCAGTATATTCGCGAGGACTTCGGAACTCTCCGGACAGACTATATCCTGGGGAGTCGAGACACTTTCTCGGCTGCTTATACGATCGATGACGGCAACAGCCTCGTGCCGTTAGCGGATCCGTTGTTCGCGTCTTTTAGCGCGCTGCGGATGCAAGTGGCCAGTCTGCAGGAGTCCCATATCTTTTCTCCGGACGTTTTGAACACTTTCAGGGTTGGCTTTTCCCGCGCCGGATTCAACCTGGCTTCGTCTCTGCTGGCTTCGTTTCCAGCAAGCCTCGACTTCGTAACCGGAGCGGGACCGGGAGGGATCGTGATCGGAGGGGGCGTGACGACCACGGGGAGCGCCGCTCTGACTTCAGCCGGGCCCACCAACGCAGCGGGAGCCTGGAACCGCAGAAACCTGTTCACGTATGCCGACGATCTGCTGATCAGCAAGGGAATCCATCAGATTAGCATGGGGGCATGGTTCCAGCGGCTTCAGGATAATGAAGACAGCGCGTCGCGCCAGCTTGGGCAGGCCACCTTTGCCAGCCTGACGAAGTTCCTCCAGGGGACCGTGAGCACATTTCAGGTTGTGCCGAGCCCGCATGAGCTAGGTTGGAGAAGCCTTTTCGGGGCGTGGTACTTCGAAGATGCGATTCGGATCACCCCGAACCTCACGCTCCGGGCCGGTATTCGACAAGAATTTACCACGGGCTGGAACGAGGAATTGGGAAGAGCCGCCAATTACCTGGTTGGCCCGTCGGGCGTGCTCCTGACCAACCCGCAGGTGGGTAATTCGGCTTTTACCGAGAATAATGCGAAATGGTTGTTTAGCCCTCGAGTAGGGCTGGCATGGGACGTCTTCGGAAACGGAAAGACTGCGGTTCGCGCGGGATTCGGTACGTACTATTCGCTGATTGACGATCTCGCCTTTCTGCTCAACTCTCTTCCTCCCTACAATGGCGCACCATCGTTTTCGAACGAATCATTGTCCTCGATTGTGCCGATTGCGCCCGGCGTGCCGCCGCCGCCCTCCTGCGGACCGGGTGTTCCGGCGCCATGCAGCACTTTCGCCCCGCAGGGGATTCAGGCCAACGCCAAAACTCCGACGGTTGAGGAGTGGAATCTCATTGTAGAACGGCAATTGAGCAGAAATACCCTGTTCCGCGTTTCCTATGTCGGATCGCATGGGTACCACGGATTTGTCAGCGTCGATCCCAACACGATTCCCGCGCAGATTTGTTCCAATCCGAGCGGCTGCTTCGCTGGCGGCGTTGCGACAGATTGCGTTCCAACTGCTATGGCGCCGAATCCATGCCCTGTAGCTGAGGGAACGGAGTACATTCCCTTGGGAACGCGGCCGAATCCATATCTGGGAGCTGGGTTCTTCTGGTTCACCGAGGGCAACACCAGCTACAACGCGCTGGAAACAGAAGTTGCCCATCGCCTGAGCAAAGGATTGCAATTTCGCGTCAACTATACCTGGTCGAAAAACCTCGATATGAACTCGGCCCTGACGGGCGCCCAAGCCACGAATGAGGCGCAAATGATATTGGACCGGAACGACTTGCGGCGAGACTGGGGGCCTTCGGCCTTGAACATCAGCAACCAAGCGAGCATCTCGGCGCACTACGAACTGCCTTTCGGCCAGGACAAGCACTGGCTCGGCGCAACCAGCGGTGCGAAGAGCAAACTGTTCGATGGGTGGCAACTGAACGGAATCGCCACATTCTTGAGCGGTTTTCCGCTTACTCCGCTGGTGGGTTCGAACCGATCCGGGGACGGGGATACGCGGAATCCAGATCGGCCTTCGTTGAATCCCGACTTTTCGGGACCCGCTGTGCTTGGGAATCCAAACGAATGGTTCAATCCCAATGCGTTCGTTCTTCCCGCGGCGGGCACCTATGGCGATTTAGGCAGAGGAACACTCACCGGTCCGGGGCTAGCGGATGTGGACGTATCGCTATTGAAAAACACGGCGGTGACGGAAAGAATGAGCTTGGAGTTTCGGGCCGAATTGTTCAACGTGCTGAACCGGGTGAATTTTGGCCCTCCCAACACTACGGTGTTTGCAAACGGAGCGATCAATGCCTCGGCGGGATTAATTACCACCCTTGCCACCAACCCCAGGCAGATTCAATTCGGATTGAAACTGATCTTTTGATGAGCCTGCCCGATGAGCAGGGGTATTCGCAAGCACTCATCGTTACACCTTCTGTCCCGCAGAGGGAGGCTTCGCGGTGCCACGCTTGTTCCAACCGTGGAAGCGCGACATGTCGCCCGCATTCCATGCCTCGCGGAGTCCAGGAGTGCTCAGGTCCCAGTCGGGGCGGATTTCGCTCGTTACCGCGCGGAGGTCGTGCCAAAGATCGACGACCGATGGACGGCCCCAGAACCAGTAGCCGTTATAGATGCTGTAAATCACGAGGCCCGGCTTGAGCACGAGCGTGTGCGGAATCATCGGATTATGTTCGGGGTCCGTGTACTCCTGGATGTCGAGGTCCTTTTGAACTTTTCGCTCAGGGTCGGAAAGGAAGGGCCACTCGGCTCCGACTGACGCACGGAATTCCTGAAGAGTGTGGTGATCGTCGGTGGCGATCGTAGCGATCTGAGTGTACGCCACTGCGATCTTCGGATAGAACGCGGCGAGCTCCAAATGCTGCTGGTGCTCCTTCGGGCAATAGTGGCCGCGTGCGAGCGTGAGGATCAGCGGGTCGTCGCCTTGGAGTTCGCTAAGTTTGCGCGGCGTGCTCGTGTGATCGGGCAGCTCGTAGTCGGGGAAAATGCCTCCGGGCACAATATCAGAACGCATGATTCGACTCCTCCCATCAGTCCGCGGTTACCGCGGACGTCTCGATCCCGTTTCTCTCAAAGATCCAGAGTGACACCCGCGCTTGGCTGGGAACAGCATACGAGCACGTTGCCGGGAGCGGGCCTCTCCAACGGCTCAGGGTCATAAGTAATCGACCCGCCAATCAGACCAGTCATGCAGGTATGACAGACTCCAGTCCGGCACGACCATCTGACCGGAACATCGCACGCTTCCGCCAGTTCAAGCAAGCTCCCGAATTTCGGATCCCAAGCGGCGGTAATCCCGCTGCGCGCGAATGAGACCGGTGGGCCGGATCCGGGCGGCCCTTCTGGCAGGTGAGGAGTGTGATCAACCCGGGCCATGCCGGGTGTAATACCCTCAAGAGAACCGAAGATTTCCGTATGCACATGCCCGTCGAGCACACCCCAGTTTCGCAGCCCATCGAGCATGTTCTGCAAGAATGAAGAGGGGCCACACAGATAGAAGTCACTACCCTGTGACACGCCAATTCTCTCCAGCAAAGGTGTGTCAATGTGCCCGGGAGCATCGAAGTCTGCCCCGACTTGGTCGATCGCAGCGGGCCTGCTGTACACGATGTAGCCTCGTCCGCGCGAGAGCTGCTTCAGTAATGAACGCGATTCTTCTGCAAATGGATGCTCCACCCGATTGCGCGCTCCATAGATCCACCAGATCTCTCGTTGCGACTTTTCAGCGGCGAGTGAGTGCAGCATCGACATCACGGGCGTCGCGCCAACTCCAGCGCTCAGCAGAACCACAGGACTCTGGCCGGGACGCAGAGTAAAGCTTCCTCGCGGCGCACTAACATCCAATACATCGCCTTCTCGCGCACGGTCGCACAGAAATGAACTTCCAATGCCGTTCAATTCGCTCTTGACGCTGATGCAGAAATGATCGGCTGCGGGCAGATCAGACAACGAATAGCTGCGAAGAACCGGCGGTTTGCCCGGATCGACGAGCATCCGCAAAACTACAAATTGCCCCGCTTGGCAGACAGGAAGAGGCTGTCCATCGATTGGCGCCAGAACGAAGGAAGTTACGCTATCGCTTTCCTTATGGATACGCGCGACGCGCATCTCTCGAAAACCGGGCCATGCTGGCGCTTGTTCCTCATTCGCGAGCCCCGGATTTCCCACCGTAGTTTTGGAGCCCAAGTCCTGTTGGAGCATTGCTTGGAACGAACTCTGCCAACCCTTGCTAAGTGCGGGAATCTGCAGCACTCGTTCCAGTTGCTCGCTGGAATGTCCTGGCAAATAGAGGAGGGCGTCAACGTCGGCCACACTGATTCGCTCTGGACCGTCAGTAATTCTTACAATGTCGTCGCCCGCCCCAACTTCTCCTTCCTGCAACACGCGAAAGTAGAATCCTGGTCTGTGATGTGCTACGAGCAAGGCTGGCATCCGAGGTTCATTCATGCGAATGCCGACGCGGTAGCACGTTACGCGGGGCTGCGTTACTTCAAATATCGCACCACCGATGCGGTAGCGATCGCCAATGCAGACCTCGTCATCAGAAAGCCCCTCAACAGTGAAGTTTTCTCCGAACTGTCCTGGGACAAAGTCATTACGCCCGAGAAAGCGTTCCCAGTAGTGATAGGAATCCATCTGATAAACAAAAACGGCGCGATGCTCCCCGCCGTGGCCGGCGAGATCGCCTTGCGCATCCCCATCGATATCGAGCTTGCGCACCATTCGCCGTCCCGTAACCGGAGATTTCCAGACTGCGGTTCGGACAGTTTTGCCGTTCCATGCCACGTCGCGCGGCAGACCGACATTTACTGAGAGCAATCGGGCCATTCCTACCTCGTGGAAACATTCGCATCAGCGGTTGATGTAGGTTATGGCTGCGTCAGGCGCCAGCCCCCTCACTTCTTCTCCCGCTGAGTGCCGGCAGAAGAAGTTTCAGAAGCGCTTCGTCCGAGAACGGGTTCTGACCTGAGATCAACTCGCGATCTTGAAGGACGTAGCTCGTCCATGGAGCGGCCACACTTACGTCACCGCCCGCCGTACGCAAGGCGAAGTCCGGGTAGAAGAGAACCTTACCACCAATCTCAAGCGGCTCCCGCTGCTGCTCTTCCGCCGTCGAAAAGATGGTCATCTTATATCCAGAATAAATCCATCCTTGAGCTTTTGCCCGCGCTCCAGCGGCATCGCCCGCTGCCAGCGCTCCGACCACCTCCGTCGAATTCGGAAGAGCTGAGAGAAGTGAAATCGGGCCATGGCAGAGCACCGCCGTAGGCTTGGATGTTTGATGAAAGTGTCTCATCACCGTGCCAGCGTCGGGATCATCGAGAAGATCCATCATCGGGCCATGGCCGCCGGGGACGAAAACAGCGTCATATTGATCCAGGCCCGATGCGATGACATCCGAGATGCGAATTGGATTTTTGAGCCCAGTCAGGCTGTCGCGGAATTTTAGATAGTCCTGAAGCCTAGCCTCGTCCCCGCCGAAGAAATCGGCAACAGCTGAATGGACATCCATTTGCGGCGTGTTGCCTTTGGGGTTGGCGAAAGTGATTTCGTAGCCTTCCTTCATCAAGGCGCGAACCGGAACCGTCAGTTCGTTGAGATAGTAGCCAGCGCCGGCATAAACCTTGCCGTCTTTCAATGGCAAGCCGTGACCGCTTGAGACGAGCACCAAGACTTTTCCTTTTGTTGTCATTCTCTTCTCCTCTCTCAAATCGAATCTGTTTCCCGAGATCTTAGCTTGTGCAGAGCAACCCAATTTGCCGGAGCCTCGGCCTCAGCCACCTCATCATTGCGTCTACCAGCACCGCGTCGTACTCGATGTCAGATGCGAGTGACCGTTCAAAGCAAAATTGGCAGAAGCGCTACGACGAATCCATTGGACGAACGCATCCAGGGATACCAAAGTATTGATCGGATATTGGGCGCAAAGTTGGCATCCCATCCGGGCCGAGCGCTAACCGTACTTGAGCTCGGTGCTCTGTCCGACCTCGATGATATAGCCGTCAGGGTCGCGGATGTAGCAGCGGATCTCGCCGTACTTGGGAATCGGCGGCGTGAGGAACTCGGCTCCCCGGCTTTTCCACAATTCGTAGCACGCTTGAATATCCGCAACGCGGAAATTCATAAAGCTGTTGATGTGATTCGGGTCGGGCACGCTGAGCGTTACCGTGGGCTTGTCCGGGGTCGGCCCGCCCCCCACATTCAGAATCATCCAGATATTCGCAAGCTGAAGGTACGGAGGCGCGTTGCCGTCACCCATGGTCAGAATGCGAGCGCCGAAGACCTTTTCGTAGTAGCGAGCCGATCGCTCGACATCGACGACGGTGAGAAAATGCGCGATGGAGATTCCCTCGCGCGGGGGCATCTCATAGCTCTTCTGTTCGACTTGTACGGCGCTCATTGATGGCTCCTTTCGATACGGTGCTCATTTCAAATACGGTGTCGCGAGTCCCGCTCCCATTCATAAGAAATCGATCGACGCCAGCTAATGCAGCAGCGATTCCCAATTGGCTGGAACTCTCCCTGCCGGTCCAGGTGACGGTTGATCCTCCGGATGCGAATGTGGCGGAAGCAACTCCACACCCTCGATCATCCCCCGCTTCTCGTAATCGTAGAACCAATCCTCACCCGGCTCGAAGCTGGCAATGATCGGATGCCCTGTTGTCGCCGCGTGCTTGGACGCATGCTGGCTCGGAGAACTGTCGCAGCAACCGATGTGCCCACACTTCGCACACCGACGAAGATGAAGCCACCAGCCTTTTGGTGACGCTAGGCATTCGACACACCCATCGCCACTCGGCTTCGAAGCGGGGTTGATTCCGCGCAGACCCTTTTTCATTTCCGATCTTCCTTTCGTGCCTTCTCTTCGCAAAACCTTGCCGATATCACCCCACTCCGCGGCGGGTGGAAGCTCTTGTATAGCAACAGGCTGCTTCGTCGATCGATCACCTCAGTAACTTGCCGGCGAGCCAGTAATCGACACTGAACTTTCCCGGACCAGAGCAGATCAGCCAGACAAAGAAGAGCACGTACAGGACTTCCGGAAGGTAGAGGAAATCGTCGAGCCAGCTAAGAGGCGAAAGTCCTTTGGGCAGGGTGGAAAGCGCTTCGGTCAGGGTGGCGACAATCATATCGATCGATAAAGCTAAGCAGGCCAGGCTCGAAAGAAACCCCACGGTCACCAAGGATCCGCCAACGAACTCGACACCAGACACGAAATAAGCCGTCAGGCGGGGAAACGGGACTTTGGCCTTAACGAGCGTTTCGTAAACAGGTTTCGTGCCGCCGGCGACAAACAATTTGTTTGCCCCGGAGATGGCGAAGAACAGCCCGATCGAAACGCGTACGAGCAGGATGGCATATTGTTCCAAATCACTGCTACCCTGCAGCGCAAACTGGACCAACTGTCTCCAATCCATCTCTTATCCCTCCATCGGTTTCGGCCTCGAGATTATGTGCCCATCCGTTCTACCCATTGAGCGCGGAATGCGGGAGCCACGAATGGGTCCGCAAAGTACTGCGTCTCCCGCGCAACCTTGTCGCCCCTGAATTCCATGATGCTCACGGTGTAGGACGGCTTGCCGTCATATGTCAGGATGAATTCGGTGACCCAAAGCTCACCGCTGCCAATGATTCGCCGGATAGAAAACCGCTTGTTGCTCGGCTGGCTGGCGCGTTGGTTCTGTATGTTGCTCCGACCGCGGGTTCGCTCGCCTGACTGCGGGTATTCCAGCACCGCGTCCTCGAGATAGATGCGGTGCTCCGTTTCAAAATCGCTGGCATCGGACGCCGCCCAATGCTGATCCAGTGCCGCACGAATCTCTTGATCTCGCAGTCCAGAATATTGCTCGTTCTTTAGTCGATCGTTCATCTTGAGCCCCCAAATTCGAGGAAACGGCACGACATGCGTCGACGGCATTTATGAGATGACTTCGCCTACGGTTGGTATCCATCCGCCATCCACTTTGCGAATAGCTCAATGCGAGCCTGAGGCCAAGGACCTTCCCCTCTAGGGGGCGGGGGCGGCATTATCGCGCCGCCGATTCCGCGGATGCGGTCGTAGATGGCGGCCGCGTGCGCTTTGACATCGTCATAGCTTGCCAGGTTGAAGCCCTTCATCATGCCTTGAATGTCTCGCTCGGTAAAAAGCGGGCGAATGTCTGCTTGAAAGCTCGTGAGTTTCGTCATTGATGCCTCCCACTGTCTGACCGGTCCGGCTGCGGTTTCGCTTCCATGTTCATGCGCCTTTACCTTTACCTTGCGGAATGAAACCCGGAACGCCGGATGTCACCACTTGATTCAGCCTCTGTCTGGTCTGAATGCGATTGATTTCGTCGAGCGCGTCTTCCGGAAGGCGCGAGATGTCGAAATTCTCTCGCGCGCGGGCCGCACTCTTGGGCGTGGTAAGCACGGCCGTGCCGCGCTGCACGGCCCAAGCAAGCAGCACCTGTGCGGGCGTCTTTCCAACTCGCGCGGCGATCGCCGAAATGACGGGATCTTCGAGCAGCCCCGGCTTCATCCCGTGCCCTAACGGCGCAAAAGCCAAAAGCACAATGCCC
The DNA here is from genome assembly GCA_052146315.1 of Candidatus Acidiferrales bacterium. Taxonomy (GTDB): domain Bacteria; phylum Acidobacteriota; class Terriglobia; order Acidiferrales; family UBA7541; genus Palsa-295. The sequence goes on along the minus strand of JBKQNJ010000043.1, from coordinate 43,853 downwards.
TTCTCCTTGCAGAATTCCAACAGCTCCGTTTCCGGCAGATACGGATGTGATTCTACTTGGACCACGGCTGGCTTGATTCTCGCTGATTCATAGACGGGCCTCAGTTCGTCTAAATCGATGTCGGAAAGTCCGATGGCTCGGCACTTGCCATGATCCACGAGACTTTCCATCGCTTTCCAGGTGTCGAGCAAAGTCACATCGCGGTCGTAGAGGACATTGCCGTTTTGATCCCGCGGGTCCTGGTCGTCCCCGGGTTGAAATGCAAATGGAGTATGAATAAGGTAGAGATCGAGATACTTGAACCCGAGTCTTTCCAGGCTCGCCTCGAAAGCCGGTTCGACGCGTTCGGGCCGGTGGTTGGAATTCCACAGCTTTGTGGTGACAAAGATGTCTTCGCGTGCGATCCCTCCCGCGGCAAGTCCTGCCTGCAACGCCGTGCCTACCTCGCGCTCGTTACCGTATCGTTCCGCGCAATCGAAGTGTCGAAATCCGGCTTCCAGTGCGTCTCTGGTGGCGGTTATCGTCACGGCTGGCTCGGGAATCAAGGTGCCAAAGCCGAGTGCGGGTATATGGCCGGCTCCGTGGCTGAGTGGAATTCTCGTCAACCGCAGATCAGAAGATTCAATCATAGTTACGCCTCGGAGCTGTTTTGCGTGCGGCATCACCGTGCGAACTCGGGAATTTGATGCAAGATGCCGCCGACTGGGTGCGAACTCCTGACGAATTAGCGAGGGTGAATGACGGGTTAGCGGCCGAAGAGGCCGACGTAGACTCCGCCGCCGAGGACGTGGCCGTCCATGGCTTTTTCGATATCGGCGCGGCTGGCGCCTTGCGGCAAGTCGAGCTTCGTATCGAGAGCGTAGAGCGCGAAGGTGTAGTGGTGCGGCAGGCCGGGAGGCGCGCACGGTCCTTGATATGCGGCGCGGCGCATCATGTTGTCGCCCTGATTTGTGCCGTTGGCGAGCGGCGCATCGGGCGGGACGCCCTCGGGAAGCTCGGTGGCATCGCCGGGAATATTGAAGACCACCCAGTGCGGGATGTCGATGAACGCTTTGCCGATGTGCGCGTCGGCATCGTGGAGGATGAGGACAAAGCTGGCGGTGCCCATCGGCACGTTGGTCCATTGGATGAGCGGCGAGACGCCGAGCGAGATGTGCATCGGGCCGGTGGGCGGCGGCGTGGTGGCGGCGCACGTGTATTGCTGCGGAATCGCCCCGCCATCGGGGAACGCCGAAATCGTAATCTTTATCGGCGGCGCCACATTGGGCCGCGGCGGAGGCGCGGCGCCCGCCTGCTGCGCGGCGGCGGGAAGCGCCGCCACGAGAAGAATTGCCAGCACGGAAAATGCCAGCGCGAAGCCGATCGCCTTCTTTTCCTTCTTCATGTTCTGTCCTCCCAAGCGCGCGACACTGCGTGGCAAGCACGATCGCAAGAAAAACGCCCGCCTAAAGGCCAGGCGGCCGCTACAAGAGCAAAGGCAAGATCAAAGGCCGCCACAAAAGCAAAGCTACTTAGCCGCCGAGGAGTTCGGCGGGGACGCCGATTTCCTTTGGGCCGGCGGTGCCGAAGCCGGGGCCGCGTGTGAGCCAGAGCAGCAACGGCAGGCCGTGGGTGGGATAGCGGCGCGTCATTTCCTTGGCGATGGCGGTGAAGTGGACGCCGGGCTTCGCGACCTTCTGATAATCCTCGAGCCAGCGAATTGCTTCGGCGCAGATTTCGACTCCACCGAATTTGCCGTGGCCGGGAAAGACGGTGTCGATCGGGCCGATGCCGCGCGCTTGCTCGATGGCCGCGATCCAGGACGCTGGACTATTTGTATCCGCCATATAGAGATGATATCGATTGAAGACGAGATCTCCGGCGATCAGTGCGCGCGCCGACGGCACATAAAAGGCAGTGGCGTGCACCGTCTCGCAGACGGGCAGGTCGATGAAGACCACCTCGCGGTCCTCAAGATACGCAGACTTGCCGAAGAGCGGCCGCGGATAGACGATGTCCCCGGCGGGGAGCATGTCGCCGAACATGTCCTGCCAGTGGAGGCGCTTTGCGGGCCATTCGAGCATGCCGTCGATCACGCCCTGGCGCGCGAGCAGGGTGGCGCCAGGGAAGGCTGCCGCGAACGCGTTGATGCCGCCGTAATGATCGGGATGCGCGTGGGTGATGAAGCTGGCGCGCAGATGCTTGCCGGTGCCGCGAACGTGCGCGAGAAGTTTCTCGACGTCGCTGTGGACGAAGCCGCAGTCGATGAGGAACGCGTCCTGGCGGCCGGAAACGAGCACGGCATTGGGCGCGAGGAAACGTTCCTCGCCGGTGAACATGTCAAAGCGCAGGCCGTTCGATTCGACGGACGCGATCATTTCGGCTCCTGCTTTCCGCTTTCGACTGGCGCGAGTGAACGCTCAGATCGGGTACGGAGTCGGCGAGCGGCGGATGGTGATCCAGCGCAGCTCGGTGAACTCCTCGAGGCCGGCGTTGCCGCCGAATTTTCCGTAGCCGCTGTCTTTCATTCCGCCGAAAGGCATCTGCGGCTCGTCGTGAACGGTGGCGCCATTAATGTGGCAGATGCCGAATTCGAGGCGCTCGGCGGCCTTGAGGCCCTTGCCGATGTCGCGGGTGAAGACGGCGCTCGAGAGGCCGTAGGGCGTGTCGTTGGCGATGCGCAGAGCGTCTTCGGCATCGTTGGCGACAACGACTGGCTTGGCCGGGCCGAACGATTCTTCGTGGTAGATGCGCATGGCCGGCGTGACGCCGTAGACGACTGTGGGCGGATAGCAGGGTCCCTGGGCTTTGCCGCCGCAGAGAACCTTGGCGCCCTTGGCGACAGCATCGTCGACGAGCGACTGCACGCGGTCGATCGCGGATTGATTGATCATCGAGCCGATCTGCGTGTCGGGCGCCATCGGATCGCCCACTTTCAGCGCCGAGCCTTTGGCGGCGAGTTTCTTCGCGAATTCATCGGCGATGGATTTATCGACAATGATGCGCTCGGTGGACATGCAAATTTGTCCCTGATTCATGAAGGCGCCGAAATTCGCGGCGGAGACGGCGGCTTCAAGATCGGCGTCGCCGAGAACGACCATGGGCGCTTTGCCGCCGAGTTCGAGAACGACGCGCTTGAGATGGCGCCCGGCGCTTTCGGCGATGAGGCGGCCGATCTTTGTCGATCCGGTGAAGCTGATGCGGCGCGTCTTCGGGCTGGAGATGAGCTCGTCGACAACTTCGGCGGCGTCGGGAGGCGCGTTGGTGATCACGTTGATGACGCCCTTCGGGAAACCGGCCTCTTCGAACACCGAGCCGATTGCGAGATGTGAACCTGGAGATTCCTCGGATGCTTTCAGGACCACCGTGTTGCCGTAGACGATGGGGAGCGCGACGGCGCGCATGCCGAGAATCGTGGGCGCGTTCCATGGCGCGATGCCGACGACGACGCCGACCGGCTGGCGAATGGCCATGGCGGTTGTGTCCGGCAGATCGGTCGGAATCACCTGGCCGATCAGGCCGTAGGCTTGCGCCGCGCCTTCGCGCAGAATGCTTATGGCGAAAATGCAATTGAACATGCCCCAGCCGAACGTCTGGCCGGTTTCCTCGGCCGTGATTTTCGCGATTTCGGGCATGCGGCGCTCGAGAATGTCCGCGGCCTTGAGGAACAGGCTGCGGCGGACGGCGGGAGGCGTGGCACTCCAGGCGGGGAACGCGGCGGCTGCGGCGTCGATCGCGCGGCGCGCGTCTTCGCGTTTTCCGGCGGCTACATGCGAAGCGATGCCGCCCGTGTAGGGATTTTTCTTGTCGTAGGTTTTTCCGTCGAGCGCGGCAGTCCATTCGCCGTTGATGAAGAGCTTTTCGTCACGGACAGCGACTGTCTGGTGCATGGAAACGTCCCCCTTAAAGTTTTTTCGCGCGTTGGCGAGAGTTTACACCCAGGAGCAGTGCTGGGTGAACAGCCTGTTTCGGGCATGGACGTGCGCGGAGCTTATGGGCGGCGAAGGGCTACTAGCTGGCGACTTGCCGCTTTTGCGGTGCCGTAGCGGGCGCGATGCTTTTTGCCCCAGTTGGACATGAGGACGAGGATGGGGCGAAGGCTCTGGCCGTGGCGGGTGAGCGAATATTCGACACGAGGCGGGACTTCCGCGAAGATGTTGCGGTGGACGATGCCGTCGCGCTCGAGCTCGCGCAGATGCTTGGTGAGCATTTTCTTCGTGCTGACGGGAATCAGACGCTGGAGCTCGCTGAAGCGGCGCGTTTTGTCTTCGAGATAAAACAGGATGAGCGGCTTCCACTTGCCGCCGATGACCTCGGCGGTGAGTTTCACGGGACACTCGAAATCGTGCACAGTTTCCTCCTCGGATGTCGCAGGACTGGCTCGTGATACCAGGTTACGAAAAGGTGCCTACTAGCCTGTCGGAGACTTTAGCCTAGAATCGCGCCTTTGGCTATAGCGTGACGACAGGACCTGGGCCGTGAGGCTTACGCACCCAGGGCCGCCGATCGTGGAGAGATGCTTCGCGGGCCTGATATGATGCCCGCAACTTTTCGTAGGGGGGAAACATGCCGGACAAGCGACCAGTAGTCTTATACGGGGCGAGCGGATTTTCCGGGCGGCTCACGGCGGAATATTTGCGCGAGTACAACGTGCCGTTCATTGCGGCGGGACGGAATGCGAGCAGGATTCAGGACGTGATGAATCACGTGCCGGGAATCGAGACGGCGGATTATGAGGTGGTGCAGACGGGATCGTCGGTGGACGAGCTGGCGAGGCTGTTTTCGGGCGCGAAGGTGGTGTGCAACAACGTGGGGCCCTTCATTTATTACGGGCCGGCGGTTGTCGAGGCGTGCCTGAAGGCGGGATGCCATTACTTGGACATTTCCGGCGAGCAGGCGTGGCATCGCGAGCTCGCGGAAAAATGGAGCGCGAAATTTGCGGCGAAGGGCTTGGCGATCGTCGCGGCGATGGCGTTTATGTCGGCGCCGAGCGATGCGGCCGCGCGACTGGTCCTCGAATCGGGCGAGATCGACAGCCTCGAAATTCTGACGATGTTCGACGGGATGCCGACGTTTGGCTCGACGCAAACGATTTTCGCGGTGATTCAGACGGATGGATTTTATCTCGACCAGAATTCGTACAGGCCGTGGCCGCGCGCGGTGGGATATGAGGCGGTGGTGCCCGGGTACATTCGCACGCAGTTGGCGCTGAGCTGGGGCGGGTTCCCGCATCCGGTATGGTACAAGGACCATCCGCAGGCGGCGAACGTGAAGTCGTTTGGCGGGCTGCTGACGCGGCAGATCATGGAGGGCGTGCTCGCGACGGAGAAGCATTTCGAGGAAGCGATTCGTCCGCTGCCGAAGGCCGAGCAGGAGAAGAAGCTGGCCGAGATGGCGAACGCGGTGCAGGGTGGGACGCCGCCGCGCGAGAATGCGCGGACGCAGCGGACCGTCGACGTGATCGTGGGGCGCGGGACGACGGACATGGTGCAGTGCACGCTCCACGGCACGTGTTGCTACAAGCAGACGGGATTGATGCAGGCGTTTGGCGCGCACACGCTGGTCCACGCGGCGGCGCGGCAGGTGGGGTATGCGTCGCCTGCGGCGGTCTTCGGGCACCGGGAGATTTTGCGGACGCTCGAGAGCTTTGGATTGTCAAAGGCTAAGCTGCAAAGCTAGAAGGAACGTCCACTGCAGAGGCGCAGAGGACGCAGAGAAGGCCAAACCCGCTTGAATGACCGTCGACTCCCGCGCACTTTGGCTGTGAATGGTCCGCGGTGGGATCGCTCGTGGCTGAAGCTAGTGCCCGAGAGTAAAAACGACGGTAATCGTTGTGTCGACCTCGACCGGCTCCCCATTCAGCTTGGTGGGGCTGTAACGCCACTTCTTGACCGCTTTCATCGCGGATTGCGCCAGCAAACATTGTCCTTCATTTAGATAGAGGTCCTGGACCGAGCCGTCCTTGCCAATGATCGCGTGCAGGAGCACCGTCCCCTGGATGCCCAATTCGCGGGCACTCGGCGGATATTCAGGCTGTTCCCGATAAAGCGCTTTCGCCTGCTGGACGGTGCCTCCAAGCAGAATCCGCTGCGTGGATCCGGACGGGGGGCGCCCCTCGCGGACACCGAGTTCTCTCTTTTTCAGGTTCCCGATGAAGCGAAAGCCGCCGTCGACGTAGGCGAAGTACGCCCAGACGGACGCGGAAGAGTTGCCAAGGAACCGGACGTCATAGAGGTGCTCGGGCTTCTGGCGGAGAAGCAGGAAAGGATATTCGACTGGAGTCGCGTCCAGATTGCAGGAATCCTCGAACCGGATGGCCGCGACATCCGTTCGTTTCTCGGCGATTTGCGCGGCGAGCATGTCAGCAGCGTGAATCTCGGCGTCGGTTCGCATGGGAGCCGAAATCGCGGTCATTTGCTTGCCCAAATCGTCGCCGAAGACAGATTTGAACCAGCCACCCGGATCGGGCAGCGCGAGGGACTTTTCGTACAGCGCGAGTTCCTGCAGATCGCCTTCCTTCTCCAGGCGCAGCATTTCTTTGACGAACTTTTCCAGGCCCTTCGTGCTATCGGGATACGACGGGAGCGCGGCTGCGTCGGTTGGCGGTGCGGACGGGCTTGCCGGTTGCTGCGCCGGGGCCGTGCCAGCGAAGATGCAGGCCGATCCCAGCAGCACGAACACTCTCATCGCCAAGCGTTGAATGCCGGTTTCGATAGACACGACGACGCCAAGTATTTCGACGCTCGGATTTCCAATCCGCTCTCTGCGAGAACCATACGCGAGCGACCCGCGCGTGGTCAACTGCGAGCCGGGCGCAAATCTCTGGCTCAAAAACCAAAGGGTGGGGCAACTGGCAACCCAGGGCTGAAGTCTTTTCGGTGTTTTACAATGTGAAACGACTTTTCATATTGAAAAGCGGCTTCATTTTCACTACAATGCCGGACGCGTCAAGGGAAACCCCTTTCCGGTAGGCGGCAGCGGGAAGCGAGCCGGAAACAGGGGCGCATGGCAAAGCGGAGCGGCAAGCTGCTATGATTTTCCTCGGCGCACTGGCGCAGGATCGGGAACCGAGTCACCCGCAGAGACGTGGCCAGCCCCCAGTTGCAAATGCCCGGGAGTTTCTGTAGCGTATCCGATGCTTTTTCGCGCCTGCCCCGCCGAGGGGCACAATCGAAATCCTTCGTCATCGAAGTCAATAGGAGGGGGGAACATGAGCGGTAAGAATCTAGAGGAAGTGCTGAAGGGCGCAGGGAATACGGTGGCGATGCTCCGCAACTCTCCGATCGGGGCGTACGTGTATCCGGTGGTTCCCTCCGAATACTCGAACTGGCGCGACGAGCAGAAGGCGTGGCGGGATACCGCCGTGCTGTTCGATCAATCGCACCATATGGCGAATTTGTACGTGAAGGGGCCGGACGCGCTGAAGCTGCTGTCGCAACTGGCGACGAACAGCTTTGCAAATTTTCCGGTGAACCGCGCGAAGCAGTTTGCGCCGTGCACCCCTTACGGTTTCGTGATCGGCGACGGGATTTTGTTCCACCTGGCGCAGGACAGCCTGGTGTACGTGGGGCGCGCGCCGGCCGCGAACTGGCTCGAATTCCACGCCAGGACGGGCGGCTACAAGGTCGAGGTGACGCGGGACGACCGGTCGCCCTCCAATCCGGGCGGCAGGCCGGTAATCCGGACGGTCTACCGGTATCAGATTCAAGGACCGAACGCCAAGCAGATCATCGAGAAGCTGAATGGCGGACCGTTCCCCGAGATCAAATTCTTCAACATGGGCGAGATCAAGATCAACGGGCGGACGGTGCGCGCGCTGCGGCACGGAATGGCAGGCGCTCCGGGGCTTGAGATCTGGGGGCCGTATGAAGAGCGGGACGAGATTCGCGCGGCGATCGTTGCGGCCGGCAAAGATCTTGGGCTGAAGGAAGTGGGCTCCCGCGCGTATGCGTCGAACACTTGCGAATCGGGCTGGATTCCTTCGCCGCTCCCGGCGGTCTACACGGGCGATAAGCTGAAGTCTTACCGCGAATGGCTACCTGCAAACGGCTACGAAGCGACGGGGTCGCTGGCGGGAAGCTTCGTTTCGAACAACATCGAAGACTACTACAACACGCCGTACGAGCTCGGATACGGGATCTTCGTGAAGTTCGACCACGATTTCATCGGCCGCGAGGCGCTCGAGAAGATCGACCAGAAGACGCAGCGGAAGAAGGTGACGTTCGCGTGGAACGCGGAGGACGTGGCCGACGTGTACAAATCGCTGCTGGGACCGGGCGAGCCGTACAAGTTCATCGACCTGCCGATTTCAAACTACGCTTCGGCGTCGTACGACAAGATCGTGGGCAAGGGCGGGAAGACGGTGGGCCTGTCGATGTTCGCGGGCTATAGCTACAACGAGCGGTCGGTGCTGTCGCTCGGCGTGGTGGATCACGACGTCGAGATCGGCACCCAACTGACGCTGGTTTGGGGCGAGGAGAACGGCGGCACGAAGAAGCCGACGGTCGAGCGCCACAAGCAGAAGGAAATCCGCGCGGTGGTCAGCCCGGTGCCGTATTCGAAGGTTGTCCGCGAGACGTACGCGGAAGGCTGGCGGACGGCGCATAAGTAAGCGGATCGGCAATCGAGATGGGGCGAGACGGGCCGTCGAAGGGCGGCCCGCGCGGCCCTTCGCCTTTGACTTTCCGGGTGCCCCATCCTCGGTTTTTGAGGGTGGGGCATTTGCCATCCGACAATTCGTCTACAATCCACAAAACTTCCTCGTTTCATATTGTGAAACATCTTTTCAAGTCGGCTCTCCGCGCACTACAATAAGCCACGACGGCGCATCGGATCGATCGAGTGTCCACCGTGGGAGCGCCGAGAAAACTCCGAATAAGGTGCGCGAGGATCAGTGGCGATGGCTTCTACATCCAAGAGGAAGAGGCGGCGAGCGGCGAGCGATGCCGGGTCGAGCAAGTCGCTGCAGAAGGCGCTCCGCATTCTTCTGCATATGGGAGAAAATGGACCGGAAATGGGCGTGACGCAGCTCGCATCGGAACTCAGCCTCAACAAGACCACTGTGCATCGGCTGCTGAATGCGATGGAGAAGTTCGAGCTGATCGAGCGGAGTCCGGAGGGCGAGCGGTACCGGCTCGGGCTGAAGCTGCACGAGCTGGGAACGAAGGCGGCGGAATCGCGGACGCTGCGGACCGAGGCGCACCGGTTTCTGCTGGAACTTGCGCGGGTATCGCACGAAAGCGTGAGCCTGGCCGTGCCGGGGCCCGGCGGCGTGGTTTGCCTCGATCGGGCGGATTCGCGGGACGCGGTGATTACGGTATCGACTCCGATCGGATCGAGGTTCCCTGCCCACTGCACGGCGGTGGCGAAAGCGGCGCTGGCTTATCAGCCGGAGGACGAGGTTGACGCGATTCTTCGCGGCGCGGGACTGACCCGCTACACATCTTCCACACTTACGAGCCTGCCGGCGGTGAAGAAGAACTTGCGGAAAGTCGTCGAGCGCGGTTACGCGATGGATTGCCAGGAAACGGAGCGCGGGCTCACCGGGATCGCCGCGCCGGTGCGGTCGCGCGACGGGCACGTGATCGCGGCCGTAGGGATGGCGGGGCCGACTACACGCTTTCGCGGCAAGGAACTGGCGCAGAAAATCGCGCTGACGAAAGAAACCGCTGCGAAAATCTCGGCCAGTCTCGGCGATCGCAAGGCGGCGACAAACGGACGTTAGTCAACTCGACGAAACGAATTCCAGCGAAATTCAGAGACCACGGAGAAATCACCCTATGCCAGTAGCGTACAGAGCGGACCATGTAGGTAGTTTTTTGCGGCCGGGCGAATTGTTGGCGGCACGCGCGAGCGGAACTTCTTCCCTGCGAGCCATCGAGGACCAGTACATTTTGAAGATGCTGGCGAAACAGATGGCGCTGGGATTCAAGATCTTCACCGACGGCGAACTGCGGCGACGGAATTTCATGAGCGAGCTGACGGACGCGGTCGACGGGTTCGACATGGGAGACGCGATCGCGCGGGATTGGGACGCAGCGCAGGAGAAACCGAAGGTGGCACCGGTGACGGGCGTGGTCAGCCGGAAACTGCGGCGAATGCACCCGCTGACGGAGCGCGAACTGCCCTTCATGAAGCTGCACAGCCCGGGCGACATCAAAATCATGCTGCCGAGCGCGACGCAATTTCCGGCGATCGCGTTCAAGCGCGGCGTGACGGACAAAGTGTACGCGAACCACTCCGAGCTGCTGTGGGACATCGTCGAAATCATGAAGCAGGACATGGCGCAGCTCGCGGCCGAGGGCGTGAAGTACATTCAGATCGACGCGCCGCGCTACAGCTACTACCTCGACCCGAAGTGGCGCGGATGGATCAAGAAGGAGATGGGCCAGGACCCGGAAGAGGCGCTCGACGAGGCAATTGCCGCCGACAACGCGTGTTTTGACGCGGCGCGCAGGCCGGGCGTAACGGTCGCGATCCACCTGTGCCGCGGAAATAATCGGAGCCACTGGTACGCGGAAGGCGGGTATGACGCCATCGCGGAGAAGCTGTTCGGAGCGCTGCGAGTCGACCGGTTCCTGCTGGAATATGACGATGAGAGGGCGGGGACGTTTGAGCCGCTGAGGCTGGTCCCGAAGGACAAGGTGGTGGTGCTGGGGCTGATCACCACGAAGAAGGCGCAGCTTGAAAAGTCGGATGATGTGGTGAATCGGATCAAGGAAGCGGCAAAGTATTTTCCGCTTGAGAACCTGGCGATCAGCCCGCAGTGCGGCTTTGCTTCGACGGCGGAGGGCAATCTGCTGAGCGAAGACGAGCAGTGGGCGAAGTTGAGGCTGGTGGTGAACACGGCGCGGCGCGTGTGGCACTGAGTAGTGAGTGGTGAGTCGTGAAGGGCCGGGAGAATGCGGCGCAATTCCCGCAAGAAAATTTAGGCACAGGGCGCGGACGAATTGAGGAATAATGCGGGCGCCATTTGGGTGGCTCGATGATCCTGCACCTCAATCACACGCGGCGTGATGCGGCGCTGGCCGGCACCGAAGAAACGGTGGCGGCGGTGCTTGCGCTGCTTGAAGAGAAGCATCTCGAGCCCGGCGAATTCGCGCGGCTGCAGATTCACCTCGATTGGCTCCAGTACAAACAGAATTTTCGCGAAGCGATCACGGTGACCGAGAGCACGCGCGCGGAGGGCGGCGCTCCGGTGATGGAAGTGCGCATCGATTCGCGGCAGGTGCCCGCGGGAGGGATGCGCGAATGCCTGCAACGCGCGATCGAGATGAAGGGCCAGGCGGCGCAGAGCGGGCGGCTCTACCTCGAGGAGTTCAACTCGTTCCGGGCGAGCATCGCGTGGCAGTTCAACCGGCTCTACTGGCAGCGGCTGAGAGAGTGGGAGCAGGCCACCGGGAAGAGCTACGAGAGGGCGCTGCCGGGCGGCGTTTCCGACGGGCACCGGCCCGAGGCGATTGCGGATTCGGTGGAAGAATTCTGGAAGCTGCTCGAAGAGCTCGGGGAAAAGAATCAGCTTCCGGCGGAAATTTTCCTACTGGAAATCGGCGTGGGAACGGGAACGCGCGCGGGGATGTGGCTCGATCGCTTTCACGATGTGGACGCGGAGCGCGGCACACACTTTTATCCTCACCTGAGATTCCTGCTCGGCGATTATTCGCTGGCGACGCTCGAGCGCAGCCGTCCGCCGGTGCAGAAGCACATCGATCTTTGCAGCTTCATCGCGCTCGACGCTCTCGATCCGATCAAGACGCTTTCTTTCCTGCGGCACAAAATCCTGCACGTCCACTCGAGCAATATGTACGACAACCTGCCGGACGAGGAGCTCGTGTGGCGTGACAACCGGCTCTACTGGGTGCACGCGCGCGCCTATCTTCCGGCGGCGGACGTGTTCCAGATCGCCGCTGCGGCGGAGATTCCGACTTCGGATTTGACTAAGGTGATCGGGCGGCTGCTCGATATCGGTCCCGAATGCCTGGCCGACCGGCAGCGCGGCTTGGCTTTCTGGCAAAGCGTGTGGAAAGCGATGCGGCTGGAAGAGCGGCTCGTGGGAATCGAAGAGCTGCCGGATATTTCGTTTCCGGCGGGGCTCAGCCTGCCGCAGATGGAAGACATTCTGCTCGAGGCGCCCAACGATCTGCGCTTTCATCTGAGCTCGGGCGCGCTCGACAGTTTTCGCAACACGCTGCCGCTGCTGCATCCGCGCGGATATCTCGAGGTGCAGGATATTTTCGTGAGCGATCTCGCGGAATACAGTATGGGATTCCATGGGCCGGGGAAGCTGGACGGCTCGATCGTCAACTGGGTGAATGGCGCTCTTTTGCGCGAAGTAGCGGAGCGGGCGGGCTACAACCTGCACTTCGCGCCGTTCCGCTACCGGGCGGGGTCGAAGACCTCGGTCCTGCATACGACACGACGGGAGTAACTGATGAAGCTTCCTATTCTTCCGACCACGATGGTTGGCAGCTACTCGATGCCGGGATGGCTCGAACGGCTGAAGACGGAATATTTCGCGCGGCGGATCACTCGCCACGATCTGGATGAAATTCACGACACGGTGGTGAAGGCGGCGATCAAAGACCAGGAGGTCGCCGGGCTCGATATCGTGACCGACGGCGAATTGCGCCGCGACAACATGATCGATTACTTCATCGAGCGCCTGCCGGGAATTCAGATCGACCGGTCATCGAAGAAGTTCTATTACGATTTCTACGACAGCGAAGTGATCGGCAAGATTCCGATGGCGTCGCTCGGGCTCGTGGAGGACTTCAAATTCCTGCTCGCGAATACCGACCGGCAGACCAAAATCTGCATCACGGGGCCGCATTCGCTGACGAAGCGCGTTCGCAACAAGCACTATCCGAGCGAAGAAGCTCTCGCCACGGACATCGCGCGCGTGCTGAATATGGAGCTGAAGGAGCTGGTGAAGGCGGGCGCGACGTATATCCAGATCGACGAGCCGTATTACTCGGGATTTCCCGAGGATCTCACGTGGGGCGTCGGAGTGATCAACGTGCTGCTCGAGGGCGTGAACGCCAAGACGGCCCTGCACATCTGCTACGGGAATCGCTACGGCAAGCCGTCCTGGGAAGGCACGTACCGTTATCTCTTCCCGCGGATTCTCGACGCCAAGGTGAATCAGCTGACGCTTGAGTTCGCGCGGCGCGGCGGCGAAGACCTCGAGCTGTTCCAGGAATTCAACGCACCCTTCCAGCTGGGCGTTGGCGTGGTCGACGTGAAGGATCACGCGATCGAGACGCCCGATATCGTCGCGGAACGCATCCGGAAGGCGCTGAAAATATTGCCGGCGGAGAAGATATTCATCCTCCCCGATTGCGGGCTTTTCCATCTGCCGCGCGACGTGGCTTTCGCGAAGCTGAGGGCGATGGTGGAGGGCGCGCGAATCGTCCGCAAGGAACTCGGACAGTAGAGCTTTCAAGAACTTACGCGGGGCGGGAACTTCGGGAGCCGGAAGGTCGGGACTTCCAACACTGCGAACATGGCATGTGCGGGGAGCACGCCCGGGCAAGCCCGGGCGGCAAGCGGCCGGAGCGAGCTCCCGCACTCCACAGTTTGGCTTTCGCCGCCGCCGACGTGGCGAGACGGACAACGCCCTGGTATCCCCTTGGACACCATCTAGACAGCGCCGCGACTGATTCGATAGTATTCCGCCCGGGGGATGGGATGTTTAGGTGTGGCCACGCGATAGATCCGTGTTTCGTGCGATTGGCGCGCCGGCGTGCGCGCGTTGGGGGTGGGTGTAGGGCATCGGCACGCCTTGCGGCAAGCCGACGAATGCCTTGACAAAGGTCAGTACCGGCGTTACACATGCAGCAATCCGATTTGTGACAACGGTCACAAAGTTCGCAAGTCCTGAATGGGGGTGGATTATGAGGGGACGTTTTGGCCTGCAGGTTGTTTTCGCAATCGCAGTGCTTCTCGCGTGCACGGGTTCGGCCTTTGCGCAAGCCAACGCGCAACTGAGCGGGACCGTGACCGACCAGAGCGGCGGCGTGGTCGGAAAGGTCGCGATTACGTTGCGCGACGTCGGCACCAACGTCACGTACACGGCGACGTCGAACGATAGCGGCTTCTATGCCATCCCTAACCTGCCATCCGGCACGTACGAGCTGAAAGCGTCGTATACGGGGTTCGCGGCGTTCACGCAGCAGGGGATCGTGCTGACGGTGGGCGAGAGCGCGACGGTCAACGTCGGGCTGCAGCTCGCCGGACAGGGCGAAAAAGTGATCGTCAGCACCGAAGTCCAGGTGATCGAGCCGACGAAGACCGAGATCAGCCAGGTTGTGAATACCCAACAGATCGCGTCGTTGCCGATCAGCGGCCGCGTCTTCACCGACTTCGCTCTTCTCACTCCCGGAGTGGCCACCAGCCGCACGAGCCTGGGCACGACCTTCACGGAATTTGAGGTGACGCAGATTTCGTTTGGCGGCCAGCGTTCGTTCAGCAATGAAATCACGGTGGACGGAGCGGACTTCGTGAACGCGGCGAGCGGCATTCAGCGGTCAACGCCGCCGCAGGAAGCGGTGAAGGAATTCCGCGTGGTGAACAACAGCTTTGGCGCGGATTATGGCCGAGCGATCGGCGGGATCGTCAACATCGTGACGAAGTCGGGCACGAACGACCTTCACGGTTCGGCTTACGAATACCTCCAGAACTCCGCTGCGGATGCGCGGTCGCTGCTTCAGCCGGCGCCGCTGCCGCACCAGCTTCGGCAGAATCAGTTTGGCGGCGCGATTGGCGGTCCGATCGTGAAGGACAAGACCTTCTTCTTCATGAACTACGAGGGCAAGCGAAGCGCCCAGTCACCCACGTATCCGCCGGACCTGATCAACGATGCATTGGTGATCGATCAGGCGAAGGCGCTGATGGGGCTCGCTCCGGAAGGTTGCAGCGCGGGCCTTAACACATGTCTTCCCGGTTTCGCCGGCAATCCCGCCAATATTACGCAGGCTCAGGCGTTCGGATTCCTGAATGGTTATCTGAAGACTGGAAACGACGACTACGGTTTTGCGCGCCTCGATCACCAAATAAGCACCAACAATCGTCTGGCGATCCGCTACAACGTGGAGGATGTCCGCGCGACCGGCGAACTGGTTGGCAGCACGCTGGACGGCGGTGGCGTCGGAGTGCCGAGCGGGGGCCGGGATCTTCTCGTGCGGGACCAGGCGGTAGTGGCCACAGTAAACTCGGTGCTTAGCCCGAATGTGGTCAACACAGTTCTCGGCCAATTCGCCCGGCGCCACTATAACTTCCTGGGCGTTACGGGTCAGCCCGACTTTAGCATCCTCAACGACCTCGAATTGGGCCACAACTTTGGAACCAACGACCGGCTCTACGAAACCCGCGGGGAACTCTCGGACGACGTGTCGTGGGTGAAGGGGAACCATCTGATCAAGTTCGGGGCAGACGGCAACTATCTCTCGAGCCTCGAAAACTTCCCCGGCTTCGATCCGGTTCGCATGCTTGTACCGACGGGTGTCGGCCCGCTGGGTCCGGCCGCGTGCCTTGCGAATTTCGCGGAATATTTCAACACGAGTGTTGGCGCCGACTATCCGACGGCGGGCACGAATCTCGATGCGGCATCTGCGGCGTGCCCGGTCGCATCCGATCATGGCGTCGTGTTTATGTACGCAGGCGTTCCGCTGCCAAGGAGTGCAACGGCTTGCTCCGCCGCGCCTTGCTCTCCGACGGTGACGACGGCCAATCGGCTCAATGGAGCGGGATTCCCCGGCTCGAGCTGGGCCAACGCCTATCCGCCGTCGTTTTTCAACGGCTACAGCCGCGTGATTGACCATGGTTACTGGGGCGCGTTTCTCCAGGATCAGTGGCGACTCACGCCGAAGCTGACGATGAACTTCGGCCTGCGCTGGGACGTTGAGTCAGGCTTGGCGTCGTTCGTGAAGCCGGACTATAACGGATGGCAGCCGCGCGTCGGCCTTGCCTATTCCCCGGATGGCAAGACCGTGCTTCGCGCGGGATTCGGGATCTTCTTCGACCGCCAGAACCTGACCTTCTTCTTCGTGCCGAATACGCAGAAGATCGTGGCGGGCTACCAGTGCGGCAACCATGCCCCCGCGTCGATCGCCGCCACTTGCAACGCCCTGGGAATTCTGCCGCAGCAGTTTCCAAACATTCAGTCGAATCTGGGACAGGCCACGCAGGGTTACCAGATATTTGGCTTCCCTGCCAGCCAAGGCGCGGCAGCCCTTTCGTCGCAGATCATACTCACGGGCGCTTACAACACGGCGTTCCCATCGATTGAGATGGCTGGGACTTGCTTCTCGACTGGCGCGTGCGGTATCGGCGAAGGAGGAATGGACCATAACTCCAGAACGCCCTACGCCGAGCAGGCCAGCGCCGAAATCGACCACCAGTTTGGCGGAGGGTTTGCGCTCAACATAGGGTATCTCTTCGTGGGCGCGCACAAGCTGGTTCGCGGAAACAACATCAACATCCCCTGCCCGGTGGGCACGAACTGGACAAGCTCGGAACTCACAGCAAACGGCGGTCCCACTGATGGGTTCTCTCCGGCGCCAGGCGTTGTCGAATGGGTTCCGGGACTGGTCCGCGCAAATGGCAGTTTCTCGCAGTGTGCCAACGGTGCTCCGACCCTGGCTGGCGGCGCGCTTGCCGGCTTGGGACCCTTCTTTGGCGGGGCGCTGGGCTCAGGCTTGCAAACCCTGAGCGGAGGCCTCGAGGACTACAACAACGACGTTGCCAGCGCCAAATATCACGGCCTGACGGTTACGGGGATCGAGCGGATCGGTTCATACTTCAATTTGACTGCGAATTACACTTACTCGCACACGATCGACAACGGCAACTTCACTACGTTCATCAATTTGCCCGTAAACCAGTTCAACTACGCTGCCGAAGAGTCCAATTCCAACCAGGATGCGCGCCATCGCTTGGTGACGAACTTCACGGCGACGGCGCCCAAGACCGGCTGGTGGCGCAATTTCCAGTTCAGCAGCATCATCACGCTGCAGAGCGGCCGGCCTTTCACCCTTTTCTACGGGAACAATACGCTGAACGACGTGGCTGGTGGCGCAACGGATCGCGTGGGAGGGGCAGCAGTGCCCGGCACACACTGCGCAACGGCGGCCACTTGCCAGACGATGATCCCGAGGAACACGTACATCGGCGATCCGCTGTACGCCTGGGATTTCCGGCTCGCGCGAACTTTCCGTCTCTCGGAGAAATTCTCGCTTGAGGCCGCGGTGGATGCTTTCAACGCCCTCAATCGGGCCAACGTGGATGAGGTCACCTCGGTGTACGGTTCGCCCGTATTCTGCGGGGCCATCCCGAAGCATTACAACGACGCCACGAGCCTTGCCATCCAGACGGGAGCAGGGTCGGTCAACTGCCCGATCGGCTTCGCAGTTCCGGGGGGCTCGGTTGCTCCTACCCCGATTGGTACGGACTTGTTTATCCCGACCAAGCCGAACGCCAACTTTGGCCTGCCACGTACCATGCTCAACCCGCGGCAGTTCCAGTTCTCGGCGAAGCTGTCGTTCTAGGCGCACGCGGGAAATCGGTATGAAGAAAGGCCGGGCGCTGTCAGCCCGGCCTTTTTTTTCGAGGACGATTGCAGGCGAACCTTGGGGAATCGCGGCGGAACATGGCGAAACTGAATGCCAGGCCGGAGCCGGTCGAGATCGCGCTCGAGCGCTCGGCCGTGGTCGTGGTCGACATGCAGAACGCCTTTGCGAGCAAGGGCGGCACACTCGACCTGGACGGCGCCGATCTTTCGGAGGCGCCGCGCGTGGTCCACACGATCCGCTCCGTGGCCGATGCGGCGCGCGCGGCCGGCGTTCCCGTCGTATTCCTGCAGACGGGCTACAAGCGGGACCTCAGCAATGCAGGCGGCCCACGCTCGCCCAACAGCTGCAAGGAAACCGCGATGCGCCTGATGCGCGCGCGGCCCGAGCTGAAAGGCAAGCTGCTCACCGAGGGGTCTTGGGATTTCGCGATGGTCGACGAACTAGCGCCGCTGCCCGGTGATCTGGTGATCACCAAGACGCGCTACAGCGGCTTTGCCGGCACCACGCTCGATTCGCAGCTGCGCGTGCGCGGCATCCAGTATCTTTTCTTCGCGGGCATCGCGGCGAACGTGTGCGTCGAATCGACGCTGCGCGACGCCTACTTTCACGATTATTGGCCGATCCTGCTGGCCGACGGCACCATGGCCGCGGGCGGCCGCAGCGCTTACGAAGCTACGCTGTTCAATGTGGAATCCTTTTTCGGCTGGACCACGAATTCGCAGGAACTGCTCGCGTACCTCGCGGCGGGGAGAAATTCTGATACGTAGAGCCAGAGCGCGTTTGTCCATAAACGACATATTCGAGATGTATGAGAAGAAGGGTGCAAAAGTCACCGCACGGAAGCTAAATAAGAACACGGTACTGTTGGAAGGCGATCGTGTTTCGCTCGAGTTTCCTTGGGGACTTGCTGCACGCGTGTGCGCGGTCGGAAGAGCACGAGGTCCAGTTTTCGCCAACAGGCGCTGGCATGGCGCGCTTTACGAAGCAGTCCAATCTAGGATTCTATGTGCATCGTCTTCCGTGCACGGGTGGAAAGAAAAATGATTGAAGACCTCAACGTCGTCGCGAGCCTCTTGCTGGAGCGATTCCCGGAGCTGCAGGGCCGGCTGCAGGAGTGCTTCGGCTCGTATTACGATCTGAAGAAAGAGTTGCCGGATCCCTATCCCGTCTTCGAGGATGTTCTGCAGCACATCGTCCTAGAACTCCTCGACAAGAATGAGGGAGCCTCGTTTCTTGCGAGGGTATTTGTTTTTCTTGAAGAGATGGCTGGCTCCTCGAATCGAGGTATAACCGATCTCTTAGGTATCGCGATTGTGGATCAGCTGGTCCTTTCGCGAGAGCGTCTCGCGCGCGCCTGGCAATACATGGGGAAGAAGACGAAGGATATGGCTAGGGAAGCCGCGCGCCTCGCGGGTCATCCAGAGAACCTGCCTCTCGGCGAGGGCCTGCCGGGAAACGGGCATTAAGCGGCCGCTGGCATCTCTTGGCTCTCGACTCTCAACTCTGAACTCTGAAGTCTGCGTAACTCTCGACTCGCATCTCGCCAAACGGCCAGTGCCGCGATCCCGGCCCAAACCTGTACTCGAGGCCAGCTTGAAGTTCGCGCCGCAATCTGCCAACGTGTTTGTGGCGACAAAGGTCAGCCACCCTCTCGACGAGGGCCGAAATGCTCTTTGAAAATTCGGCGAATCAACAACTCAACGACAAAGTTCTTTGTTCCCCCGCGCCGTTGCTTCCTCGGTGCCCTCTGCGGCCTGTCTCAGCAATCTCTGTGTTTCGCGCGCACGCGCGGCCGCCTCGCATTCAGCCACTCGCCTGTCGCGCCGTAGCTTCGCGTAGGCGGACTTGTCGCGCGTAGCTTTGCGTAGGCGGCCAATGGATTTCTAATCGACACTGCGGCGATTAGAAATTGGCGCAACTCACTGAAAACACACGATGGCGGTCACGTCTAATCGACACACTTAAGGGAGGCAAGAGCGCCACTCGATCAGCTCAGGGTTCGCCGCAGCCGACATGGAGTGCTTGAAGAAACTGTGGGAGAATGTGCGGCGCGGATGAGCCATCTAGATCATACGGCGGGAGGGGCGGGCGGCGTCGGCACCTCGAATGGCGTGCGGCGCGTGCGCATGCGGACATCGGGCGCGACCTTGCATCATCGCGAAGGCGGCGTATCGCTGATCAAGCCGGATGAGGCGCTGCGGTCGTATCCGAAAGTGCTGACGGACCGGATCGCGCACTGGGCGCGGGTTTCGCCCGGGAAAATCTGCATCGCGAAGCGTGGTGCCGATCAGCAGTGGCGCCCGCTCACCTACGCGCAGGTCCATGATTCCGTGCGCCGGATCGGGCAGGCGCTGCTCGACCGCGGGCTTTCGGCGGAGCGGCCGGTCGCGATTCTCTCCGACAACGACCTCGAGCATTTTCTGCTGACGTACGCGGGGCAGCACGTCGGGATTCCGACCGCACCGCTTTCGCCAGCCTACTCGCTCGTCTCGAAGGATTTCGGGAAGCTGCGGCACTGCATGGACATTCTTACGCCGGGGCTGGTGTTTGTTTCGCACGGCGGGCACTATGGGCGGGCGATCGAGGCTGTGGTCGATAAGGATGTCGAGGTCGTGGCGATGGCTGCGCCCCCGGCGCGGCGCAATGCGACGCTGTTTTCGGAGCTCCACGCGACCGAGCCGACGCACGACGTGGAAGCCGCGCACGAGAAGATCGATCCGGATAGCGCGGCGAAATTTCTGTTTACGTCGGGCTCGACGGCGATGCCGAAGGCCGTCACCAACACCCATCGCATGATCTGCAGCAACCAGCAGATGATCGCGCAGATTTTCGGCTTTCTCGAGGACGATCCGCCGGTGATCGTCGACTGGCTGCCGTGGAATCACACGTTTGGCGGGAACCACGACGTGGGCATCGCGCTCTACAATGGCGGCACGTTCTACATCGACGACGGCAAGCCCGGTCCTACCATCGAGAAAACCGTCCGCAACCTGCGCGAGATTTCGACGACCGTGTATTTCAATGTGCCCAAAGGCTACGAGGACTTGCTGCCGTTTCTGCGGGCGGACCGCGAGCTGCGCGAGAGCTTTTTCCGGCGGCTGGGATTGATGTTTTACGCGGGCGCGGGATTGTCGCAGCCCGTGTGGGATGCGTACCGCGAACTTGCCGCAGCGACGTGCGGCGAGCGCGTCATCATGGCGACGGGGCTCGGCTCGACGGAAACGTCTCCGATGTCGATTCAGACTTCGTGGGAAACGGACCGCGCCGGAACGATCGGCCTGCCCATTCCGGGCGTCGAATTGAAGGTTGTGCCGCACGGCGCGAAGCTCGAGGCGCGGGTCCGCGGACCCAACATCACGCCGGGCTACTGGCGGCAGCCGCAGCTCACCGAAAAAGTCTTCGATGAAGAGGGATTTTACAGATTCGGCGATGCGGTGCGCTTCGTCGATCCGAACGACGTCAATAAGGGGCTGCTCTTCGATGGGCGGCTGAACGAGGATTTCAAGCTCGCGAACGGGACGTGGGTGAGCGTCGGGCCGCTGCGTGCGAGATTCTTGGGGCACTTTGCGCCGCTGGTTCGCGACGTGGTGATCGCGGGGCACGACCGCGATTTCCTCGCCGTGCTGATTTTTGCGGATTTCGATGCGTGCGCGGCGCTCTGCGTCGATGGCATCGCGGGTGCGGCGCCTTCAGTCATCCTGCGAAATGAGGCGGTGCGCGCGGAATTTCAATCGCGGCTCGAAGGCTTTGCGGCGGAATCGACGGGAAGCTCGAATCGGATCGTGCGCGCGATTCTTTGCGAAGAGGCACCGTCGCTCGACGCGGGGGAAATTACGGATAAGGGATCGTTCAATCAGCGCAATGTCTTGGATCGACGCGCCGCGCTTGTCGAGCAGATGTATATGAGCGAGCCGCCGCTGGATCTCCTGCGCATTTGAGAGCAGTGGGTCGCAAAGGCCCCACCCTCAGAAAGCGAGGATGGGGCACCCGGAAAGTCAAAGGCAAAAACTGCCGGGCTAAAGAACCCGGCGCTACGTTCAAACCTGAAGCACCCCTAAGCTAGCGGCCGAGGAAATGCTCGAGAGTTTCGGCGTCGGCTTCTGCTTTGTCGAGGTACTCCTTGGCTTTCGCGCCATCCTGCTGCTGCAATGCAGCCTCGGCGTGCGCGAGATTGGTCTCCATGCGTGACCGCGCGGCAACTATGTCTCCGCGAAGGCCATAGCCCTGGGTGGCCTGCTGACGTTGCAATGTGTCGAGACTCGCGCCGATTGCGGCGGCGCGGCTGCTGATCTGGTCCGCCTGAGTTTGCGCTTCCTTCAGGGCCTCGGCCTTGGCCGCAGCTTCCGCCGCCGCTTGGGCGGCAGCCTGCGCTGCGGCAGCATCGGCGGCAGCTTTATCGGCGGCAGCTTGCTGGGCTGCTTTCGCAGCAGCGGCTTGTTCGGCCGCGGAAGGCGCCGCCGGCGCAGGAGCCGGAGCGGGCGGCGCTGTCGGGGTAGGCATGGCGCTTGGGGCTGATGAGGTTGACGTGCTCGAGTTTGCGCCAGCCTGCGCCTTCGCATGGTGCGGCACGTACACGGCGGCTCCCGCGAGAATCGCCACGACCAAGATTCCTCCAACGGCCATCCACAGGCCGCGATGGCTTTTCTGCGCGGCGGGCGGCGGTGGCTGCATCGCCGCGGCCGGAGCGGAAACGGAAGCTGCTGCCGCGACGGTCGCGGGCCGCGTCGGCTGATGCGCCGCCGCAGTGGGCGGCGGAGCCGAGGGCACAGTCGCCGCCGCCGTGGGATCCATGAAAATCGTGGTCGCGGATGGCACGCCGGAGCGGCCCGCACTCACCGGGGCCACGCCCTGCGGCAGCGCGGTTTTCAGCGCATTCCGTAAAGCGGTCGCCGACTGGAAGCGCTTTGCCGGCTCCTTCGCGAGGACCATCAGAATGATGTCGTTCAACGCCTGCGGCAACTCGGGCCGCAGAACGATCGGCGGCTCCGGCAATTGCTGCAGCTGCGCCACCATCAGCGAGTAGCCGCTATCGCCGCGGAACGGCAGGCGTCCTGTCAGAATTTCGTAGAGCGACAACCCGACCGAATAGAGGTCCGAGCGCGCATCGACCGATTCGCCCTTCACCTGCTCGGGCGACATGTAATTGAGCGAGCCGAGCGTCGTGCCGGTGATGGTCATGCCAGCTTCGTTACCGGGTCGCGCGATGCCGAAATCCATCAGCTTTACCACGCCCTGCTGCGTGAGCATCATGTTGCCGGGCTTGATGTCGCGGTGGACCACATTCATCTGGTGCGCGTAAACCAGCGCGGCGAGCACCTGATCGATGTAATAGACCGCGTCGGCCACCGGCACCGGGCCCTGCTGCAGGCGCGAGGCGAGCGTGACGCCATCGACGTATTCCATGATCATCACGAGTTGGTTATCGAGCGTGAGTGCCGTGCGTAGCGCCGCGATATTCGGATGATTCAGGCTCGCGAGCAATTTGATTTCGCGCAGGAAACGGTCGGCGAGATCTTTCTGGTCGGCGAGATTCGGCAGCAGGATTTTCATCGCCTCGACGCGGTCCGAAATCGTGTTGCGGACCTTGTAAACCTTGCCCATGCCGCCGGCGCCGAGCACTCCAAGAATTTCATAGTCGCCGAGTTTCTGGCCCACCGTGTAATCCAGGCTCATTGGGAACCTCCTTTCGAGCGCGTTCGCCGCTCGATGAATGCCGTATTGTGCGTGATCGTGTGGACGAATGCCGGCTGACGCACACGCTGCCGGCGGCCTTCCAGTGGCGCGATTATACTCCAGTTTTGCAGGAGGGAAATAAGCAGCTGGCTGGGACTGCCCTACGCCAAATCGATAGCGCCGAGCCAGCGCACCGGAAAGCGAGCAGCAAGCGCGTTGGCCAAACGCTCGTCCGCCGTGACAAGCGAAGATTGTGAAGCGACCGCCAGCGACACGTAGAGCCCGTCGTAGACGGATCGCCCGCATGACAGCGCAATTTCGAACGCGAGGTCGAGCAAATCCAGGGATGGCACGGAAGCCAATTCCAGATCGAAAAGAAAACCGAACGCTGATTCCGAGGTCCCTTTCGTGCAACGTCCCTGACGGATGGCTTTCCAGAAGATATTGCCGATCTCGGCCCAGAAGATATCAGGTACGACAAACTCCACTTGCCCGGCCGAGAAGCGGCGAAAAAGGTGACGCGCTTCGGATGCGAGCGGCTCGTCCTTTGCGGGCAAGAACCATTTGGCGGCAACGCTCGCGTCAAGGACGATCGAGTTCATCGTTCGCGATCCTCGCGCTGCATCTCCTCGGCAGACGGGAAGGGGCCGCGCGAGAGGGGCCGCGCCGATTGCATCCGTTCGATCTTACGGAGCAGGGCGCGTCGGGCCTTGAGGGTTTTCTGAGTAGGAAAGTGCGCCTCGAGCAAAGCTGTGACCTCGGCCGCAATCGAGCGGCGGCGGGAGCGCGCGGCCGTCCGCAGGGCTTCGTAAAGCTCATCCGGAACGTTTTCGACGTATAGCGTGGCCATTGGATTCTCCTAGGGTTATCCTAGCCCACGAAGAAGTGTTTCGCAACGATTATGATGACGCGGCGCACTGTCAAACGACGTTGGCGCCGCATAAGGCCTACCCTTGGAAACCAAAGGTTGGGGCACCCTCCGGCGTGGATCAGCGCGACCGCCTAGCGCTACGTCGCGAAGAGAGATCCTTCGGCGGGCGAAGACCAAAACCGCCCACCTCAGGATGACGGCGTTCGTCGGGTCGTTATTTGCCCGTGACCGGATTTTTGTAGTGGTACGGCGGGACGTAGACGTCCGGGTAGAGCTTGTAGACTTCAGTTGGCGGACGATCCGGGGGAAAACCGGGAATTGGTCCTGGGGGAGGATTGCCGCCCTGATCCCAGCCCTTGTAGTAGTCGGAGTAATAGGTGAAGTAGGCGTGGAGCTTCTTGATTTTCCAGATGCCGTTTTCCTTCACGTAATCGTTTTCGTAGGTGGCGTCGCCCCACTGCGCCGAGCGGTGGAGGACGCCGACCTGCATGATGGCGCGCCAGCGTCCTTTGGCGGTGAGGCCATCGGGCGCGATATCGATTTTGGGCTGCAGCTGCATGTGATTGAAGAGGGTGCCGTATTTCAGGTCGGGGAGCTTGTGGAGATAGGCGCGGACGCGGTCCTGGCCGACGTAGACGCCGCGGAGGCCGATTTCGAGCGTGCTGTCTTTGGCGAAAAGGTCGGCGGCTTCATCCCATTTGCATTTGTCGACGTAGTAGCCGTACGCGGTTTGAAGATTCGAGATGGCGA
The DNA here is from genome assembly GCA_052146315.1 of Candidatus Acidiferrales bacterium. Classification (GTDB taxonomy): domain Bacteria; phylum Acidobacteriota; class Terriglobia; order Acidiferrales; family UBA7541; genus Palsa-295. The sequence continues at coordinate 19,013 of JBKQNJ010000043.1, read as the reverse complement.
TGTAGTCCTGCGAGACCTGCGCCTGTTTTTGCAGGGCGGCGACCTGCGTTTTCAGAGTTTCCACTTCGGAAGCGAGATCTTTCTTGCTCTCGCTTCCGCCCGCGAGCGCGACTCCCACCACGACAAAAAGCACAACGCCGAAAACCACCAGTAGTGATTGCATTTTCATCGATGCCTCCCGCATCTGGCAGGCCTGCGGCCTTGCCGGAACGGGAGGGTAACACAGAGGCGGTGGCTGGTGACGGGTGGTTCGTGGTGGCCGACCCTATAGAGCGATGGAGCGCGGGTGGGCGCAGGCCGCCGAAAAGGCAGAGTCCAAGACAAGAAATCCAAAGTCTATTGCGCAAGGGCATGCGCTGGCGGAGTATATTGCAGCGTCAGCCAGAGCCGGGGCGCAAGGCCTCGCGCTAAAAGACAGCATTCATGGAGGGGGGAAGGTCTATGAGAAATGTCGTTCGGATGAGTGTGGGGGCCATTTTGATTTTGGGCGTGAGCTTCGGCGCGCGAGCGCAGGAGGCGCCGCCGCGGCCGGCGGGACCGCCGCCGTCGCTGCTGATGTGGAGCTCGTCGTTCCGGGATTTGAGCAGGATTCCGACGAAATACACGTGCGCGGCGACCACGCCGCCGCCGAGCGGCCCGCGCAACCCATCGACCGGCATATCGCCCATGATCGGTTGGGCGAATGCTCCGAAAGGGACCGAGAGTTTCGTCCTCATTCTGCATGATCCGGACGCGCACGTGCCGAAGGCTCCGACAGACATTACGCACTGGATCGTCTTCGACATTCCCGCCACTGCCACGGCGCTTGGGGAGGGCATCACGGCAACGACCCCGCAGCTCGATGGCACGTTGCAAGGAACGAATATCACGGGCCAGCCCGGCTACCAGGGACCTTGCGCGCCTCCTGGACCGCCACACCATTACACATTCGAACTGCTGGCGCTGGACGAAAAGCTCGACCTGCCGCAAGGCGCCACGCGCGAGCAGATCGAAGATGCGGTGAAGGGGCACGTGCTCGGCAGCGCGGTCTACATTGGGCTATTCAATCGCTAAGGTTTCGGTCTAAGATGCGCCTCGGGGGTAAACGGAAGGAGAGGAAAAAATGGCTACTGCAACGCAAGCGATTCCAGTCGATGAGAATGTAAGCAAATACGTCGCGAAAAAGCGGCAGCTGTTGATCAATGGAAAATGGGTGGACGCTGCATCGGGGAAGACTTTCCCTACCTACAATCCGGCCACCGGCGAAGTGCTGGCGCACGTCGCCGAGGGAGACAAGGAAGATATCGACCGCGCGGTCGCGGCTGCGCGCGCGGCGTTTGATAAAGGACCGTGGCGAAATATCACACCGTCCGAGCGCGGGCGCGTGATCTGGAAGCTCGCGGACCTGCTCGAGAAGCACGCCGAAGAATTCGCGCAGCTCGAATGCCTCGATCAGGGCAAGCCTCTCGGGCTCACGCGCATGGTGGATATTCCGGTCTCGATCGATCAACTGCGCTACTACGCGGGTTGGGCCACGAAAGTTGAGGGCAGCACGATTCCGATTTCGGCGCACGGCGCTAAATTTCTGGCGTACACGCTGCGCGAGCCGATCGGCGTCGTCGGGCAGATCATCCCGTGGAACTTCCCGATGGTCATGGCGACGCTGAAGCTGGCGCCGGCGCTGGCGACCGGCTGCACCGTGGTGCTGAAGCCGGCCGAGCAGACGCCGCTGACGGCGCTGATGCTGGGCGAATTGATACAGGAAGCCGGGATTCCGGACGGCGTCGTCAACATCATCACTGGCTACGGCGAGACGGCGGGCGCGGCGCTGGCGGCGCATCCGAACGTCGATAAAATCGCATTCACCGGCTCGACAGAAGTGGGCAAGCTGATCGTCCACGCGGCGGCTGGAAACTTGAAGAAGGTGTCGCTCGAGCTCGGCGGAAAATCGCCGAACATTGTCTTTCAGGACGCTGAGATCGAAAGCGCGATTCCCGGCGCTGCGAATGCGATCTTTTTCAATCAGGGCCAGGTGTGCTGCGCGGGCTCCCGGCTCTACGTCGAGGACAAGCAGTTCGACAAGGTTGTCGACGGCGTCTCGCAGCTCGCGTCGAAGATTCGCGTGGGTCCCGGCATGGAGTCGACCAGCGACATGGGGCCGGTCGTCTCCGAGGAGCAGATGAACCGGGTATGCAGTTACCTGGAATCCGGATTCTCGGAAGGAGCGAAGGCGGTGACGGGCGGGAGCCGTCAGGGCGAGAAGGGCTACTTCGTGAAGCCGACGGTGCTCGTCAACACGAACGAGAAGATGAAGGTGGTGCGCGAGGAGATTTTCGGGCCGGTGGTGACGGTGATGCCGTTCAGCGACGTCGACGATCTGCTCGCCAAAGCCAACAACACGCCTTACGGATTGGCGGCGGCGGTCTGGACGCGCGACATCAAGAAGGCGCACCGCACCGCGGCGGCGCTTCGCGCGGGCACCGTGTGGATCAACTGCTACGGCGTGCTCGATTCGGCGATGCCGTTCGGCGGGTACAAGCAGTCCGGATGGGGCCGCGAGATGGGGAAGGAGATGCTCGAGCTGTACACCGAAGTGAAGTCGGTGTGCACCCCAATCTCCTAGTGAACGATTGATGAGCTGCGCTGAACCGCAGCGCATGTGGCTGCGGTTCGGCGCGGGCTCAGCTGAAAAGATTCCCGTCTTAACGCGCAAATCACCGTTTAGCCCCAATGACTGTGTGAACAAAAAGATTCGCTGTTCAATCTTGAACGGCGGGATAATGACGACGGCGTGAATTTTGAATGGGATCCGGGCAAAGCGACGCAAAACCACCGGAAACATGGCATCTCATTTCATGAGGCTGCGACGGTTTTCGGTGACCCTTTAGCGATGACGTACTATGACCCGGACCACTCGGTCTCGGAGCGCCGGTTTATCACGGTCGGGCTATCAGATTTGCGTCGGCTTTTGGTCGTGGCTCACGCCGATCGGGACCAAAGCATCCGAATCATTAGCGCACGGAAAGCGACAGCGCGCGAGCGAAAACATTATGAAGAAGAAAACTGAAAAGCGGCGGCAGCCCGACGATCTGCGCCGGGAGTACGACCTATCCAAACTGAAGGGCGGTGTGCGCGGCAAATATGCCACGCGCTACAAGGGCCCCACAAACCTCGTGCTCCTCTCGCCTGAGGTCGCTGCGCATTTCCCGAACGACCAGTCGGTCAACAGAGCGCTCCGCAAGTTGATCCGTATCGCAAAACCTTCGGTCGGTCGCGGCCGCTGAAAGCCCTCCTTCCTATTCGTTGCGCGCGATGGTTTCGTTCCCGGCATCCCGATGTAGAATGGCGCGCGGACATTCGCGAAGGCGGAACTGAGGAGATCGCGTGAGCAAAGATCCGCTGGACTGGCCTTGGCCGGATTCGCTCGACGCGATGATCGCCGCGCCGAAATACCACAAGCTGCTTTTCGAAAACGAACGCGTGCGATTGCTGGAAGTGCGCATCCGGCCGGGAGAGACTACGCCGGTGCACACGCACCGCTGGCCTAGCGCGATCTACGTCGCGAAGCAGAGCGATTTCATCCGCCGCGACGGCAAGGGCAATCTGCTGTTCGACAGCCGCACGGTAGGGCCGCCGCCGAGCGAGCCGGTGGGCCAGTGGGTGGGGCCGCTGCCGCCCCATTCGGTTGAGAACGTCGGCAGCGTCGAAATACTCCTGATCACCACCGAATTGAAGCAGGGTTGAAGCCCGGCGGGCGCGTGGCCGCATTCCGTCGGCAGAGAATGGCACCTGGAAATGCCGTATTTTGAGGTGCTTCCGGGTGAGGGGCTGGATGCCGAAGGGCTGACTTGCCCTTCATTGTCAGTTGCGAATCATAGGCGAAGGCAGCGCGTTGGCGAGGGCCGGGGCCTATGCTATAAGTAAACCGCTACCCAAATCTGAGGAAATTGTGCCGTTTATTAACTTTCCCGCTCGCGAGATTAACTGCAAGCTTGTGTATTACGGTCCCGGCTTGGGCGGGAAAACCGCAAATTTGCAGTGGATCTACGAGCATACGGGTACTGGCCAGAAGGGCAAAATGGTCTCGCTCGCCACCGAGACCGATCGCACGCTTTTTTTCGATTTTCTTCCGCTCGATCTGGGCACAGTGCGCGGATTCAAGACGCGCTTCCACCTCTATACCGTTCCGGGACAGGTGTTCTACGAGGCTAGCCGAAGGCTGATTCTGAAGGGCGCGGACGGCGTGGTGTTCGTCGCCGATTCGCAGGAAGAGCGGCTCGACGCCAACCTCGAAACGCTCGACAACCTGCGCGAGCACCTGAAAGATCACAAGCTCGATTTCGATACGATTCCCTATGTCCTGCAGCTCAACAAGCGCGACCTGCCGAATATTCTTCCCTGCGATGAATTGAAAAAGCAGCTCAACGTGAAGGGCGAGCCGGCGCTCGAGGCGGTTGCCGTCACGGGGCAGGGCGTCTTCGATACGCTGAAGGAACTCGCCAAGCTGGTCCTCGCCGATTTGAAGAAAAACTCATAAGCGCCCGCCCGAAAAAGGCCCCACCCTCACAAACCGAGGATGGGGCACCCCAAACGTCAAACGCTGAATAGCGATTTTGAGAGGTCGCGCGACGGCGCGAGAATTGGCACGGATTTCAGCGTGAGAAGATGGCCGAGGCGAGCTGGAAGGCTTTTTCGGCGCTGTGCGCGACGCCGCTAGAGAACGCTCGCTGTAAGGCTGTCGGCGGAGTGGACGAAAACGCGGGCGCAGGAAGCGCGGCGCCGTGATTGGAGCGAGCGCCGGCGAGTTCGGCATACAGATCGAGGAACGACGACGCGACGCGATTCCATCGATACTCGGCGGCCGTTCGCAGCGCATTCTGCGCGCGCCGATTTCGCTCGACCTCGTTGGCGAGCAGCTCGTCGATCGCGGCGGTAAAACTTTCGACGTCGGCCGGCGCGAGCCAGGCATTCTCGGAATTCGCATAGGATGTCACACCTCCGCGATTGGGCGCGACGAGCGGCAGGCCCGACGCCATCGCTTCGAGCGGCGCGATGCCGAAGGGCTCGCGCGGATTCGGATGTACGAATATATCGGCGTTCGCGAAAAGATCGGCCAGATCATCAGGGCTCTTGACGTGCCCGAGAAATGCGACTCGCCCCGCGGCATGCTTTTCGCAAAACGCTTCCCAGCCGACGCGCTCGATGCCGTCGCCGGCGACCAACAACCGGTAATCGCGCTTGGCGTCCGCGGCAAGGCGCGCGACGAGTTCGAACAGCAGTGAAAGATTTTTTTCCGGTGCCAGGCGGCCTGCATACAAGAGCAGGATGCTATCGCGGTGTCCTCTGGCATCGTGCACGAGCCGCCGGCGCATCTCGACCGATCTTCGCTCCTGCGAAAAGCGGTCCAGGTCGACGCCCATCGGCTCGATCCAGATGTTGCGGTCGACCATTTGCCCTTGCGAGGCAGCGCGCAATTCCTCGGCCGTGTACTCCGAATTCGCGATGTGATGATCGAAGAACGGGAAGTAGATCCATTTCATATAGGCGGCGCAGAAGGCGCGCGCGAAGGGCACGCGGCCCACGTAGGTGCGGAAATTATCGTCCATGCGCTCGCAGCTGAGGCCGACAACGACGGGACGGAAATCGAGCGCGGGCAGAAGGCGGCGCCGGAGAAGCGCGCCTAGATAGTTGAGCGTGTATTTGTCGCAGATTTCGACGAGGTCGGGGCGTTCGGCGGCGAGGATTTGTTGCACGCGGCCCCTGGGTGAGATGAATTGCGACGGGTAGATTGTGCGGTACTCGCGATTGAAGCGGGCGCGCGGCGATTTCACGTAATAGATTTTGGCGAACTCGCCGGCGTCTTCGACACGATCGGTTTCTCCGGGCACGACGAGGCGGATGTGGTGTCCGCGCTGGTTGGCTGCGGCCATGAGGGCGCGATAGAACGTGGCGATGCCGCCGGAAGTTGCGTGCCACGAGTTGGTCAGATGCAAAGTCTTGAGCGTCACAACACCTCTTTTCTATGCGCCCTTGCCTCGATTTCCCCACGAGCGCGGCCCGGAAGTGACGAATTTGAATATCAGCCGGGGCAGGCGGCGCAGGTCCGAGCCGAAGCTGCCGCCTTCGCCTCCCACGAGGAGCGCGCCGCGCCGCATCGCGTACCAATTGAAAAGCGCCGAGACCGCGCTCACGCCGATCGAAATGAATTCGGCAATTCTCAAGTGAGGGGTGCCGTGAAGTCGATGTAGCAGGAATTCGAATACCTGAAAGATGCTTGGTATGGCAACCGTTAAGAAAAGCAGCGTGAGCCATTGCGGCTCGGCGTCGCGCAGATTCTGAACGATCGCACCGTAGAATCCCGCGGTGATCGCGCAGTACAGGCACTCGACGAAGATCGCCGAGGCGCTCACGCGAAAGCCGCGATGAATGGTGACGCCGAGAAAAATCGGCGCGCGCAGAACAATGCTCAGACACGCGGCTTTCCAATTCCACAGGAGAAACATGCGCTGCGGACGGCGAAAAAGACCGGATAGCACTTCGAAGAAAGGAGGGCCGGCGGAAACGGCGGCGAGGCCTTCGCGTGTTTGGACAGGTGATTGCGCCAACCTCGCGAGTATAGGAGATGGCCATTTATGCGCGAGGTTAACGCAGTGTGAAAAGTCTTTAATACTCGCCTCTAAGTAACTCGTGATTATTAAGTTTCAGGAGAAGAAAAATGGCGGGCGTGTAACCTCCGGCCGCATCGCGCATGCGACAGTGGGAGCGAAAGAGCGAGTGAATCCACCGGAGGGCCATTTTGCAAAGCCAACTGACGTGCCTTTGGAAAGAGCCCGGCGCCGCGAAGGGATATCGCGCGGCGGTTTCACTGCACGGCCACACGAGCCATTCGAAAGAAGGACTGTCGTTCATCGGAGACTACGCCGGGCGCAACCCGATCCTGCGGGCAGCGCTGGCAACGCAGGACCGGGAGGCCCAGGTGAAATCTGCGATCAAGCTGGATTTCGCGAAGGCGTACTGGACGCCGCCGATGACGCCTATGGCGGCTTTTCAACTGGAGCGCGATCAAATCGAGCGCGTCCTCGGGCTCGCGAGCATGGTTTCTCTTACGGACCACGACTCGATCGAGGCGCCCATGCTATTGCGCATCGTGCCGGAGGCGCGGACCATACCGGTGTCGGTCGAGTGGAGCGTACCCTTCAGCGATACCACCTTTCACATCGGGGTGCACAATCTGCCGAGCGACCGGGCCGAAGTTATCATGGCGCAGCTGGCCGGGTACACGAAGAATCCGATCGAGCAGCAGCTTCCCGACCTTTTCAAAATGCTCGACGAAATGCCGGATGTGCTGATCGTCCTAAACCATCCGATGTGGGACTTGGCGGGCATCGGGAAACAGCGGCACGTCCACACACTGTCCGATTTCGTCGCGAAACTCGGCATGTTCATCCACGCTTTCGAATTGGGCGGCTTGCGGAGCTGGGAAGAGAACCGCGCGGTGCTAAACCTTGCGGAGCAATGGGATCAGATCGCGATCGGCGGCGGCGACCGCCATGGCGCCGAGCCGAGCGCCGTCGTGAACCTGACGAACGCCGGGAGCTTTTCGGAATTCGTTCGTGAGGTGCGCGGCGACCGGCGCTGCCACGTCCTGTTCATGCCGCAGTACGCGGAGCCATTCGCCATTCGCATGCTGCTATCCTTCCTGGATATCGTTCGGGAGTATCCTGATTATCCGGAGAGTTCGCGGCGCTGGGACGAGCGCGTGTTTCATCCCGACCGCGATGGAGAGATCCGGCCGCTCGCGACGCTGTGGGACGCGCCGCCGCCGTTCATCCAGATTTTTATCGCCACCGTGCGCATGCTGGAAATCGACGCCATCCGGCAAGCGATGCAAAAAGCGCTCGCCAAACCCGAACACCAGATGCATTTCGCCCTCGACCGCGGGCTGGAGGCCAGATCGCAATGGAAGAAAATCTACGGGTCGCGTTCTTTCCAGATACCTACGACGAAATCGATGGCGTGGCGAACACGAGCCGGCAGTTTGAGGCGTACGCGCGAAAGCGCGGACTCCCCTTCCTGACCATTTGCGGCGGGACGGACAATCGGACGCAGACGGACGGCTCCGCAGTGCGGCTCACGCGGCGGCGCGGCCGGATCGGTTTCCGGGTCGATGAAAAGCACGATTACGATCTGGCGTTCTGGCGGCACTACAACGATGCCGCAGAGGCGGTCCGCAAATTCGATGCGGATATCGTCCACATCACGGGGCCGAGCGACGTCGGTCAGCTCGGAGCGCTCGTCGCGCACCGGCTGGGAATCCCGTTGGCCGCTTCCTGGCACACCAACCTCCACGAATATGCCGAGCGGCGCGCGAACGGGCTGCTCGGATTTCTCGCCGCGCCGCAGCGGGAACAGATGGGCCGGCTGATCCGCGAATCGGCGCTGAAGGCGGCTTTGCGCTTCTACAAAATTCCGAAATTACTGTTCGCCCCGAATCCGGAGCTCATGAAAATGCTCGAGCGAGGGACGGGCAAGCCTGTCTATTCCATGCACCGCGGCGTGGACACGGCGCTTTTTTCGCCGCAACGGCGCGACCGGAGCGGCACCCAATTCATCATAGGGTATGTGGGGCGGCTGACCGTCGAGAAGAACATCCGTTTTCTGGCAGAGCTGGAGCGGACGCTCGCGGAATCGGGGCTGGCTGATTTCCGGTTATTGGTCGTCGGGCAGGGAGCCGAGGAAGCGTGGCTCAAGGCCAACATGCAGCACGCCGATTTTGCGGGTGTGCTTCACGGCGAGAATCTGGCACGGGCGTACGCGAACATGGACGCGTTCGTATTTCCGTCGCACACGGACACGTTTGGGAACGTGGTTCTGGAGGCGCTGGCATCCGGGGTGCCCGCGATCGTGACGGATCGAGGAGGGCCGCAGTTCATTGTGAAACACGGTGAGACGGGCTTCGTGACGCAGAGCGAGGGCGAATTCGTTCGGTACGCCCGGCATCTGGCGACCGATGCTGAGCGGCTGCAGGCAATGCGGGAGGCCGCCCGCGCATACGCGCTACAGGCCTCGTGGGACAACATTTTTGAGGGCGTTTACGCGGACTACCGGCGCGAACTGCGAAATTGCGCCGTAGGTGGCAAAGACGCCCACGTGCGACCGCAGACTAGGATTGCGGCGCCGCGCCCTGCTGAGTAAGATTTTGGTGCGGGGTGGTTTCAAAAGATGCTGCGGAGGGACCGAATGCGCATACGGGCAGTTCTCTTTTCCTTGTTCGTCGCGAGCATTTGCTGCGGCGGGCTAGCGCTGTTGAAAGCTCTTCCAGCTGCGGCTGGGCAGGCAGACCCACTGGCTGTGGTGGTCGATGCGCAGAAGCCACCTCTGACGGTCGGCGAAGTGGTGACCCGGCTAGTGGAGAGAAACCGCGAACGGGAAGAGGCTCTGCAGAAATTCCAAGGCACGCGCGTCTACAGCTTGAAATACACGGGTTTTCTGGGGACGCACAGCGCGGAGATGACGGTCAGCGTGAACTACACGTCGCCGGACAACAAGGACTTCACGATCGTGTCGCAGTCGGGGACAAAGTTCATTGTGGACCACGTGCTAAAGGGGCTGCTGGACGGGGAAAAGGAGGCAGCCAACCCGCAAAACAAGCAGCGTACGGCGCTGAACGCCAGCAACTACGAGTTCACGCTGGCCGGCTACGAGACGTCGGAGGCTACGCCGCAGTACGTGCTGAACGTGAAGCCGAAGAAGGACAGCAAGTTCGTCTATCGGGGGAAGATCTGGGTTGATGGGACGGATTTTGCGGTCACGCGAATTCAGGCGGAGCCGGCGAAGAGCCCATCGTTCTGGGTGAAGAAGAGCGAGGTGAACCACCGCTACGAGAAGGTGGACGAATTCTGGCTGCCGGCCGAGAACAAGACGGAAAGCTGGATACGGCTGGGCGGCCGCGCTGAGCTATCTATCGAGTACCAGGACTATCGAATTACGCAAGCCGCGCCTGTCGAGAGCCAGGGCAAAGACGGGGGCGCCAAGCCTGTAAGGTCTGAAGACAAGTAGCGGTGTCCGCCGTTCCGGCGCCGAGATTCCTCATCCCTCGCCAATGCGCCCGATTTCCGCGCGACCTGTGCTGCATGGGCGCGGAAATCGGTCTGCTCGGTCTTCGGAATGACAGGGGGCTCGGTAGGCGGTAACAGATGGGGGCGACTGAGGCCGCTCGAACTGAGGGCGGCTCAAGCGAGGCAAGGGCCTTACCACGGAAGCGGGGTGAGCTACATAAGCCCCTTCGAATCAAATATATAGCCAGCGTAAAATAAAACGGGAGGCGAAAGCCGAAGCTTCCACCTCCCGGGGTGGGTGGGGTTTGTTGCCAAATACACCCAGTTTGGAATTTTGGTGTTCCGCGCCTGGATGCTTCGGCAAACCGGCGTTTAAGCCGGTGCCACGTATGCTCCACGGATATCACACGCGCGAAAGACGTGTCAACTTTATTCGTGAGAGACCAATCGGAGACGCCTGTCGAGAGCTTCGCGGACCTTTCGAGCCAAATCGCGCGGCGAGTAGGGCTTTTGCAGGATGGGCATGTTCTTTTCCTGGACTTTCTGAAGCAAGTCCATGTCGGGGCTATACCCGGTGGCAAAGACCACCGGGAGATTGGGCTTCTCACCGTGGATTCGATCGTAAATTTGCGAACCATTGAGCTTTGGAAGCATCACGTCCAGCACAGCGAGATTGATTTCATCGCGATGCGCTTGGAACAGTTGCACCGCCTCCTCGCCGTCGGACGCGAGCAACACTTGATAGCCCAGACCGACGAGCGTCTCGTAGGCAAGCTCCCGAAGGCCAGAGTGATCTTCCACAACCAGGAGCGTCTCCTGGCCGCCGCCGACGGGTTTGTCGTCCTCGGCGACGGGAGACTGAGGCTCGCTGACGGCGCTGACCGGAAGGTAGACACGGAACGTGCTGCCGGCGCCCGGTTGGGAGAAGACGTGGAGGAAACCGCCGTGCTGGCGGATGATGCCGTAGACGGTCGCGAGGCCGAGGCCGGTTCCCTTGCCCATTTCCTTGGTGGTGAAAAACGGTTCGAAGATGCGGTCGAGCGTGCCGGCGTCCATGCCCGTGCCCGTATCCGTGACGGTCAGCATGATGTACTGGCCGGGATGAGCGAGCGGCTGGAGGATGCAAAACTCCTCATCGATCGTGATGTTCGAGGTGTCGACGGAGAGCGAGCCGCCGTCGGGCATGGCATCGCGGGCGTTGATGCAGAGGTTCATCAGTACCTGCTCGACCTGGACGGGATCGGCGCGCACGACGGCGAGATCGGGCGCGCAATTCGCCCGGATCGAGATATTGCTGCCGATCACTTTCTCGAGCAGGCTCAGCGTTTCGATGACGGTCAAGTTGAGATCGATGTTGCGAGGTTCGAGGATCTGGCGGCGGGCGAAGGCGAGCAACTGGCGCGTGAGTGCAGCGGCGCGGTCGGCCTGCTGGCGGACCTTGTCGAAATAGCGGCGCAGCCGTGGAGCCGCCGACGTTTCTTCCACGCCCATATCCGCCCAGCCGATGATCGCGCCAATCATGTTGTTGAAGTCGTGAGCGATGCCGCCGGCGAGCTGCCCGATGGCTTCGAACTTTTGCGCTTGAACGAGCTGTTTTTCGAGGGCGATGTGCTCGGTGACGTCCTCGACAATCACCTCGACGCAGGGTTTGTCGAGTTCGGAACCGGCGGCCTGCCAGCCGTTGAGGCGGACAGTGATGGTCTTGGCGTCCTTGCGCTTCCACTCGACCGTAGCGTGGCCGCGCCCGGCGCCGAGATATTCTGCATGGATACTGTCGCGTTCGGCGGGATTGGCGTAAAGTTCACGCGATTGACCCACCGTGAGCAGGTCGGCGACGGAATCATAGCCGAGCATGCGGGCGAGGGCGGGATTCGCGTCGAGTAGCCTGCCTTCGACGGTAACCCAATAGATTCCGTACGTGGAGTTGTTGACGAGGCCGTGGTAACGAGCCTCGCTCTGGCGAAGAGCCGCCTCGGCACGTTTGCGCTCGCTGATGTCGATAATGCTGCCCCGAATCAGGCAGCGCTCCCGGGACGGCAGCAAAACGAGATGTACCTCGCACGGAATCTCTTCCCCGCGGGCATTGAGGTACAGCCACTCGAAGCCGAAAGTCTTGCCTAAGATTGCGAGGCCCAGATTACGCCGAACAGCGGCGGCCGATTCCTGACCGTCGGGCTGATGCGGAGGGCTGAACTCGGCGGGGCCACAATGCAGCAGCGCGGCGCGGCTGAGACCAAAGAGGCGCAGAGCGTTTTCATTGCAATCGACGAATTTTCCCGTGATGCCATCCACGACCACAATGGCCTCCGGCGCATTCTCGACGAGGATCCGATAGCGTTCTTCGCTTTCCTTAAGCGCGCGCACGGCCGTGATTTCCGCATCGCGAAGTGTTTTCTCTTCCTGGGCGCGGCGGATGGCGACCGGCAGCCGTGCCATCTGATCTTTCAAGATATAGTCGGTGACGCCAGACTTGATGCAGTCGACGGCGAGCTCATCCCCGAGAGTTCCGCTGACGAGGATCAGGGGAGTGCGTGGCTGAATCTGACGGGCGATGGACAGGGCGTCGATTCCCGTCCAGCCCCTCATGCGATAGTCCGAGAGAACGATGTCGACGGGGTTGTCGCGCAACTGCCGGACAAAATCCTCGCGGGTTGTGACCGTGATAGCCTCGAAATCGAGATCGGATTTCTTGAGATTCCGGAGGCAAAGTTCGACATCATCCGCGTCATCATCGACGATGAGCAGGCGCAGCGGTTTCGCTGCGGTTGGGTTCTGTTTTGCAGGTGTCTCTGACATCGGGGCCTGGTTTCCTGTGAGTCCTATTTGCCGAGAAACGCGGCGACGGGAGGCTTGTTGTTGAGCAGCAGCCAATACATCCCGAGCTGTTGAACGACGTCCTGGAATTCGCCGAAATTCACGGGCTTCTGAATGTAGCTGTTCACGCCCAGCTTGTAGCTCTTCACCAGGTCCGTTTCTTCCTTGGAGGAGGTCAGGACGATGATGGGAATTGCTTTCGTGCGCGCGTCGCCCTTTACTTGCTCGAGAACCTGCAAGCCGTCGACCTTCGGGAGCTTGAGGTCGAGAAGAACAAGGCTGGGAGGGCTATCGAAGCGGCGGCTGGAGAAGGCGCCGCGGCAGAAGAGGAAATCGAGCGCTTCGGCGCCGTCGCGAACGAGTTGGACCTGGTTTGCGAGCTTGCTCCTGCGGAAAGCGTGGAGAGTCAGCTCCGCGTCGGACGAATTGTCTTCGACGAGGAGGATTTCAACTTCCTTGTGTTCGGTCAAGGACCACCTCGGTTTGTGGATTCGGCGGTTGCTGGACGGGCTGGGCGCCGAGCGTGAAGAAAAAAGTGGCGCCGCATTCCGGCTCCGCTTCGGCCCAGATGTCGCCCCCGTGGCGGCGAATGATCCGCTGCACGGTCGCAAGCCCGATACCCGTCCCCTCGAAATCTTCCTGCCGATGGAGACGCTGGAAAACTCCGAAAAGCTTATCCGCATATTTGGGATCGAAGCCCACGCCGTTGTCGCGAACGAAGTAGGCCGGCGCGCCGCGGCTTTCGCATTCGCCGACTTCGATTACGGCGTTTTCGCGCGTGCGAGTGAATTTAGCGCTGTTCGAGAGAAGATTCGAGAACGCGAGTTTCATGAGCCCGGGATCGCATTCAGCGTAGGCCAGGGGCTCGATCAGCCATTCGATGTTGCGTTCCGATGCTTCAGGAGGAAGTTCGGCGATAGCTTGGCGCACGACGTCTTCGAGCCGGACTCGCTGCTTGGCGATTTCGCGCCGGCCGATGCGTGCCAGATTCAGGAGGTCGTCGACGAGTTGGCCCATGTGATTCGCGGCCTCGAGGACGCGATCGAGGTAGCGAGTCCCGTCCTGCGAGAGTTCCCGGCCATGCTCTTCCTTGAGAATGCGGGCGAAGCCGTCGATGTGGCGCAGGGGGGCGCGGAGATCGTGGGAGACAGAGTAACTGAAAGACTCGAGTTCTTTGTTTACGGCATTGAGCTCCGCGACTCTGTCCTTCAAGACCGAATTCAGCTTTCGAATTTCTTCCTCGGCGTGGCGGCGATCGCTGACGTTGCGAATGGCGCTCGAGATGAAAGTGCCGCCCTGCGTCTTGAGAGGGCTCAGACTGATCTCGACGGGGAATTCGGTGCCGTCCTTGCGGCGGCCGGCAAGCTCGAGCCCGGCGCCCATTTCACGCGGATGGGGAGAATCGGCATAGTGGCTGCGGTGCCCAACATGCTGGGCGTGAAAGCGCTGGGGCACGAGCATCTCGACAGGCTTGCCGATGAGTTCCTCGCGCGAGTAGCCGAAGAGACGCTCGGTTTGTGCGTTGATGATCTGCACCAGCCCGTCGCGATCCACAATTACCATCGCGTCGGGAGCCGATTCGAGGAGATTGCGGAACTTTTGTTCCTCGTCCTTCCGCTGCGTGATGTCGCGGTTGGATTCGAGGATGGAGAGAGGCTGGCCGGAAGAGTTGGTGCGCAGAGCCCAGCGGCTCGACACAACGATCTCGGCGCCGTTGCGAGATCGATGAACGATTTCGCCTTCCCAAGATCCCCGCGCACGAACCTCCGCTTCAATCTGTGCTAGAGAGACAGGGAGTCGCTTTTGAAGCAGTTCCCGCGCGACTTGCCCGCACGCTTCGGCCGACCGCCATCCATAGAGACGCTCGGCGGCGCGGTTCCAGTAGATGATTTTGTCCTGCATATCCCTCACGAAGATCGCATCGTGAGTGAGGTCGAGAAGTTCCGCCTGTGCGCGGTAGTTCGCTTCGCTGGTGCGGAGATCGAGCTCGATCTCCCGCCGCTTATGCACCTCCTCTTCAAGCGCGGCGTTCGCTTTGATCCACCGGGCCGGATCGGGAAGATCGATGGCTTTCGGAATCACGCGAGCAGAATCGCCGTAGCGACGGACATGGCGGCGGTGATCGCCTTGATGATTCCGGAGAGCCAGTAGTCGCCGTGCCAGAGATTCCAGACCTCCATCAGATGGGTCGAGCCGCATGCCACGATGAAAAGGCCGAAAAATCCAAACGTCCAGCCGAAGGGAACGTTGCGGCGCTTGCGTACAAACCAGAGAAGAATTACGGGGATCGCGAAATACGACAGCGCGATCAGCGAATCAGATATCACGTGCAGATAGATCAGCCGCGTGTTCCAGAGGTAGCACATGCCGTGAGGCATGAAGCCGTCGGAACCGAAAAGCTTGCGCAAGATTTCCATGCGTTTCCGTTTCCCCAACGGGCACGCCGAACGCGACCGATAGCGCAGACGCAGTCCGACCCAGGCGTGCTCGTAGAACATCGGCATCTTCCCGATAAAGGGTGAACGAGGTGTCCATTTTGGAACGGCTACAGCGAGATCAGTGAGGAGGGTGAAGGGCGGAGCGCTGACCCGAACGGCACACGTGTGCCGGAACGGACAGGCGCGGCTAGCTGCGATGGTCGGGCGGAATGTAACTGCGGAGGTCGTAACCCGTGTAGACCTGTCGCGGGCGCATGATCTTCTGCTCCGGATCGAGCAGCATCTCTTCCCATTGCGCGATCCACCCGGACGTGCGCGGGATAGCGAAGAGAACTGGAAACATCGTCACGGGGAAACCCATCGCCTGATAGATCAGGCCCGTATAGAAATCGACGTTGGGATAGAGGCGGCGAGTGACGAAGTAGTCGTCCTCGAGGGCGATACGTTCGCATTCGAGGGCAATATCAATGAGCGGGTTGCGTCCCATTACGTCGAAGACTTCATAGGCGATGCGTTTGACGATGCGGGCGCGCGGGTCGTAGTTTTTATACACGCGATGGCCGAAACCCATCAGGAGCTTTTCGCCGGCCTTCACGCTCTTCACATACGCGGGAACGTTGTTCACCGAGCCGATCTCAGTCAGCATGCGCAGAACCTGCTCGTTGGCGCCGCCGTGGAGCGGACCGTAGAGAGCGGCGGTGGCTGCGGCGGTCGCCGAGTACGGATCCACGTGAGAACTGCCGACGCCGCGCATGGCGGTCGACGAGCAATTCTGCTCGTGGTCCGCGTGCAGGATGAACAAGATGTCCAGCGCCCGCTCGAGGCTCGGGTTCGGGCGATACTGCAGCTCGGTGGTGCGGAAAAGCATATTCAGGAAATTGCCAGCGTAGCCGAGATCGTTGTCGGGATAGACGAAAGGCATGCCCAGACTGTGCCGGTACGAGAACGCGGCGAGCGTCGGCATTTTGCCGATCAGGCGGTACGTCTGCTTAAGGCGTGAATCGGGATTAAAGATGTCTTTCGCATCCGGATAAAAAGTCGAGAGTGCGGCGACGGTCGAAATCAGCATGCCCATCGGATGGGCGTCGTAGTGAAAGCCGTCGATAAATTTCTTGATGCTCTCGTGAATGAACGTGTGATGCGTGATGTGGTAGTTCCAATCCTTGAGCTGCGACTGCGTGGGCAGCTCGCCGTGGAGAATCAGGTAGGCGGTCTCCGGATAGTTGCTCTTTTCCGCCAACTCTTCGATCGAATAGCCGCGATAGCGAAGGATTCCTTTGTCGCCGTCGATGAAAGTAATCTTGCTGGTGCAGGTCGCCGTATTCGTGCAGGCGGGATCGTAGCTCATCATCCCGAAATCCGGCTCGTTGATCTTGATCTTGCGCAGATCGAGGGCGCGAATCGTGTCGTTCTTGATGGGGATTTCGTACTGGCGGCCATTGCGATTGTCGGTGATGGTGATCGTGTCTCGCGGAGATTCGGCGGACGTTGACGCTGATTTGGTCGGATTCATTTCCTGACCCTTTCCGGCGGTAACGGAGGATGATGATTGCGGCATACGGGTTACACTTTACACCAAAATTCAACAGGGGCGAATGGGTTTGCGCGAAGAATTGAGGCGAATGGCCAAAATCGTGCCATACGGTAGCGTATGGAACCTCTTGTGGCTTGCATCAGACGAAATCGACACCCGAGCGGAGAGACTGTGGAAGCACGGCGTCCACGGCGGCGAGTTCGCAGCGATTGCGACCTCCGGCTTTTGCGCGGTACAGCGCTTCATCGGCGAGATACAGGAGCGACTGGACCTCAATCGACGTTTCGCCGCTGCAGACCGCGACTCCGCAGCTGATGGTGACGTGAATCGGGCCGGAATCGGAAGAAACCGGCGTCGATTCGATGCGCCTGCGGACTCGTTCGGCAAGCGACATCGTTCCGGAAGCGTCGGACAGAGGGACGACCACGAGGAATTCCTTGCCGCCGTAGCGACCGACGGTATCGTAGGGGCGGACGCAACCTACGATCTGTTGGGCGACGCTTTTCAGCACGGCGTCGCCGACGAGATGGCCGTAGCTGTCGTTGACGCGCTTGAAGTGGTCGATGTCGATGAGAACGATGCCAAAAGAGTTGGCGTCGCGAACTTGGCGGGAGCGTTCGTGATTGACGGCGTCAAGAGCGGTTGCGCGATTCGGAATACCGGTGAGGGCATCGTGGGTGGCCTTAAATCGAAGCTCTTCGCGGGCGGAGATGAGTTTATTCTGGAGATCGAGGATGCGCTGACCGACGAGAAGACGCGTGCGCAGCTCCTCATTGTCGAATGGCTTCGTGAGGTAGTCGTCGGCGCCAGACTCGAGACCGCGGAGGAGATCGCCACGTTGGCTGCGACCGGTCACCAGCAGGATGTACACGTAGGGGCGCTCGGAAAGTGCGCGCACGCGGCGGCAGATTTCCGGACCCTCCGCGCCAGGCATCATCCAATCCAAGACGGCCAACTGGGGAGCATCGGCGCTTTCGAGAACACGGGCGGCCTCCAACCCGTCGCTCACGGCAATTACTTGATATCCCCACTTGGTGAGCAAGCCCTGGAGCATCGTGCGGGCGACGGGGTCGTCGTCGGCGATGAGAATTCGTCCCGAGCTTGTGGTTTCTAGGATCATGCTCGCTGGCGCTTTTTCAAAAGCTCAGGATGTCACCTTCTGGCAAACGGACGCGAGCTCCGGAAGCAAGCGGCCGATTTCGTGTTGTAGTTTGTCGACCCATTCGCGGGCGTCGGCGAGATTGCCCGCGGCGGCGAGCTTTTCGAGTTTGAGCGCTGCCGCAGAAACGGCGGAGGCGCTCAGATTAGCGGATGCGCCCTTGATCGTGTGCGCGAGGCGTTCGAGCAGAGGAACATCACCTGCCGAAAGGGCCTGGCGGATCGCGTCCATATTGCTCGAGCATTCGCCCGTGAAGATGCGCACGATTTCTTCGAGCAGATCGCGGTCGCCCTCGACACGCTCAAGCGCATCTTTGATGTCGAACGCGCGGGGCGCCGAATCTCCTGCTGTAGCTGCGGACGGGGGCTGCGGCGAAGGAATGTCCTTCGGCGCAGTCTGGATTTTGAGGGTTCTTGCCCGATCCATAGCCGCAAGCAAGTCGGACGTTCGAATCGGCTTGGAGACGTAGTCGTCTGCGCCGACGGCGAGACACTTCTCGCGATCCCCCTTCATGGCGTGGGCGGTGAGCGCGATGATCGGGATGTGGGCGCCGGTGGTCTGCTCCTTGGCGCGGATCGAGCGAATCGCTTCGAAACCGTCCATCACGGGCATCTGCACGTCCATCAAAACGAGATCGACGTTTTCGCGCTCGAGCGTGGCAATCGCTTCCTTTCCGTTGCCAGTCGGAATCACGGTGTGGCCGCGCTTTTGCAGCAGGGTGATGGCGAGCTTCTGGTTGACGGGATTATCTTCAGCCAGGAGGATCCTCAGGCGATCCATTTCGACCGCCGGCGCATTCATCTTAGTCAAAGCTTCCTTCCCGGGTTCAATCAGCAGCGGCCTCGAGAAGGCAGTCAGAATGGCGTCCAAGAGATCGGACGGCTGTGCCGGCTTCATCAAGTACGCGGAAATGGCAAGCTTGCGGCAGCGGGGCGCTTCGTCCGATTGGCCGCCCGAACTGAGCATGAGCACGGGCACAGTGCCGAACGAGGGGCTTTTGCGGATTTCCTTTGTGAGTGTGCATCCGTCCA
>JBKQNJ010000042.1:0-28632 GCA_052146315.1 Candidatus Acidiferrales bacterium | reverse complement strand
TTTTGATCGTGTGTATCTGGTGGGAGTGGCGGAATCCGCATCCGATCGTGGAGCTCAAGCTCCTGAAGAGGCGCAATTTCGCGACGGCGATGACTTCGATGGCCGCGCTTGGCATGGTCCTCTACGGCCTGACGGTATTGCTTCCCGAATTTCTGCAGAATCTGATGGGCTACACGGCGGCACAGGCAGGCGAGTGCATGGCGCTGGGCGGTTTTCTGATGATGCTGACGATGCCGCTCTCCGGAGCGCTGACCGGGAAAATGGATCCGCGGTATCTGCTGGCTTTCGGATATATGGCGACGGCCGCCGGACTGTATTACGTCGCGATGCACCTGACCCTGGATATGGATTTCGGGACAGCGGCGATGCTGCGCACGTATCAGGTGGCCGGACTGGCGTTCATTTTCATTCCGTCGAACGTGCTGTGCTACGCGGGCATCCCACGCGAAAAGAACAACCAGGTATCGAGCATGATGAATTTCGTGCGCAACATCGGCGGGAGCATTGGAATCGCGGTGGTGAGCACGATGGTCACACGAGAGACCCAGACGCGGCAAACTTATCTCGCAGGCCGCATGCAGAATGGCAATCCGATGTTCCGGCAGATGGTCGGAGGCCTGGCGGCGACTCTGCATAAGAGCGGGATGAACATGGCGGATGCGAACCATCTGGCGATCGGCAGGCTGGCCGGAATGCTGGAACAGCAAGCCGCCGCGCTGGCGTTCAAGGACGTTATCGCGGAGCTGGTGATTGTCGTGATCTGCTTGATCCCATTGGCGTTCATCATGCGGAAGCCGGCAGGTGGGCGTAATGTTCCGCCGCCGCACTAGAAGCCGGGGGAATTGCAGCGGCCTTCGTAGGTCAAGTGTGTCGCACCTACGGTGCTCGAAACACGGAACGCTCGGCCCGGACATGGCTCCCGAAGGCTACAGGGCATATCGGAAAGAGATCAATGACGAACACGCGTCATCCTGTGCAAAATGAGCCCGGCGGCCCATTGACCCCGCCCGCAAAAATCACCTAGAGTGACGTGTCGAGGGGTCGCGGGGGAGGAGGGATACCACTATGGCAAGCGCCCGCGCGATGCTTGAGCGTCGCCGTTCCAGCCGCGTTCCGATCCGTGTTTCCGTAAAGGTTCTTACCGGCGAAGCCGAAGGCCAGGTTGCGGCGGCCGAGGCTGTTTCTATAAGCCGCCATGGCGCATTGCTTCGCGCTCCGTTTCGCCCGCCCATCGGTTCCCGCATCGAAATTCTGCACGGCGTTTCCAACGAGGTCCGCGAATTCCGCGTGATTTCAGCGAGAGATCTGCGCAAGGACGGCCTCTTCGAACTCGGCGTCGAGATCTATCACCCCGCCAAGAATTTCTGGGGCGTGAAGTTTCCCGGCGAACGCACCGCCTGACCCAGCCCGACACGGCCCCAGTCCTGCTTGACACCCACCCTCCCGGGTGGTGCTATAATCCCGCCAAAATTGACACCTGGGTCGGCCCGTGCCAAGGCGCTCGCGCGGGGCGCCGTTTTCACGGTTGCGGGAAGGGGAGGTAACCATGGGAACTCTTGGAATGCTGCTGGCCGCCTGGGGCACGGTGACGGCCGTTTTGGTCTGCGCCTTGATCTACCGCAGCACGCTCGAGAATCGAGAGGAAGATCAGCTCTTCCTCGATTCCGCTCAGGAGATCACGGCTTCCGAACAGCGCGGGATCGTCACGCGAATCGAAAAACTGAGCCGCCCGATCGTGGCGCTCTGGATCATTTCGGGCGTACTCCTCATTGCTGTTGCCGGCCTGTGGCTCTATCAGGGCTACCAGAGTTTCTAGAGTAGCTGTATAATGCGCGACGGCATATTTGGTAATTTCGCACCGCGGTGACGCGATGATAGGGCCTTTCCTGGTTGTGGCCCCTCCACATGAGCCTGGGCTTGAAAAGCTGACTTTGCCCGCACGGGCTCCGAAAGCGATGGACAGTTATCTTGCAGAATCCCAGCCTACAAGAGAACGCTAAGCCGGAGCGAAGGCATTTTCTAGAACTCTTTTTGGGATCGGGCATCTTTGCTTCGCTCGTTGCCTTTATCTATCCCGTTCTGCGCTATATCATTCCGCCGCAGCAGACCGAACTCGGCTCGGATTTGGTTGTGGCCGCCCGCGTGGGCGACTTGAAGCCGAACTCCGGAAAGATCTTCCCATTCGGAAGCCGCCCCGCCATCCTGATTCTCACGTCGGACGGCAAATACCACGCCTTGTCGGCTGTTTGTACCCATCTTGGATGCACGGTCCAGTATCTCCCCGACGTGCACGAGGTCTGGTGCCCGTGCCACAACGGCAAGTATTCGGTGGATGGCGCCAACATCAGCGGCCCTCCGCCGCACCCCCTGGACGAATACGATGTGATTCTAAGAGACAACAACATCTACGTGCAGAGGACGCAAAACAGCTGATGAGCGCGCTTGCCAACATCCGAAATTGGCTCGACGAGCGTTTTGGATGGGACGAACTGATGGCGTTCGTCCGCCATAAGACAGTTCCGACTCATCGCTTCTCCTATTTCTATTTTCTCGGCGGCATGACGCTGTTTTTGTTTGGCACTCAAGTGGTCACCGGAATTTTATTGCTCCTCTACTACCGGCCCACGCCGGATGGAGCCTTCGAAAGCGTGCAGTACATCATGACGAAGGTGCCATTCGGCTGGCTGATCCGCTCGATACATTCCTGGGGCGCCAACGTCATGATCTTGACGGCCATCGCCCACATGTTCAGCGTCTTCTTCCTGAAATCGTACCGCAAGCCGCGCGAACTCACCTGGTTGAGCGGGATGATTTTGCTTTTTTTGGTTCTAGGTTTCGGTTTCAGCGGATATCTGCTGCCCTGGAACATGCTTTCCCTGTTCGCGACCAAAGTAGGCACCAACATGACGGCGCAAGCTCCGTTTATCGGGCACTGGATTCTGGTTTTCCTGCGCGGCGGAGATGATGTGACCGGAGCCACGCTGACGCGCTTTTTCGCGATTCATGTCGCCATCTTGCCGGGCCTCGCCACTTTGCTCATCGGCCTTCATCTGCTCCTGGTGCAACGCTTCGGCATGAGCGTCCCTCCCAGCGTCGAGGCCGACTGGAAAGCTCATCCGGAAAGAGCGCGCGAAGTCCGTTTTTTCCCCAATTTTTTCCTGCGCGAATTGATGGCATGGTACGTCGTTTTGGCGGTTCTGGGGTGTCTGTCCGCGTTCAAGCCGTGGGAATTGGGACAAAAGGCGGATCTCTTCGGGTCCGCGCCGGCGGGGATCCGGCCGGAATGGTATTTCATGTTCATGTTCCAAACGCTGCGCTTCTTGCCGGCGAAAATCGGGCCATTTGCGGGCGATCTGATCGGGGTGTTGTTATTCGGCGCTGCTGCCGCCGTGTGGACGTGTTTGCCCTTCTTCGACAATGACAAGCGCGGCCGTGGGAAGCGCTGGATTACGGGCGTGGGCGTTTTCGCGCTGGCTTACTTTATTGGAATGACGGCGTACGCTTATCTGGCGAAATGAATATGGCGGATTTTGAATGAACGAAAACGGCAGGCGGTTCAGCTTGCAATCAAAAGTTGAATCCGGCGGCAAGAGAAAACTCGCCGGCAGAGGGCGCGCGCGGCGCGAGGCGATTTCCTTTGCGTTTTTGCTCTGCGGCATTCTGCTTTTATTCTCCGCCGCACCGCTTCCCGCGCAGACGAAGAATAGTTGCCTCGCTTGCCATTCCCAACTCCCTGATCCGTTCCACGTCGATCCCGGCGAGTTTGAGCAAAGCATCCACGCACAGAAGGGCATCACCTGCGTAACCTGCCACGGCGGTGATTCGACTTCTGACGACCTGGCTAAGGCCATGAGTCCGGCGAAGGGTTTCAAGAGCATCCCGGCGCGCGCGCAGATCCCGGCGTTCTGCGGCAAATGCCACGCCGACGCGGCTTATATGCGCGGCTTCAATCCTTCGCTGCGCACGGATCAGTATTCGCAATATCTCACGAGCGTCCACGGCCACTTGCTGGCGAAAGGCGACGACAAAGTCGCCGTTTGCATTAACTGCCATGGGGTTCACGGCATTCTGCCGCCCGATGACCCGCGCTCGAGCGTTTATCCGGCCAACGTGGCGCAAACCTGCGGCAAATGCCACGCTGACGCCGATTACATGAAGCCTTACAAAATCCCCACCAATCAACTCGCGCTTTACAACACGAGCGTGCACCACGCCGAATTGGTCGACAAAGGCGATCTGAGTGCGCCGACGTGCTCCACGTGCCACGGCAGCCATGGCGCGGCGCCGCCGGGAGTCCAATCGGTGGTCAACGTTTGCTCCACGTGCCACGTTTTCCAGGCGCAGCTTTTCGATTCCGGCCCGCATCACGACGCTTTTAGTTCCCTGGGCCTTCCGGGATGCGTGACTTGCCACACGAATCACGGAATTCAGCATCCCACCGACGCATTCATCGGCGTCGGCCAGGGCGCCGTGTGCATCAAATGCCATTCCACAGGCGAACCCGGCTACGATGCCGCCTCGCAAATCCACGCGCAACTCGTCAAGCTCGACACGTCCATCACGCGGTCGCGAGACATCCTGGATCGAGCCGAGCAAGCGGGCGTCGAAGTGGGCCCGGCGAAGTTGGATCTCGATCAGGCGCGAGATGACCTCACGAAGGCGCGCGTTTCCATTCACAGCGTCGAATTGAAGCCTGTGGATGAAAATGTTAATGCCGGGTTGAAAGTCACGGAAGCCACGTACAAAGCGGGTCAGGATGCTCTTGGCGAAGCTACCTATCGCCGCAAAGGGCTTTTTATTTCCCTCGCCATATCGCTGATTGTCTTGCTGGGGATCGCGCTCCTGATTCGCAGGATTGAATCGCATCCGCAGGAATAGCCAAGGAGGCTAGGAAATGAAAAGATCCGCTCTCCTCGCAGCGATCGTGATTTTCTGTGCCGCGCCCGCCGCTTTCGCGCAAGCCAAGGGCGACGCCGCGGAAGGCAAGCAAGCGTTCATGCAGCATTGCGCCACGTGCCACGGCGCCGATGGAAACGGCAAGCCGGCGATCGCGCAAGCCCTGAAAGTCACGTTCCCTCCGCTTGGCGGCAAAGAAGTCCAATCGCTCTCCGACGCCGAAATCGCCAAGGTGATCGCCGAAGGCAAAGGGAAGATGCCGGCGGTGCATGGCGTCACCAAGAAAGACGTTGCGAATATCATCGCCTTCATCCGCACGCTGAAAAAATAAATCGCCTTTGGAGTTTCTGCCGGTTTAGGGCTTGGCGACCGCTGGCGCCGGCTGGGGGGGCGGCGCCGTCTCCGCGGTGGTTTGCGGCTTTGGTTCGGCCATCACCTGGTTCGTGTGGTTGTGCACGATCAGCCAGTTGCCGTTTGTCTTGGTGAAAACGAGAGTGGTCTGGCCCTGCGTGATGTACGGTTTGCCTTCCCACGACGAATCGAACTCCCACTGGTACGACGCCCACGCCACGTCTCCGTGCACGAAAATATTCGTGTTGCGCCGGATCAGCTGCATGCCCTGGAACGCGGCCTTTTCCCGGTCGTATAGCGCAACGTAGTTCTGCCAGCCGACGATCGGCGGGTCGAACGTGCTCTGCACGAACGCGCAGTTGTCGGAATAATATTTGTGCATGATCTCGGCGTCGCCGAGTTGAAACGCGCCGAGCATCTCTCCGATGTCCTGGTTGATCGTGTTGGCCTGGACCTGTGGGGTGTCCGGCAAAGGCACCCCCGAGGTGTCGCTTGACGCGTCCGAGTCCTTTTGTTTTTTGTTCTTCTGGCCCGCTGCGCTGGGCGACACAGCCAGGATCAGGGCTGCAGCCAACAGGCAGGCGCAGCCTTGCAGGAATGGAAATTTCCAGGAATGCTCCTTCATTGCGCTTCCCTCCTCAGCGGCTCGGAGCATAGCACGAACGCAAAACGAGGGAACGGGACGAAGTCGCGCTCTGTTGCACGGATTGCCAACATGTCGCATCGCGCCCCGCCTCTGGCGCGTCATCCTGAGCGAAGCGAAGGATCTCTCTTCGGTGCGTTTGGCTCGCAGGCGATCTACTTCGCCGCCGAATGGCGCGTCTGGCTAATCAGGTTCACGAACAGGCGATAGGCGCCGGGCACTCCAGCGGGCAGTTCCCGGAAGAACGAAATTCCCGTGTAGATGTAGAGGCCCTTGCCATCGCGCGCGTACACGAGGCCGCCCTTCGCTTCGGGCTCGCCCGTATCGGTGAACCCGATGACCGGGTGATAGCGCGGGTCCCACGTGCCCCAGAAATAGATGCCGCGCTCCTGGACCCAGCCCTCAAAATCGGCCATCGTGATTTTATTTGGCGAGTTCAGCAGCGGGCTTTCGGGCGCGAGAAAATCCACCGGAGAATCCGGATTCGTGACGCGAATGCCCTGGGGCGGAATCTCGGCCTTGAACGGCGCGGGCAACAGCTTGGCCCACGCGAAATCGCGCTCGTACTGGACGAGCAGCGTTCCGCCGTTTTTCACGTAATCAAGCAGGCGCGGATTCGCGGCCATCACGTCGGGCCGCAGCTCGTAGGCGCGGATGCCGACGATGATCGCGTCGTATTGGCTGAGATTGCCGAAGGCGAGAGCGACATCGTCGAGCAGATCGACCTGGATGCCGATTTGCCGGAGCGAATCGGGGACAACGTCGTTGTCGCCGGCGATGTATCCGACGCGCAGGCCGGATGGCACCGTTAGGTCGAGGACGTGCGCGGTGGCGTCGGCGGATTCGCTCCAGTCGCGCGTCGGGAGCGTGGGGATTGGCTCGAGCGACGTGCGGAACGTCTCATCGTCCAGCTTCGCGTAGGGATTGAGCGGATAGGCGCCCAGCGCGGTTTTCACAGGCGGCGTCGCCATGAACCGGATCAGGCGATCGCCCGGCTCGGAGAAACTAAGCGGCGCGATCGGTTTTACATTCCATCCGGGGGGCGCATCGAGTCCAACCGAAACCGTTGCAGGTTTTGTTGCGTGATACCGCACGCGGGCGAGCAGCGCCACGCCTTCGGACGCCCGCTTCGCCGGGACCATCAACTGCCTCGGCTCGACCGTCAGCGTGACGGCGGGAATCAGCTCGAGCGGATAGATATCGATTCCGGTTGTATTCGCGACCGCGGATTGGACCGTTTGGGGGATCGTGAAATCGTAGCCGTCAACGTCCGCGCTCAGCGCCAGCGTGACGAGCGGCGGCGGGAATGGCAGGATCGCGTCTTCTGGCGAGGTTGGCGGCGTGGCGCCCGCAGGCACCGCGACATTGAATTGATAGGTTTTCGCGGCGCCTTTGCCCGGCGCCAGCGTCACGCTCCATCCTGCTGGGACGACGAGGCTCGATTGATCCACGGTCCAATGCACCGGCGCGGCCGGCTGATCGAGGAAGCTGACAGTGACGCCAAAGCTCTCGCCCGCAACGAGCTCGTGGCGATCGGCCTGCGTGTCGATCGGCAGCGCGATGTCTTTTACGAGCGCCGCGTCGATCTGGTCGCGCACCTGATCGAGTTCCCACAGCGCCGGTGTGCTGTCGTCTCCACCCGCGCTGGCGATCTTTTCGCGCAAGGCCGCGATCTCTTTGCCCGCCTGCGCCAACGAATCCGAAGCCGCGGCGCGATTAAGCTCCAGCGCTTGGTTCGCGGCCGTCGCTAGGTCCTGGTCGGTCGCTGCAAGCGCGGGCGCCATTTCAGCCAGGAAACTCGGAAAGCGCGCCGCGAGCGACGTGATCGGCTGCGCCAACAGCTTGGGATCGAAGCCGCCTCCCGCCTCCTGTCCGTGTTCGGTGATCAACGGCGCCGGCCGGCGGAAAAACGGGTTGCCGGAAAACGACGGCGTGCCCTGCGACCGGTGCTGCGCGTGGCCTTCCATGCCCATCTCGACGTAGCTTTTGCCCCACAGCGGCGACACGTCGTTGATCGGCAGCGAGACCGCATCTTTGGGCGCCGGCGGCGCGGCGGGGCCAAAACCAAATCCCGCGGGACGCAGCTCCAGTCCCACCTTCCACGGCTTCAGGCCCTCCGCGATCTGCTCGGGGAATTTCGTCGGATCGGCCGCATCGGCGACCGCTTCCGGGGTGTAGATTCCGCTCGCCTGATGCTGCCCGTGGCCGAAATGGACGCCGCCCCATCCGTTGATCACGACATCGGGCCGGAAGGTGCGGATCACGCGCACCATGTCCTCGACCGGCAGGTCGCCCCACGCCGTCATCGTTTCTTTGGCGCTCTTCGAGAATCCGGTGTCGACCGCCCGCGTGAAAAACTGCTTCGCGCCATAGTGCTGATCGGCCGCCAGCAATTCCGTTGTCCGGATCACGCCCAGTGCGCCATCCTGCTCGGGCCCGATCGCGTTTTGGCCGCCCTGGCCGCGCGTGATTTGCAGCATCGCGGTGTCGGCGTCGATCCCGCGCGCCAGATACGCGATCAGCCCGGCCGTTTCGTCGTCGGGGTGCGCCGTGGTGTAGAGAATCCGCGTGGCGACGCGCGCCTGGTTAATTGCCTCGACTGTGTCCGGCAATGATTGCGCCAGCACGCGCTCGGTTTGCGGAGCCAGCAGCGCGGCCACCACCACAACAGCAGCTACCAATAACGCGATCCATCGCATCGTGAAGCGATTTATGACTTTCGTTCGGCGATTCACCAGGCCTCCTTAAATGGCCATTGGCGCGACCACAACGCGCGCCCCAAATATACAAGAATACCTGCTCCCGCGGCTCCAACCGAAGCGAGCATCGGCCTGCGCCCCGTTGCTACGAAAATGCCGAGCCATCCCACGATCGCCACGATCACCGGCAGCGGGTAGAGCCACATGTGGAAGGGCAGCCGCTCGCGCTCGCCTTTCCACCGCCGGTGCAGCAGGATCAACCCCACGCCCTGGCCGACGAATTGGATGAGGCAGCGCATCGCCAGGATGGCGCGAATCACGGAAATCAGGCTGAACGCCAGGCTGAAAACGATCGCGGCCGCGCCCAACGCCACCAGCGCCACCGTCGGGAAATGCTTCTTCGGATGGACGCGCGCGAAAACCGAGAGGAAATTGCCGTCGAGCGCGGCGGCGTAGGGCACGCGCGAATAACCCAGCATCGCCGCGAACACCGAGCCCAGCGCCGTGATCAGGATCAGCACGGTCGCGAGCGTGGCCCATTGGCTTCCGTAGGCGCGCTCGATGAACGTGCTCACGATGTATGTCGACCGCTCGGCCTCGCGCCACGGAATCACGCTGAGGATGCTCGCCTGCATCGCCAGGTACAGCGCCGAAATGCCCAGAATCGAAATGAAGATCGCGCGCGGGATGTTGCGCTCGGGATTTTTCATTTCGCCGCCAAGATTGCAGACGTTGTAGTAGCCGAGGTAGCTGTAGATTGTCTGGACCGTGCCGTGGCCGAGCGCCGCGAAGAGCAGCCAGGACAGATTCCAGTCGCCGCCCGAGAAATCGAACACGCGATGCACGTCGAAATGCCGCGCGCCGCCCCACACGATCCACAGAATCGTACCGACCACCACCACGCTGAAGACGACCGAGATTTTCCCGATCTCCGTGATGCGCCGGTAGAGCAGCAGGATCACGAACGCCACAATCACCGCCGCGATGATATTGTCGTCGTGCGTGTGGATCACGTGCGCCATACGGGCGACGACCCGCGCGAGCCAGCTTGATTTGTCCACGAGGTAAGCCGAGTAGTCCGCGAAGCCCAGCGCGCCGGATGCGATGCTCAGCGGCCCTTGAAACAACGTCTGCCAGATGTAAAGGAAAGCGAGCAGATGTCCCCAGCGCGCCGGGCCGTACGCCTCGCGCAGGAAGACGTAGCTCCCGCCCGCCTCGGGCATCGCCGCGCCCAGTTCGGCCCAGATGCAGCCGTCGCAAGCGGCCAGGACCGCGCCCGCCGCCCACGCCAGCAGGCTTTCGGTCCCGCCGTGCATCGCCTGAATCACAAACGGGATCACGACGAATGGCCCGATGCCCACCATGAACGTCATGTTGAGCGAGGTTGCTTCGATCAGGCCGAGGCCGCGTTCGAGTTTTTGCGGTTCGCTCATGTGGCTCGAAAAAGCAGCGCAAAGCATAGCAAGAAAGCGCACGGCCAATCGCGTGATTTGGCCGAATTGCGCATGCGAGGCCTAGATCGGCGGCTGGTCTAACACGGAGAACACAGAGCAAATCAAGAGGACAAGGAGAATCCTATCCTGAGGCCTCCGTGTACTCGGTGCCTCCTCTGTGATCTCTGTGTTAAGTGAGGCGTTCAAATCAACCCCGCAGTCAACGGACTACCGAACTACGCTACGATATGCGCGCGTCAGTCCCGCACGAACGAGGAACCGCGCCGCGCATGATTTCCACCACAATCGGCATCGCCATCACTGCCGCGACGGTTGCGGTTCTGGTGGTTGGATTCTTTCGCGCGCGCCGCAGCCTTCCATTTCCGCCGCAGGGCTGGCTCGGGATCGCCGCGCTCGTTGCCGCGGAGCTGCTGATGTTTCGCGGCGTCGAGCCGGTCGCGACGTATTTCACGCCGACTGCCTGGAGCGCGTGGATTCTGATCGCCGACGCGGCCGTCCTCGCGATCACCGGGCGCTCGCGTCTCAACGACGCGCCGTTTACGCTCGCGCGCATGGCCGTGCTCTCGATTCCGCTGTGGCTGATCTTCGAGGCTTACAACCTGCGCCTGCGCAATTGGACGTACATCGGCGTCCCCGCGGGCTGGCCCGGCTTTCTCGGCTATGCGTGGTCTTTCACCACCATCACGCCGGCCATTTTCGAGACATCGGATCTCGTGCAGGCGCTTCTGCCGCCGCTGCCCGCGCAGCCGCGCAAAATCTCGGCGGTCACCGAACGCGCGCTGATCGCGTGCGGCGCGGCTTGCCTGATTCTTCCGCTGGTTTTGCCGCAGCGCGCGGCCGCGTATCTATTCGTGCTGGTTTGGATCGGATTCGTCCTGCTGCTCGATCCTCTGAATCGCCGGCTCGGGCTACCCTCATTCATTGGCGATCTTTCTGAGGGATTTCTGCGGCGCATCTATGGATTTCTTCTTTCGGGCTGGATTTGCGGCTGGCTATGGGAGTTCTGGAACAACTGGGCCGCGGCCAAATGGCACTACACCTTTCCGATGGCCCAGCAGTGGAAGATTTTCGAGATGCCGGCGCCGGGGTTTCTCGGATTTCTCCCTTTTGCGCTCGAATGTTTCGCGATGTATGTGACCGCGTCGTGGCTCGTCGGCTGGACCAAGCGCGTGAAGTGAGCCGCAGTCGAGGATTGTGTCGCACCTACGGCGCTTGCGATTCCACCTCCACAAATTCCCAAGCCTTCCGGCCCGGGCTAACTGTGGAGTCTCACAGCTAACTTCTGTCGCGCGTCCCGCGCTGGCACGAAAGTTATCCACGTGAGGTCGCCGCGACGCAAAAAGACTCACGCCCGGGGTGCAGGGTGAGCTACATTTGCTTCCTCAGCCGGGGCGGCGCGAGGATCTCACCATGAAAATTGAGATTTACGACCAGATGTACAACGTGAATGCGGACGGGCAGAACGAGGAGCACTTGCGCGAGCTCGCGTCGTATGTCGATGGCAAGATGCGGGAAGTGGCCGAGGCGACGCACATGGTCGATTCGGTGAAGGTGGCGGTGCTGGCGGCGCTCAATATTGCCGACGAGATGTTCGCCTACCGCGCGCGGCAGCAGGCGATCGAAGGGCCGCTGCGCAAGCGCGTCGAGAAGTGCGTGGCGCTGGTCGAAAAGGCGCTCGAAGCGTCGAATTGATCCCGGCCGCAGCCCGGCGCGCCACGCCGGAAAATCATGGATCCGTCCCGGCCGCAAAACACCACGATGTATCCTCAGTTGTGACTCGGCGCGCAACCCATTTCATAGCGACACCATCTGCTATATGATTGAAATGCAGGCTCCTAGCGGCTTCTGGGGGATATGCGTAGAGGAAGGCCAATCCGGTATCTGATCGTCCCGATAGCGCTGCTTTCGCTGCTGCTGATCGGCATGACGCTCGTAAGCGTGTGCCATCATCACGCCGCGGATTCCTCGGAGTCGAACTGCTCGATCTGTCATTTGAGCCACCAGCCGATCGACCGGCCGCTCGCGATCAATCCAGCACCGGTGATGGCTCTTCAGGCGCCTGCACCTGAGCCGCGGGACACGGGGCTTGCGTCCGCGCCCGTGATCCGGCGGCTTCCCGCTCGCGCTCCACCTTCCGCATAGGAACCCTTCGCTCGTTTCTCGTGCCGATTGCGGGCACTCCGGTCCACATCCATTTCCGTTGACTGAGGATTGAAGTCCATGCGCACACAATCCATGCAATTTGCATTATTCGCGTTTGCCGCACTTGGTTTGTGCTTTCTTGCGGGTGGGCGGCTGGTTTTCGCGCAGGCCGCTTCGCCGATGCAAGGGCCGGTGAAGATCACGCTCGACGATGCCATTCAGATGGCGCTCGCGCACAATCACGCCTTGCTGGCGGCGCGCACCACGATCCAGCAGAGCGAGGACGAGGAAATCACGGCGAACCTGCGGCCGAATCCGGTTCTGCTGGGCGACGCGCAGTTTCTGCCAGTCTTCAACTGGAATCAGTTCGACTCGAACTACGTGGACAACGCGGCGCAGTTCGATCTTGGCCTGAGCTACCTGTTCGAGCGGGGCAAGAAGAGGCAGCACCGGCTGCAGGCGGCGAAGGACCAGACGGCGGTGACGCGCTCGACGGTGGCGGACAACGAGCGCAGCCTGACGTTTCAGGTGGCGTCGGCCTACACCGGCGTCGAACTTGCCGAATCGGCGCTCGACCTCGCGAATCAGGACCTGAAAAGCTTCCAGAACACGGTCGACATCAGCCAGGACCGCTACAAGGCCGGGGACATCAGCGAAGACGACTACCTGAAAATCAAGCTGCAGATGCTGCAGTTTCAGACGGACGCGTCGCAAGCACAGTTCGCCAAGGTGCAGGCGCTTTCGGATTTGCGGCAACTGCTCGGATATGAATCGGTCTCGGCCGATTACGACGTGGCCGGGCCCTTCGAATATCAGGTGGTGAGCGGGAACCTCGAGGATTTGCAGATGAAAGCGCTCGCGACGAGGCCCGATCTGCGAGCGGCGCAGCAGGGAGTGACCGCGGCGAACAGCCAGTACCTGCTTGCGAAGGCAAACGGCAAGAAGGACATCACCGCGCAGATCAACTACACGCACATCGCCGATTTGAGCACCACCTCGCTATTCGGCCAGATTCAGCTGCCGATCTTTGACCGCAACCAGGGCGAAATCGCGCGCACGCAAGTCGCCATCACGCAGGCGCAGGAGCAGGAAAAGTTCACGAGCGATCAGGTGCTGACGGACGTGAAGGGCGCCTACGAGGGACTGCGGACGAACGATCAGGTGGTCCAGCTCTATCGCTCCGGTTATCTCGACGAGGCGCAACAGGATCGCGACATCAGCGAGTACGCGTATAGGCGCGGCGCCGCGAGCTTGCTGGACTTTCTCGATGCGGAGCGAAGCTACCGCGCCACACAGCTTGCTTACCGGCAGGCGCTCGCGTCGTACCTGCTCTCGCTCGAACAGCTGCGCGAAGCGGTGGGAACGAGGACACTGCCATGATAGCTAATCAGTGTTAATGCCCGTTCGCAACAGCTTTTTCGTTATGGCACTCAGTGCGATCACCGCGATAATGGTGTAGACATGGCTTCCGTATCCCAAGTCTCAGGACAGAATACGCTCCGCCGAATTCAGCGGATTCAAGCGATTACAATCGCCTGGATGAGTGTTGAGGCTGGCGTCTCTCTATCGGCAGCATGGATGGCGCGCAGCCCTGCGCTACTCGCGTTTGGCGGTGACAGTGCCGTTGAACTTCTTTCGGCAACAGTTGTTCTGTGGCGGTTTCGCGCTCACGTTGTACCGGGGCACGCAGAAAGAAGCGCATCGCGCATCGCGGGTGCCCTGCTTTTTGCGCTTGCCGCATATGTGACTATGGTGTCATTGATGAGCCTACTGGGGCGCAATCGACCCAGACCAACCGACCTAGGCATTATAATTCTGATTGGCGCGGCCATGGTCATGCCGTGGCTTGCCAGGGAAAAGCGGAAGCTATCGGCGGCTGCGAGCAGTGCTGCGCTCCGAGCAGATGCCGCCCAGTCTGGTTTGTGCGCCTATCTTTCCATCATTGCCTTGGTGGGACTTACCGTGAACGTGGTTTGGCATATGCCTTGGGCTGACCCAGTTGCTGCCTTAACGGTCGTGCCCCTTATCTTGTGGGAAGGCAAAGAAACGATGCGTGGAGAGGCATGTGGCTGTTGCTGACGCTCGGGCGCGGAGGACACTGCTATGAACACTTCGAGGATCGCACGCCGCGCGCGTGCTCGTTCGGGGCCGCCGCAGGGCAAGGCATAGAGGTACGAACATCAACGTCAACGCTATCGCTATAGTTCTCAGCGCGTTCGCGACGGTCTCCACGATATGCGGAGGCGTGATCGCGGTTCGCGGACAAAAGCGGGTTCATTTGTTGCTTGGAGCGGGGGCCGGAATGCTCCTCGGTGCAACTTTCTTCGACCTGCTGCCGGAGTCAATTGAAGCGGCACAATCGCAAGGCTGGGGCGCCCGGGCGATGTTCGTGGTGTTGGTGATCGGTTTCCTGGGATTCTATGTGGCGGAGCGCGTGTTGATCCTTCATTCATGCGCGGAAGGCGACTGTACCAATGAAGCGCATCGCCGCCTTGGCCGAATGAGCGTGATGGGACTCATCGCGCACAGCACTCTCGACGGAGCCGCGATCGGGGCCGCAAGCCTGGTGAGTCTGCGCGTGGGTGTCGTGGTCGCCCTGGCAATCGTCGCACATGATTTGAGTGACGGGCTCAATACGATGCTGTTGGTTACCCGGGGCGAAACGGCCGGCCTGACGGATTTCATATTTCTCGGACTGGACGCAATCGCCCCCTTGATCGGCGCGCTCCTCGCAGTGCGGTTCTTGCCATCGCCGAAGTGGCTTGCGGTTTTTCTGGCCCTGGCATCCGGGTTCTTCCTGTACACGGCGACATCGGATTTGCTGCCAGAGGCGCACAAGCGTTCACCCAGCGCTTCGGTCACAATTCTGACGATTGTCGGAGTGTCTATCATGGCAGTGGCTGTCGGGTTGACGCGCCTCGATTATGGAGCGCTGCAACGATACATATCGTCGATGTTCTAGTCGCCCTTACGTCCATGACCGACCGCGGTGATGCAGCAAGGCGGTGCCAATCAGTACAACAAATCAGGAACCATTGTTGACCCCGGGGCATCAGACTTAGCTACAATAGGCGCCGGGGGCCGGGTCGAGCTTGGGCATGGCGAAGCGAATAATTCGAGGGGTGCTGGCGGTCGCGCTCATCCTGACGCTGGGCGCGCTGACCACGCACGCGCTCGCACATTGGCACGCGGACGCGTCGAACGAGCAGCACTGCCAGATTTGCCAGGTCGGCCATGCCGCCGCGCCACAGGCCTTAGCGCCCGTAGCGATACAAGTAGCCGTCCCGGTGGCGAGATTCCTTGCGGCCGAGCATTTCGTTCCAAGCATCGATCCCGTTTACACGCCGAGTAATCCCCGCGGCCCGCCCGCTTAATCTCGAAATCCTAAAGAAAATCGGATTCTCCCGGCACGCGGCGCGTGCTGGTCTTCACATTCACATCTAGCGCGGCTCTGGAAATGAGAAGCCGCATTCCTATAGGGAGAAAACTTAATGAGATTCGCGAGAGCGGTTCTTGGGGTTCTGCTTTTGGTGGTTGCTGCATGGAGCATCGCGCCGGCATCGAAGGCCCAGGGCGGAAACTCCGTAAACGTGGGAGGCACAGTGACCGACCAGACCGGGGCAGTGGTGCCTGGCGCTACGGTCACGCTGCACAATCCAGTGAGCGGCTTTCAGGAGAGCGCCACGACGGACGCCTCCGGAAACTTTTCGGTTCCGAACGTGCCGTTCAACCCGTATCACATGACAGTGACAGCAAAGGGCTTTGCCGATTATGTACAGGACGTGGATGTGCGGTCGGCCGTTTCCGCGGCGCTGAAGATTAGCCTGCAGCTGGCCGGAACGACGCAGACGGTGACGGTGGAAGGCGGAAATGACCTGATCGAAAACGACTCGACGGCCCACACCGATATCGATCGCAAGTTGTTTGATGAACTTCCGCTCGAAAGCCAGTCGTCGTCGCTGAGTTCGCTGGTGACGCTGGCTTCGCCGGGCATCGCCGCGGATTCCAATGGCCTGTTCCACGGGCTCGGCGACCACGCGGAAAATTCTTTCTCGGTCGATGGGCAGCCGATCACTGATCAGCAGAGCAAGGTCTTCTCGAACCAGGTCCCGGTCGATGCGGTCCAATCGCTCGAAGTGATCGACGGAGCGCCACCGGCGGAATACGGCGACAAGACGAGCGTGGTGATCGACGTTACGACGCGGTCGGGCCAGGGGATGACAACGCCCCATGGGGACGTGACGGGCTCGTACGGATCATTCGGAAGCTCGAATCTGGGCTTCAACTTCGGCTACGGCGGGACGAAGTGGGGGAATTTCATTTCCGCCAACGGGCTGAACACCAGCCGGTTCCTCGATCCGCCGGAATTTGTGGTGATGCACGACAAGGGGAACGAAGAAAATGTTTTCGATCGCCTGGACTACCAACTGACGCAAGCGGACTCGCTACACGTCAACCTGGAATTTTCGCGGTCGTGGTTCCAAACGCCCAATTCCTACGACGCCCAGAATGCGACTCCGTGGTCCGGCCTTGTGGTCGACAACGCGGGCCTTGGACCCAACGGCCTTGCCGTAGGCCCGGCGGACCAGCGATCGCAAATCCTCACGTACAACCTTGCGCCGACATGGACGCGAGTGATCAACAATAACACCGTGCTGAACGTCGGGGCGTGGGTCCGGCACGACCAATACAACTATTACCCGAGCGACAATCCCTTCGCCGATCTTGGTC
The DNA here is from genome assembly GCA_052146315.1 of Candidatus Acidiferrales bacterium. GTDB lineage: Bacteria > Acidobacteriota > Terriglobia > Acidiferrales > UBA7541 > Palsa-295. Next base: position 11,716 of record JBKQNJ010000042.1, on the reverse strand, counting down.
CGCCGAGCCTTCAGAGAGAAACCGTCTCCCAACTCCGCTTTCTCACGAATGCCGGGGCTCGCGCGAGCGTTTCGTATGTAAAGGGAATCAACAACATCAAGGCGGGAATCTCATACGAGCAGACGGTTCTCACCGAGAATGACAAGCTGGGAATCGTCGATCCAACGCTGAATGCACCTTGCATAACGGCTAACACCACTCCTAACCAGTACACCATTTCCGACCCGTTCATCCCCGTGCAGGGCTTCACCGATCCTTCCCAGTGCGGGGCTCACGGATACGAAGAGAACGTCGCATCGAACGCTGATGCACCCAATAACGCTCAATTCCCATTGTTCAATCCGGATTTGCTGCCCTACGATCTGACGCGGGGTGGAAGTTTGTTCGCCACGCGCCAGATTTTTCCGCTCCATACGGACGTGAAAGAGCTCGCCCTCTACGTCCAGGACACGATCACGATGAACAACTGGACGTTCAACGTCGGCATGCGGGGCGATCTGTACAACGGCCTGACCAGCTCCGGCCAGGCGGAACCTCGCTTGGGCGTTGCCTACAACATCAAGCAGAGCAACACCGTTCTCAAGGTTTCGTACGCGCGAACACTCGAGACGCCCTTCAACGAAAACCTGGTGCTATCCAGCATCGGATGCGGCTCTCCCGTGCTGAATCCGCTCCTTGCCTGCTCCTCGAGTTCGTTGACCCCTGTGGCCCCGGGCTTTCGCAACGAATTCCACGCGGGCCTTCAGCAGGCGTTCGGGAAGCACGTCGTATTCGACGGCGAGTATATTTGGAAATACACGCACAACGGCTACGACTTCAGCGTGCTCGGCAATACACCCATTACGTTCCCGATCGAATGGGCGCGATCTAAGATCCCAGGATTCACGGGGCGCCTGAACGTCACCAACTACCACGGAATTACGGCCTATGTGATCATGTCCAGCGTCGCGGCGCGGTTCTTCAATCCCCAAATCGCCGGCGCAGGCGCGGTCCCTTCCGCACCGAGCGGTGTGTTCCGTATCGATCACGATGAGAAATTCAACCAAACCACCCACTTCCAATATCAGCCCTCGGCGCGCTGGCCCTGGCTCGGCTTCAACTGGCGCTACGATAGCGGGCTTGTTGCGGGAGCTACCCCATGCTACGGCGTCAATCCGGACAACACGTGCCCGGGATCGCTTCTCATAGGCGGCGTGCCAAACGTGAGCATGCTCGCCAGCAACGTCGGCGGCGTGCCGCTGTCTGCCGACCAGGAGTTCGAGGCGGGCTTCACCTGCAACGGGGTGCATGCGACACCTACCACGCCGCTGCCCTACAACTGCCCGGCATCCGAGTTTGGCTCGACGCTGATACAAGTACCGGCGCCAGGCGCGGAGAACGACGACCACAACCCCCCGCGAATCCGAGGGCGCAACCTGTTTGATGTCGCGATCGGGGACGACAACCTCTTCCGCGGCGACCGCTACAAATGGAGCGCTCGGGTGACGGTGATCAATATCGCGAACAACTACGTGCTCTACAACTTCCTCTCGACCTTCAGCGGTACGCACTACGTGACTCCGCGAGCGGTGACGGCGGAGATCGGCTTCCACTTCTAAGAGACATAATTCGCAACTTCCACCGGCGGCGGGCTTTCGGGTCCGCCGTTTCTTTTTCTGGCTCTGGCCGCGACGGCCTTTCGATTTCCTTGTTGACATTTAATTGCAACTAGAAATAGACTCTCCACTTCGTAGTTGACACTGGTTTGCAACTAAATAAGGAGCGCCGCTTCTGTGATTGCTCGACCTCCAGTGCATCCCTCACGTGCTGACCGCGCACTTCGCGCGCGGGCTTTAGTCGCCTTCCTTGGTGCGGTCTTACTGACGATAGGCTTCGCACCGCTCGCACGGGCGCAGGAGACTCCGTATTTCGTCGCCTATTCGCACCACCTGGAAGAGCCCGGGAATCTCGAGATCGAGACGTATTCGATCTACGGAACGCAGCAGGGCCACGGCGATTTCATCGCGCCGTGGATGGAGCTTGAGTATGGCGTGACCGCGTGGTGGACCACGGAGTTCTACATCGACTCGCAGACGACGTTCGGCGACAGCACCGTGTTTACCGGCACCCGCTGGGAGAACCGGTTCCGGCCGCTCATGCACGAGCACTGGATCAACCCCGTGCTGTACGTCGAGTTCGAAAACACGACGGATGCGGACAAAACATTAAAAGAGGTGGTGGGCTTCGACGATCAGCTCGACGCCGCTGAACCGAACTCGATGGCGAATCAATCCCACGCGCACGAAATCGAAACGAAGCTGATTCTTTCGAGCGACTACAAGGGCTGGAACTTCTCGGAGAACTTCATCTCCGAAAAGAATCTGGGGCACGAGCCGTGGGAGTTCGGCTACGCGCTGGGAATTAGCCGGCCGCTTCGCCTCGCAGCGACGCCGCGCCCGTGCAATTTCTGCCGCGAGAATTTTATCCTCGGCGCCGAAGCGTACGGCGGCCTCGGGACGACCGATCTGCTCACGCTCTCCGGCACTTCTCATTACGTTGCGCCCATCGTCGCGTGGCAGATGCCCAGCGGAGTGACGCTATCCGTTTCGCCGGGCTTCGGCCTCACCGACGTGAGCCACCGTTTCCTGCTGCGCTGGGGAATGTCGTACGAAATCGGCGGCTTCGGCCGCAAGCTAAGGAGTCTTTTCTAAATGAGGTTTGCGCTGATTCTCGGCTTTCTTTTGGCTTCTGTCGCAGCGGCGTTCGGTGCAACGCACCGATGGGAAACGGACTCGCGTGGCGTCCTTTTGGTGATCGCCGAGGCACCCGTCAAGACACACTCCTGGAAGAATCCGTACGAAGGCCAACCCGACGCTGTGCTCGCAGGCGAGAAGCTTTTCCGCCAGCACTGCGCGGAATGCCACGGGGACGACGCCACTGGCCTCGGTCACGCCGCGAATCTGCGCGCTCCCAGCGTGCAGAACGCGACGCCAGGCGAGCTCGCGTGGTTCCTTCGCAACGGCAACTTGCCTCGCGGAATGCCGCCGTGGGCCGGAATCCCGGAGCAACGCCGCTGGCAGATCATCACCTACCTGAAAACTCTCCGCCGGCCCACACACTGAGGAGTCCATTCCTCGGCGCGTTCGTCGGCTGAGTTTGCGTTTACTGCTACAATGAATCGCGGAGTTGGCCTGCGACGCAGGTGACGCTGCGAAAGCCTATTGAACCAACACTGGATCCCAGGGAGCTCGCGTCGTCCTGCCCTTGTGCATGTCCCGGGCGGCTTGCCGTCGCGGGAAAGCCTGAAAGCGGGCGCGGGGCACCCACCTATTTGTGGGGTTCAGGGCCTAGCAACGCACGGCGAAGTGGACTGCTCCGCTTCTTAGAAACCGCTAAGAAATGAAAATCCTTTTCATCGGCGATATCGTCGGCTCGCCCGGCCGCAAGATCGTTCACGAGCGGCTGGCGGACATTCTCGCGCAGCGGCTGGTCGATCTGTGCATCATCAATTGCGAGAATTCCGCCTCGGGATTCGGCGTCACGCCGCGGATCGCCGAGGAATTTTTCGCCGAGGGCGCGGACGTGCTCACGAGCGGAAACCACATCTGGAAGCGGAAGGAAATCATCGAATATTTTCCGACGCAGCCGCGCCTCCTGCGCCCCGCGAATTTTCCGAATGGCTCGCCCGGCCGCGGCCTCTACGTGGGAGAGAAAAACGGCATGAGCTACGCGGTGCTCGATCTGCAAGGACGCACGTTCATGACGCCGATCGACGATCCCTTTCGCACGGCCGAACGCGAGCTCGCGAAAATTCCGCCCGAGGTGAAAGTGATCGTGGTGGACATGCACGCCGAGGCGACCTCGGAAAAGGTCGCCATGGGTTGGCATCTCGACGGCAAAGTTTCCGCCGTGCTCGGGACGCACACGCACGTCGCGACGGCCGATTATCGCGTGCTGCCGCAGGGCACCGCGTACATCACCGACGTGGGCATGACGGGGCCGCACGACTCCGTGATCGGCATGGAAAAGCAGGGCATTCTCGAACATTTCTTCGACAACACGATGCCTTCGCGGTTCGTCGTCGCCGAGGGCGATATTCAAATGAACAGCGTGCTCATCGACGTCGACGAATCCACCGGCCACGCGCGTTCGATCGAACGCCTGAATTTCCGCCTCGATTCCTAGGGCAGAACGATGTCATGCGGCGTTCATCTTGCAAGGAAAGCGACGCGCGCATCTGTTTTTCACAGTACTGCTCGGAAGGCCTTCCCTGTGGAAATCTATTTTTCGGCGGAGCGCTGGCTTGTTCGTACGTCAAGAATGCGGAAAAGAAGCGGCGCTCACGAAATCGCGCCGGACGCAAGATGAAAATTGGCCTGTGGAAAAACTGTGAATTCTATGTGAAGCGTGCTGCATAACTTCCTGCAATTTCCTCTTGCCCCCCGCGTTTCGTTTAGGCAGAATCCCCCCTCGCGTACAGTAGCTGAACACAATCGAGCGCGAGCACACATTGACGTGCCGCAGGTTAAGGCGGGGCGCGGTCTGCGGCACCGAGCCCGATCGACCAAACCTATAAAGGCCTCCTATCGCGGGAGGTGGGTTTCCACAGAATTTCCACACCAGTGGAAATTGCACGGGGGCTATTTTTCATGAATCTTTGGGATAAGGTCCTCCAGCACATGGAGCGCCGCGTAAATCCCCACAGTTTTGCCACTTGGTTCAGGCCCACGCGCCAGGAGCGCATGGAAGGTGACCATTTGGTGGTCCGCGTACCTACCCGGCTCTTTTCCAAGCGCTTGAAGCAGACCTATGGCGAGCTTCTGCAGGCGGTTCTCGTGGAAGTTGGCCGGCCGGAGGTGGTGGTCGATTTCATCTGCGTGGAGGCGGAGCTGGCACCCCCGAATCCTACAGCTGTAGCACAAGCCCGGTTGGATTTCGATTCGGCGGAGCATCAGCTGAATCCGCGCTACACCTTCGACAAGTTTATCGTCGGCGCGTCAAACCAGTTCGCGCATGCGGCGGCGCAGGCCGTGGCGGAGCAGCCATCGAAATCGTACAACCCCCTTTTCCTGTATGGCGGTGTGGGGCTCGGCAAGACGCACTTGATGCAGGCAATCGGCCACGAGCTGAAGCGCCGGAATCCCGGCGTGCGGCTCACCTATATCAGCGCCGAGAAATTCACCAACGAAGTGATCGCCGGGATCCGCTTCGAGCGCATGCCCGCCTTCCGCGAGCGCTTCCGCACCATGGACGTGCTGATGGTAGACGATATCCAGTTCATCGCGCGTGCCGAGCGGACGCAGGAAGAGTTCTTCCACACATTTAACGCGCTCTACGACCAGCAAAAGCAGATCGTGATATCGTCGGACTGCCCGCCAAAAGACATTTCATCCATCGAGGAGCGCTTGCGCTCCCGATTTGAATGGGGCTTGATCGCCGATATCCAGATGCCCGACCTTGAAACCAAGATCGCCATTCTTCAAAAAAAGGCGGATAGCGAGCGGCTGGCCCTGCCGGATGACGTCGCGCAGTTCATCGCGCGCTCGATCAAGTCGAACATCCGCGAACTCGAGGGCGCGCTAATTCGATTGATGGCGTACGCATCGCTCACGGGCATTGAGATCAACCTTTCGACCGCCCAGCAGGTGCTCAAGAATGTGATCGAGACGCAGGAAAAGAAAGTAACGATCGAGCAAATTCAGAAGCGCGTCGGCGAACATTTCGGGCTTCGCGCGCAAGACCTGAAGGTACGCAGTAATTCCAAGGTGATCGCCTTTCCGCGCCAGGTAGCCATGTTTCTCGTGAAGCGGCTCACGTCCGCTTCCTTGCCAGAAATCGGAAAGCAATTTGGGGGGAAGCACCACACGACCGTGCTGCACTCGATCAACAAGATCGAAGGCCTTCGGCAGGTTGATAAAGATTTAAACAAAACGATCAACAAGCTACTCGACTCGTTCGGCTAGAGTTAACGCCAGCGCTGCGGTGAAGCTTGCTTCTCGATGTGGATACCCACGGAAAAACTTCGCTCCCGGCAGCTGGCTCGACATTTCTTGCACGAGCCGCGGAGATTTTCACAGGACACATGGCAACTGAAATGTATGTGAGACAACGTGTTAGACTGTTTTCCGCAGATTCACAGTTGCGGCGGCTACTACGGTTTTAAATTGTCTTAATCTTACAAAATAACTGTACAGTAGCCGCGACGAGAATCAACGCCGAACCACAAGGACCGCACGCGAATGGAATTCAGCGTAAAGAAATACGATCTTCTCGAAGAGCTCAATCTCACACAGGGAGTGGTCGAGCGTAAAACGACCATCCCGATCCTCTCGAACCTACTGTGCGAGGCAAGCGGCAGTCGCCTGACGATTACGGCGACAGACCTAGAGTTGAGCATCCGCACGTCGTGCGAGGCGAAGGTGAAGAAGGAGGGTGCTGGCACGATTCCGGCCAAAAAGCTTCTTGAGCTCGTGCGCCTACTGCCAGATGAAGAAATCAAATTCAAGCTACTTGAGAACCACTACGTCCAGGTGACGTGTGACCGCAAGAGCTACAAGCTGATTGGCATGTCGAAGGAGAATTTTCCGGCGCTGCCGAATTTTCCTCACGCGCTGGTGCGGATTCCCGCGAAGCTACTCGCGAGCCTGATTGCGAAGACGACCTTTGCAATTTCACTCGAAGAGTCGCGCTATACGCTGAATGGCGCGCTACTGGTGCTGAAACCAGGATCAGTAACGATGGTTGCCACGGACGGCCACCGCCTCGCCATAGTCGAGATAGATCACAAGCTCGATGGGCTCCCATCGGAGACACGCGTGCTCGTCCCCAAAAAAGCGATGAACGAGGTGCAGCGCCTGGCTGCTGAGTCGGGCGACGATGCGCTCGTCGATTTCGGGCAGGATGAGAGCCATCTCTTTTTTCAATTTGGCCGCCGCCTGCTGACCTGCCGCAAACTTACCGGCCAATTCCCGAACTACGAGGCTGTCCTGCCGCGCGACGCGAATAAAACGATCGTGCTCGAGCGCGGCGAATTGCAGGACGCGCTGCGGCGCGTTTCGCAGCTTGCCGATCAGCGCTCGCACGCCGTGAAGTTCATGCTCGCCAAGGAAGGCGTGGAAATTTCTGCGTCGAGCCCGGAATACGGCGAGGCGAAAGAAGTGATCGACAAGGAATTCAAGGGCGATCCGATCGCCATCGGATTCAACGCGCAGTACATGCTCGATTTTCTCGGCGCCGCAGCGGATGGTCCCATCAGTTTCGAGCTGAAGGACGAACAATCCGCGGGCCAACTCCGCCCGCTCGGAGACGAATCCATGCGCTATCGCTACGTCGTAATGCCGATGCGCATCTGATCGCGCGGGCGGCGGTCGACAGAAATTTTGCCTCTATTTAGCGAAGCTGAAACCCGTGTTTCTTGCATCCTCCACCCGACCTCAATAATCCATCGTTCACGGCGTCGAGACACCGCGTAATTTACTGAAACCACTAAAGATAAAACAACTTCTCGCCGCAAAATCGGCTTGTCAATTAACCCTCCTTCCGGTAAAATTCAAGTGTTCCGGAATCCTCCTGAACGGCACTTTGTTCGGCCTGCGGTTTGCCAGCGTGGGGCGCCTGACCAGAACGGGCGAGCCTGAAATCGCGCGGCAAAAAGACGGCCGGGCACCCCCTTCCGCTGGGGGAAATTGAGGATCTCCGCCGCGCCCCTCCGAGATTTCGGTGTGGGGCGGGATGGAGACGAGAAACACCCTTCGAATCCCAGCTCGAGTTTGCATCGCGAGCGAGAGCGGGGCCAATGGGCAAGGCAAGCCCGCAGTGGCGGGCAAGTGTCGCGCACTTCCGCTCGACAGCCTTCCCAAGCATGATTGACGCAATGACCCGAGCGTGAATTCGCTCGCTGGCGGTCGCAGTCTGTCGCACGCACTGAGGAGATGCACGATCCATGGGTGACAAAGAGACTCCGTCCGCGAAGACCGCCGGGCCTGCCTCGCCGGCAGGCGGGCACAAGTACGACGCTACTTCGATCAAAGTTCTCGGAGGCCTCGAGGCGGTTCGCAAGCGCCCGGCGATGTACATCGGGTCGACGGGCGAGCTCGGCTTGCATCATCTCGTGTGGGAAGTGGTGGACAACTCGGTCGATGAAGCGATGGCGGGCTACTGCGACGAGATCAACGTGGTGGTGCACGACGACAACAGCGTTACCGTCACCGACAATGGCCGCGGCATTCCCGTCGACATGCACGCCACCGAGAAGAAGCCTGCCGCCGAAGTGGTTCTCACCGTGCTGCACGCGGGCGGAAAATTCGATAGCGACACGTACAAAGTCTCGGGCGGGCTTCACGGCGTGGGAGTGTCCGTGGTCAACGCGCTTTCCGACTGGCTCGATTTGGAAATCTGGCGCGATGGCGAAGTCTGGGAGCAGTCGTACGAGAAAGGCGACCCGACCTCGAAGCTGAAATCTTCCGGCAAGACGAAAAAGACCGGGACGAAAATCACGTTTCACGCCGATCCCTCGATTTTTGCGACGACCACCTACAACTTCGACACGCTTTCGCAGCGCTTGCGCGAGCTCGCTTTCTTGAACAAGGGGCTGAAAATCACGCTCGACGATGAGCGCTCGGACAAGAAAACCGAATTCCGGTTTACCGGCGGCATCGCCGAATTCGTGAAGCACCTCAATCGCGGCAAAGGCGTGCTGCACGATTCGCCGATCTACATGGAAGGCAAGCGCGAGCAGGTGGATATGGAAATCGCGCTGCAGTACAACGACAGCTATGCCGAAAATATCTTCGCCTTCGCCAACACGATCAACACCGTGGACGGCGGCACGCACCTTTCCGGCTTCCGCTCCGCGCTCACGCGCACCATCAACTACTACGCGAATTCCTTCGGCATGCTCAAGGAGCAGAAGGACGAAGTCTCGATCAATGGCGACGACGTGCGCGAAGGGTTGGTGGCCGTCATTTCCGTGAAGTTGCCGCAGCCGCAGTTCGAAGGGCAGACCAAGGGCAAGCTGAATAGCGACATCAAGGGCCTCGTCGAATCGTTGATCAACGAAAAGCTCGGCGAGTATTTCGACAAGCATTCGTCGATCGCGCGCAAGATCATCGGCAAATGCATCGACGCGGCGCGCGCTCGCGAGGCTGCACGCAAGGCCCGCGAGTTGACGCGGCGTAAATCCGCGCTCGATTCCTCGGGGCTGCCCGGGAAGCTCGCCGATTGCCAGGAACGCGATCCGGCGCGCTGCGAGCTGTTCGTCGTCGAGGGCGAATCGGCCGGCGGCTCGGCGAAAGGCGGGCGCGACCGTCGCTACCAGGCTATCCTGCCGCTGAAAGGCAAAATCCTCAACGTCGAGAAGGCGCGCTACGACAAGATGCTCGGCCACGAGGAAATCCGCGCGATCATCACTGCGCTCGGCACCGGCATCGGCAAGGACGATTTCGACGCCGCGAAGCTCCGCTACCACAAGGTGATCCTGATGACCGACGCGGACGTGGACGGCAGCCACATACGCACGCTGCTGCTCACCTTTTTCTTCCGCCACATGCGCGAGCTGATCGAGAAGGGGCACATCTACATCGCACAGCCGCCGCTTTACCGCGTGAAGCGCGGCAAAATGGACCGCTACATTCGCGACGAGCGTGATTTTTCGCGCGAACTGATGAAGCGCGCCACCGAAGAGCACACGGTGAAGAGCAAGGGCGGCAAAACGCTTGAAGGCGGCGATCTCACGCAGTTCCTGCTGAACGTTCAGGAATACGATCAGGTGGCGGCGAAGATCGGCCGCCGCCTGCGCGAGCCTGCCTCGCCGGCAGGCGGGCCGAAGCTGGTCGATCTGCTCGCCGAGAGCGACCTCGAAAAGAAAACGGATTTTGCCGACAAGAAGAAATTGCAGGAGCTGATGAAGGCGATCGAAAAGGCGAAGCCCGAGTTCGATGCCAAGCTGGCATTCGACGAAGAGCACAGCCTCCACGAGCTCGTGCTGAAAAATGGCGGCGAGAAGCGCATCAATTGGGCGCTGGCTGCGTCGCCCGAATACAAACGCTTGCATACGCTGCGCCAGGCGATCGCGGAAAACGACAAGCCGCCCTTCACCATCGCGCACAACGGCGACAAAGCCACGAAAGAAAGCGCGCTGCTGCTCCTGAATTACGTGCTCGAGGATGCGAAGAAGGAATTCACCATCACGCGATTCAAGGGCCTCGGCGAAATGAATCCCGAGCAGCTCGGGTCGACGACGATGAACGCCGAGACGCGCACGCTCCTCAAGGTCCGCCTCGAGGATGCCGTCGCCGCCGAAACCATTTTCAGCACGCTCATGGGCGAAAACGTCGAGGAGCGCCGCAAATTCATCGAGGAAAACGCCCTCGACGTCGTCAACCTCGATATCTAATTGCCAGTGCCAAATCTTTGAGGGGTCTAAATGGCTGACGAACAGAACCAGTCGATCATGACGCCGGTCGATATCGAATCGGAAATGAAGAAGTCGTACCTCGACTACGCGATGAGCGTAATCCTGGCGCGCGCGATTCCCGATGTCCGCGACGGCCTCAAGCCGGTGCAACGCCGCATCCTGATCGCGATGAACGATCTCGGCCTCGCGTCGAACAGGGGCTTCCGCAAGTGCGCGAAGATCTGCGGCGATACCTCGGGCAATTATCATCCGCATGGTGAGGCGGTCATTTACCCGGCGCTCGTCCGGCTCGCGCAGGATTTCAGCATGCGCTACCCGCTGGTCGACGGCCAGGGCAATTTCGGCTCGGTCGACGGCGATCCGCCCGCGGCGATGCGTTACACGGAGGCGCGCCTTTCGAGAATCGCCGAGGAAATGCTGGCGGACATCGAGAAGGAGACGGTCGATTTCGTAGACAACTTCGACCAGACGCGCGAAGAGCCCCGGGTTCTGCCCGCCAGAGTTCCGAATCTACTGATCAATGGCGCGAGCGGAATTGCGGTCGGCATGGCCACCAACATTCCGCCGCACAATCTGACGGAGATCGTGGAAGCCTGCATCCTGCTTATCGAGAATCCCGAAGTCACTCTCAAGCAGGTGATGAAAATCGTCCCGGGCCCGGATTTTCCCACGGCGGGCTATATCTATGGCCGCGATGGAATCGAGCAGGCGTACAAGACCGGCCGCGGATCGTTCCAGGTGCGCGCCAAGGCCGCCATCGAGCAACGCGGCAAGGACCGGCAGGACATCGTCATCACGGAATTGCCGTATCAGGTGAATAAAGCCCGGCTGATCGAGCACATCGCCGAACTGATCCAGAACAAGAAAATCGAAGGCATCGCCGACATTCGCGACGAGAGCGACCGCGACGGAATGCGCATCGTCATTGAGGTCAAGCGCGACGAAGAGCCGTCGATCGTGCTGAACCAGCTGTACAAGCAAACGCAGATGCAGGAATCCTTCGGCATGATCCTGCTGGCGATCGTCGCCGGGCAGCCGCGCGAGCTGGGTCTGCTCGATCTGCTGCGCCTCTTCATCGAGCACCGCGTCGACGTGGTGCGGCGTCGCACGCAATACGAGCTACGCAAGGCGCGCGAGCGCGAGCACATCCTGCTCGGCTATCAGGTGGCGCTCGACCACATCGACGAAGTGATCAAGATCATTCGCGGATCGTCGAGCCGCGCGAACGCCCGCGAGAATTTGCACGAATTCTTCGAGAACAAATCGGTGCGCGTCCTGGTGGGCGGCAGGGAAACCACGATCAAGGGCGTCAAGCTCGACGCG
>JBKQNJ010000041.1:0-31328 GCA_052146315.1 Candidatus Acidiferrales bacterium | reverse complement strand
CCGCGTCTTCAGCGTCGATCCTGCGGCGCTTTCTTTGGCTTTCGTCATCGACCAGACCCTGCCATCGAACATCATGGATGAGGTGAATCAATCGATGGGCGCTATCCAGGGCGCGCTCACTCCATATTACAAAGCCGCGCTTGAGCAAGGGAAGTCCGTGGCGGAGGCCGCGGAAGCTGCGGGCGGGCAGCTGGCCATGGTCCACCGGAAGATCGGCGATTACACGCTGAAGATGGAAAATCTTCTTGCGGAGTCGAAAGCGACGATTAGCGTGGGGGATTGTGTCGACAAGCCGCTCGAGCAGGCAGTGCTGGATATCATCGGGAATGGCGGGATGAGCGATTCCGAGAAAGACGCGGCGGTGCAACAGCTCGGCGTTATCCAGGAATGGGCGAAACAGGGTTTGCAAGGGAATATCACTGCTGTCGACGCGAACCGGATCCTACTGGCGATTGGCGATCGGGTGAACTGGGGTCGAACTACGCAAGTGCCGGAGGAATTCAAGGCGGTGTATCGCACGCTATACGGCAACCTGAAAACCGCGATTCGTGGCGCCGTTCCTGGGGCGCAGAATCTTCACGACCGGCTCACCAATTTGTACGCGGCGAAATCTGAGCTCGAAGTCCGCTAAAACCCGGAAGCCACGACCCACAAAGATTCTCGAGTTCTCGAAGCGACTCTTATCTGCGACGAAGTTAGGCGCGGCAGTGCGCGTCACCGATCATCAGGAAGGCCGACGCGGCGCAACAGATCCTTGAAACGCGGGTGGTAGCGCAGGGCGTCCATGCCCGGATCGATGTGGAGATAGATGAGCCAGTGGGAGCGCTCGGCGTAGGCTTTCTCCAGGCACTCGATCGCGCGATCGTCTTGTCCCAGGCCGATGTGGATTCCGGCCAGGAAGTAGGGCGCGACATATTTTTCCTTCGAGAGATTTGTTAACTCGTCCAGAATCTGAGTCGCTTCGTTTGTTCTGCCGGCTCTGCCAAGAGTTTGCGCGAGCGCGGCGCGCATCATGGGGCTGCCGCCGGAAAACCTCACCGCTCTTTCGCCCTCGGCGATCGCCTCCTCGTAATGGCACGTCTTCCTGAGCAGCAGTCCGAGGATCCAGTATGTGACGGCGTAATTTGGTTCCAGCTCGACGGTGCGGCGGAGCTGTTCGACGGCGTTTTCGTATCGACGGGAATGGTAGAAGGCCCATCCGACGGCGACGTTGATGATCAGCGACAGGGGATCGAGCTGCTGGCTGTTCCTCATCCTGGCCAACGCTTCTTTGTGATGTCCCATGGTCATCACATATTCGGCGTACCAGTGGTTGGCGGTCGGGTAGGTGGGACCCAGCTCGAGGCTGCGCTTGAATTCCGTCTGTGCCTTTTTCCACTGCCAATCGTGAAGCCACAGCACGGCCGCCAGAGCCGTGTGAGCTTCGGCGAGTCGCGGGTCGAGCTGCAGGGCGGTCATCGCCTCGGCTTTCGCGCGCGGGAACGCTTCCTTGGGCGGCAGATAGCTGTTCCATCCGAGAAGCACGTAGGAATTGGCTACGCCCGCATAGGCGAGGGCGTAGTTGGGATCTTTTTTGGCTGCCGCCTGGAAATGCTCGATCGCCTTGTAGAAACTTTCCTCCGTCCAACGATTCCAGTGATGAAGGCCCTTCAGGTAGAGCTGATACGCCTCGGCATTTTCCGTGGGGTGTGCTGTGAGGCGCTTCTTTTGCGCGCGGGTGATTTGCAGCTGCAATTTCCCAGATATCTCGGTGGAGATTTCGTCCTGGAGGGCGAAGATGTCGCCGGACTTGCGGTCGTATTGCGCGCACCAGAGTTGAGAGCCTGTGGCTACGTCGACGAGCTCGGTCGAAATGCGCAGGGAGCCGCCGCCTTGCATGATTCTTCCCGTGAGGACGGCGCGGACGCGCAGCTCGCGGCCGATCGCTTGAGGAGCAATTTCGCGGCTGCGATATCGAAAGACCGTGCTCTGCGCCATCACGCGCAGTTTCGGTATGGTCGCCAAAGTGTTGATGAGGCTGCCTGCGATGCCGTCGCTGAGGTATTCGTGCTCGGGATCGCCGCCGGCGTTTTCGAAGGGCAGGACTGCGAGCGAGTCGATAACCTTAGCGACGCGCTGCTGACGCACGGCTGCTCGCTGCACAGGCGAAGTCCGCGTGCGCTGCCGCTTCATAGAGAAACTCCGGTTAACGCGCATTTCATCGGCTGGGCCTCAAACCTGTTTTCGCAAACAATTTCTATCACAGTTTGGGCCTAAATCCCGATATCCAGACTCTAACGCATCGCCCGAAAATCAATTTTCGCGCGCTCTTGCTCGCGATGTTTTGCACAGGCACGCACAAATTTCCACAGAGTTTTTTCCAAATAACTCTTGCCAACTTTTCCGCACGCTCTTACTATGCGCCCAGATTGATCGGGAAGAAAAACTTCACGAGTCAATTCGAAGAGGCAAAGCGAGGGTAAAACCGAGCGAGTCTCGGCAGAATTAGATTTGAGAAGAGAACTTCGCGATTCGATCCAGCAGGAACGGTGAGGGTAAAACCGAGCCGAGTTCGGTTGAGTCGAACCGAGGAGTGAGCTTCGCAGCTGAGTGCAGGGGCGGCGCGGGTAAAACCGGGTTGCCGCTGGACGCAAGCGGAGGCGAAAAGCTTCGCAAGGGCACTCAAGGGTGCGGCAAGGGTAAAACCGCGTCGCGATCGTGAGCGAACTGGCAAGTAGAGCTTCGCGACTCAATTTACCGAGGGCGGTCCGGGTAAAACTGAACCGCCTTCGACTAAGTTGAATCGAGAAGCGAACCTTCGCGAATCAATCGAAAGAGGGCGACCCGGCCAAAACCGAGTCGCCCTCATTTTTTTGTTATGCAGATAGGCAATTTTTCCGGCTCCTGCCGCTCCAGCCGACAGCCCCGATGAGTCAGTCACCCATCTGAACGACTGCTGAACGAAACTACGACTTGAATCGGCGGAGTGGTATGATCGGGCCGCTTGGACGTCGAGGTGGACCCGACGTCTGCGTGAAGGATGGCTCAGCCGCTGTAACGCGGGGGCGGAAACAACGTGCCGGTCATCAATCAGCCGTACATTGGATTCGAGGGGCCGATCGGGGCGGGGAAGACCACGCTCGCGCAGCTATTGGCTTTGGATCTCGGCGCGAAGCTGATCCTGGAAGACGTGGATGGCAACGCGTTCCTGCCGGATTTCTACGCCGACCGGGAGCGGTGGGCGCTTGGCGCGCAATTGGCGTTCCTGATTTCCCGGTACGAGCAGCTGCGAACGATTCCGGCGTTGCGCGGCAGGCCGGTGGTTTCGGACTACACGCAAGCGAAGGATCCGATTTTCGCGCGGACGCTGCTGCACGACCGCGAGGTGGAATTGTATGAAAGGCTCAGCGTGGGACTCGACGCGAGCCTTTCGCGTCCCGACCTTACCGTTTACGTGGACGCCAGGAACGACGTCCTGTTGGATCGGATTCGCGGACGCAACCGGCCGTACGAAGCGTCGATTGACGCCAAATATCTGGACGCGTTGCGCGATGCATATGCCCGCCATCATAAATCCACGGGCGGATTACAGGTGCTGAGCATCGATACTTCCGAGTTAAGCCTCCGTTCTGAATCGCAACTCAACGGCTTGTATAAGAAGATCCTCGCAGCGGCTTCCGCGCGTTAACCCCGAAGCTCGTTTCGTCTTTTTATCGACGGACCTTTGGGCAGTTGTCCGGCCACTTCTCTTGCCTGTCCTTCTTCTGTCCTAACGATCAGTAGTGTCTCTCCGCGCGGACGGACTAACCTGCGAATGCTTCGGGCCCCCAGCCTTTGTGGAACTCGGAATGACGATTTGCGCGCCGGCGCATCCCGGGCAGCCGGCACAACGCTGTGAACTGGGGGCAAAATGCATATCACGGGACTCATTCAAGCCCGAGCCACGGGCGCGGCGATTGTGGCTGTTCTGCTGTGCATGTCAGGCACGGCCGCACACGCCGCGAGCCAACAGAAGCTCACACGGTATCACCGTCGCACAAGTTCTTCGGCGACGGCGCCTGCGATTACTGCCGAACCGGCGAGCCGCACCGTCACCGCCGGACAGACGGCGAACTTCTCGGTGACCGCGAGCGGAACAGCGCCCCTGACGTATCAGTGGCGAATGAACGGGACGGCCATCAGCGGTGCCACGTCATCCAGTTACACAACCCCGGCGACGACGATTTCAGAGAACGCCTCTCAGTTCACAGTGGTGGTCAGCAACAGCGCGGGAAGCGCAACGAGCACCGCGGCCGTTCTCACCGTGAATGCCGCGGCTTCCATTCTAGACAGTAGTGCGGCGAGCCTGGCTTTCGGCAGCGTCAACGTATCGAGCAGCAACACGCAGAGCGTGACGCTGACGAACGCGGGGAGCTCCAGCGTGACGATTTCGAACGTCACGGTGGCGGGAGCGGGATTCGGCGCGAGCGGTGTGTCGTCCGGGTTGATTCTATCGAGCGGGCAGAGCGCGGCGCTGAGTGCGACATTTGATCCGGCATCGGGTGGGAGCGCGACAGGCACCATCACGGTGACGAGCAACGCGGCGAACTCGCCGATGGTAATCTCTCTTTCGGGCACGGGCGTGGCGCCGACTACGTATTCGGTGTCGCTCAATTGGGCGGCGAGCACGTCCTCCGTCACGGGCTACAACGTGTACTCGAGTACCGTGTCGGGTGGGCCGTATGCGAAGCTGACGCCGGCGCCAGTCGGCGCGACGGACTATACGGACAACAGCGTGCAGCAGGGAAATACTTACTATTACGTGGTGACCGCAGTGAATTCGCAGAATCAGGAAAGCGCCTATTCCGCGCAGGCGTCGGCGAGCGTCCCATAGCCGCGATCTGCAATTTCTAGAACAGCTTGATGGCGAGGTCGCGCGGGTGCGAGCCCGTCGGCACGAGTGTGACGAGGCTGGGTGTCGGTTCATTTGCGCGGATCACGCCGAGATCGTCGGACTGCGTGTCGACCACGAGAAGCATGTCGCCGCCGGGAGTGAGCTCGCAGGTCTGGGGACCTTGCCCGACCGAGATCGGTTTCGCCACCTGGCGCACCGAAATTGCTACCGGAACGATATGGCCGGCGGCGAAATCGGAAACGAAGAGAACTTGAGCATCGGCGGTGAGGGCCGCGTCCGAGGGAGATGATCCGAGCAGGAGGAAATCGCCAACCTCATTAGTTTGCGTGTCGACGACGACGAGACCATGGGTGCCGGCTGATGGAATGTAGAGCTCACCGCCATCGGGCTTGAGGATCAGATCACCGGGCGTGCCGCCGAGGGCGAGATTCGCGAGCAGCACGCGGCGATTTAAATCGACGACCGAAATTTGATCGGTAGTGCCGGAAGTGAGGAAGGCTTTCGAGCTATCCGGGAGGATGGCGATCTGCTCGGGGTCGGGCGCGACGGAAATTACGCCGCGCGGCGCGAGCGTGACGGGATCGAGCAGGGAAACGGTGGCGTCGTCGCGGTTCGAGACAAGCAGGAGCTTGCCGTCGGGCGTTACGCGCGCGATCCAGGGGCGCCGTCCGGCGCGGCCACGGGCGACGATGCGGCGCGAGGCGCAGTCGATCGCGACGACCGTGTTCGCCCCGGAGGCGGCGACGTAGGCGCGCGAGCCGTCCGGCGAAAAATCGAGCGCGTAGGGCATGGCGCCCACAGGGATGCGCGCGACGATGCGATTCGTGGTGACGTCGAGAACCCAGGCGTAGCCGCCCGTGGAGCTGAGCCCCCAGATTTCCTTTCGCGCGGGATTCGCGCGAATGCCGGTGGGGTCGGCGCCGACGGGGATCGTCGCAACGGGCGCGAGCTTGACGAGGTCGATGGCCGTGACGGTGCCGTCGGCGGTGTTGTCGACGTAGGCGCAGAGATGCAGGCCGGGGCGCAAGAGCGACGGGCGGAATTCGAGGGCGACCTCGCGGACGGCGAGAACCGCGAGAAAAACCAGCAGAATAAGGAGGCGATAATTGAGGCGGATTTTCATGCACACAGCCGAGCCGAAGCGGGCGCAGCAAGCCTTCGATAAAGACTCTCAGGCCAAGGCAGCGCTCTTACATACTGCACGGCGCGTGATTGAGCGAGCATGTCAGTTCAGCGTGCGGCCGAGAACGGCGGCGATGGCACGGACCTCACCGACGAGGCGGTCGAATTCGTCCGGGAGAATGGATTGCGGGCCGTCGGAAAGCGCGTGGGCCGGGTCGTGGTGGACTTCGACGAGGATACCATCCGCTCCGACGGCGACTGCCGCGCGCGAAAGCGGCAGGACTTTGTTGCGGCGCCCCGTGCCGTGCGACGGATCGACGACGATGGGCAAATGACTGAGCCGCTGCACGGCGGGAATCACGCTGAGGTCGAGGGTGTTGCGCGTGTGATCGGAAAAAGTGCGCACGCCGCGCTCGCACAGGATCACATTGTAATTGCCCTCGGACATCACATATTCGGCGGCCATCAGAAATTCGTCGAGCGTGGCGGACATGCCGCGCTTTAGCAAGACGGGCTTGCGCGCTTTTCCTGCGCGCTTGAGCAGCGAGAAATTCTGCATGTTGCGTGCGCCGATCTGGATCACGTCCGCGTATTTTTCGACGAGGTCGAGCGATTCGTTGTCGATCGCTTCCGTGACGACGCCCATGCCGAATTGTTCGCGCATGTCGGCCAGGATTTTCAGGCCTTCTTCGCCGAGTCCCTGAAAACTATAGGGCGAGGTGCGCGGCTTATAAGCGCCGCCGCGAAAAAGGCGCACTCCAGCGGCGCGGATGCGTTCGGCGATGGTGAAAACTTGCTCGCGTGTCTCGACGGCGCAAGGGCCTCCGACGATGGCGACGGCCTGGCCGCCGAAGGTGACGTCGCCGGAGGGCGTGGGGACGTGGACGACGGAATTTTCCGCCTTCACGTCGCGGCTGACGAGCTTATAGGGCTTGCTGACCAGAATGCATTCGACCACGCCCGGCATCGATTCGAGCGCGCCGGTATCCACCTCGCCGCTATTGCCGGTGATGCCGATGGCCGTGCGGGCTGCGCCTGGAATCGGGTGCGGGCGTAATCCGAGCGACTCGATCCGCTGGCAGACGGCGCGGACCTGTTCTTCGGTGGCGTTCGCTTGCATGACGACGAGCATGGCGAGCTTCCTCGATGAATGGCGAAACGGAAATTCTAGCAGGAGGGGGCTCGGACACAAAGCGTCCCCCTACCTCTTCGAGCTTCGGAGGACAGGCCAGCCGGAGCACTTCGCCCGGGCGGCGCCCGCATCCATCAAATGGGAATGGAGCGCGACACGTTGGCCATGAAATTGAGGAGCTTCGGATGCTCGAAGATGGTGGCGTTGATGAGGGCCGAGACTGCGGCTTTGGCGTCGCGGAGTTCGTCGAGGCGGCTCTCGATGCCGCCGCTCCAAGCATGATGGACGTCCGCGGCGACCTGCTTTTCGATTTCCTTCGGATGCGCGTGGGCCAGCTCCTCCCGGAGGTAGGCGGTGATTGCGTCGAATTCGCCGCGATCGAGCCAGATTCCGTGGCATTTCGGGCACCAGTCGACGACGATCGACGACCTTCCGAAGATCACGGAAATCATGTTCACGCCGGGGCATTTCACGCAGGGGCGCTTGGTCGGAATGGCGCTGGCCTTGTCGATACTTTCGATTTCGGCGTTGAGCCATCGCAGCGAGCCATCGGCCACGCGATTCTTGAGTTTGCGCAGCTCGTCATTGAACAACCAGATGCCTTTGCATTTTGGACAGCCCTCGAAATCGAGCGAGAAAACCGTGTATAGAGCGAGCGCGTTTCCGCAGGCGGGGCAGCTGTCGCCCGTCGTTTCCTTAAATTTTGCTCCCTTGATCGGCAGGACTTCCACATGGAAATCGGTCTCGTCGCTGCGCCTCTGGGCGCGCTTGGACCAGTAGGGCACGTGCGTGTCGTTGACGAAGTCGGAGAAGCCCTTGCCGGCGACGGGCATGATCCTCTTGAGCGTTTGATCGATCAGATTGAGTTCGCCGCCATCGAGCCAGAAGCCGCCGCAGTTGCGGCAATAGTGCAGGAAGATATCATCGGATTCGAGGAATTTTACTTTGGCGAGTGTCGAGTCATCGCAGCGCGGGCACTGCTTCGGCTGCTCCTCGGCCAGGCTGTCCTTTTCGCTTTCGCAATACTCGATGCTGCCGTCAACCGTGAACGCCATTTTGTCGAGCTCGCCCTTGTCGAGCCAGAGGCTGCCGCATTTTTCGCACATGTCGTAGGAGATGCGATCTTTCCTGGTGATCACTTCGTTGTTGGTCATCTCCGTGCCGCAGTTCAGACAGTTCATCTCTGGTGTCTCCACGAGGCTTTCGGTTGGTCTCGAATCTCGATTTTAGCAGCGCCAACACGATACGTGGGGCGCAATCCTCGGTCAAGCTTGGAGCGCGAAAGACAATTGCCGCTCGCGTCGCGTATTATTCCTTGCTAAAGTGCCCACCGGAAAATCGACCCGGTTTTAGGCGGGGAGCTAGAATGGCGGACTTCGACCTGCGCCCACTTTCGTTGGGCGAACTCCTAGATCGGACCATCTCCCTTTATCGCAGCAATTTCGTGCTTTTTGCGGGGATCTCGGCCGTTCCTCACCTTTTCACGCTCGCCTGGCATCTGGAGCAAATGGTCTTCGTGAGCGTGCCTGCGATCCGAGCGCGGGCGGCCGGCATTCCACCGCAGCCGGGCGCCGCTTTCGAGTCGGCGGCTCGTGATTTACTGGCGTTCGTGATCGAAGCCTTCATTGTCTACTTGATCACTCAGAGCGCGACTGCCTATGCGGTTTCCGAGCTGTATTTAGGCCGCAAAAGCTCGATCGCCGCCGCCTTTCGCCAGGTGGTCCGGCGAATATGGAATCTGGCGGCAGTTACCTTGCTCGCTGGCGCGCCGATCCTTACCGGGTTGGTCACATTATTTATACCCGGAATTTCTCTGGCCTGCCGATTGATGACGGCGCTGCCCGCGGCCGTAGTGGAGAATCTCGAGCCGCGGCAAGCGTTCAAGAGAAGCTTTGTGCTGACTCGAGATAATGTACGTCGTGCCCTCGGAATTTACTTCTTATATTTCGTTCTGCGGGTGACGGCCTACCTCTTAATCGTCTATCCTTACAGCCTCGCGAGGGAAACTTTCATAAGACATCCTGGAACGGTGCCCGTCTGGCTTGCCTTCGCTACGGTTGGAAGCGTAGGTGAGGCGACCCTGATCGGTCCCTTCTTAACAATCGCGGCGACTGTGTTCTACTTCGATTTGCGCGTGCGGAAGGAAGCGCTGGACCTGCAGATGATGATGAGTTCCGGTGAGAGAATTCCGGCCGGACCTCTTGGTGCGCCGTCGGTATAAATCTCAAAGAAGGCATGCGGGTTGGTGAACGAATGCAGCGAGTGATCCGGGAGATATTTCCAAAGAGCACACCGCGTGCGACGCGGAAGCGACGCGACCGGCGGCAGGGAACTGCTGCGGCGCGCGACGCCGCTGCGTCAGAAGCTCGGGCGACGGAGACCGGTTTCGGCACGGGCACCGATGTGGGCGATTCGAAGCATCCGATTGCGAAAATACTCGGCGGAATCGGCGCGGCGGAGGCGCCGAATCTCTGGCAGGTGGCTGCGATCTGCGTGACGGCGTGCCTGGCGCTGGGGCTGGTGCAATTTGTTGGCAGCCAGCAGACATTCCTGCAGGTCTTTCCGCCGGGGCCGCGCGGATTCGATTCCTACTGGGTGCTGCGATACAAAGCGTGGTGGGTCGCGGTGATCGTCGCGAGCTATCTGGCGCTGCCTGCGATGGTGATGGCCGTGATGCCCGGCAAGCGGCTGCGCGATTGCAATCTTGGGTTCGAGGGATTCCGCCGGCACTTCTGGATCTATGTCGGCTTGTACGGCGCTGTGCTGCCGGTGATCTGGCTGGTGTCGCTGACGCCGGAGTTTTACACGTTCTATCCGATGTACCCGCAGGCGGGGCGATCGTGGTTCGATCTGCTGAGCTGGGAGGCGCTGTACGCTGGGCAGTTCATCGCGCTGGAATTTTTCTTTCGAGGCTTTCTGGTGGGAGGGCTTTCGCGGTTCCTCGGGGCGCTGGCGGTGCCGGTGTGCGTGATGCCGTACCTGATGATCCATTTCACGAAGCCGTGGCCGGAGGCGGCGGCGTCGGTGGTGGCGGGATTCGTCCTGGGGTGGCTGGCGTGGAAGACGAAATCGATTTGGGGCGGCGTGTGCGTGCACTGCGCGGTCGCGTCGACGATGGATCTGCTGGCGTTGGCGCACAAGGGGCAATTGCCGTGGCTGCACGGCTAGCGCGCTACTGGAGAAAATCAGAAAATCGGTAATTAGGGTGCAATTCCCTGCCACGTCCTGCACTCTAAGTCCCTTTGACCCTATATCGGTCGTTGCAGTGAATGGTCTCAAGAGAAAGCGCAAGGGCGACCGCCGCCACGAAGTACTGCCCGAACTCCCCAAGAGTCAGTGTGTGAAGGGGCTTGGTACAAAAGTGTAAAACTATGCACCTATGGGCTCATAAGGTTCGGAGTCATGCTTTTGTTTTCAGTAAGATACGATCCTCGGAGGTATGGCAAACGAACTGCTGGATTCCTGCGGGGTGATTCGATGAAAAAACTTGCGTACGCAGTCGCTTTCGCACTCGCTTTGATTGTCGCACCACTGGCCCATGCCGCGCCCTGCACTGTTGGTTCTACTAGCGTTCCTTGTCCTCCGACAGCGGTCCCGGAACCCAGCAGCTTTATGCTGCTTGGATTAGGGCTATCCGTTCTAGGTGGTTTGCTTGTTTTCGGGCACAAGCGTTTTCTTAGTAAGAACTAGGACCCGGAGAACATCCTAGTCTGGAATGGCCGAACGCCCAAGGCGCCGTCGATCTTCAGCTTGCCTTCGTTATTGTCCCCGGATAATTGCCCACCTGATTAAATCTGCCGCTTTCGTGAAGATACGACCCTTGTAAACCGTGGGATTCTCGGCGCGCTGGCGGTGCCGGTGCGCGTGATGGTGGTGGCGGGATTCGTCCTGGGATGGCTGGCGTGGAAGACAAAGTCGATCTGGGGCGGCGTGTGCGTGCACTGCGCGGTCGCATCCACGATTGGATTTGCTGGCGCTGGCGCACAAAGGGCAATTGCCGTGGCTACACTGATAGGAAATTGGAGGCGCGGGGCGGAATCGAACCGCCGATAAAGGTTTTGCAGACCTTTGCCTTACCACTTGGCGACCGCGCCGATCACTCGCGAAATGCCTGCGACGAGAGTCGATCATAGCATCGCGCCATGCGCGATTCCAGAGAGTTAGCGGGCGTCGGTGACACGAGAGCCAGTTGCACTACGCTGACGACAAACCCGTTTGATGCGGTTATAGGTGTATAGTAGGCGCCGGCCGGATCACACCCATTTGCCGGCCCAGACCCCTTCGGAACCCTTAAGAACAAACCAAGCACAAAGGCCGGATCATTCTGGCGTCGCGATTCAAGACGCCAGAGCCGAACACGGAAAAAGGAGACATGAATGAGGAAGATTCTGATTGCTGCAATGGCTGTCGTGTGCCTAACGGGCGGTGCGGCAATGCTGCGCGCGCAAGATCAAAACAGTCCGATACCCAAGGTGCTGCTGATCGATCGCGAGATGGTGAAATTCGGGAAGGATTCGGGACACGCGAAGAATGAAGCTGCGTTTGCGAAGGCCGCCGCTCTCGCCAAGACGCCCGATCATTATCTCGCGGTGACCACCAGGAGCGGGCCGAGCGAGGCCTGGTTCCTCGTGGGCTTTGATTCCTACGCGGAGTGGCAAAAGGCGAGCGAGTACGACGACCAGCCCAAGGTGGAGGCCATGCTCGACCCACTCGCGGAAAAAGACGCGGACTATGTGTCGGATAGCGATCAGGTGGTGGCGACGTACAACGAGAAGTGGAGCTACAAGCCCGATATGAACATCGCCGAGATGCGCTATTTCGAGGTCGAAACGATCCGCCTCCGCCCCGGGCACGATAAAGACTGGGAAGATATCGTGGCGCTGTACCAAACGACCGCGACGAAGGTCAACCTCGACGAGCACGACATTTTCTTCGAAGCGCGTTATGGGGCCGCGAACGGAACCATCTACATATTCACACCACGGAAGACGCTCGGCGATCTGGACGCCGCAATGGTTGCCGGAAAAGCGTTCGACGACGCTCTCGGCCCGGACGGACAAAAGAAGTTTGCGGAACTGGAGCAGGCGGCGATTGCGTCCGACAGCACGACGCTAGTTCGCTTCAGCCCGGAAATGAGCTATCCGCCGGAAGAATGGGTGAAGTTCGATCCGAGCTTCTGGAAGCCGAAACCGATGATGGCTCCGAAGCCGGCGGCAGCGCCACCAGCCAAGAAAGAGTAACGCGGGGTTCGTGCGTAGGGGCGGGTTTCAAACTCGCCCCTACGAAGCACACTCGAGATTTTGCCGCGCCTTCAAATTCGCGATTGCAAATCGTGATTTGACACGCGCGCGCTTTCCGCAGATAATACGTCGTACGCCGACTCCTCCGGAGGAAATCGAGCACTTGCGGACCGGCCCGAAGTACATCTTTGTGACGGGCGGCGTAGTTTCCTCTCTCGGAAAGGGCGTAGCGGCGGCGTCGATCGGATGCCTGCTTGAAAGCCGCGGCCTGAAAGTTACCCTCCAGAAGTGCGATCCCTACCTGAACGTCGATCCGGGAACAATGTCGCCCTATCAGCACGGCGAAGTGTTTGTGACGGACGACGGCGCGGAAACCGATCTCGACCTCGGCCACTACGAGCGCTTTACCTCCGCGCATCTCACGCGCGACCATAACTGGACCACCGGCCGCATCTACGAATCGATCATCGCGAAAGAGCGCCGCGGCGACTACCTCGGCAAGACGGTGCAGGTGATCCCGCACGTCACCGACGAAATCAAAGCCGCATTCCGCAAGGTCACGGACGGCGTGGATGTGGTGATCGTCGAAATTGGCGGCACGGTCGGCGACATCGAATCGCTGCCGTTCATGGAAGCCATCCGGCAAATGCGGCTCGAACTTGGCCCCGAGAACGTAGTTTTCGCGCACCTCACGCTGGTGCCGTTCATCGCCACCGCGGGCGAGCTGAAAACCAAGCCCACGCAGCACAGCGTGAAGGAAATGCTCAGCATCGGAATCCAGCCGGATCTTCTGATTTGCCGCAGCGACCGCCAGTTGGGCGCCGACCTCAAAGCCAAAATCGCGCTCTTCTGCAATATCGCCCAATCCTGCGTGATTTCCGCGCCGGATGTCGGCAACATCTACGAAGTTCCGATGACGCTCGCCTCCGAGGGCCTCGACGAGCAGATTCTGCGCCTGCTTCGTCTCGAAGCGCCGCCGCGCGATTTGAGCCGCTGGCTCGCCATGCTTGAAACGCTCGAGCACCCGCAGGGCGATGTGCGGATCGGCGTGGTAGGGAAGTACGTCCAACTCGAAGATGCATATAAGAGCTTGCGCGAAGCGCTGGTTCACGGCGGGCTGCCGAGCCGCCAGCACGTTTCGATCGAGTGGATCGAGGCCGAGGATATCGACTCAGCCGCCACCGCCGAGCGTCTTCTGCGGCACGTCGACGGCATTCTGGTTCCCGGAGGATTCGGCAAGCGCGGAATTCAGGGCATGGTGCACGCAATCACCTACGCGCGCGAACACAAGGTGCCGTTTTTCGGCATTTGCCTCGGCATGCAGTGCGCCACGATCGAATACGCGCGGCAAGTTTCGAGGCTCGAACGCGCGGATAGCACCGAGTTCGATCCCTCGACGCCCAACCGCGTGATCTACAAGCTGCGCGAACTGCTTGGCGTGGACGAAATGGGCGGCACGATGCGCCTGGGCGCGTGGCCGTGCAAGCTCGATCCGGATTCATTCGCCGCGAAGGCTTACGGCACTACCGAAATCTCCGAACGCCATCGCCATCGTTACGAATTCAACTGCGAGTACGAAAAAACGCTCACCGATGCGGGTTTCCGCATCACTGGGCGCACGCCGGACGGCACGTACGTCGAGATCATTGAGATTCCCGACCACCCGTGGTTCTTGGGCTGCCAGTTTCATCCGGAGTTCAAGTCGAAGCCGCTGGCCCCGCATCCGCTTTTCGCGGCGTTCGTGCACGCGAGCCTCGAGAACCGCCGGCACGAGCCTCGAGAACCGCCGGCAGCGGCTCGGGCACGCCGCCGACGCACAGTCAAAATCGCACCTTCCCGCAGCAGAGACGCACGCTTCCGAACCCCACGCCGGCGCCGCATCCGCGGATTAGCCGTTTCTTTGTTTTCGGTTGGAATTCGGCGGGAAAGCTACTGCAGGACGGCCAAAAAGAAAGAGCGCGAAGCCTCTTGAAAGGCCGTGCGCGCCCTTGGAATTACGTTCGTTGAGACGAAACGATCGCCTTACGCTGCCGCGAGGTACTGCCACTCGTTCCCGGTGAACTTCACCTGGAACACGCCGCCTTCGTCCGCGTGGAGGAAATAATCCCCCTGCGGGATGCGGCTGGCATTGGCCGGGCGCACGGAGCACTTCTCCCACTTCGTCGGGCGCTGACCACGACCGTGCTGGTTGCCCACATCGACGATGTGGATCCCGTACTGAACCCGGTATTCAACCCCGGTCGGACGCGTAGGAACTAACCGCCCCGATCCCTTACGATTGCCTGTAGCGATGTTCTTATCTTTTGCCATGATAATTATCCGATGCCGTATCGTACCGAAAAGTTTCTTCGTTCGGTCTAAGGTGTTTCCTGTATTTCATAGTACCACATAGCGCACCTTTTGGCCACACCTATTTTCGCCATTATTTCGCCTTTGGTAGCGAGAGCTCGACCTGAATTAGCGTAGGTCTATTAGAAGCAACTACTTGGGAACATTGAGGCCAGCCCAAGTATATAGTTCCTGATACAACATCTGCGCCGTTTCGGGGCGATCCTCTCCAGGCAGGTTCGAATCGACTTGATATCCCTGGCTGTGCAGGTAATAGGACAGCAGCCGGTATGATTTCCGGAAGTCCTTCACCTCGGCGGGATCGATCGAAATGGTTTGGCCGGGCAGGTCGGGTACCAGCTCGTCGCGCATGTAGATTGCATCGAAGCCCATAAGGCCCCAGCGGCCGTCGCGTTTCTCGGCGCGATAGAGAAAGCGGGAGTGGGTCGAGAGCGTCGCGCCAACGCCTTTCAACGTGACGGGCAGGTCGATGATGCCGTGCATGCTCGCGACGGCTCGGTTGCCAGCGAGCCGCACGAGGATCGGCGCCAGTCGGTGCTTCGCGGGAATGCCGCGGCGCGCCATGTCGATCGAGCCCGCGACGAAATCCGGGCCGTTGCCGCGAAACCAGCTCACGCGCACGAGCGAGTCCGGCCAAAAACATTCGCGCATCGTTTCCCAGCGCGCGAGGTCGCGGCTCTCTCGTTCGCGCAGGATCAGTTGCGTGACCGCGCTGATATCCGCAGCTTCGTTGAAGTTCTGAGTTATGTGAGCGCTCATTTTGCCGAGGTGAGCCGTCGCCTGAATTGCCCAATCGGGATGGCTTTAACTCTCCCCAAATCGAGCTCTTGCATGCGCCCGAGGACTTCAATTTCCCAAGCGGCTCGAACGCCCTTGTCCGTCGAGCTGTCGAGACTTTCGATTAACGAACCCGCGAGTTCGGCGCGCTCATCGACGGGCAGGGTGAGCGCTTTCTTCAGGAGCCTTTTTGCCTCTCTGCCCATGCTGTATTCTACCGTCGCACCGCGCCGCATTCAAAGTATTGAAAACGAACCGGAAGCCGCATAGGCTTGAGTATCGAATGCACCCATCGCGCAGCTTTGAGGTCGGCAAATTCACGATTGGCGGAGGATCGCCGCTCTTCCTGATCGCGGGGCCGTGTGTGATCGAGAGCGAAGGGCACGCGATGATGATGGCGGAGCGGCTATGCGGCGTCGCGTCGGAGCTCGGGGTGCCGCTGATCTTCAAGGCGTCGTACGACAAGGCGAACCGCTCGTCGGTCGCGTCGTATCGCGGCCCGGGACTGCAGGAGGGCTTGCGTATCCTCGCGCAGATCAAGAAGCGCACTGGCCTGCCGATTTTGACGGACGTTCACGAGGTCTCGCATGTCGCGCCGGCGGCCGAAATCTGCGACGTGCTGCAGATTCCCGCATTCCTCTCGCGCCAGACCGACTTGCTCGTTGCGGCGGGGCGCTCGGGGCGCGTGGTCAACATCAAGAAGGGGCAGTTTCTTTCGCCGTGGGACATCGGCAACGCAGCCGAAAAAGTGGCCGGCACGGGCAACGAGAAAATCATTCTCACCGAGCGAGGGGCGTCTTTCGGCTACCAGAATCTCGTCGTCGACATGCGGTCGTTTCCGATCATGCGCAAGCTCGGCTATCCGGTGGTCTTCGACGTGACGCACGCGGTGCAGCTCCCCGGTGGAGAAGGGAAGTCGAGCGGCGGCCAGCCGGAATTCATCGAGCCGCTGGCGCGAGCGGGCGCGGCCATCGGCGTTGATGGAATTTTTCTCGAGGTGCACGAAAATCCGGCGAAGGCGCTTTCGGACGGCACGAACGCGCTGCCGCTCGGCCAGCTTCGGCCCTTGCTCGAAAAAATCACGCAGCTTGCGGCTCTCGCTCGCGAATGGGACGTGCCTCGATGACACCCAAGCCTAGCGCGGTGAAAGCCCGCGTAGCCAGCATTCCAAAAGCGAAGTCCGCGATCGAGACGGCCAAGCGCGTCCTGCAGATCGAGGCCGAGGCGATCGAAGGCTTGATCGACCGGCTGGACGCACGCTTCGAAAAGGCCGTCGAGCTTTTACACGCGTGCAAGGGACGTGCGATCGTTACCGGGCTCGGCAAATCGGGGCTGATCGGCCGCAAAGTGGCGGCAACATTTTCCAGCACGGGAACGCCTTCCATGTTCTTGCACGCGGCCGAAGCGCTGCATGGCGATCTCGGCATGGTGACCCCGGGCGATGTGCTCGTCGCGATTTCATCGAGCGGCGAAACGGAAGAATTGGTCGAGCTTAGCGAGGCGGCGAAGCGCCTGAGCGTGCCGCTGATCACGCTGACCGCACATCCGCGCTCGACCCTCGCGACGGCAAGCGACATCGTGCTCGATATCGCGGTGAAGGAAGAAGCGTGCTCGCTGAATCTCGCGCCGACCGCGTCCACGGCAGCAGCACTGGCGATGGGCGACGCGCTCGCGATAGCGCTGCTCGAGCGCCGCGGATTCCAGCAGGACGATTTCGCGGCGCTCCATCCGCGCGGGCGCCTCGGTAAGAAACTGCGCCGCATCGAGGCGCTGATGCACGCGGGCGAAGATTTGCCGCGCGTCGATGCTTCGGCGAAAATGCCCGATGTGATTTATGAAATGAGCCGCAAGGGTCTTGGCATGGCCGCCGTCACCGACGCAAAGGGACGATTGCTCGGCATCATCACCGACGGCGACCTGCGCCGCGTGATGCAAAAGCGCAAGGAAAACGTGCTGGGCCTGAAAGCGGCCGATTGCATGACCAAGAATCCAGTCACACTGCCGCGCTCCGAGCTTGCCGCCGCGGCACTGCGCGCGATGGAAGAAAAGAAAATCACGTCCGTGCTGGTGGTTGACGCCGAGGGACGCCTCGAAGGCGTGGTCCATATCCACGATCTCTGGACCCTGCAGCTCTTCTGACTCTGACATGCCTATTCGCGAAATCAAATTCCCGCCGAAAGTGATGCGCCGCGCGCGCAAGATTCGCGTCCTGCTGATGGACGTGGACGGCACGATGACACCGGGCTTCGTGTGCCTGCAGTCGTTCCCGGACGGCAGCGTAGCCGAGATGAAGATGTTCCACGCCCACGATGGCGCCGGCATCAAGCTCGCGAGCATCATGGGGCTGCGTACAGGGCTGATCACCGGGCGCGATTCGCCCGCGACCGCTCGCCGCGCCCGCGAAGCCTCGATGGAGTTTGTGGTACAAGGCCAGCCGAAGAAGCTCGAAGCATATAAGGGAATTCTTGTCCGCGCCGGCGTGACCGATGAAGAAGTGGCGTACGTCGGCGATGATTTGCCGGACCTGCCGCTGCTCGAGCGCGTAGGGCTGGCGGTCGCGGTCGGCGATGCCGTTGTGGAAGTGAAGCGTGCCGCGCATTACATCACCACGGTCGCGGGCGGCCATGGCGCCATCCGCGAGGTCGTGGAGCTGATCTTGAAGTCCCAAGGCAAGTGGAAGAAGGCCATTCCGCTGGCAATAGCCTGAAGGTTACATTTCAGCTGTCCGCTCGTACCCCTACCAAAACTGTCCTTTGGTCCAGTGTTTTCCCCCAAAGCATAAAGGTAGCCTTTCGGCGTGGGAGAACTGTACATGACTGCTCCGACGCGACACGCTATCTCGTTTGTTTCGAGGCTGCTGGGGCCGCGCCCCGCCATTTTGTTGGCCGTTTTGCTTGGTGCTGGGATGCTGGGAAGTTCGCTCTGCGCCCAGCAAGTGCTGGCGGTGGCGAACTATAGCCAGCGCACCGACCATCTCGAAGTGCAGATGCTGGACCTCGTGAACCACGATCGGATCGACCCGACCACGCAGCAGGAAACCAAGGGCCGCGCCCGGCCGCTCCAATGGGACGGCAGGCTCGCCGAGGTCGCGCGACTGCACTCCGAAGAGATGGCGCGCGAGGGCTATTTCGGCCACGAGGCCATCGACGGCAGCCAGCCATTCAATCGCGTTTCGCGGGCGGGAATCCAGTGGCGATCAACCGGCGAGAACATCGCCAAGTGCCGCGACGTTGCCGAGGCGGAAGCGATCTTCATGGACGAACCGAAGTTCCAGCAGAACCACAGAGGAAACATCCTGAACCCGGCGTACACACACATTGGGGTGGGGATCGCGAGCGGGCCGGACGGAACGCTCTACATCACGCAGGAATTCGCGCAAGAGCCCTAGAATCAAATCCCGCTACATCACGTATTCCCGTTTTTGAGCGCCCTGCGGCTGCTCCGCGGGGCGTTGTTGTTTTATGTGGAACTGCGCGCCTGACGCGCAATCGCGGACGATGTATTCCGCCGGCCAATAGGCATTCAGCGACTCCGCGAGTCCCTGTGCCTCTTCCAGATTTCTGCGCGAGGCGATCGGCAGTAGCTCGTCGTTTTCCATCTTCCGCAGGACATCGTAGGCTCGGGGCATATTCTCAATTTCCTTGGCTCCGATAGACTCGCAGTCCGCGAGGTTTCTGGCTGTGATGGAAATCACGCCTTTCTGTGACGTATGGACCTGCGATGCGGATGGCCAACGGGATGAGTCTATGCAGGACGGCGGTGGAGGGCGCGTTGATCGTGTATCAAGACGGGGCCTTCGTCTTGCGGCGGGGCGAAGCGAACCAGGCCAAAATCGGTCAGTTTCAGCGCGGGAATCACGCAGAGGGAAAGAAAGGCGAGAACCATCGTTGGATCTTCGATCGACGAGCCGATCTGGCGCGCCGCCTCGCGCAATCCTTGCAGATCCTTGGAAACGTCTTCGAAGGACCGGTCGGACATGACTCCCGCAATCGGCAGCGCAACTTCTCCGAGAATTTTCCCGTGTCTCACGACCACGTAGCCGCCCTGATTCTCGTGAATCCGGTTGACGGCGGCGGCCATGTCTTCGTCTGTTGCGCCAACCACGCTGATGTTATGGCTGTCGTGCCCGACCGAACTGGCGATCGCGCCCTCGCGAAATCCAAATCCCTTCACGAAACCCACGGCGATGTGGCCGTTCTTCCCGTGGCGCTCGACGACGGCGAGCTTCAAAACGTCGTTTTCGAAATCGCGCTGCAATTCGCCATCGCGGTTTTGTGGCAGGCGAACGCGCAGATGCTTGGTAACGATTTGGCCGGGGATGATGCCAATCACGTCCTGCTCGCCGTCGCGGGCATCAGCCGCCGCGTGAATCACGAAGTTAGCCGCGATTACGGGCCGATTCTTTACGCTGTTGTAGCCGACCAGCTCGATGCGCGCGCGCCGGTCGAAAAGTTCCGGCGTCACCATGCGGCCATTTTTGAGGACGCTGTGAATTTTGCAGGTTGCAAGATCGTTCAGCAGGACGATGTCCGCCTTGTATCCCGGGGCGATTAATCCGCGCGCCCGCCACTTCGGCGTGTTTTTGTGCAAGCCGAAACCCTGAGCCGCCGACCAGCTCGCCACGCGATACACGTCCCGTGGATCGGCGCCCAGGCGGATCGCGGTGCGGACAAGATGGTCGATGTGCCCCTCGCGCGCGATTTCGAGAGGGTTGCGGTCGTCGGTGCAGAATCCGAGGAAGGGTGAAAGCCGCGTCGTCACGAGGCTAACAAGAGCTTTCAGGTCCTTGCAGATCGTTCCTTCGCGGATCAAAACCTGCACGCCCTTGCGCAGCTTTTCTTCGGCCTGCGCAAGGTCTGTCGACTCGTGGCAGTTGCGAATGCCGCAGGCGGCCATGGCGTTGAGCGCGTAACCGCGGATGCCGGGCAGGTGGCCGTCGATTTGTTCGCCCTGGAATGTGACGAGCTTTTCGATCGTCTGCGGATTCAGCGCGAGCACGCCGCCGATGTCCATGAACTCCGCGAGACCGATCGTTTTCGGATGGTCCGCGAATTTCTTCAGGCTCGCGGCGCCAAGTATTGCCCCGGAAGTTTCCAGCGGCGACGCAGGCACGCAAGCGGAAAGCTGGACCATCAGGTCCATCAGCGTGTTTTCGGCGCACTTCTGAAAATAGGCGAGCGCGGGCTCGCCGAGCACGTTGGCGATTTCGTGCGGGTCGCAGATGGCGGTGGTGGTGCCGCGCGGCAGGACGCAGCGGTCGAACTCCATCGGCGTGATCATCGAGCTTTCCACGTGGACGTGCGTGTCGATGAAGCCCGGGACGGCGGTGAGGCCCTTGCCATCGATCAGCGTGCGGCCTTTGTATTCGGCGAGCGTGCCGGTGATCGTCCGATCCGTGATGGCGATATCGGATTGCGTGAGTTCGCCGGTGACCACATCGAGGATCGTGACGCCCTTGATCACCAGATCGGCGGGTTCGCGGCCCATCGCCTGCCGGATGCGAGTCGTGAAATCTTTCGCGTCGCCGAATTTCATCAGTGAGTCATCTCGCGTAAGTGATAGACGCACACATCATATCCTCACGGACGTGGGATGCGAACGCCCAAAGAAGCAGCGAAACGGAGCCGGGCGGCGGGCGCCGACTAGGAAAGACGGCCCCAACCAGCCTCCTCTTAGTGTGTCGATTAGAAGTGACACCAACGTTTGTTTACACTGAGTTACGGACGTTTCTAATCGCCGCAGTGTCGATTAGAAAAACCGTGATTGGTGAGTAGTGATTCAAAGACCCCACCCCCACAAATCGAGGATGGGGCACCCGAAACGTCCAAGGCCAAACGCTGGGCCGCGAGGGCGTAGCTGGGTGCGAACCGGTCCTAGAAGTCTTGAAGCCTCACCATGGGAAAGCAGCGTGAGCCGCATTAAGCTCAAAATCCCTTTAGCGGGACTGACCCACATTTCAAGTTTTCAAAGAACGTTCGGCCCTCGCCGGGAGGGCGGGCGATTCTTCTCGCCACAATCACGTTGGCAGATCGCAACGCGGCGGTCAAGCTGGCCACGAGTACAGGATTGGGCCGGGGGCGCGGTGCTGGCCGTTTAAAGGCAGAAATGCGGTTCAGAGTCAGAGTTCAGAGTTAAGAGTTAAGAGTCAAAACTTAAGGGCAAAAGTTGGCTGATGGCTTAAACGACCGTCCAAGTAATCCATGTTGCGGCTTTTTCACATGCTCGACATGCACGGGAAATATTAAAGGGGTAAAAACCACCCCTCTGGCAACTATCCAACCACAAATCTGAACGGGAGGAATCGCATGAAGACGATCGGGGGAAGGTTGCGAGCGGCAGTGCTCATGGGAGCAGCCGCCTCGGTGCTGGTATTTGCGGGTGGGGCAAAGGCACAGAATCAAAACTCGAACGGCAATGGCGATCCAAATTCCAACGACAATACATGGACGGGTAAATCGCCTGTGCTGGCGGTGGTTGGCGACATCTCCTGCCAGCCAGGCACGGAGCAGGCTGGTGAGTCTAAGAAAGAAACCTGCACCGACCCCAAGGTCCCCTACGCAGGCACCAACAACCCCACAGTGCCGCCGACGTATTCTTTGTGGCAATCGCAGGAGGCCACTGCGAATCAGATTGAGGCTATGAAGCCTGTCGCCGTCGCGCTCCTCGGAGATCTGCAATACCAGGTCGGCCGATATTCGGACTTTGAGCAGTCGTTTGATTTGACGTATGGCGCTTTTAAAAAGATCCTGATGCCCGCGCCCGGCAACCACGAGTTTTATGACGAGCATGGCGAGACCGGCGTTGCCGGCTACGGCTACTTCTCCTACTTCAATGGCTTCCAGATCGATACCACTGATGCTAATTCGGGTCAGCCTCTGGCGGCGACGATCTCGGACCCGTGCCCATCAAACCCAGCGTGCGGTCCGGGCGCAACCCCCACTATTGACCTCTCCTTCCAACCCATTCCGCGGGCGGATGGACAGGCGGGGCACTTCGAGGAGTCGGGTGGACTCGCAACTGCAACGTATTACAACGGTCCCTCGGCCGGCCAACCGGCCCCAGTCGGAGTCGGAGATGGCTGGTACTCGTACAATATCGGCTCCTGGCACCTTATTTCGCTCAATATAGAGTGCTCGACACAGCCGGGCGGCTGTTCGGCCCTGGGCCCCTGGTTTGCCTCCGAACTCGCATGGCTGAAAAAGGATCTTGAGGAGAATCATTCCGCGTGCACACTCGCCTACTGGCATCAGCCCACGTTCAGCGCCACTAACGGCATCACCCCAGAGGGCGTGACCGCTCAGGCCTTTTGGCAACTGCTCTACGAACACAAAGCCGACCTGGTGCTGAACGGACACGACCACCTCTATGCCCACTACCGCCCCCTTGACCCCGACGGGAATTACGATCCACACAAGGGCATACGGCAATTCACCGTGGGCACCGGCGGCGAGACACTCGATCCGATCTACGCAACCACTGAGACGAGCAGCGCAGGCGCACAACCCGGTTATCCAACCTTGACCGGTGAAACAAACCAGGAGGATCCTAGCGGCAACACGAGCTTCAACGCAACTAATCTCGAGGCGTATACCGGGGACTACTGGGGCGTGATGGCCCTGACGCTCGATGAGAACGGCTACAAGTGGGATTACGAGTCGGCACTGGCAGGTCCTACAGTTGCACTCAATGGTCCTACATCGGGCAGTCCTGGGCTGAACGCGAATGGTACTTACAGCGACAAGGGTGCCGGCACCTGCCACGGCCCAGCCAACAGGTGGTGACCAGATCGCCTTCGCCACGTTAGCCTGACCTTTCCTTCGGTACGCGATCCCCCTTCGCGAGAAATCGCGAAGGGGGATCTTCTCTTACCTCGCTCGCAGTTCCTGTTCGTGACTTTTCCTCATTCCTGCGCCCGCAATCGTCGTTTTTTCAATGGCAGGGCCGCTGGGTGGGAAGGTTACCTCGCGCACCCTTTGCAGAAAAGAAAAACGCAAAGGGATGCGGCACCCTCAAATTGTGTCCGTGGCTTGAATGAACTCGGGTGTGTATGGGCAAGCGCGCACGAAATTGGCCCGTGCACGAATTCTCGAACGTACGCCACCCGCCCATTCTCAAGGGTGCGCCACCCGCGAATTCCAGATTTTGTGTCCCTGCCTTGAATGAACTCGGGTGTATATGAGCACCCGCTGCACAAGATTGACCCGTGCAGGGTACGCCGCCCTCCAAAGCAATAGTTGCAGCCGATCCGTTGAAAATTGTCTCTCAGACAGGCTCGAAGACGGTTTACACTTTGAAGTCGGAGGTTCAGGTAGCCGCGGAGAATGCGGCAAGGACAGCGACGCGTAAAGTTCTCGGCACGGCGGCTGATGGCGCAATTGACACCATTAATAAAACTATAACGAACACGGTACCCCGTCCACCGAATCCGGCTCCGGCGTCCCCATGCGCCGGCAATGCCTCCTCGGTCTGCTATTCGGACTCAGGAAGCGGGAGCACGCAGCCGTATGCCGTAGCGATGCGGCACTGATTGTTTAGGCGAAGGCGACCGGAAGATCAGTGCCGTGCAAAATAGCAACGAGAGGGCACGAGAATGGTTACAGCAATCGGTCTGGTCATTATCGGTGCTTTTCTGCTCGTACCTCTACTTCCACAGATTAAGTACACGCCTACATTAGCTCTCAGGACATGGATAGGGACAGGCTTTTTCTGGCTCGCCCTCATGGGAGCTTGCCGTTGGTTGGCGCCTCAGACATACGCGCCCGCCCACCGAGCTTACGAATGGAACAACGGTAGTGTGCCCGTACAGCTATCGCTTCGGCTTTTTTATTTCTTTTCGTTAATGGCTGCAGCCCTTGGAATCATACTCCTATGGGTTGAATATCGCTTCTACCGACTGGCCCCGAACGAGAACGGCCACCGCCACCTCTTAGCTGACTTGGTCCTCGTTGCCGTGTATCTCGGATTATACATCGCTTTTATACACATGTGGTAACTGTCACCCACACTCTGCTCTAGGTTCGGTTGGCGATCAGAGGCAATTTAGAAACCACTGCAAAACAGCACGCGCTCCGGTGGGCGGCGAATCCTCTACCTTTCTCCTACGGCAAAGTGAAGGCGACGAAGGTGGTTCCGGCGGCGGCGATCACGTATTGCTTGCCGTCGACTGCGTAGGTGATGGGACTTGATCCGTTATCTGCGCCGCCGACCGTAAATTCCCAGAGGAGCTTGCCGGTGGTGGCGTCGAGGGCGAAGAAATTGCCTTCGTCGCTCACGCCGAAGACGAGGCCGCCCGCAGTCGCGAGCGTGCTGGTCTGGGCGGGACCAAGCAGCTTGTACTCCCACTTCATCTTGCCGGTGGTTGCTTCGAGGGCGCGAATCGCGCCGTAGACCTGATCTCCGGGAAGATCGATTCTTCCGCCGCCGCCGAAGCTGGGGAAGTCGACTTTCGGCTCGCCCGATACGGTATACGCGCCGGTCTCGCGGGCCAAAACGTAGAAAAGTTTCGTGAGAGGGCTATAGCTCGGGCTATTGAAATTCGTGCCGCCGTGGCCATCGGGATAGAGCAAGGTCCCCTTCGGCGTCGGCTCCGTATCGGGCATCATGATCGGCCGACCATTTTCGTCGAGCCCTTTGGCCCAGGTTTGCTTCACGAAGGGAACGCCGGTGATGAACTTGCCCGTAACGCGGTCGAGCACGTAATAGAATCCGTTGCGGTTCGCGAAGGCGAGGAGCTTTCTAGGCTTGCCACCGATCGTGCCATCGAACAGCACGGGAACCTGAATCGAATCCCAGTCGTGCGTGTCGTGCGGCGTGAACTGGAAATACCATTTCATCTTCCCCGTATCGGGATCGATGGCCAGCACGGAATCCGTGTAGAGGTTGTCGCCTTCGCGGTTCGTGCCGTTGTAATCGGGAGCGGGATTTCCCGTGCCCCAATACAGTAAGTTCAATTCTGGATCATACGAGCCGGCGCCCCAGGTGCCGCCGCCGCCCGTTCCAGTCATATCTTTGGCCCACGTTTCCGAACCCGGCTCGCCGGGAGCGGGAATGGTAAAGCAGCGCCAGAGACGCTTGCCCGTTTTTGGGTCGTACGCGTCGATGTAGCCGCGAACTCCAACGTCTCCTCCGGCCATCCCGATGACGACTTTTCCGTCGAGCACGCGAGGCGCGCCGGTCAGCGAGTATCCTACGCCGTTATCGTCGACGTGAACTTTCCACTTCACCGCGCCGGTTGTGGCGTCGAGCGCAATGAGGTAGGCATCGAGCGTAACTGAATAAACCGTATTGCCGAAAACCGCTACGCCGCGGTTGGAACGATGCACTCCAATGAGGTACAGCTTTGTTGGGAGTTGAGGCGTCCAGCTCCAGATCTGGGCGCCGAGGCGCGCATCGAGAGCCACAACCGTGCCGAGCGGTTCCGTGATGTACATGATTCCGCCGACGACAACGGGAGATGTTTGGATCGGCTGGACCGGAGGGGAGGGCTGGTATATCCAAGCCGCCTTGAGGCTATGAACGTTCAGGCTGTTGATCTGCGTGAGCCGCGAGAATCGCTGCGAACTGTAATCGCCGCCGTACATCAGCCAGTCTTGCGGCGTCTTGTCGGCGTTCAGCAGCTGCTGGGAGGTCACGTCCTGCGCGCAGGATCGCGGCGGCGCCAGGAAGAGGGAAGCGGCAAATGCCAGCGCACACAGGTAGGTTTTCATTGCGCGCCTTTCAAAGTCAGGAGATAGGCTACAAGGTCTTCCATCTGCTCGTCGGACAGCGTGCCCTTGTAGCTTGGCATGATGCTTTTCGCCGGCTCTCTTTCGAGCGAGCGGAGATCGGGCTTCCAGAGTGCGTGGAGTTTTCCGGTCGCGTCCTTCAACACAATTGTGAACGAATCTTCATTCATGCGGATCCCTTCCACCACGTGCCCGTCCTTTTCAACCGCGCGGTACATCGCATATTGCGTCCAACTGTTGCCCATCATTCCGCCGCCACCCAACTGGGGCAGATTCGCGGCGGGATCGAGGAGTCTCGCCTTGAGGCTCCCGGGGCCGCGCATCGCGCCGATGCGCGTCAACTCGGGTCCGATGCTGCCGCCCTCTCCGGCGATCATGTGACACGCGGAACAGGCGCTCGACTTATAGACGGCCTCGCCTTTTTGCGGGTCGCCCGTCGATGTGCCGGAGGTTTCGGCGACGTTCAACGTTTTGAGGTAGGCCACGATGTCTGCCGCACCTGGCTCCGAGATCAGGTAGAACGCGGTCATCGCGGTGCCTGGAAGTCCTCGCCGGATGATGTTTGCCACCGCGGCGTCGCCGAGGCGGGCGGGTACTCCGAGGAGACCGGGACCGTCTTCACCTCGGGCATCGATTCCATGGCACGTGGAGCAGTTGTCGTCGTATAGTTTCTTGCCCTTTGCAGGATCGGCTGGACGGTGCGACGTCTGCGGCTCCTCGGGAGGCGCCTGGCCCGCGGCAGGAGCAACGACAAACGCACCTGCGGCGAGAGTCGACGCCACAAAAGCCAAAGCGATTAGCCGGAAGCATTTGAGTCCATTCACACGACACCCCCCAAAACTCTCGCGCTCCGAATGCATTTTCAGGAGCACTTCGTTCGCGCCGAATTCGCCTACGCCCACTTGTCGATCGATGCGCTCCGCTCGTGGTTCATATTCGCCACCTGGAAGAACGCGTTCGCCTGGCCGCCGCAAACCACGAGGTTGATATCAGTGGTTCGCGGGAAGAAGGGAATCAGCGTATCTTCCGGAACCTTATACCACGTGGCGTAGGGTTCTCTTCCTTGCAATGCGAGCGGATACAAGTGAAACGGCGCCAGGAAGGATTCGCGAAAATCCTTGGCCGTGCGCATCGTATTTTTCCACAGCCATTCGGTGAGGTTCTCCTTGGTGTCGTATCCCTGATCCACGAGACGCTTGGCCACCAACGGATCCAAAATCACCAGCGCGCCCGAACCGCCGACCATGGATTGGAACATGAAGCTGATCTGCTCGTCGAACATCGCTGGCTCGGCGCCCGCGCCTCTCGCGCCGTGTCCCTGGCGGAGGTCCGGCCCGCCGAAGATGCTGACCACATTTTCCTCGGGCTTGAATCCGAACTGCGTGTGAAGAGGAGTCCACGGGCTGTTCTTCTCGTCCTCTGCGATCACGCAGTTGTTGTAGTCGAGCTGATTGCCTTGGCCACCTTGGTAGGTGTCGCCCGGTATGCCGCCGTTGGTGAGGTTCTTGCCCATCAACGTCCACGCCCGGCCGATGGTGGCATTCGCCTGCGCGAAGGGACCGAGCGCGCCGAGGCCGTAGTTCATGTTGAGCTTGTCCCGAATTGGCCCATTGATCACAATCGCCGAACTGGACGAAGTCGTGGAGCCGAAAAGTCCTAGCGGGCCGAGAGACGCCATGGCAAGCACCACCGGAAAATATTCCGGCCTGCATCCCGCCATCACGGCGTTCACAGCGACCTGCCGAACCGTGTAGCCCCAACGCGCGGACGTGTAGCCCACACCCTGGCGCGGCGTCTGGAGCACTTCGTCCGGACTGTGGCTCGTGCCCTTGAGCATCGCCTGCACTTTTTCTTCCGTGGGGATGACGATCGGCATGTAATCCGTCATTCCGTTATTCAGGAAAATTTCCTGAAGGCCATCGGCGGTCTCCGGACCGTACGTAGCCGGCCCAGCAGCAACCGAGTCCATCCCGGTTTTCTTTTCGTCGTCCGACAGAGGCGTCGTCAGGTCGTCAACGATCTCCTTCATGATCTGCTTTCCCGAAACCGGGTCGGGATTTACGAGGTATGCCGCGAGTTCGTCGGATGATTTGCCGCCGACAGGGTGAGGAGTGAAGACTTGACGCAAGTGCGGCATGCCGTCTCTAGCGGCGGTGAGATTCGCCAACTCGGTGTAGGCTTTGGTGCACATCGGGATTGCCGGGACGCCCATCTTTTCCATCGTTACGCAGTGACTCACGGTCGCTGGGGAACAGCCTCCTCAATGCCCAATGGCCATCACGCAGGCGTATGCGTTGGCCTTGATCTCCGACCAGAGCTTCGGATCGTCCATGGCGTAAACGCCGGCCTTCTTTCGGAAGACGGTCTTCACGGTCGGCATGTTTTGGGCGAACCAATCCTGCATTTTTCTTAGGAGGGTCTCGCTACCATCGAAACTGGTGGCGTCGACCACGTAGATGGTCTTGCCGTCGAGAGAGCTGGCGCGAGGCGCCATGGAATAGAGCTGTATAGCGGGTGGAGTTCCCTTGGGGCTGACCGCCGTCAGCTTCGGTTCGCTTGCCGCGCCGTGCGCGCCCTTTTTCTTTTGCTCCGCCTCGAGCTGCGAGCCCGCCAGAAGCGCCGGCGAAACGCCCAGCAGCGACAATAGCTTTCGTCTATTTATTTTCATGTATGACCCCCTATATAGTGCGGCGTCCGGCGAAGGTAGAGACGCATGCCACGGCGGCACGGTTCCATTGTTCGCCAAACTTGTCAAGAGTTTAAGTTTGCGTTTGCGTGGGTGCCAGAGCATGTCGTTACAATGGGCCGCCTGGAGGGCACAATGTCCAACCTTAATGGCAAGACGCTATTCATTTCGGGCGCGAGCCGCGGGATCGGCCTGGCGATCGCGCTGCGGGCCGCAAGGGATGGCGCCAACATCGTCGTCACCGGCAAAACAGCGACGCCGCACCCCAAGCTGCCGGGCACCGTGTACGAGGCGGCGGCCGCGATCGAGGCTGCGGGGGGCAAGGCGCTGCCGATTATTCTCGATATCCGTTTCGAGGATCAGGTTTACGCCGCGGTTGAGCAGGCGGCGCAGCGCTTCGGCGGGATCGACATCTTGATCAACAACGCGAGCGCGATCAGCCTCACGGGCACGCTCGAAACGCGGATGAAACTTTTCGACCTGATGATGGCGGTGAATCTTCGCGGGACGTTCGTGTGCTCGCAGGCATGCTTGCCGCATCTTGCCAAGGCAGCGAATCCGCACATTCTTACGTTGTCGCCGCCGCTCGATATGCGCGCGAAGTGGTTTGCGCCGCACCCGGCTTATACGATCGCGAAATATGGAATGAGCATGTGCGTGCTCGGCATGGCGGAAGAGTTCCGCGGCAAGGGGATCGCCATCAATGCGCTTTGGCCGCGGACGATCATTGCGACGGCAGCGCTGCAAATCATTCCCGGCGCCGATGCCTCACGGGGCCGCAAGCCGGAGATCGTTGCCGATGCCGCGTGGCACATTCTGACGCGCGACAGCCGCGTCACGACGGGCAATTTCTTCATCGATGAGGACGTCCTCGCTGCGGAAGGGATAACCGATTTATCGGGTTATGCTGTGGCGCCAGGGACGCCTCTGAAATCCGACGTCTTCCTCGATTGAGACTTGGCGATTCGTCGAAACGCACGCCCGTTGACGGCATATAGCAATTATGCGATATTCCCGTTGAGGCAACCTCAGAATGGATTATGAAGCGCGACAAACACACTGGCATTGTCGAACAGCGTGCTCGCAAGAGCGCAACCTACCGTAAAACCTTCGGGCGCACCTTGCACCAGATTGACCTGGCCCTACTGGTGCGCGAGATGAGGGAGGATGCGGGGTTAACTCAGGCGGAGCTCGCCAAGAAGGTTGGCACCACGCAGTCTGTGATTGCCCGCCTGGAGGACGCCGAATACACCGGACACTCGCTCATGATGCTGGAGCGCATCGCTGCGGTCTGCGGCATTGCCCTCAAGCTCCATGCGGAGAAAAAGCCCAATTTCGACCGCGAGGTCGCGCTGGTCTAGTCCCACGGAGAGCAAGACGTCGAACGATCGGCCGGCAATTGGAACATCGTGATTTATGGAGCGGGCGATGGGAATCGAACCCAACGCCGATTGCCTGGAAGCTACTGAATATACTTCATTTCTTCTCTCGCCTTTGGAACACTTTGGAACACAACCGAGGCTACTTTCTCGACTGCTTCGCGGTGAGCATCCCCGAGAACGTGGGCATAGACCCCAAGAGTTACGCGGGGATCTGCGTGCCGTAGCTGTTCCTGCACGACCTTCGGAGTTGCGCCCGTGTCGAGAAGCAAACTCGTGTGAGTGTGTCGGAATGCATGGAGCCCACAGCGGGGGATGGCCAAGAGATCGAGCACTGGCCAAAGCCCAAACTCCACGACTTTGTTTGACGAAGGGGGTCTTCTGTTTCTCGTGACGAACAGAAACCCATCTGGATTCGACTTCCACTGTTCCCGAAATGTGCGGAGTGTCGCCGCAAGGATGCCGGGCAGCGGAATGATCGCCTCGCTGTTTTTGTTCTTGGTGGTTTGAACTCGTCCGTACCACGCGGAGCGCCGGATGTTCAGGAAGCCTTTCTCGAAGTCGATGTCTTGCCACTGTAGGCCGAGCATTTCGCCGGCACGCATTCCGGTCATCGCTAGGAGCCAGAACATGGTCTTATAGGGCTCCCGCGCAGCCGCAATGATTTTGCCGACTTCCTCCAGCGTGAAGAATCGAGCTTCGGTTTGGACCTCTTCGGTAGGAATCGTGAGGCTCTTGTAGTCCACGATCTGGCATACATAGCCCCATCCTTTCGCGGTCTGCAAAATCGAGGCCAACGTGCTTAACACGTTGAGAATCATTTTCCGTGACAGACTCGCCTGAGCGAGTTTTGTCACAAAAAATTGCTGTGCTTGCACCCCAATCTCATCGAGACCGCGTTTGCCAAAATGCGGAAGGATATGCACATTCAGGTGGGACCTCGCCGACCGGATCGAGGAGGGCTTACTCCCAACAAGAACATGCTCCTGCCAGATTGTTGCGAATTCTTCCATCTTGGCAAACCGTCCTGGCCGATAGTCGGTAGA
>JBKQNJ010000040.1:0-2603 GCA_052146315.1 Candidatus Acidiferrales bacterium | reverse complement strand
CGATTTGCAGGACTCGGCCCTCGCTGAAATGGGGTCCGAGGATTTGCATGCCGACGGGCAGGCCAGCTTTCGTGCGACCACAGGGCACCGATATTCCAGGGATGCCTGCGAGCGAGCCGGATACGGTGTAAATGTCCGCCAGGTACATCTGCAAGGGATCGGCGGTTTTTTCGCCCAGACGGAATGCCGGTGTCGGTGAAGTGGGCGCAACGATTGCGTCCACCTTTTGAAAAGCGTCGGCGAAATCCTGAGCGATCAGCGAACGGACTTTTTGGGCGCGCAAATAGTAGGCGTCGTAGTAGCCGGCGGAGAGGGCGTACGTGCCGAGCATAATCCGGCGCTTGACCTCGGGGCCGAAGCCGCGCTCGCGCGTGTTGCGATACATGTCGATGAGCGTGGCGCCGGGGACGCGCAGGCCGTAGCGGACGCCATCGTATCGAGCGAGGTTAGAGCTGGCCTCGGCCGTCGCGATCAGATAATAGGCCGCGATCGCATAGTCGGTATGCGGCATCTTGAGCGGCACGCGGCGGCAGCCGAGTTTGTTGAGCAGCGCGATGCCGGCCTCGACTTTCGCTTTGACCTCCGGGTCGATGCCTTCGCCAAAGTAGTCTTCCGGGACGCCGATGCGCAGCGAGTCGAGCGGCTTGCCGAGT
Organism: Candidatus Acidiferrales bacterium; assembly: GCA_052146315.1. Lineage (GTDB taxonomy): Bacteria > Acidobacteriota > Terriglobia > Acidiferrales > UBA7541 > Palsa-295. The sequence continues at coordinate 1,950 of JBKQNJ010000040.1, read as the reverse complement.
TCGGCGGAATAGTCTGGAACCGGGACGTCAGCCGAGGTGGAATCATTCGGGTCGTGGCCGGCGATTACCGCGGTTACTGCGGCGGCATCGGCCACGTTTGCCGCGAAGGGTCCGATCTTGTCGAGCGAAGAGGCAAACGCCACGAGCCCGTACCGCGAGACGCGGCCGTACGTCGGCATCAGGCCGAGAACCCCACAATACGCGCCGGGCTGACGAATCGAGCCGCCGGTGTCTGTCCCGAGCGATGCTACGGCGAGACCGGCTGCGACGGCGGCTGCTGAACCTCCGCTCGAGCCGCCCGGAACGCGATCGAGCGCGACCGGATTTCGCACCGGGCCGTAGGCGGAGTTTTCGTTCGAGCCGCCCATCGCGAATTCGTCGCAGTTCGTCTTGCCGAGGAATACGGCGCCCGCGCGGTCGAGACGCTCGACGGCTGTTGCGTCGTATGGCGGGACATAGGATTCGAGGATCTTCGAGGCGCAGGTGGTGCGAATGCCGCGCGTGCTGAGCACGTCCTTGATGGCGATGGGCACGCCGGCGAGTGGCGGCAGGGTTTCGCCATGCGCGATCGCTGCGTCGATGCGTTCGGCTTGGGCGTAAGCACGCTCAGGCGAGAGCGTGAGGAACGTGTTCAACTCGGCATTGCGGCTGTCGATCCGAGCGTAGAACTGGGCGGCGAGCTCGCGCGCGGAAATCTTTTTCGTTTCGAGCGCGGCGCGGACGCCGGCAATCGTCCATGAAGTCGCGGCGCTCACTTTTCGATCACTCTGGGAACGCGGAAGAAAGGCTTAGCAGCGTCGGTTGCCTGGGCCAGGATCGGATCAGCTGCGTCGCAGGGAAGCAGCGTGTCTTCGCGCAGCTCCGGGTGGCGATCGCTGCCGGCGTACAGCACCTGTGCCATCGGCTCGACATGGGCGAGGTCGAGCTCGTTGAGCTTTTCGACGTAGGTGAGGATGCTATCGAGCTGGTCGCGATACTTGTCCACTTCCTCGGGCGCGAGGCCGAGGTGAGCAAGCTCAGCGACACGGATCACGTCTTCACGGCTGATTTTCATGCGAATTATCTTAGTGGAAACGGCTGGCAATGCAAAGGCGAGTCCGCGAAGGTCGATTGCGAGATGCCGGCGAGACGAACGGAGGATGGAACAAGGATGGCTTTACTCCGATTTTCGGTCTCGAGATGGTGGCCGAGGCGGGGGAGAGAAAGGAAGGTTTAGCCGCGACGGCGGCGGATGAAGGGCCGGTATTCGTTGTCGGCTTCGTGCCGGATTCCTTGCGGTTCGGGCTTTGGCGCGACGAACTTCACTTCGCGTATCAGGCTGCCGCCCCAGGCCTGGTTGATGCGGCCGCAGAGTTCGCCTTGCATGGTTTCCAACTGGCGTTGCCAGGCTTTACCGTCGGCCGTCAATTCGAGGCGGTCGCCGATGCAGCGAACGGGCCGCGTGTGCGCAGCCAGAGCGGGTCCAACGACATGCGACCACGCGCTTGCGAGCCATGCGAAGGTGGCATCGGGCTGCTTGAGGCGATGCACGACGCATCCGAGAAATTCTCCTGCGCGTTCCATGAGGTTGGGCATTCTAACACGACGCGGCTGTGGAAATCCGCGCGCTTGCGCCGGAGATTTGGCCGTGCGAAAATTGTAAAGTGCCCCTCCACAATCCCCCGACGGTGTCTCAAGGCGTCGAGTCGGGGAAGTCGATGCGGCGATATCGTCTAAAGGTTAGGACGTGGCCCTCTCAAGGACAATCCGACGTTTTGCTCCGTTAGGTGCCGTTGATAATTCAGCCGCTTAGTGATGCTGCGTTAGGTGATTTTAGGCTCTAGATGTGAAGTTTCAAGACGTTGTTGTCCATTCGGCCGAGAACTGGGAAGCTGATGTTGCGAAGCAAAAGCCGACCAGGAGGCCGAATGGACTACCATCATCATGCCCGCCTCACCGTGTACAGTCGAG
>JBKQNJ010000039.1:0-86329 GCA_052146315.1 Candidatus Acidiferrales bacterium | reverse complement strand
CCTGCGCTGGATACAAGACGGACCCGTTGGACCAGCCTGGCATGCTCTTCTGGAGACCCCGGATGCGGAGATCGTGGGCCACACGTCGTTGATTCCACTGCGGACGGCTTATCGAGGAACGCCGATTACCCCAGCCAAGTCCGAGTACTCATTCATTCGCGAGGAATTCCGAAGCGTGAAGATTCAGGGATTTGAGAGATCGGCCCGTCCCAAATTTCTGATCCTCGTTGATCAACTGTTTCGGCATTGTGCAACCCTGGGATGGGGGCCCTTCCTGATTTCAACAACGCCGGCGCTCCATAAGCTGGGTCCGAGAGTGCAATGCTATCCGGTCGATTTTCCACTTCGAGAGTGTCTTCTGATTTTGAAGCCCTGGGCATCCGCCCGAAGCACCCCCAATTTGACGAACTGGCAGCGCGCGGCGCTGTTTTTTGTGGGAGGGCTCCAGAGTATTCTGTGGCGAGTGATTCCCACGCGCTCGGGCGGGGGGAGTCGGGTCCGATCAATCCCAATTGCTTCGTGTGCCGTAGAAGAGTTTCCCGAACTGCTTTCCTTCTTTGAAGACGAGGACTCGCTGCGCTGGCGGTATTTGGAGGGTCAATACGAACGTCTGGCGATCGAAAGTCTCCCGCTTGATTACACCATCGTCAAAAGAGGGGGCGAGGAACGATATCTCCGAGTGTGTCAATGGAGTTTCACGTCTTCTGATTCCGTCGCTCCCTTTGTCAAAACGATGGTTCGAATGGCGCGGACTCAAAGCGCGCTGGGTGTTCGGTGGGCCGTTTATGGACATGAAGCTGCTGCCCAAAAAGTGGTGGCACGCCTGCGAAGGCTTGGGTTTGTTTGCGTCTCGCGAGTCAGAACTGAACTGATTCATTCAGAAAATCAGGAACTCCGGACCCCAGCTGCATGGAAAATGAACGACGCGATGTTCACTTTTGACCCGTAACGCAGGACCCGCAAGAGAACGACAAGGCCTGCTCCTAGAAAGGCGTAAGGGACACGACGCCCGAATAGGAGCCAGCCTGCGTTCCGATCATGACGGCGCGGTTGGCGTCAATGATGTAGAACGAAGCTGGGTACATCAGGTTTGAGGTGAAGTTATCAAATAAAGATGCCGGCACCATCGCCGTGCCGTAGCCGTTTGTGGTATCGACGACCTGATACGTGGCGTTAATAAAGGATGAGTCCACGAAGGGCCCGCCCGACTTGAAGAAAGACGTCAATGAGCCCGTCCCGGAAAAAGTGCCGGCAGAGCTAGTGAAATCTATTCCGGCCACGGCATTGGGAACGTCACGTGTTGGGGATCCGCCGACTCCGAGGATCGCGTTGCCTGACAAAGTCGCATTGGAGAAAGGGGACCCAGCCCGAGCCGTGAGAGTCCCTGACAACGCGTAGTTGGTCGCGCCTCCGGGGGCTGTAGTGTCCGTGTCGATCAGAAATCCATCGCCCGAATCGTACAGGTAAAAAACCGCCGAATTCACAAAACCACTGGTGAAGCCTCCGGTCACAGAAAGCACGCCCCTGCCGGTCGCCGGGTCGAACGAAGCCACGGAACCGCTAACGCTGACCTTGGTCACGACCGTGCCCACGTTGTTCGAGTCGAATAGCACGTCGAGAGAGCTATCGCCCGTAATCGTCGCCAGACCGATCACGGCGGCCGGCGCGATCGCGTTCGTTCCAGGCGCGTGGTTCATGCCCGTCAATTGCAGGACGCTGGTCATGTTCACGCTGGCCGCGTTCATCGAACCTTGCGTGCGCCCAACTCCAGACTGCACGGTAGAGGATCCATTTTCGATCTCGATCAAATTGATCTGACTGGAATCGACGATGTAATAGGCGTAGAGATTGGAACTGCCATTAGCGGTCAACGTCAACCTTCCGCGTCCGAGAGAATCTGGCGTCGTAGCCGACCCTGATATGGGTTTTGCCGCATATGTCGGGCTCGCGCCACCCGCCTGGGATTGATCGACAATTCCGGAAGTGACAACGCCGCCCGCGGATAATCCAAACTGGCCTGCTTCGACTACCCGGCTACCCAGCGGATCGTCCGAATCGAGGCCGAAGGCAAAAGGGCCAGCAGGGACGCCCAGACCTAGCGCGGTTGGATTCTGCACCTGAATAGTTCCTTCGTTGAAGTATCCAGCGCCATCGACCTCGATGATTTCTCCATTCGTATGGTCGGCGGATATCACAAATTTGAAGGTGAGATTAGCCGCCCCACCTGGCAGCGCCACGTTTGTTAGGTTAATTGTGCCCCGCACCACTGCGTTAGGGGCCGAATTGATGGCGTAACTTCCCGCCAGCGGTCCCGAAATAAATGCAATCTCGTGACCGTCGTTTATGTCCAATTCGCCGCCTCGGATATTCTCGTTCTCGTCGGCTATCACATTCCCAGCCATTGCCATCGGCGAGCCGAACGAGTCAAAACCGCGCAAGAGAACCATGTAGCTGAAGACGGCTTTCGTCTCAAGTTTGAAGGAGAAACTCGAGCTCTTGGAGGGTTCAGTAACCGATGTCGCAGTGATGGTAGGATCCAGGCTGGCGCCCGACGGATCGTCCGCTGGCGGCGTGTAAGTTGCGGTTAAGCCCGGAAAAGGTCCGCCTGCAATCGTTCCGCAGGCGGGAGAGCAGGATGAACCGGCTGCGGTGATAGACCATGTGACTCCGCCACTCGTGGGGACCTCATTCTGTAGCGTCGCTGAAATCGGGATCGGCGCGCCGCCAACCGGAGCGAGCTGGAAGACGCCCTGGATCGTGATCTTGACGGGAAATGAGTGTGTGCCCACACTTCCCGCGCAGTTAACGAGGAGCATACAGGCAGCACACCCTGCAACGGCGCTCCAAAAGTGCTTCATTGGCTTCTCCGGTTGGTTTGCAATTCTCCTGAGGGCCTGGTTACAGGAGATTGCGGAAGTCGAGGATGGAACTCTAGAAAGTAATTGTGAACGGAGCGATAATGACAGGCAAACATTCGACGAACCGACCGCAGCCGAAGCCGGTTGGGCGATGCTGGCCTTTTCCGTTGGAATGAAACCCTACGATCGCTTGTTTTGAAGTCGTTCCTAGTGAAACAAGTCTCTTTCGGCCGGATAGACATGCACTCTCTGGTCCGCGGCGACGGTTTTGATTTCTGCGCCTTGCCTCACCTGACCCTTGATCCAAGCGAACAGCTCCCCTCCTCCCATGGCTGTCCCCAAGGCTCGGGCATCCCCGAACTGATTTATCTCCGCGTTTTCGGGCGCTGCCGCTTCAATCGCCTTCTGCACAGCCTGTGGGTCCGTGGGGTCCTCCTGATTATCCTGAATGCGGATGTGCTGAGACTTGAGCTTGGGTAGCCACTGCACAGGGTCAAGTCCCGCCACGCTCGCCAGGAACTCCGGCTTCAAGAAATTGGCGCGTTCATCGTCATGAACCAGACTGGACTTAGCGAGCCAATCCGGCCAATCACCCCACGGATCAAGCACGTCGATGGCCTTGATCCGCGAGTCGGCGGCGGCTGCGAGAACGGCGATCGAGCCGCCTGAGCCCTCCCCAAACATTCCTACATGCGCCACGTCCAAGTCGTCCCGCGTCGAGAGGTAGTTCAAGATCATTTGGACGTCGTGGACAGACTTGCCGAGCGACTCCTGAAATTCGCTCACGAACCATTCCCTCATTGGGCGATCGTGGAAGCGATGGCCTGTAAGCGCAGAGACGAACCCGATCGCCGCGTAGCCGCCCCCCGTAACGCGGGTGCACCAGCCTGCATTCGTGAAGCGCTCCGTGTCCTCCGGCCAGGTGTAGAGGTACAGCACGACGGGGGGCTTCTTAACGTTTCTTGGCCGAATGACGTACAAGTCCATTGGGTCCTCGGGCCGCCATTGAACCTGGTAGCGCTCGGTTACGAACGAATTTTGAGGAAGATCGGTTACGTTCCCAAGCACCGGAGTCATGGCGTGCAAATCGGTTTTGTCTATCGAAAGAGACTTCCAGTCTTCGCGAAATGCGAGCGGATCGACGGGCCCCCCCGCTGAAGGTGCGGGCGCCTTATCTACGTGCGACGCTGTCGGCGGCGGCGCCGGCGATTGTTGCGCTGCTACTGCGAATGATCGAACTGAGAAAATCGCCGCAAGGCTCAAAATGACGATTTGGGCGAGCCTGCTCGCCCTGTTACTTAGCATCTTGGAATTCCTTTCACTCGAATTCAGGCAGACTGCCAAAGAGCTTTGATTGAAACGCTCCTCTGCGAAAAAGCGAACAGCAGGCGGCCGAAACCAGCCGCCTGCCATTCCGTGTGAGTTGGACTATCCTGCTTCAGGCCGCACGTCGGGACTCTACTGGAGATACCCAGTGATGAGGCCCGCTGGCCCGAAGTCGTTCAGGCGGTCCATGTCGTCTTGATCGTTGAAGATTGCGCCATTCATGTCGCCGCCGTTGTCCGCATACGCCGGCTGACCAGCGAATGCAAAGGGGTTCGTTCCGTTCAGGAGCACGCCCGCCGTGATGTTGCCCGCAACGGGGTTGCCGTAGTTGTAGTAGTTCTTGATGTTGTAGTGGGAGCGGAAAACGTTGAGGATGTGGCCATTCGCGTCCAGGAAAGGCACGAAGTCCGTAAGGTTGCCAACGGTCGGGTCGGATTGATCCTGACCGAAAGCAAGGATCGAGTCGGCCAATGCGATGTCAGCCGCTGTCGGTGCTCCGGCAGCCGTATTGAGGGCCGGGTTCGTGGCCTGGACTTCGCGGATGATGTTCCAATTCCGGTATCCGCCATTCTTCAGGTTGGTGAAGGGCATGCGGCATGGTGTCGCGACGCATGGCGGGAACTGGCCCACAACAGGAACCGGGTTCGCGCCTCCGGCTGATGCCGGGGCGAAATAATTCGCCTGAATCGGATCGACGCCATCCAACGTGATGTACCGCAGACTGGCTTGCGCCGAGGCCGCTGCATACGTCGAGAACGTCCAGAAGGCGTAGCCGAGGGTGTTGGGAGCTTTGCCTCCGGCCGGGGACAATGTATCGCCGTCGGCCGCTTTGACCATTTCGCCAGTGCCCTGCACGCGAGCCCGAACCGAACCGTCAGCGAAGTTGTGCCAGAAGGGGTTTCCGCATTCGGCTGGGGGTGGGCAGACATCCGGCGCCGCGTTGCTGGGATCGACGCCGATTTCCTGGCTCAAAGCAAGGCCTTGGGTGTGAGGAACCTGATACTCAAAGGTGTTGAAGGTTCCTGACATCGGTTCACGATGAAGGATGGTTACTGGGCAACCGTTGAGTCCTGCACCGCCGTCAGCCACGGATTGAGTGGGGGTGCCATTGATGAGGTCGGTCGTTCGGGAAAGGCCACCCGATTCGAGGAGCGCGAGTGTATGGCTCGGGACGTTCGTGGGTGTATTGACCGCGAAGTCCGTCCCGCAAATCGCTGCGGGGCGGTTCAGCCCAACGAAGATCATCATCGGGTACGCGCCGATGTCGTTGACGGTGAAACCGCCGCCGCCCAGAACCGCTACGCCGGTTTCCGGGTCATTGCCGGAAATCGCGTAGCCAATCACCTGCGCTCCGGAATTGCTGAAAGCGCTCTGTATCTTAGTTCCCGGCAGCCCAAGAGCGGCGCCGCCATACCCTAATCCGGCCTTAACCTTGTCCGTTGCACAGTTGCCGCCAGCACAGGGTGCAGCGGCCCGCTGCGTGGCATATTCGGCATCTTCAGGGCGAATGTCGGAAACCGCTACGGTAAATTGCTGGCCGGCGATCGCAGTGTAAACAGTACAAGGCAATCCTGCGGCGTCGTCCACCAAGTAAGGCGCGAGAACGGCGGCTCCCGCTTGGCTGCTTCCACCGAGGCAGGTGGTAGCCGTTGGGACAGCTGGGAGGCCAGCCGGGAATGCAAGAGTGGCGTGGCCGAAGTTCCCGCTCGCGTTGCTGTAAGTGCCGAAGAAAAGGCGCTCGCCCACTACGGAGTCGACGGCCAGATAGCCGCAGATGACCGTCGGGGCAGCCGAGTTATCCCACTCAAGCCAGAAGTTTGCGGCTTCAGGTGGAAACGCCGCATTTCGATTGGAATCAATGCCCGCGGCGGCAATCGCCGAAGTGCTCTTCGCGGTCCAGAGGTGATAGTTTCCATGTCCGCCGCCGCCGTCCGTGGCAACGCACGGGCCAGCTGCGGAAGTGATCGGGTCGGCCGTAACTCCTGCAACGGCGAACGAATTGAACGCGCCCGTGGAGCCGACAAAGATCGTAACGTTCTGGCCATAGCATGTGGAGGCGAGCAGCATGGCTGCCGCCAGACACAGAGGCGTTACAACAACCTTCCAGTTTTTCATCGTTCTTTCTCCTATTCGAAAATAGAGTCCCGCATGCTCGACACAGCTGTTTCAATCAAAAACGTTGGGCGTGCATGCCGACCTCAGCCTTGCACGATAGGGTGAACGGTTGAGATACGTGATCCGGCCCGGCACCTTCTGCAACCCACACACTTCGTTGTGGAGGTTAGGAGCCAAGTTCGGATGCACTGGACACGTTCCGGGTGTGGCCTCTCCCGACAGATGGCTGGACGCACTCAACACGCAGGCCACTTCACGAAAGCGATTCTAGCCACGGCTTGTTACCGAGAAATAACGGGTGAGGTAAACTCAGATGAAACTGTTGTGAATGAATTGCTGCCCGCAGCATCCCACTAGAAAAAGCAACTTCAGCGCGCGAATTAGCGTCCCGGACGATACTCCCGGCGGCGAAAACCCGAGAGATTCATTAACAATTGCGCGGGGCGATTCGTGAAGACGGACTCGGTTGATGTGACGCTCGCGACCCGCAGGCAACCGCAGCTCAGCAAATCCGGCGAAGACACCGATCGCTCCGAGCTCCGGGGGAAAATAGCGAAATACGCCACATTTCGAGCTTTTCTCGTTCAGGGACAACGTCAATTCGACGGAGCAAAACACGGTTCCGTTCGCTCGCAGGCGCGAACATTCGAGAACCTCGTGTGATGATGGCGCCTCGTTCCCGTCGTTCCGCTGGGACTCGCGCCACTCACGGACTATTGATGTGAATCCAACGTCTGGCTCATCATTCAGTAACGGAATTGCTGCGACGATCCTGCGCGACTCTACAAGAAGGGGAGATTTTGCGTGAGGTTTTCGGCGCTGTTGGTGTATGCGTTCGTTCTCGCTTTGGTTTTCGCATCGTTCGCGCGCGCCCAAAACACGAGTACGGGCTCGATTTCCGGCGTAGCCACAGACAACACAGGCGCGGTCATACCAGGCGGGAAGGTAACGGTTTCGAATGGCTCGGGCGCGATTCAAACTGGCACCACCGGCCCAAGCGGAGAGTTTCTCATTGGCGGCCTTGCACCCGGCAGTTACAAGGTAACAGTCTCAGTGCAGGGCTTCGCTGATTTCCAAGCTACTGATGTGGTGGTGGCGGCAGGCCAAACGGCGCGAGTGGAGGCTGCGCTCGTACTCGCTGGAGTCACGACGTCCACCACAGTTCAAGGGCAGTCGACGACCCAAATCGAGACGGAAAGCTCGGAGATTGCCGGGACGGTCACGCAGGAGGAAGTTGTTTCGATCGGACTGAATGGGCGCAACTTCACGCAGTTAGTCGCGCTGGCGCCAGGCGTGAGCAATCAAACCGGACAGGACGAAGCGCTGGTGGGAGTCAAGGGCAGCGTCAAATACAGCGTGAACGGCGGGCGGACGGAATACAACACTTTCGACATCGATGGCGGAGATGTGCTGAACGCAGCGATCAATGGGAGCAGCAGCAGCCTAATCGTCTACCCCAGCCTAGACGCGCTCAATGACATGCAGGTGCTCACGTCAAACTATGGAGCCATGTACGGACGAAGCGCTTCGGGCACGATCCTGGCGACTACGAAGTCCGGGACGAACAGCTTCCATGGCGACGCGTATTTTTTCGCGCGAAACAATATTTTCAATTCCCGGAATTATTTCGACCTGACGCCCCATGCGCCGTTGTATCAGAAATACGATCCGGGAGGCACCATTGGCGGTCCAGTCTACATTCCCGGGCACTACAACGAAAATAAGGACAAGACGTTCTTCTTCTGGTCGGAGGAATACCGTCACGATCGAGAGCCCGTCGATTTCAACCAAGCCGTGCCCTCAAATGCCGAGAGGAACTGCCAGACGGCCGCAACTCCCCAGGCACCCTGTCTGAATTCCGTCGGATATGGATTGCAGCCACCGGGACCCTTTGCGGACTTCAGCGACGTGTGCCCAGCCCTCAACGGCGCGTTTGTCGCGCAATTCGTCCGCACGCCGGGGAGCAAGTTGCCGTTCGGGCCGGATTGTCCGGCGCAGTTTGCGACGGGCAGCACGGTGACCATTCATGGAGGCACTTACCCGATTTACCAGACATATCCCTATAACCTCGTTCCAATCGGTAAGCAGGCGCAGATCCTCCTCGGCACAGGCGTGATTCCGTTGCCGACTTCCACCAAGGGCTGCAATTCACCAATTGGAGCGTGCTATGACGCGACGATCTCTCCTTTGAGCACCTGGCGGCAGGAACTCTTTCGCATCGATCAAAACTTCACTCCGAAACTTAAAGGATACTTCCGCTACATCCATGACGCGTGGGAAACAACTGTGCCGACCCCACAATGGGCCTACATCCACAACAGCGCCCCCACAACCGAGATCCTCCCCACAATCGAGAATGATTTCGTGGGGCCTGGGTTCAGCCTGATCGCGCACTTTTCGCAAACGATTTCGTCCAACTTCTTTAACGACATGGCGATGGCGTTCACGACAGATCACATCTCGCTGACGGATATCAACGGTCCGGGCGCAACGTGGGCGCGCCCGGCGGGACTTTCCAACCTGTATATCTTCAATAACGGCTTTGGAGGGAAGGTACCGGGCATCGTGATCGGCGGAAACAACCAGGCCTATGGCGGACAGGGATTTGCGGTGGATCCCGGTTATATGCCGTGGAAGCATTCCAATCCGACCTATAGCCCGCGTGACGACGCCACGTGGCAGCATGGGAAGCACGTTCTGGACTTCGGAATACTTGCGATCATCGCCCAGCGCAATGAGATCAACCCGCCTGTCGGCGCAACAACAGGGGAGGTGCAGGGAATCCTTTATTTCAGCAATCTTGCAAGCTTCAATACGACCGGAAACGCGTTCGCGGACCTCCTTGTAGGTGGTCTGATCCAAAACTTCCAGCAAGACAGCAGTCAACTGAAATACCACAACAGTTACAATATCGTTGAGCCCTACGTGCAGGACGACTGGCACGTGACATCACGCTTGACCTTGAACCTGGGGCTGCGGTTCAGCTTGTTTGGAACGTACCGGGAACAGAATCTCAACTCCTACAACTGGGTCGCTTCTGCGTACAACGCGAACTACGCCGCGCAGGTGAACGTGAATCCACAATTTGGCAATCTTGAGTTTACCTCCACAGGAGCCGCGGTCCCGCTGGGCGATCCTCACCTTACAAACGGACTCGTCCGTTGCGGCGTGGATCGCTACGCCAATGGGACGAAGGTTCCGGTGAGCTGCATGTCAGGGCACGTCGTGAATCCCGCACCTCGCATCGGCTTCGCGTGGGACCCTTTCGGCACCGGGAAAATGTCAATTCGTGGCGGCTACGGGATCTTCTACGAGCACGGCACGGGCAACGAGGCCAATACGGGCTCTCTGGAAGGGAGTTCGCCTCTTGTCGAATCTATGACGCAATATAACGTGCATTCGGCGGTTGGCGGGCCGCTGGGACCGGGTACTGAAGCGTTTCCGTTGAACGTTACCTCAATACCCACCAAGGCGATTTGGCCTTACGCTCAGCAGTGGAGTTTAAGCGTTCAGCGGGACTTGCCATGGAATCTCTTTGGGACAGTCGCGTATGTGGGAAGCAAAGGGACCCACTTGACCGCGGAACTGCAGATTAATCAACTGCAACCGGTTTCTCCGGCCGACAATCCGTTCGCTAAGGGACAACCGCTGTTACAGTCCGATTGCCAAACCTTCGTCGGCGGGCCGAATAGTGGATTCATAAAGGTCAACGGACAGACGTTTTCCACGGGGCAGCCGATCTTCTCAAACCTCGAGGCGGCGTGCAGCTCCACGAACGCGGGCGACTCCGTGGGAGCTTTTCCGGACCCAAATGCTCTGCGGACCTTCGCCCCTGGCTTCGGCCAAATCTATTCGCTTCAAAACGTTGCTAATTCGAACTACAACGCACTTCAGTTCACCCTTCGTCACACAAAGGGTCCTTTGACGCTCGGCATGTCGTACAGCTACAGCCATTCCATCGACGACGCCTCGGATCGGACGGAGTCGAATGTGGTGAATGCTTACAACCTGGCGCAAAACCGGGCTAGTTCTGATTTCGACCAGCGGCACCTTCTGAACATCGACTACATCTACGATTTGCCCCTAGGCCGGTGGATCGACAATCTGCGGACAGGGTGGACACAGGCCGGACATCCTGGAAAGGCAACTCCTAGTTACGACACGAGAGCGGCCCATCCGAAATTGCTGAACGGATGGAAGCTGTCGGGAGTCACGACCTACGCCTCGGGAACGCCATTTAGCGTGCTCAATGCCGGGAGCGCCAATGGTGTTTCGGCTTCCGACAACGCGGGCGTAGCGACAGGGGTTAGTTACGGTTCGTATCCGGATCGAGCAGCAACAGTGTCCCGGGCTCTCTTTTCCCCAAGTTCGACGACTTTTGGCCCGCTGCTTGGCAACCCGAACAGCTTTGTGGCGCCTCAAGGGCTGACCTTTGGCAACGCCGGCCGAAATTCAATGAACAACCCCAGCCGCCTCAATTTCGACACTGCGCTGATCAAAGACATCAGCTTCAACGAATCCTATTCTTTGGAATTCCGCGCCGAAGTCTTCAACATCTTCAATCACACTCAGTTCCGGATCTATGACCCCGAAAACACCGGAAATACAGGGAACAACGTCATTACATGTTACGGAGGCACAACGTATTCGGCCGGTGACCAATCGTGCTTGGCCACCAGTGCTTTTCTCCATCCGGTCGACGCACATCGCCCCCGAACGATGCAGTTTGGCGTGAAATTATTCTTCTAAAGAGCGTGCGTGAGGTTCAGGCTGGTTTGCGAGTAAGAGCTCGCAACATCAACTGGCAGGTCTTACCGATCAGAGCGAGGTCAGTGAGGGCGTTTCTGCTGCGCACGTAATCCGCGTCGAGCGCGAGCCTGCGATCCAATACGTAGTCGATGTAATAACGCTCGGCGCCGTTTCCGCCTTGGACGGCCATCGAATCATCTACAGAACAGGCGATCGCCCCTGGGCCGGTCAATCCCGGCTTCACCGAGAGAATCCGCGCCTGTTCGGTCGTATATTTCTCGACAATCTCTGGCGCCTCCGGGCGCGGCCCCACGAGAGTCATATCGCCCGCAAGTACATTCCAAAACTGCGGCACTTCATCCAGCTTCGTAGCCCGCAGGAAGCGGCCGACGCGCGTGATCCGGTTGTCCCCGGCGCTTGTGACTGCCGGCCCGTGTCGGTCCGCGCCAACAAACATGGAGCGAAACTTAATCATTCGGAAGAGACGACCATCCTTGCCTACGCGCCAAGCGCGGTAAATCGCTCCGCCAGGAGAGTCGATCTGGATAGCAATTAGGATCGCTACAAAAAGTGGGCTCAGGAGGATCAACACGATCGCCGACACAACGATGTCGATTACGCGGCGGATCATCGCAACGATCTCACGCAGACGAATGGCTCGGCCGCCCGCCGATTTATCAGGCTTCCCCAATAGGCCGCGCGATCCCGAAGGGCCGAGAGACTTCTAGGATGCGGCTCGACGCAAACCTCGGCTGTGTAGCACGCGAAGGCTTGCAGCTTTCTTTCAAGTGTGCTGGTAATGTCGACGAACACGTTCGGCTGGAAAACCGGCCAAAGCTGCGGAATCCCCCATTCGGTGGACGAGGGCGTTTCGTACATCAGAATCTCGCGCACATATGGCGTCGAATATGGCCTGGTTGCGACCATCACCGCTTCGGCCAGAGTACGGTGATCCCGATTAATGTCGCCGCCGAAATGCGTGTACACGATTTCCGGCTGGAACGATCCGACGAGCGACTCTACTTGTGCGGTCACCTGGCTAAGCGGCAGGGTGTCCAGCCGTTGGTCGGGCAGTTCGCGAATTACGAGGTTTTCGACGCCCAGAACTGCGGCGGCTTGTTTCGCAGCGCTTTGCTGCGATTGCTTGCGGGCTTCGAGCCCACGTTTCGGCGAGTAGCGCATCGAAACGCCGTCGGTGAGAATTGCGAGTTGCACGGAATCACCACGCTCAACATGCAATGCCGCAGTGCCGCCAACTCCCAGAATCTCGTCGTCGGGATGGGCCGCTACCACCAAAACCTTCATGGCGTCGAACCGGCGCCAGCGGGTGCCGCAGCCGAGGGTTGCCTCAGGAATGTCAGGGCTGCTTCGGCGCCGCTAACCGCCGGTTCCCCTTCGCGTTGCACCAGCAAGAGTTTCACACACCCATCGCCGGTGACAACGATCGGGTACCCGTCCGAGTCTTTTTGAACCGAACCAATAGCTTCAGCCGAAGACATCCTCAAAACGTCGAGGCTGGCTTTCCAGATCGTAATTTTCGTGCTGCCGGAGCAAAAGAACGCGCCCGGATAAGGTTTCGTCAGCGCGCGAACCCAATTGTAAAGACGCCGCGAAGGCCAATTCCAGTCAACTAGACCATCTTCAGGCCGGCGCCTCGGCATGACAGTTGCCTCCAAGGAGTTCTGCTTACGGCGTGGCATTCTGCCTTCTCGAATCAACGGAAGCATTTCCGCGAGCATATCGCATTCCGTAAGCGAAACCTTTTGGTAGATGGTTCGGCAGTCGTCGTCCTCGGCGATGTCGATAACTCGTTGAGCGACAATATCTCCTTCGTCCGCGCCGGGTTCAAGGGCGATCATGGTGTTGCCAGTTTGCTTCTCACCATTGATAATGGCCCAATTCACTGGTGCTCGCCCGCGATACTTAGGCAGCAAAGAAGCATGGAAACCCAGACAGGCAATCCGCGGCACCTTGAGAACTTCCTGCCGTAGCAGTTGCGTCCACCCGACCACCAACAGGATGTCGGGGTTCAGGGACCTAATCCAACCTAAGGAATCGGGCGCGTTCACCTTGGCACCCTTCCGCACGGGGATTCGGGCGGCTGCGGCGAGGCTGGCGAGATCGGCCCCTCCCGATATTCCAGCCAGACTCTCATCGTCCAGGGTGAAGAGGCCCACAAGGTTCTTCCCTGTCGTGATTAGCTGTTCGAACGGTGCCTTCGCCTCGATGTGAGCGCCAATAAACAGAATCCTCAGGTCGTTGTTTATCATCGGTTTTCCAGCTGCCGAATTCGTCAGGAGGGCGGCCACAAAACGCACCTCAGGTGGACGCGGCGGCTTTGGCTTTAAGCTGCAGCCCTGCGGCCTCTCTCAACAGAGCCCCGGCAATTTGCTCACCCCCAAAAGCAGCCATGATTTGAGCGTCAAAATCGCTCTTGTTCACCGGAGTGCCCGATTCACGCAAAAAGACTTGGTTGCTGAATTGAATGTTCCGATAGTTGTCGATCGCGCCGGAATCAAATGCCAACTGTATTTCGCGGATACCGTCCTCGAGGCTGTAACCGCAACGGAACCCTATTTCCCGCTCGATTTTGTCGAAGCAGACGCGGTAATTGCGCCGGTCAGAATTCTCGACATATTCAACGCGCGTGCCTGGCATCACTCGCTGGATCACTTCGGCCACGTCGCCAAGCATATGGTTCAACCGGTTATCGCCCACGTTGAAAACCTGCCGGCTCACGGCGCGTAACGGCGCATTGAGGAGCAGGATCATTGCCTCGGCGAGATCCTTAACGTGCACAAACGGCCGCCACTGCCGGCCGTTAAAGATCGTGATCACATGATCCTGGCTGGCCTTTGCGGAAAGCAGATTTACGACCAGGTCGAATCGAGGACGATTCGAGAGCCCAAACACGGTCGCAAAACGCATCAAAACCGGATGAAAATCATTGTCGGCGGCTTTCAGCAGGGCTTGTTCCGAAGATACCTTTGTTTTACCATACAACGAGATCGGCTCCACCGGGGATTTTTCGTCCATCCGTTCATCCGTCGCCCCGTAGACACTACAGCTGGAGGCGAACAAGAATCGCTCGACGCCGTAGCCCTTGGCGACCTCCACGAGCATCCGAGTGGCGGCGTAGTTGATTTCGATCGTCGTCTTATGATCGATTTCGCACGCTGGGTCGCCCACGATGGCGGCGAGGTGAACAACGCTCGAAATGCCGCTCATCGCTTTGACGACGTCCTGTATGTTTCTGCAGTCCCCATTCAAATGTTCGAGGTTGGGATGGGACAAGAGATCATGAATGGGTTCCAGACCGTACACTGCATTGTCCATGATTCGAACTCGGCGGCCTTGATCGAGTAAACGTCTGACCAGCCAGCAACCGATGTAGCCGGCGCCGCCTATTACCAGTACCGGGCGAATCTCCGTCTCGCGAAACTGACTGATTCGCACTTGTCCGACCAGGATCTTCTGCAAGCTCGGCATGACCCTTGCTGGCACTTTCGCAAGGCGGCACTTGGCCAGGACTCGAGCGAGAATCTCGCCACTCGCGGTTGCCATACTGATGATAACTTCGTCTACTTGATGCTTCGCAGCAAGCTCCGCAAGCTCATCTCCTGTTCCCAGCACGCGCGCGCTGCTGATGACGGAACCGACCTTTCGCGGATCGTCATCCACAAAACCAATCACATCATAGGCAGGGTTGGTTTCCAGTTCTCTGCTAAGCATGATCCCACCCCTGCCGGCTCCGTAAAGGACCACTCTTCTACTTGGCAAACCGGAAGCCGCCGCGGATCTTCTTCTGAGCGAATAGAGAATTCGCCTCAGCCCACGGGTTCCCATCGAGGCCGTTAGTGACAATAGTCCGTCGAGCACGATGACGCTCACGGGGAGTCTTGCCAATACGGACCACGGCTGGTTCCCATACACACAGAGCCGCAGAACCATCAGGACTGCCGAAACGGCGGCGATCGATTTCGCCAGTTCGATCGCATCAGAAAACGAGATAAATCTCCAGATCAAGCGATACATGCCCATCATCAAGTGAACCGTCAGCCGAGCAAAAACGAGTATCGGCAGCCACAGCAGCAATTGTCGGAGGTCGATTCCCGTAGGCCATCCTTCGAAACGGATCAAGTATGCCGCGACGAATGATCCGGCGAAGACTAGCCCATCGACAACAAGTTGGTTCGTTCGGGAATAAATATCAATCTTCATTGCTAGACTCCCTTGGAGGGAATGAATTCGCTTGGCGGACGGGACGTACGAGAAAGGCGGAATGCCGCTCGATACGCGATCCTCACCGGCCGTAGATGCGTGCGATATCGTGCAGGGCTTCGATTACTCTATCTGCGTCTTCATCCGTCATCATGGGATAGATCGGAAGAGAGATCGCGCGTTCAAATTCCCGCTCTGCATTTGGGAATTGGCCGGCGCGATAGCCCAAACTTCTTTGATAGAGCGAGTGCAGATGCAAGGGGATAAAATGCACAGACGTTCCGATGCCTCGCAGTTTGAGCTCCTCAATGACGCGATCCCGGCTGATTCTCAATCCCGAGCGATTCACGCGCAGAACATAAAGATGCCACGCGTGCGTAACGTCCTTGGGCGTCCGGGGGGTCTCAAAGACTGAAAGTGTTTCGAGCGATTTTGTGTAACGCTCGGCTAGGGCTTCTCGACGCGCACACATCGCATCACATTTCGCGAGCTGCACGAGTCCAAGTGCGGCCTGCAGGTCCGTCAGATTGTATTTGTAGCCCACATCCAAAATGTCGTAACGCCACGAACCTTCAGCCGTGTAGCGTTTCCAGGCATCGCGCGTGATTCCATGGAGGCCGAGGATTCGCATGCGCTCGGCATACTCCGGATTCTCAGTCGTTGCCATTCCGCCTTCGCCAGTCATCAAAGTCTTGGTTGCGTAAAAAGAGAAGCAGGTGATATCGCCCAAAGTGCCAACCATTTTGCTTCTGTAGCGAGACGGCAACGCATGAGCCGCATCCTCGACCACTTTCAAGGAATGCCGCCGGGCGATGTCGAGAATCGGGTCCATCCCACTGCCGTATCCCGCGTAGTGAACTGGGAGAACGGCCCTCGTTCGACTCGTCACGGCGCCCACGACTTTGTCAGGATCCATGTGGAATGAGCCTTCCGCGCAATCCACGAGAACGGGCCGTGCCTTGAGGTAGAAGACGACCTCGCCCGTTGCAGCGAAGGTCATCGTCGGCAAAATAACTTCGTCTCCCTCAGAGATCCCAATGGCTGCCAGAGCAAGATGAAGGCCCGCAGTGCACGAACTGACAGCGACAGCCTCCCGAGCGCCTATGTAAGACCGAAACGCGGCTTCGAACTCTCGGACGCGTGGGCCCGTCGTAAGCCAGCCGCTTTCGAGAACCTCGCGGACCGCTTTCATCTCGTCTTCGCCAATAGACGCGCGGTGAAAGGGCAAGAACTTTGCCTTAGTCGCGGGCGCACTCTTGGCTTGCGTTGAAGACCCCATCACTTCCTCTGAATTTGAAACGGACTTTCTTTCTGACTCTCGTCGTAACGCGGATCAACTAAGCTGGGCCATCCATGCGCTAACGAGCTTTGACCACTGCAGATTTGTCTCGACAAAACGGCGCCCATTCGCGCCAAGTTCTCGCACGATCTCAGGATTTTCGATTAGTTGCACAACCGCCTCGGCAAGCAATTGCGGATTTTCCGGTGGGACGACGACGGCAGCCTGCGCCCGTTCCGCCAACTGTGCTCCCTCGCCACGCCCAACAAATATGATTGGCTTGCCCGATGCCAAAATCGGGAACATCTTTGCGGGCCGGGCCCCAGTCAAATGCGGAAGGTCCCGAAGCGAAACCAAACCGCATACCGCGAGAGAAAAATATGCCGGCAGCTCCTTGATCGGCACAGGATCGTGGAAGGTTACATTGCTGAGTTTCAGGCTCTTCTGGAATTGTTCAAGATGCGGTCTTTCCGACCCATCGCCGATCAACAAAAAGTGCACATCCGGTTTATCTCCCAAAAGCTTCGCAGCAAGAAGCAGATTATCCAACCCGTGTGCATAACCATGCGTGCCTTGATAGAGGATGACCTTCTTCCCATCAAGCCCCAGCTGATGCTTCAAAGCAATATCGACGGGCCGCGGATGATAATGGAGCGTATCCACTCCGTTTGGCAGGAACAGCACCTTCTCGAAGGGCACACCCTTTTCTGAAAGCAGGGATTCTCGAACGCCCTCGGTCATCGCATTGACGTAGGTGGCGTACCGGTAGCTCCATGCTTCGAGCATTCTGATCGCGCGAGCGACAGGACCCTCCTTTAGGAAGCCCATTTCCAAGGGCGCGTCCGGCCACAGATCAGCGACGTTCATAATCGACGGCACTCCCCAGGCCCGCGCAAACAGGTAACCGGTCAAAGTCAGCGGGAGTGGGGGCGACTCGACGAACACGTAATCAGGTCTTTTCGCTCGCAGCAGACCGAGCACCGACGTGAGAAGAAAAGACCCGTAGTTCAAGAAACGCCCCAATCCGCCACCCATCGCGGCGTAAATCCACACGCGGTGAATCGTCACGCCATTGCGAATTTCGCGGCAATAAAGGCGCCCCCGGTACTCAGGAAAAATGCGCCCCCGAGGATAATTCGGCATCGCTGTTACAATTTCGACTTCATGATCCATGCGCTGCAACTCCGCCGCCATAGCTTCGAGCCGAGTCTGCGCTGCGCCAATCTCCGGAGGAAAATACTGTGTAAGGATCAGGAATCTCATCTGCCGCTCATTGCAGGTCAGCGCTCAACCGCAAGGATTCCCCGATGTACGCAATTTCCTTGTCCGATAACCAGGCCTGATTAGGAACCGCGCATACAGTTCTTGCCGCCAGCTCTGCTTGCGGGCAACCACCCTCGTATCCGAACCATCGCGCGTTTCGCGCGCAATTTTGATATAGCGGCGAGGTGTCGATTCCGCGTTTCACGAGAAACCGCCTCCCAATATCGCGCGCTTCAGCGCTCCTGTATCGAACGGGCGCCATGAAATGGTTCCACTTCGCGTACGAAGGTTCCGGCGGCATCACCAGCGCGGCGCCGCGAATTTCGTTGCGCAGTTTTTCCATGCTTTCCGCGAGAATAGGCATCTTCGCTCGAAATTCGCGAATCCGCCGCGTCACCAGATACAGGTCGACCGAACGGATCCTCGCGGGCGACCAACTCTGGTGGATCTTCGCAAGCTCGTCATCCGTTGGCGTAAGACGCTCTCGATCGCGGAACCGGCCCCAAGGCGAAGCCAGCAGCGCTCCATAAGCCAGCCGGTGGTACGACACACTGCGCGCCCAACAGTTGAACGAATGCAGAATTTCTGCCCACAAGCTTTCGCTTCCCAAGTTTCCTAGTTCGCGCTTCGCCGCCGGTCCAAGCTCGGGATTATTGACTACCAACAGTGCTCCGCCCCCGGCGGCCGCCGGCTTGTGAGTCGCAAAGCTGAAGAAGGATGCGTCCCCATTCGTTCCCGCCAAACTGTTTCCGTCCTCAGTCAGCAGGGCGTGCGCGCAATCCTCGATGATGGGCACGTTCCTCCCCGCCAAACACTGTCGCAGTCGCTCCAGATTCGCTGGGTAGCCAAACGTGTGTACGGCCACCACCGCGTCAATTCGCTCCCTGCTCTGCCGAAGAAACTCTTCGTCGAGCGCATAGTTGTTCAAATTCACATCGAGAAATACCGGAACGTGACCCGCTGCGGCAATGGCCTGAAATACAGACGCGCAGCAGTACAGCGGAACTCCGACGTGCGATCCTGCACGCAACCCGAGTATCTTCAGAATCAGATAAAGGCACTCTCGCCCACTCCGCGCAAAACAGAATGGTGCCGCC
This sequence comes from Candidatus Acidiferrales bacterium, assembly GCA_052146315.1. GTDB lineage: Bacteria > Acidobacteriota > Terriglobia > Acidiferrales > UBA7541 > Palsa-295. The sequence goes on along the minus strand of JBKQNJ010000039.1, from coordinate 67,421 downwards.
GAAATGAGATCGGCGAATTCGGATTCGGCAGACTCCCTCTGGCGCGCGAGCGCGCCCGCAGCCCGAACAAAGTCTGCGATGCTGTATTCTCGGTCAAACCGCGGGATTGTCCTCCAGAAAGGCCACGTTACTGTGGTCATTTCCATGAGCCTTCGTGCTCTCGTGCTCTCATGCTCTTAGAAACTCATGCGGGCGATGCAACGGCGATGAAATTCGGACCTAGCATTAACTTGCGGCCCGAGAGATGCCAGGCCAACCGCGAAGTCAGGTAGTAGCTGCCGAAGATCGCATCTCGATAGCGCCGCCGCTGTCTGTTCCCCGGCAGCGGATCGTACTCAAGCTCTTTGAATCCGGTCTGGCTCAACAACACATTCATCGATTGCATCTCGTAGAGGAACAGCTGGCTGTTTTCCAAAAGAACCATCGGGGCCCCGCCCAGGAATCTTCCCAACTTTGTGATATGCCGCCACAGGTGAGTTCCAGCTACAGGCTGTTCCACAACAAGTAAGCCACCAGATTTCAGGGCACTGCGTAACCTGCGCAACTCCCGTTTCGGGTCCCGGATGTAGCAAATGACGTCCAGAACGGTTATCACATCGAAGAACGCGTCCGGCAGATCCACGTCCGAAATCTCGCCCCGGTAGACGTGGATGCCCTTGTCGGCCGCTCTCGCCGAACCGTACTTCGAGGGTTCGACCCCAAACGATTCCCATCCCGACAAGGAAAAATATCGCTCCAGGAAATATCCGCCCGCACAACCAACGTCGAGAATGTTGCCGCTTTTCTTTCGCTGCAGGATCTTCGCCGCAACACGCGAAAGAACAGGTTCCCTCGTTCTTCCAAAGGCTCGCTCCAGGCGCGCCTCACCCTTAATATAGTGGTCCGCCAGGATGGCTGAAAACCTCCGCGGATCCGGAGGAGGGTCGAGGAAAACCACCCCGCAAGTCTCACATTTCCTCATGCTTCTGTTCGGACCCGACAGCAAGGGCTTTCGGGTTCCCGCGCGCCCCATGCAAAGAGGGCACGCTTGCGAAGGTGAAGGCACCGGCCCAGGCACGCCATCGAACGAGTTCTCGCGGGCACAATCGCTAACGCTCATGGAATGTTTGCTCAGAACGCATGCGGTTCAGTCTCCCGTCGGACTCTTGCACGGAAGACACCTTGGGCTGATTTCGGACGGCTTGCGAGAAAACCGCAAATTGGCTCCCCATGCGAGGTTTCAGCAACCTCAAAGCGCGCTCAGTGACCCAGGCCCCGGGGGCCGAAAACAAGGGGCGCGCCAAGGGATGCACTACGATTCGCATCCCCAAGGAATCCTTGCGGCAGCCCATAGCAATCTTGAAACGCTCGAGAGTGGGCCGCGAAGTGTACGACTGCATGCCGTACGATACGCAACGCACGCTCGGCCGTTCGAGCACCGTTTTCACAAGCAAATAAATCAGGACGTTCATTGGGTAGAACTTGAAAAACTCTGCGCGGGCGTAAGGATGCAGGGTGTAACAGTAGTCGTCGACAAAAAGAACGAGAGAATATGCACACAACCGGTCCTCGATGAACACGCCGTAGGCCTCGACGAAAGGCATGCTTTGGCACACCTTCATATAGGCCATCCATTTCGTTTTGTCCGTCTGGAATTCCTCTTCGTCCCGATCTTGCCGCGAGAAAACGTCGCGATTGATCGCGCATCCTTCTCGCGCCAGGAATTCGAAATCGATAGGCTTGAATTTGCAAACGCCGATGTTCTTCCGCACGTTGCGCCGGGCGTCCTTATGGAGCGACTCCAGGCTGAAATTCTTATCGTCCCAAATGTATTGGCAAGTAGGAGTGCCTTGGTCCTCGTTGCATGTGTATCGGATTGCGATGGCGCCAAGGCGAAACAGCATCGCCGCCTCATCTTCCGGCAAATGCACGCGACGATGTGCGGGCGCGCTCTCCCAAAAACGGCTTCTTTTCTCGATCCAATAGGAGGATTTGCCTTCGACGATGCGCATGCCTTGCGCCGTCACAAAGCGCAGGTAATCTTGCGAGTTCGCATCCATTCTGTCTTTTAGGGGAAGGTAATCAGGAAACCGAGTGAACTCGAGCCCACAGTTCAAGGCAGATCGCGCGAAACAGTGCCTCCGCCTGCAAAGCTCGCGGTTCCGCTCGCAAAAACTTCGAGCTTTCGTGCGCCAATTTCTTTGCTGAAAGAAATCGCTCCATTCGGAGTCTGGGCGCCTGCCAAACGTCGCGATGCCCATTCTGCAGACCATGCCTCATCCACGCGGTCTGAGGAGTGTCAAAACCGAGTTTCGTCTTTCGAAAGCGCACGCTATCCGGCAGCGTGCCCTCTAATGCCTTGCGCAAAATCCACTTGCTCCAGCCGTCGCGCAGCTTCAGAGACGGTGAACAATTCACCACGAACTCGACCAGCTTGTAGTCCAGGAACGGAAGCCTTGATTCCACCGAGTGCGCCATCGAGTTTCGGTCCTCGTAGTGCAAAAGAGACGGCAAGCTCGCATACACCAGGTCCGCCTTTTGCCGCTCCGCGATGCTTCTACCGGCGCCGAGTTCCGGCTGAGGTGCAGCGGAGTCTCGGCCAAATTCAGGAACGCATACGCGCTCCGCAAGCGAGAACGGCCGGCGCGCAGCAGGTGGAAAATACCGGCTGGCACCTTCTAGAGTCCAATGGGAGCGAGTGCCATTGCGGGCCCAAAGCACCGATTCCCGAAAAAGTCTCGGATCGCGGCTCCGGAAAAGGTGCCAAAGATAAAAGTATCGATACTTCTGGTAACCGCAGAGCGTTTCGTCGCCGCCTTGACCGCCCAAGATCACCGGAATCCCGTGCTGTTTCGCATCGGCCATCACGCACCACTGCGCAAACACGTTGGAACTCCCGACCGGTTCGTCCTGGTGGTAGAGCATCAACTCGATCGTCCGCCAAAACGAATCCGCCTCGGGGAACGTCCAGTGCCCCGGGCTGTGCGTTGCAGAGAGGACGGCCGAAATGAATCGCCGCTCGTCGAGCGCATCGTCCTTAAAGCAAGCCGAAAAGCTGTGAAAGTCGATATCAGGGGCAACGCGCTTCGCCTCACAAACGACGGCGGAAGAGTCCAACCCCCCGCTCAAGCACGCGCCGACCGGCACGTCGCTGCGCAGCCGTAGTCTCACGGCATTTTCAAAGCGCGCGCGAAACTCTTCAACCACAGTGTCTTCGTCGCTCGGCTGATTTGGCTCGATGCGCAGTTCCCAGTAGCGCCGCACAGTCAAGGACAAGCGATCAGCAAGATCCAGAACGAGACAATGCCCGCCCGGCAATTGGTGGATTCCCTCGAAAAACGTTTCTCCGGAATAGTCAACCAGGCTCCGCTCAAGGAAGTTGAACACAGCAGATGCGTTCGCCACTCGCCGAATTCCCGGCACCTGGAGAATCTGTTTGATTTCGGAGCCGAAAAAGAAGCTGCCGCCGCTTAAAGCGTAGTAAAAGGGCTTGACCCCAAAACGGTCTCGCGCGCAAAAAAGCCTCTGTTTTTCGCGATCCCACAGCGCGAAACTCCACATTCCATTGAAATGCGAGAGGCAGTCCTCACCCCACTCCTGATAGGCGCGCAGTATCACCTCGGTGTCTGTTTTCGTGCGGAAACGGCGGCCAGAGTTCTCGATTTCCAGGCGAATTTCTTTGTAGTTATATATCTCGCCGTTGTACGTGATGACACACGCTCCGTCATCGCTCTCCATGGGCATATTCCCAAGCGGCGACACATCTAAAATCGCCAAACGCCGATTGCCCAACCCAACGACCGGGCGCGAAAGCCGCGGATGCCGTGCTTCGTTGTGAATAATTTCCGCTCGCGCACTCACTCCAGGGGTTGCATATGCAAATCCGAAGCCGTTCGGACCCCGGTAATTCACAAGCTCCGTCATTAACACCAGGGTTTCCGGACTAAACCCGCCAGGTGCGACGATGCCAGCTATTCCACACATACTGGCTCCAGCAACCCTGCATAGAGGTCGAAAAGTTTCTTCTCTTGTGTCTCCCAGTTGTATTGCTTCCGAACCGCAGCTTGTCCGCGGCGACCCATTTCTTCCGCTTCTCTAGGATGAGTCAAAATGTATTCGATTGCGCCCGCAATGGCTACGGGGTCAAGGGGATCAACCAGGATGCCGCAGCCTATGTCATCAAGCACTTGGTGCCAGAGCGGGAAGTCAGAAGCTATAACCGGAAGTCCCGCAGCCATGTACTCGAACATTTTCAGCGGCATCGAGTGTAGGAATCCCGACGTCGGATGGATGACCACTAGCCCCGCCCACACTTCGCCCAATAGGCGCGCGACGCCGGGCCTGTCCAATGTTCCGTGGTGCCGTACTCGCTTCCATCCCGAGTGCTCGGTTATCACCTCTGGGTGGTCGTGCTCAGGGACTTGATTCCCCGCGACCTCGAGAGTCGCGGATAGAGCCTTCGGCAAAAGCGACATGGCGACCACCATTTCCCGAATGCCACGATCAACGCTCACGCCCCCGACATAGGCAACGGATGCTCGCCGCTTCTCCCAGGGAGAGGCTGCGCTCACGGTAATAAACTCGGCCTCTCTCGGATAGTTGAGTACGACTACCGTCCGGTTATTTAGGGAGCGGAAGCGCTCGGCAATCGATGGCGTCACTGGCACCAGCGCGGAAAAACAACCGCACGTTGCCCTTTCCACGCGCTCTGCTATCCGCGAGATCAGTTGCCGGCTCCAGATGGGAAGGTAATATTTTGAAAGAATGTCTTTAGGCAAGTCCTCATGAATGTCGTAAACGACGCACTTGCCCTGTGCTCGAAGCAAGAGTCCCGCCGGAATCAATTCCGGGTCGTGGAAATGATAGATGTCGGCATCCTGCCGCAGCGCTTCCGCGTAAACCCTCCAAGCTGCCCGAGTCATTCTCGCAAATCTCCCGCGTTCGGCCGGAATCGCTTTGATCCGAACATGATTCGTGACGATATCCTCCGAATGCGGCCCGATAATTGTCACTAGAAACCCCGCGTCTGCCAGCGAAATGCATTCTCTGTAGTAAATGCGGTTGTCGAGTGCGGAGTGGACCGAAGTCAGGTGAGCAATTTTATACTTCCTCATAGGAACCAACGCGACAAGACAGCAGCTCGAGGCCCACAAAGCATGAGGCTTCCACCACCATCTGTGGTGGCTTCTAGCTGGGACTGAACTCTTGCAACTCGTGTATGATTTTTAGAGCAGCTTTTCCATCACCATAAGGAGTGGAAGTCTGTGGCGCTTGGCGGCTCGCAGTAACCGCTTCGCGTATTCTTTCCCGAGAGGCGCCGGCCAGTCGGTTTGCGCCCAACTCGACTGTTTCTGGCCATTCGGTGTTTTCGCGCAGGGTCACGCAAGGGACCTGGAGATAAAATGCCTCCTTTTGAACTCCGCCGGAATCGGTCAATATCCCGCGAGCGTGCTTTTCGAGCGCGAGCATTTCGAGATACCCGAGCGGCATGGCGACATGAAGATTTCCATTGAGGGTCATCCCGTTGGATGCGAGGACATTCTTGGTGCGCGGATGGACCGGAAACAGTACAGGCAGGTCCAGCGATTCCGCCGCGTCTAATATCGCCCGTATGTACTCGATCCGGTCTGTGTTCTCGGCGCGATGCAGAGTCAACAAGTAGTAGCGCTTTTCCTGTAAGCCAAATCTCCGAAGATTTTGGTCGGCGAGTTTGTTCGCGAGGTCGAGGTTTTGAAGTAAGGCATCGTAAGTTACATCGCCAACGATTGCGACCTTTCGGTTTCGCGGGTCACCTTCGATACCTATACCCTCAAGGCGCAGATTATCTGCCGCGGTTCGCGAAGGTGCCAGCAAAAGGCAGCTGAAATGGTCCGCGACAATCCTAGCTTGCTCCTCAGGCATCGCGATTTGCCCGCTGCGGCAACCAGCCTCCACATGCGCCGCAGCGAAGTGGAGGCGTGCGGCAACAAGTGCCCCGGCAAGAGTGGAATTCGTATCTCCATAGTTGATCACCCAATCGGGTCTCTCGGAAAGCAAAACAGCTTCGAGCCGCTCGATCATCTTCGCGAGTTGCGTGCCGTGCGAGCCCGAGCCAACTTTCAAGTTGTGATCCGGTCGCGGAATTCGCATCTGCTCAAACAGAAGGTCCGCAACATCGTGATCGTAGTGCTGGCCCGTGTGAATGATTCTGTGACGGACTTGGGGTGATCGCCCTTGTTCGTTGTAAGCCTCGATCGCGCGGCAGATCGGTCCGAGCTTGATGAACTGAGGCCTCGTACCAACAATGCTGATCCAAGTGACGCTAGTTGGCCCTGGTTGATTTATTTCGATAGATCTCGCAGTCACGCATTTTCCCGGACGACGTTTGATGTTCGAGGTACGCCCGCTGGCGCTAGTATGACCTCGTTCCACCGTCTTAGAAGATCGGCCTGCACTTTGTCGGGATGGTAATCCCGGCGAATCAGTTCGATCCCAGCCGCGTTGAGTCCGAGTTCTCCGGAATCGTGGAGCGCTCGGAGTCGCTGCAGTTCCCGGCACGCCATCTCCACGCTTGTCACCTGGATGCACGCGGGAAGCGGATAGGTGTAGAGAATATGGCGCCCGTACGCCAACGCCTCTAGCACCATGAAAGACAATCCGTCATGCCGCACGGGTCTATAAATGACGCTGGCCCGCGTGAAAAAAGGAGCAATGTCCACTCGATTGTGGACCTTGATATTCGGCGGCACCTTCAAAACCTGTCCCGGCTCCAGCCCCACAAGATTGAATTCAATCGATCGCAGTTTGTCTGCGACCTCCACCATGCGATCGAATCCGTAGAGGTCCAGCTTTTCCACCGACGCTACATAGATGAGCACCGAGAATTTCTTTGGTAAAGGTGGCGGACTCGCGACCGGTGTGACGAACGAAGCCTGGACGTGTTCGCACGGAATTCCCATGGAACGCACTTCTTCGGCGATCCAGGGCGAGACCGCCCAATGAATTTTCTCGCTGACCCACGGCGACATCTTCCCTTGAGAGTATTCGTTCTTCGCATAGAGAACGTCGCTGCCGGACCACAGTATTACAACCTTCTTCTTACCCAGGCAGCGGGCCACCCAGAGAAATTTGCCCATGGTGACCCGTCCACCCCACGTGTATGCAAGGTCGCACCAGCGTACGTCTTCGGCATGGCTCGCCAGCCCGACAGGAGTCAGGCTCGCGCGAAATCGGACATCCCATTTTTCGTTTCGAATCAGATCACGCAACTTCTCGCAGAAATAAGGCAGTCCGTGGAGCACAACGCGAAAGGGTCGTCGAACGTCACTCTTCGGCAACGCGGCCTCCGGGAGAAACTGTGGCTTCCGGCTTAGCATTCGCACTGCGGACAAGCTTAAGCTCCTGTTCTCGATCTTGCACGAGCTTCACGAGTCCATCGTACATTCGCACTAACGTTCGTCGCACGTCCACTTCAATGGACCACCGGAGTTTTTCCAGAGAGTCCTCTGTCGCGCCCGAGGATTTCTCGGCTCGATCGAGATCAAACTTTGCCTGTTCGAGCCCCGACAAGTAGATTGGAAGCGAGTCTTGCCCAGGAGTTCGCTCGCCTTTCAAGCGGCTCCCTACACGATTCTCCGGACTCACAGGTCTGAACCCTCGTCCTAGAACGATTGGGCCGTGATGAAATAACGCCCGATGGGCGGGCCTGATCTCGACCTCAGTCTTCTCCCGCCGTAGCAGCGAGCGCGCGCGCAGCAGACACGCGTGACGGCATCGGAGCGAGGTCAACCAAAACACCTTGATTCACCGAGTATGTGTTCCCACATGAGGAACACAAACCGATGTCCCCAGACAATTCGAGCCGCACGCCGCATCGGCAAACCCATCCGACTTGTCGCGCGGGCACCCCTATAACAAGCGCATGGCCCGGGACGTCACGAGTCACCACCGCTCCCGCGCCCACGAAGGCATACTCTCCGATGGTCGTTCCGCAAACGATTGTCGAATTCGCGCCGAGCGTGGCCCCTCGTCTGACCAAGGTTCGGCGATACTCCGATTTCCGGTTGACGTGGCTCCGGGGCGTCGTTACGTTCGTGAATACCATCGACGGTCCACAGAACACGCCGTCTTCAAGCTCAACTCCGGCGTACAGAGAAACATTGTTCTGAATCTTCACGTCGCTTCCGATCCGCACACCTGACGCAACGTGAACGTTCTGCCCTAGAATGCATCGCTTTCCTATTTGGCTATCCGGCATGATGTGTGAAAAATGCCAAATCTTCGTCCCGTCGCCGATCTCGCATGGGGAATCGATGATCGCGGACGGATGCGCGGAATAATGCGGCGCAGCCTTTTCGTCGACTGTAGCGAGCTGTCCATGATTGCGAATCGATCGGTCCGCTGCGTGAAGGATCTTGAGTACCTGCAGGCCGTTTTCCCCGTCTGTGCGCGGATTCTTCCGGTCGCGCACGCATTCGACGAAGTGGAGGCATTCCAACCTGAGCGGTTCATCCGTTGGCAGCTGAACTACTTCACCTTCAGCCTTGCGAGCGACCGGAACACGGTTTACCCAGTCAATCCGGTGCGGATACAGTACCAATTTGCTCCCCGTCTGCGTGTCGTCGAAAACAGCCATCTTGCGGTCGCCGATGATGACTAGCTTCTGTTCCTTGAACGGGTGCAGCCAGCTTACGAACACGTGTGCTTGCACTCCGCTCGAAAAACTGAGAATCGTCAGTGTGACATCCGCGTTCGGATGATTGAGATAGCTCGCGCCTTGCGCGACAACGCTCGTTGGCGATTCATCGAGGAGATAGAGGATGGCGGAGATATCGTGAGGCGCAAAACTCCACAAGATATCTTCTTCCGTGCGCAGTTTTCCGAGGTTCAAACGAGAGGAACTGAGGTATTCGATCTTACCTAGTTCTCCATCGCGAAGCATTCGGCGCAGAGTGGTGACAGCCGGATGGTAGTGCAGCAGGTGTCCCACCATCAGAATGCGACCGCGGCTTCGGGCCAGCCGGACCATTTCTTCTCCGGCATCAATTTGAAGCGCGAGCGGTTTCTCCACAAACACGTCCTTGCCAGCGAGCAACGCCCGTTTCGCAAGATCGAAGTGCTGCGCGGCTGGAGCGGCGATCACCACAGCCTGGATCTCCGGCATGGCGAGCATATCTTCGAAAGAGGTCGTGCCGGTGGCGCCGTAGCTTTTTCGCATCTCTTCCAATCTGGCTTCTTCCGTGTCGCACACCGAGTGCAAACACCCCAGCTCATGAAAATTTCTTACGAGGTTCCTTCCCCAGTACCCGCAACCCACCACGCCAACAGCGGGAAGCTGATTGTTAGACATGGCCCTGTCTCCTGGTTTGCATCCCTGATGGGTGCTGTCTGTTAACAACGGTGTCTCTTGCCGCGGTCAGTTCTGAATCGCGTAAAACGCGGAGATCGCGTTCACAACAGCTCGCTGTTGCGATTCCGTCAGCTCCGGATACACGGGCAGAGAGAGCACCTCCTGGCTCGCGAGTTCAGCTTGAGGAAACTGTCCGTGCGAATAACCGAGATAGGCAAATGCAGGCTGCAAATGAAGAGGGAGCGGATAGTAGATTTCCGTCGGGATTTCGCGGCTTCGCAGAAACTCGCGCAGCGCATCGCGCTTATGGCAGCGTATCGAAAACTGATTGTAAACGTGCACGATTTCAGGCGGCGCCATCGGAACTTTCACGCGGCCGCCCGGATTCGCTTCTTCAAACAGCCTCCGGTATCGATCCGCGTTAAGCTGGCGCGAGCGCGTCCAATCGGGCAAGTGTCTCAGCTTCACCCGGAGGATGGCTGCCTGCAACGCGTCCAGACGGCTATTCACTCCGAGAATTTCGTGACGATACTTCTGCGCGCTGCCGTGCACGCGCAAAAGCCGCAGCTTATCGGCCAGCCCGGACTCTTCCGTCGTCACCAGGCCCCCATCCCCGGCCCCGCCCAGATTTTTCGACGGAAAGAAACTGAAGCAGCCGTAGGTGCCGATGGTTCCCGCATACCGGCCGTGATATAGCGCACCGATTGACTGCGCGGCGTCCTCGATTACAGCGAGCCCTCGGTCCCTTGCGAGGTCCAGAATTGGATCGAGGTCCGCGGGAAGTCCGAAAAGATGCACCGGAAGAATCGCTCGTGTTCTCGGCGTAATCGCCGCTTCAATCCGGCTCGGGTCGATGTTGAACGTACCCGCCTCGACGTCCACGAACACGGGTTTCGCGCCAATTCGGGCGATCGAGCCCGCTGTGGCAACGAAAGTGAACGGCGTTGTGATTACTTCGTCCTCGGGGCTGATTCCTGCCGCCATCATCGCCAGGACAAGGGCATCCGATCCCGAGGCGCAGCTAATCGCGTGCTTCGCGCCAAGCGTGGCCGCAATTTCTTCTTCCAAGAGACGCACTTCGGCTCCCAGAATGAAATGCTGGCTTTCCATCACCTCCGTGATGGCGTCCATCACTTCTTTGCGGATCGTTGCGAACTGAGCTTTCAAGTCTAGAAAGTCAAACCTCACCTCGCCGGTCGGTCGTGCGGGAGGCACAGTCGAGGACCGCGGGACAAGGTTCTCATGTGGCTGTACGGAAGAAGACACGATGAATCTCCTAGGTCTGATTTTGGAAACTGTTCGTGCGATTCGAAAGACGGGCCTTAGCGGACACCAACCGAAATCTTTAAGAATGCCGTGCCACTAGTTGATTTGCCCGACGCGATATCCGACACCGTAGACCGCAATTCCGTTCACCGCCGCCATGGCGATGTCGCCCATCACCTTTAGCGTCTTTTTCGTTCCGCTCTCGGGGATGAAAACAATGTCGTTGGGAGCGAGTGGCACGTCCGTAGCCTTCCCCGTCATGAGTTGAGCGATGTCCACGGGGATTTCCTGCCGGTCGATGTCGCTGCTGGATTGGCGAACGATGATACCGCGATGGGTTGCAGCAACGGATGTAAAGCCCTGCGCCAGCGCGACCGCTTGCACCACGGACATTCCGTCGCTTGAGTCGAGCATCGCGTACCCTCCGGGTTTCATTACGGCGCCGACCACATAAACGATTGCCGCGCTCGAAACAGTAACGGTGTCGCCATTCCTTATTTCCACGTTCGCAGCCAGGTCCTGGCCCTTAGTCAGCTTGCTCATATCCAGGATTTCGACGGAACCGACGGGCGTATTGGTGGATTCCGCGCTGGCACGGCCCCTTATTACTGTGATGATGTTCCCTGCGTTGGGAAGAAGACCGCCAGCCATGGACAATGCTTCGAGCACGGTTGTGCGTCTTTCGAGGGCATAAACGGAAGGCTTCATCACGGCCCCGAGAATCGTGACCGTACGGCCGTGAAACTGCTCCACAAAAATGCTCACCTTGGGATCGCGAGCCTGCTTCGCATCCATCAGCGCCATGCGAACCGTATGAGCAAGTTCCTGTGGGCTCTGGCCATCCGCGTGTATCGGTTCGGACAATTCGGGGAGTTGGAGTGACCCCGTATCGCTGATACGAAACTTTCCGCCCAGTTCGGGTGTGTCGACGACGACAACCGAAATGATATCTCCGGGACCGATCTTGTATTCATCCGAGACGGTTGGCGAGGCCGCTGCGGGAACCGCTCCGGCCGCGGGAGCCGATGCTTGCCCGCTCTCCTGACCACGGGCCACCCCGCCAAAAGTGAGGAGCAGCCCGGCAATAAGAATGAATGCGCTTCGATGTGCCCCGCTGACGTTCCTGATTGTGGTCCTCATCGTTTCATCCTTCGCCAGCGCGCCTCAAATGAGAAGAGCTGGTGGTTATCACGCATGGGCGCCCTTGCTCTTTGTGTCTTTGTTTTCCGGCGACGGCTCAGAAGGCAAATCGCCCGGTTGTGCCGGATGGTAGTAGGAGTTGCTTTTCCCGTTGCCAATGATCGTATAGCCGTAGTTGTAGTAGCGGTAATCCGGCGAGGCCACATCAATGCCATTCACGACGACACCTGCAACAGGAGCGTTCACTTCGTCTAGCAGTTGTGCGGCCCGCGTGATCGCCCGCCGGGTTGTCAATCCATATCGGCCCACTAGGATCACGACGTCCGCGTAGGAAGAGAGGATGCGGGCGTCCGAATACGGAATTACGGGCGGCGAATCGATCACAACGTAGTCGAACCGATTGCGCAGATCTGCTGCCAGCGATCGCATCTTCTCCGACGCAATCAGATCGATGGGATTTGCGGCCAGCCCTGTGACTGTAAGTAGCGACAGACTCGGGACCGCTGGAGCGCTTACCAAGGCGCTGTCCAGCGAAGAGGATCCCGCCAACACACTTTGCAAACCTGTTTCGTTGCTCAGACCGAAAGCCTTGGCAATCTCCGGTTGGCGCAAGTCGCCGTCCACGAGGCAGGTGTTTCCGCACTGAGCGAAGGCAATCGCGAGATTCATTGCCACGGTGGTCTTGCCTTCCCCGGTTACGGCTGATGTCACCAGAATCACGCGCGGTCGCGTGTGTGGGGAAAGCATGAGGACTGTTCGAAGATCGGACATGGCCTCTCCCTCGACGGTATGCAGGCGCGCGAATTGAATCTTCGAGCCAGTCTTTCGTCCGTTGCCGAACGTTCGCAGGGTTGATCCGTGCCCATTTCCGTCACTGCCGTTCAGCTGGATCGGCGGAAGCATGGCGAGGGAAGGCAGGCCGACCCACGCTCTGAGGTCATCGGGAGTTCGTACCGTGTTATTGAAGCTTTCCTTGACGAACGAAAGGATCACAGCGAGCACGCAGTTCACCGCGAATCCCATTGCGATGATCAGGGTGCGATGCGGGCCGCTGGGCTTCGGGAGCTTGGGGGCTAGGTCGACGACGTGGATGTTGCTTGATTTCAAGCCAGCGTAGATTCCGGCTTCCACTAGGCGACCTTTCAGTGTGTTGTACAGCTCGGAATTCGCGACTGCCTGGTTCTTGAGCAGCCGGAACTCGGTCATATGCGAACTGGCATCGCCCATCTCGGCTCTCAGCTTTTCGCGCGAGGCTAGCAGCATCTGTTCCGCCTCACGCGACGCCGCATAGGACGTCTTGACCTGGCTGACCATCCGATTGCGTTCGGCTTCGACCTGAGTCGACAGTTCGCCCGATTCATCCTGCAATTTCTTGACAACGGAATTCTCGTCGCCGTATACGCTGCGAGCGCGCGCAAGCTGTGCCCCCACGTCGTCGTAACGAGCCATCAGGGTTTGATAGAGCTGGTCGTCGCGTACCGCTGGCACCGAGTTGCCCTGGCCCTCGTCAATCATCTTGACGTACGCCTCCTGCTCGATGCGGTTGGCTTCAGCCTGACTCAACTCGTGGTTCACTTCGTACATCAACTGGCCCGTCGGGACGTCGCGGTCATCGAGTTCTATCAGACCGTACTCCTTCTGATAATCCGTGACCGCTGCATTTGCCTCAACCACCTGCCGCTCTAGATCGTCGAGTTGGGACGCGAGCCACTCCGAAGCCTGCATGCTTGCCGTGTGGCGCATCCGAAAGTTTTGCTCGAGATACTGCGTCACGAGTGTGTTCAGAACATTTTGTGCGAGTTGGGGATCGCGGGACGAAAAACTGATCTCAACAACGCGCGTGTTATGAATCGTGTTGACGGAGAGCCGTTTGGCAAATGAGCTCAGAGCTATCGATTCCAAGGGCGTGCGGTTGGCCAGCTCGAACTCGTCTTGCAGGTACGCCTCGCCTGCGGGAAGCGCCGGTTTGCCTTGTGCGCCCGAGCCGGCCATTTGCCCAGAGCTTTTCGCAGCCTTGCCGACGAATTCCGGATTCTGATCAAGCCGCAAGGCGCGAATGACACCCACCGCCAGAGAATCGCCCTGCAAAAGTTGCGTTTGCGTCTCCACGTAGTTTTCGTCGTTTGAGTCCGTGTTCCATTGGATTTCACCCAGAGTTTTCATTCCACTGCTCACGGGATCGATCTCGACGCGCGCAACCGGTTGATAGAAGTCCTTCATCATGAATGCCACAGTCGCGACTGCAGCCGTCGCAAGCACCACGAAAATGAGGGAAAAGACTATGTTTTTCGTCACCACACGGAGCGCCTGCTCCCAGGTGAACCCGCTGTCCAACCCGGCCGGCACTACGGGGTTCAACGGCTGCCCGTTAACCAGCTCTGGCGAGTTTCCGCGTGGAATTAAACCCCATCGCTGTTGATTATCCACTTTTTAGTTCACTTTTCTTTTCCGAAGGATCGTTGTCGCTTGGGGAGCGCCGGTGCCAGCGTTCTCTCTGCGGCTGATTCCGAAAAAATTCGCTCGACGCTCCCGAGGTCTACTTCGACGGCGGCAGACTGCTTGAGCAGCTGGACCGATAAGACCAAGCGGTATTGATTTCGCAATCGAATCAGGATTCCTTCGACACCGGCCAATAGGCCTGAACGCACGCGCACTCGGTCCCCCGTTTGCAAAAACGGATACGGCTCCAAGTGAGCCGGGCCATTGGCTGCAGCTCGCAGCGCCTCCAGTTCTTGCGGCGGAATCTCGGAAGCGTAGCCGCCGTTTCCCACGAGCCAATGCACACCTGGCGTTCGCAAAATGTCGGTCTTGCGCTCCAAGTCTGTCCGAACGAACACGTAGCACGGGAAAAGCGGTAAGAGCAGATTCTTGTTTCTATCCTTCCACCGGTGAACCCCGCGATACACCGGGACGAACGTCTCGATCCCTCTGTTCGACAGGCTCTTCGCTGCGGACTTCTCGTGCTGATGCTTTGTATAAATTGCATACCACGGCGCTTCGTTTAAGCTCATCTGGTAACGCCGCTATTCGCACGCGCAGCTCCGCTCTGTGACTTACAACCCACCGCCAGAGCGCATCTTCAGAGCGCCGCTGAGAGAATCGTTTGAAGTTGGCTTCGGTGAACTGGCACGCTACCAGCCCGACACGCACTTGGATACAGCCAACTTGTTAGTGCGAGATGAAAGGAGAGTGAATACTAAAATGCGGAGTTTCAGGATCGAGCGATGGCTGTGGAAAGCGGGGAGAGAACGTTTCCGCTATTTGTATTTTGCGATCTTGCGTGTCCAAGTGAAATTGTGAACTCCCGTTCTTACCTCCGTAACATCGCCGCGTAACACTGCGCGCGCTTACGCCTGTTTGCGACACCGCCGGGAATTTGCCCTCGAACAAGGGTGGGCGCTGTCCCACAAGCCACGCCGCCATCAATGCTGTCTGCTCGGAAGGCGAGTAAATTGAATCTTCTCGAAAGCAACGAAGTGAACGCTCTGATTGCAAACAAACGGGAGCTCGATAGTTCTCCGCTGCCGATCGCTGCTGCATGTCCTGCTGGTCCCAAGGTTCGTCGGGCTAGCTTTACGACGGGCTTGGTGGCGCTCCTAGGTGGCCAGATTGCGTGCGCCGCGGTGGCGATCGTGATCGAAATTTGTTACGCCCGGTTCCTCGGTCCGGCAGGTCGCGGACAAGTGAGTCTCTGCCTCATGGCCATTTACGCCTTGGCTCTCTTGGCGGGTCTGGGGGGCGAGATACCGATCACGACGTGGGCAGCTGATCCCATCAGACGGCCCACTGGATGGTTTTCGTCTGTCCTGCTGTGCGGTTTGATTGGGTCCATCGCGACCGGCGCCATTTGGGCTGTTCTATTTTGGGAGTGGCATCCCAGCTTTCTGCGGGGAATCACATCGGCCCTCGCTGCCCTGGTGCTCGCGGCTGTTCCTCTCACAGTTTTCATTGGTTATTTCAACGCGGCGCTCATGGGACACGAGCAGTTTCGCGCAGGTGCCGGCCTTGCGTTTGCGGCCCAGGTGGCGGAATTAGCTGGCGTTGGACTTCTGATGATGATATTTGGCCGAACCGCCGAAATGGCGCTTCTTGGCTATGCGTTCGGCCTGTTGTCTGGCGCAGTGATCGCGGCGGCGATTCTCCGCAAATTTCTACGTGGCGCCTGGACCGCTTGGCCCCCCGCAAAAAGCCTCGCTGCTGCCCTGAGTTTAGGCGTACGCGGCCAGCTCGGCAACGTGGCCACGCTCTTCAACTACCGTCTCGATGTCTTCATCGTCAACTACTTCCTGAATCCCGCGCAGGTCGGGCTCTACACTTTGGGCGTCGTCATCTCAGAATCTCTGTGGCAGATTCCCCGCGCAGTCGCCGTCGCTCTCTTGCCGCGCACGGCCCGCACCGTAGATGAAGGCGCTACCGAGTTCACTTGCGCGGTCACGCGACAGGTCCTCGTGATCGCCTGTCTTTCTGGCCTCGCGATCGCCATTGCGAGTCCGCTCGCGGTCCCTCTCCTTTTCGGTGCGCGGTTCAGCCCCAGCGTTTCGGTGATCTGGTGGATCTTGCCGGGAACTATAGCCCTTTCACTTGCAAAAGTGATGTCCGCCGATCTGGCCGCGCGAGGCAAGCCCGAATACAGCTCAATCTGCGCGTTTCTTTCGTTGGCCGTCACCGGGGTTCTCGATTTCACGCTAATCCCGCGGATGGGGATACAGGGCGCGGCACTCGCATCCTCCATCGCGTACTTAGTTCACACTGTGCTCGTCGCCATGGTACTGAAACGAGTGCTGGGCGTGAGCTGGAAGCTCTTGCTTGTGCCGTCCCACGCGGAGTGGACCGCTTACCAGCAGGCATGGCTTCGGCTGAAAACGTGGCTTCGCCCGACGTCGATTCAGCCACCTGCGGCCGAAACGAATTCTGGCCTGTAAGCTGTAAGTAGACGGGCAGACATAGACACATAGACAAAGCACGAAACGAAATGAACGCCAATGCCATTCCGACATTCCGAGCGTGGGTTCCCCCGCGATCCCGTGGATGGATCCCCGAGTTCGCGGCCCAGGTCGGACTGTTTTCGATCATCTGCCTTTCGATCTTGTTCCCTGCGATACCAGTTAGTTCCGGGTTGAGCCTGAAGATCGAGCAACCTCTTGCCATCGTCATCATCGGAGTTTATGGATGGCTGCTGCTGGCGGGAATCGTCCGGCCGATTCGTTTGAACGCGATGTTTCTCATCGCGGCTCTATTCGCTTTCTCGATCAGCCTTTCGATGTGGTATGGGTCGCAGGTTCTTGGGCACAATCTGATTTTTCGGGACTACTTCGAGCCCCCAAAGATGTTTCTGATCGCCCTCTACTTCACGATTGGGTACGAGGCTGAGTTATCGGAAGCTTCTCTCCAGAGGCTGCTCAATTTTCTCTCCGTTGCCGTCGTGTTGATTGCCGTATACGGATGGGGCCAGTTCTTCGATCTCGGCTTTGCCTACAAGCTCAATCCTTACTTCAGCGGTGGTCTCCACCACGAATTGGGACTCGAGCTCCATCATCGCGTCTACTCAACGATGGGCAACCCGAATGTTCTCGGCGAGGTGCTCAGCTGGTTTCTCGTGTTGTACACCATGGCGTTTCTTTTCAAAGTTGGCAGCCCGTTTCGTAATGCTGGTACCGCCTTCCTGTGCCTGCTGACCAGCGTCATGACGGCGTCCCGCTATTGTCTGCTGGCCTCGCTCTTTGGCTTCGCCATGGTCATATTGACATCAGCGGGGGCGCTGCGGCGACGCGCCACCCAGTTGTTCTTGCTTCTCTTCGTCTTGTTGCCGCTCTTCACATGGACGTTCCTCACCGTCGAGTTGAAAAATCAAAGCACGTTCGAGCGCTTCAACGCCCTCAAGCACCCGATGGAGGTCGACTCCTTGCAGGAGCGCTTCAACAAGGTATGGCTTGAGGCCGCCTTCTATTTTGAAAAGTCACCATTCTTGGGTAACGGGCCCGCGAAAGGGCTCTTTCTCGATAGCTACGACGACTCAGAGTATCTCGCCATCCTCAAGAGATACGGGGTACTGGGTTTTATGCCCTATCTCGCCTTTCTCTTGTTACCGCTGTTTCTCTGTGGGCGAGGGTTGAAGGCCATCCATGGACGCGCCGGGCCTATTCTGGAAGAACGTCTTCCGCTTTCGTCCTTAATGGCGCGTTTTGGATTCTCTATGGTCGTAATGGCAATTTTTATGAATATTGGAATGTCCACGTTCACCAGCGACACGCTGCAGGGATTTACATTCTTGTGGTTTGGCCTTGCCTGCCGCTGTGCAAAGACTGTTTCGGACGCTTCTGCCAACTTATCCCCGGCTCTCGCGTACACAAAACCCCGGGCATTACTTACCCGTGGTCGTTTGAGTCCAACCGTTGCGTCCAATCCACAAGGTGATGGATGAAAATCGGAGAGCTTCCCGAACTTGAACCGGCATATGCGCGGGAAACACGGCGCATCCGGGAGGTTTACGCCAAGGTTCGGCAGCAGCCTTGTATCGATCAGTTCGGGAGATGCGCTGTCCACGAACGCGAGGAGCGTCTCGTTAGCTTCCTTTTGAGGAAACGGCTTGGATCACTTGAGGGGCTCAAGATCCTCGACGTCGGATGTGGAGGAGGAGCGCTCTTGCGCCGCTTGTTTGATTTGGGGGCGGAACCGCAAGACTGTTTTGGCATCGACGTGATGGGAAACCTCCTGCAAGCTGGCAGGCGATTGGCTCCGGCGAACCTGAGTTTGGTTGAGTGCACTGCGACGCAGCTGCCATTCCCCGATCAGGTTTTCGATGTGGCGTTTCAGTTCACCATGTTCTCTTCGGTTTTGGATCCTGTCTTGAGACGCGCAATTATGACGGAGATTCTGCGCACGCTGCGGGGAGGCGGTTATTTCATCTGGTATGACTTTACATATTCGAACCCGCGTAACAAGACCGTAACGGGAATCGGCAGGCGCGAAATCAAGGATTTGCTGAATGGCTGCAAGCTGGAGTTTTATCGTGTGACGCTGGCGCCTCCAATCGGACGCGTCGCCGCGCGGTGGTCGCCAACTCTCTACCATCTCCTGTCTTCTGTTTGTTGGCTTCGCACGCACTATCTTTGCTGCGCCGAGAAGGCTCCTGGTTAATCAGCAGCACGCTGTGGATGCTTCTGGACATGCGCGCATCGACACTCGCTCATACGGAACAAGTAGAATCTCTCGGCGATGCCCGCCTGCCGCGGATCGGAATCGGGCTCGTTTCGTTGCTTGCGCTGGTTCCTTGTTTCTGGCAGCGGCGGATCGAAGCGGGGGACCTCCGCAGCCACCTTTACAACGCATGGCTCGTTCAGCTGATCGAACGCGGACGCGCGCCCGGCTTATGGGTCGCCCGCCAATGGAACAACGTTCTCTTTGATTTTCTGGTCGCTGGTTTCGGACGCATGTTTGGCCTGCACGCTGGCGAGCGCATTGCCGTATCGCTTTCCGTGCTGATTTTTTTCTGGGGTGCCTTCGCTTTTATCTTTGCGGCAAACCGCCGCGCCCCGTGGTTTCTTGTACCGGTCGTCGCAGTGATCGCGTACGGCTGGACATTCCAGGAGGGAGTGTTCAACTACTACCTTTCGATCGGCTTGGCATTCTTCGCCTTGGCGATTATATGGAGAGGACGGGGCTGGGTATGGCTCGGGCTGATCGTGCTTTTGCCGCTGACTGGTCTCGCCCATCCGCTCGGCCTCGCTTGGCTGGCGGGAGGGGGCCTCTATATCGGCGTCGCTCGGCTGATACCGGGGCGCTTCCAGCTCCTGCTGATCCTCGCGGCGGTCGCGATCCTCATAGGCGCGCATCTGTATCTGGAGCGGCGTTACAAGGTAGTCTCTCCGCCTCACTCCGTGGATTTCTACAATGGCCTGGATCAGATGATTCTTACGCGCCGGTATGAGCTGCCTGCAGTTGCCTTCGCCGCTTTTGTGGTCATCGCTGTGGGAATTGATTTACTCGGTCGCTGGCGCGAGCAAGGTCTTTTCGCCCATTTTGCGATTCCCCTTGGACTCTATGTAATTGCGGAGGCCGCGGTTCTGCTGCTCCCCGACGGAATTTATCTCCCCCAATATGCCGCGCCATTGCTGGACCTGTTGGAAAGGTTGACTCTGATTTCAGCGGTTCTCTTGTGCTGCCTGCTGGGCGCAACGCGGCCAAGATGGCAGCACTTGGTGGCGGGTACCGCGATTGCAATCGTCTTTTTCACATTTTTGTATCAGGACACGGCCAAGATAAACCACATGGAAGAACAAGCGGAAAACCTCGTGCGGACACTGCCGCCGGGCGCGCGGATTTTGGCTACCGTGATACCTCCGTTGAAGTATCGCTTCTCGGCGTACCACATGGTTGACAGGGCTTGTATCGGTCGCTGCTTCAGCTGGGGAAATTATGAAGCGCCTTCGGGACAGTTCCGGATTCGGGCCATGCCGCAGAATCAGTTTGTGATGAGCGACATTCGCGACGCCTCCGCAGCCGAGGAGGGGACGTACCTCGTAAGGGCGCAAGATCTTCCCGCATATCAGATATACCAGTGTTCGCAGATGTGGATGGAACTGTGCCTACGGCCGCTGCAAGCTGGCGAGCGCAATGATCGTCTCGGCATTCATTCTGGACTTCAAGTCACGCATTCGAGTTTGCTCAGAGGCGGTATCCCAAAAAAAGATGATGAATGAAAATCGAAGAGATTGAGGAACCTGAACCGAGACATGTGAAAGAAACACAACGTAACTCCGGAGGCTTACGCTAAGATGCCGCTACCTGCCGGGCATCCTCGATATCGTGCTCGCGTCTAATCACATTGGAAGGGTCAATCGGTTGCTGTTGTTCCCCGGCCCCAATGCCGGTTTACGGGCCTAAGTTATACAAATATATCGATTTGCCGACTATCTCTAAGGGCGTCTTATCCTTCAACCAGCCGAACGAACCGTCTTTCGCGTATTCCAGAGTAAGATACCGCACGCTCACAGCCGCATAGCCATGCGTGGTGGGCACATCGGCCGACAGTGTTGAGTAGGGAGGCAGGCCAACCTTTTCGAGCGGAGCTCTGCCGAAGTATTTTATCGAAACGTGGTCGACTCGAAGCTCTCTCAACCGGTCGCTAAGACGATAAAGGTCCTGTCCCCAATCCAGATCGGATTCGGCCAGGATCCTTTCCGGGTGCGCACCGGCGAACTGGTTGAAGTATGCCAAGTAATCCGGACGAGCCATCCACGAATCAGACACAGCCCAGACGGTGAGCACAATCGGTAGAACCAAAATCGGACGAAGGGACCTCTGTTTTGCTAACACGAAGAACTCCGAAATCGCGTAACCACCGATTACCGCCAGTGGCGGGTAGATCGCTAGGATGTGGCGCACTCCGAGGTTGATCCCGGAGCCCATGCACACAAGCAGGATGGCCACCGGGAAAATCACGGTAAGGTGCTGTTGCCACCGGCTTGACTTGAGGCCCCGCGCGATCGCGAAGATGCCGCAGCCGGCAAGGATCAGAAAACCGATCGGAGTCTTGACTCCAAGGACGACCGGAAAGAAGTACCAGCAGCCGTTGTGAAGATACTTGCCGAACAGGTAAGAGTTGTGACCGAATGTATTGTGAGCATCCACTAGGTGCAGTCCTATAACGACCTGAGCGAGCGGAATTGGAACTTCGACTGCCTTGTAGGCGAGGCCTCGGAGAAGCGGCCGTTTCGCAAACGCGTGCGCAACATCCTCCCGGGCACCGCTTTGATCCGCTATCGCTGGGGAAGAGAAGCGATACCCCGCCCACATCAGCACGAACGCGACCCCAGCGACAATTGAAACTCGCATGAGCACACGCCGCCATTGGACTGCTCTAAGCGACGTGCCCGGCTCTTTGAGCGCGACGTAAATGAACGCAATGGGAAAGCACACCCCGAGAAACGCGAAACTCGAGAACTTGCAGAGGAAAGCGAGCGCTAGTGCTGCTCCCAGAAGGACCAGTCTCGGCCACGCAAAACTTTCCAGGCACCGTAGGAACGCGTACAGGGCTATCGCAACCGTCGCGGCGCACGCCACATCGAGCGTAGCCAGACCTGCATGGCCGAGAATGGGAGGAAGGTTCACGAACAGCAGAACGGCCCAAATAGCCGCCGCCCTGCCGAACCATCGGCGAGCCCACAGCATGGTCGCAAAGCATCCCAGAACGAGAAAAGGTAGCGTGCCGCTTCGCGCAGATGCGAGATTGCTCTTGTAATTCCCTGTCGAATATAGGATTGCATTCCCTTCGTCCCACGCGCTTGGTAGAGAGAACGACCGTAGTCCTTTCAAATATGGTCCGAGTGCGACAGCTACTCGCGCGAGCGGAGGATGCTGCAGTTCGTAGCTATATGTTCCCTTGTCAAGCCACTCCATGCCGCTCGCGATGTGGTACGGCTCGTCGTAGGCCTCGGAGAAGGTATTCCAAGTGCTTGCAACTTCGGCAACAGCCATCCCGATCAGAAGCAGGACTCCTATCATCAGCAGCCAGTCGAGGTGAGCCCAGGCTAAAATTGCGCGGTTGTGCTGTTTCTCAGGGGCGAGGGGAATATCCGCCCCACTCAATTGACTACCTCGTCTTCCGAAACGTGACTGTTGGATAGCATATCTCTAATCGCAACACTTCGTGGGAATGGCTCTCTTGACGACCGCACGCATCGCTCTTCGACAACTGAATAAGGTAGCGCATCGGGGCAACTGGTTGGGCTCTGTCGGGGCTCCCCTGCCTCAACGATTGCCGGCCGGGGCGGGCATCTGAATTGAGGGTGCCCCGCGCAGCCGGTACAGCAGTTCGAACTTCTTCCCCCAAAAGAACTCGACCATGCGCCTCGCGTGCGTGGGATTCCGGAAACTCAAGATGTCAGTCGAAAGTGCGGTCACCGAGCGCTTGAACAAGTCCTGCTCGCCTTTCTCCTTGAAGTCCCGATCTTCGAACATGGCGGACACTAGCAGCGTCCCCCAGCCCCAGGTATGCGCGAACGTGTACCACGCCACCTGGCTGCACATTACGTATCGCGCTCGCGCGGCTGTTTCCGGCGTTGCTTCGCAGATCTCGCACTCCGCGGTTTTCGGCACGACCTTCATAATTCGATTGAGATCGTGAAGATAGATCTCGAAGGGCTCCATCCTGCCGGTGAGCATACGGCCGAACCGCTTGTGCAACGCCTTGAGCAGCTTTACCGCAGCTTCCCGTATCGTCTCTTCTGGAATGCTGGGCGGCATCGGATCGATCACAAGCTTTTCTATGTCGAGCATATATCTGGTGGCCGCCGCCTTGCTCTCAAACTTCCGGACATTCGCATCCCATTCGTCTCCAGGGTACATAAAGTTCACTCCCGGCAAATTCATGGCCGCGATGCGGTCGGGCGTGATCGCAAGCTGATTCATCCAGCTGTTTTCCTGGTTGCAAAAGTAGATGAAGCTCGCGAACGGTATCGTGAACTCCGGGCGGAACGTTTCGATTTGCAGTCTCAGCAGCTTCAACTGCATTTCGGCGGCGTCGGTTTCGTCCGCGTGATTGCCGATCCAATTCGCGAATGAAAACTGTGTGAAGAGCAGCGATACTCTCTTGACCAGCCTCTGGATGTATTTGATCTGCGCGGCGTTGCAAAAACAGTCGTTCATGTTCAGCACGCATTCGCCTTCCGTGCGAATCGCGAGAAACGAATCCATCGCGCCAACCGAGCCGCACAGTATCTCGAAATCCGGCGCTATCATCTTCCAGCGATACAGTGGCAATTCCTCGATCCTGGCGAACCCCAGTGAACGGAATGCGTCAACAAGTCGCGTCGAGCTGTGCTTTTGGTAGAGCACGACTATCCGCCGGCGATCCGCTTCGGGAATAGCGCGCAGCGTCGGGAGGTGGAAGTGATCGGGATGTTCGTGCGATACGAAAATGTGGTCCAGTCGCTCGAATGGAATCTTCGCCGAAGGGCTGAGCAGAGCCCAGCCGTCATTGAAAACCTTGCCGCTCGTCCATGGATCACATAGCAGAACCGCTCTCTTTGATTCGAGCCAGAAGCTTGCGTGGTTGACGAATGTGATTTTCACGTCGCCCGTTCCCCCCGTCTAACGCTCGATCAGGCGCCACCCATTTGCCAAACCGAAGCTTGGGATGCTCTTGTTACTCATACATGTATGGATGGCGATAAATCCATGACTTGCCCTCTTTTTGCGCGATCTCAATTGATCGTGTCGCAGCGCCATGGTAGGAGTCTTGACCAAACTGAATTGAAACTGCCTTCTGGAGGACCGCGTGTTGAGGCACTATTGGGATAAGGCTCTTCGAACTATGCGAGCGGGATCTCTCCTCGGGGTGTTGCTTGCAATTTGCGGCTTTGCCATCCGTTCCGTTGCGGCATTTCCTTCGAGCAACACGGATCGCTACGTCTCTCCGGACGGCGACGACTCCAATGACGGTACGCGCCATCACCCGTGGGCAACGATCACTCACGCCGGCTCGGTCGCCACTCCTGGCACGACCATCCATGTGGCTCCAGGAGCGTACAACGCAGCCGCGGTCACAACCGCGAATGGCACACCCGTGGCAAGGATTACCTACATTTCCGATCGCAGCTGGGGGGCGGTTATAGCACCAATCGTTACCACGACGTTTGCATGGAGGAATACCGGCAGCTACACGGATATCGTCGGATTCGAAATCGCCGGCACCCAGTGCAATGGGATCGGCTTGGGCGGCTCATTTCAGAGGGCTATTTCAAATAACGTCCACAATTCTGCCGCTGGATGCAACAACAACACCGGCGGATCAGGGATCAACGATTTCAACTATTCATCCCGGGAAAATGACGTCATTGGGAATTACGTTCATGATGTCGGGATCGGCGATCTGACGTGCGGCGCCCCGCAGCATGACTTTGTTCAGGGTATCTACCAGTCCAACGCGGGTGGGCACATCGATCGCAACATCTCCGCCAATAACTGTGGTTGGGGCATCCACCTGTGGCACGGCGCCACTCATGCAATCGTCACAAACAACACAGTTGTCGCCAATCGCGGCGGAGGAGTTGTAATCGGATCGGGCGACTCCCCGTGCGGCACGACCGGCTGTCCGGGAGGAAATGACTTTACGGTGGTGCGCAACAACATCATCGCCTTCAATGGAGGCTGGGGCCTTCGGGAAGAAGCGCAAGATCCGGGCCAGACTGGAATCCATAATGTGTACAGCAATAACCTCAGCTTTCGAAATGCGGCAGGCGATTTTCTCCTCAGCCACAATCTTGCGTGTGTGAACTGCATTTCCGGCAAAGACCCCCGATTTGTTTCGGCCTCATCGGGAGACTATCATCTCAGCGCCGATAGTCCCGCGATCGGAGCCGGAAAGCTCTTAGAAAAAGCAGAAATACCGGCCGCCGGCCCGACCGTGTCCAAGCATGCCTCTTCCGGCTCTATTGATATCGGCGCACTCGCTGTCGCGAGCGCTTCACCTCAGTAAGGCCATGGCTCAAATTCCATTAAGGGACGCAAGTCTTGGTTGCGATCCTGACGCTCTGCAAGAGTCCCGCGTTTTGGTACCGGCTCAGACAGCACGCAATGAATTGATCCGCGTCGGTCCATTCTTCTTGAAACAGTTGCTTCTTTTTCACGCACTCCCAGAACACTCGGTTGATCGAGTCCGGCACCTGGATGGGCTCGATCGGGTTATGCCACAACACGGACATGCCGCCCCATCCCCATCTCCTGCTTTCAGCCAGCAAATCATCCGCGATCTTCTGAGGTCTTGTTCCAAGCGAACGGGCTGCCGCCTCGAGGCCCCCGTCCATGATCACCAGAGGAATCTCGAGGAACTCGTGAGGCTTCTCATTCTTGAAATCGTAGGGAGGAAAGGCAAAACTAGCGCCGTTGCGGAAGCCCACCATGTCGTTAAAACCGAGCGATGAGTCAAACGCCAGACGAGCCTTTTCCACGGCTTCGAACAACTTGTCGTGGCGATCAAATCGCAACCAGTGTTGCCGGTTGCCCATCGGCGTTGTCCCGGTAACTCGAGCCAGCGCGGATGCCTCCGAGACTAAATTCTCGGCTTCAACAACGCTCGTATAGGACCCGTGCAGGGCCACGCAAAAATTCTTCCCGGATGCTTCAGACAGGCGCGGCATTAATTCCTCAAGGGTGTAGTCCGGATCCCTTCGATGCATCTTTTGAGAAACGACGAACAGAGTCGAGTGGAATCCGCATTCCTCGCTCGCTGCGATTAGGGCGGGCAAATAGTCCCCGATGCGCTTGCCACCAATCAACTTCGCGAGCATCTTGGAGTTCGATTGCAGGAACGACCGGCTGCGATATGGGCGAATTGCAATTCCAAGATTCTTAAGCAGACGGAGCAGTGCGTGACGCTTGTTCGTGAAGTAGAAATCGACGTCGTGCGAAGACACCACGAAATGCTCGACGCCGCTTACGGGAGACGGGGCCCTCGGTAATGCGTCGCCCCCGCTTCTCAATGCATTCTCAAGCCATCCCATCATCATGGCTGCGTGGGGTTTTTCGGGCGGGATCCCTTGCCGATTGAAAGCCATCTCGGAACGGGGAATGCGGCCGACGGAATCCCGATTCTCAATGCCCATTTCCAAGGCCGACGAGACCCAGACGAAGATCTCGCCAAGCCAGTCGGGGTTTCCCGTAGTTTCGTCGATTCCGTCAAGGAGATAGAAATCTTCGGTGAGGTAGCGGCGCTTTAGAAATCGTGCTTGTCCGGGATGCACTGATGACACTTGATGGCGGGCCGGAATCCACAAAACCTGGGAGTCTATCTCCTGAGGGCGCACTCGCGAGTACACACATCGGATCGCATTTGAGTCATTGCCTGCTTCGATGACTCGATAATTGTAGATAGCGGCAAACAGGCGAAAGGCATAGGACATTCGCGCCCGTGTGATGGCAGGTATCTCTGCACCAAACCGGAGGGAAATTGGAGACGGTTGATTCATGGCCAGCGCGAATCCTATCGAGGATCAGGCGAGCTACTGTGGGTTGTCATTTTTCTACAGACGATACTCGCGGATCCAATCGCGACGCTAGCGAGACAGCGTCTCTCGTCAAAGGCGCCTCGCGAACTCACGAGAAGGCGTTTCATAAGTGCTCGTTAGGGGATCGGAGCTTCAGCTCCGTCGCCCGTCCAGCGCAAAGGCGAAAGTCGCATTACGCAACGCCCACTGATTCTGAGCTACCTAGCCCAAATAGGCCAGCACCCACTTGCCGCAGCGATTAAACCGAATCATGATTCGTACTTTTTGCCATTTTCCTGACCCTTATTACAACACTGAGGTTCTGTAGTTTTCTTTTGCAGCAAAGTGGTAACAGAGAGGTGGTAACAAAAAGCCTAAGTCTTGTGGAATCAAGACGTGGTGCGGAAGAAGGGACTCGAACCCCTACGGCCTTTCGGCCACCAGCTCCTAAGGCTGGCGCGTCTGCCAATTCCGCCACTTCCGCACGGAGCGCCAGTATACCATCGGCCGCGCCGCGCGCGGCCCCGCACGACTACGCCACAGATGTAGATTTTCTGCAACTTGACGCGAGCCCCGCCCGCACGGGCCTTCAGCGGCGCTACACCTTGATTGGCCTTGCCCGCGTAATTCGCTTCTGATAGGCTCCGCCGCAATGGGGGAATCCTAGGAGGCACCATGGCACATTGCACGAAGTGTGGCGCGGCAATCGCGGACAATGCGGCTTTTTGCGGTTCGTGCGGTTCGGCCCAGACGGTTGCTCCAGGAGCGACTCCGGCGGCTCCGCCTTCAGCTGCTGCTCCGGCGCAATCGCAGATGGCTGAGAACGTCGCTGGTTTCTTTGCTACATCCTCGGATGGATCACTGGGCTCATCTTCTATTTCATCGACAAGCGCCCCTACGTGCGCTTCCATGCGGCGCAATCGATCGTAGTCTTTGGCGGCTTGCATGTCATCTACATCGTTCTCGGCATGTTTCTCGGCTTCAGTTTTTTTGCCGGAGGCTGGACGGGATTCTCGTTCGGTTGGGCGCTGTACGGATTGCTCGATCTGGCTGCTTTCATCCTCTGGGTACTCCTGATGATCAAAGCGTATCAGGGCGAGCGATTCCGCGTCCCGGTGGCGGCCGATCTCGCCGAGAAAATTTTCGGCAAAGCCTAAGGCTCAAATGTAGCGCCGGCTTGCCCTGACGAAGGAAGGGGTTCTTTAGCACGGCATCTTCGCCTCGGCAGTGCGCCGGTCCATGCCCGGCATGTTCCGCGTTTATCTCCGCGCGCCCGCCCTTGCCTTCAGCACTCCCGCAGCGTAGGATGAAGTTTCGGTGGTTGCCGCAAGAGCCCTCCTGTAGTGTTTAACGCGTCGAGTGAGAGCACGGCCGATGTGATTCGTGTGGTTACGGGGTGCCGGAAGTGGTGGAGAAGGTTCGGACGAAGGCGATCGCGGTAGTCGGCGCCCAGTGGGGCGACGAAGGCAAAGGGAAGGTCGTCGACTATCTCGCCTCTGCCTTCGATTACACGGCTCGCTACGCCGGTGGCCACAATGCCGGCCACACGGTCATCTTCAATAGCCATCGCTACGTCCTGCAGCTCGTGCCAAGCGGCATTCTGCGCCCGGAGAAGAAGGCCGTCATCGGGCCCGGCACGGTAGTCGATCCGGCGGCGCTCGTAGCCGAGCTAGAAAATCTGAAGAAATCGGGCGTGGACGTCCGCGGGCGCCTCTTCCTAAGCAATCGCGCGCACCTGATCTTCCCTTACCATCGCGAAATGGACAAAGCCGCCGAATCGGCGCGCGGTGCCGCCAAAATCGGCACCACTTCGCGCGGCATCGGCCCGGCCTACGAGGACAAAATGGCGCGCCGCGGCATTCGCGTGTGCGATCTGCTCGAGCCCGATTGTTTTCGCCAGAAGCTCGAGCGCGTGATCGCGGAAAAAGATGCGATCAGCCGCGCCGCTTACGGCCACCCGCTCGAAATCGCCGGCCTCGCCGACGAATACCTCGAGCTCGCGGCGCACATTCGCGGCCTCGTCGCCGATACGACTGTGCTGCTCAACGGCGCGCTCGATCGCGGCGAATCTGTGCTCTTCGAGGGCGCGCAGGGCACCATGCTCGATATCGATCACGGAACGTATCCGTACGTCACCTCCTCAAATGCGATTTCCGGCGGCGCCTGCACAGGCCTGGGCGTCGGTCCCACGCGCCTCGCAGGAGTGGTCGGCGTGACCAAGGCTTACACCACGCGCGTCGGCAGCGGGCCCTTCCCAACTGAAATGCCCGACCTCGATGCGGAAGCCGTTCGCGCGCGCGGCAACGAATTCGGCGCGGTCACGGGTCGCCCGCGGCGCTGCGGCTGGCTCGACCTCGTCGTCCTGCGCTACGCGAAGATGCTCAGCGGAATCGATTCGCTCGTCGTGACGAAGCTCGACGTTTTCGACGCGCAGCCCGAAATCAAAGTCTGCACCGGCTATCGCTACAAGGGAAAGCCGATGGCGGAGATGCCGCCGGATGTCGAGACGCTCGCGCAGATCGAGCCCGAATATCGCACGCTGCCCGGCTGGCAGAAGCCGACGCCCGGCATCCGCGAAGTCCGCGAACTTCCCATCGCTGCCCGCGACTATCTGAATTTCATCTCCGACGAGCTCGAAATCGAAATCGGAATGATTTCCACCGGCCCCGAGCGCGACGCCACGATCGTCCCGCGAGGCACGAAACTCGCCTCGTGGCTGTAGCCGGCCATGATCTCTTTCGAAACGGCACGCGACAAGGTGATCGAGGTGCTCACCAAGCGTGCGGACGCCGCCGGCGCGCACGCTCTCGCAACCGAGACAATCGATCTCACTAGCGAACCCTCCCTCGCCCTCGGCCGCATCCTCCAGCAGGACATCGTTGCCGACCGCAACTATCCGCCATTCAATCGTTCGGTCCGCGATGGGTTTGCCGTTCGCGCCGCCGACGCAGCGGAGCCCGGCGTGCGCCTCAAGTTGATCGGCGAAAGCCGCGCGGGTGTCGCATTCGATGGCACGTTCGGC
Source organism: Candidatus Acidiferrales bacterium (assembly GCA_052146315.1). Taxonomy (GTDB): domain Bacteria; phylum Acidobacteriota; class Terriglobia; order Acidiferrales; family UBA7541; genus Palsa-295. Next base: position 37,702 of record JBKQNJ010000039.1, on the reverse strand, counting down.
GCGGGCGAATGTGTGCTTATTTTCACCGGTGCCGCGGTGCCTCGCGGCGCGAATGCCGTCGTGATGCAGGAATACACGCGCGCGGATGGGGATTTCATCATCATCGAAAATGCCGTGCGGCCGGGGCAGCACTACGTCTTGGCGGGCGCGGAGGCGCGCATTGGCGAAGTGATGGTGCCGCGCGGCACGCGGGTCAGCTACGCCGAGCTCGCTATGGCGGCCGAGGTGGGGCAGGCGAAGCTGCAGGTCGCGCGCAAGCCGCGCGTTGCGATTATTTCAACCGGAGATGAACTCGTCACACTCGGCGAGCCCGTCGGCCCCTTTCAGATTCGCAACAGCAATAGCATATCTCTCGCCGCGCAGGTGACGCTCGCCGAAGGCGAACCCATCGTATTAGGCAAAGCGCCTGACGATACCGTGCGCCTCCGCACCCAGATTGAAAAAGCACTCGATTCCTCCGACATACTCGTCCTGAGCGGCGGCGTCTCCGTCGGCAAATACGATCTCGTCGAACAGGTGCTGCACGATCTCGGCACGGAAATCTTCTTCGATGCCGTCGCGATTCGTCCCGGCAAACCGGCCGTTTTCGGGATGTGCCGCGATAAGCCCGTCTTCGGTCTCCCGGGAAATCCCGTTTCGACGATGGTGACTTTCGAGCTCTTTGTTGTGCCTGCGATCGAAACTCTCAGCGGCTCGCGCCAGCCGCGCCATCTCCCGTTCTTTCGCGCCCGGCTGAAACATCCGGTGAACGAAAAGGGAATCGTCGCGCATTTTCTTCCCGCGCGCATCAGCTTGCTCGACGAGAAGCCGGAGGAGCCGGCGCTTCCCGTCGTCGAGACGTTGTTGTGGGAGGGCTCCGGCGATATCGGCGCGGTCGTGCGCGGCAATTGTTTCCTCGTCGTGCGCGAAACGCGGCTCACGCTCGAGGCAGGCGAGTGGGTCGACGTCATGCCCCGCCGCGGCAAGTTCTAGAGATGCGCATGTTTTTCTCGCGTAACGAATGTCTTCGGCCCGCAGTCAAAAGAAGTGGCAGGTGATTCCTAGGAGGCTTGCATGAAAAAGCTCGTCGGCTTGTTGGCGGTTTTCTTTTTCGCCATCGCGCTTCCCGTTTTCGCTCAACAGAAATCACAACATGGTGGCAGCGCCAGGCCCGAGGTGGGTGGCGGCCACATTCCCGCTCACGGTCCCGCTCCATCCAAAGGGGCTAAGCCCGCGAGCCATCCCGCCGCGGCTCCCTCAGGTCATCCAACAAATGGGGCTCCGCCGCCAAAGCAGGTCGAGCAGCGCAACTATAGCGAAAAGCCGGGGCACCCGAACGCTCCTCACGTTGACGCGAAAACCGACAGATGGGTCGGCCACGACACGGGTCCCAACGATCCTAACTATCATCTCGATCACCCGTGGCAGCACGGCCACTTTCCGGGCGAAATCGGCCGCAGTCATGTCTGGCATCTCGAGGGCGGAGGTCCGAGCCGTTTCTGGTTTGGCGGCTACTACTTCAGCGTCGCGCCGTACGATGTCAGCTTCTGCGATGGCTGGTTGTGGGACTCCGACGACGTCGTGATCTACGCTGATCCCGATCACGTTGGCTGGTACCTGGCTTACAACGTCCGGCTCGGCGTTTACGTGCACGTGATGTTCCTCGGCATGTAAGCGAGTCGACGTCCGAATTTTTTCTCAGCGGCCGCCTAAGCCCGCGGGAAGTTCGCGGAGCAAGGCGGCGGCTCCATTTTCGGGGAGTTCCGGAAGTCTTTATTTGCTTGCCTGCGCGCTCGCACTCATTTCCTGCTGGTCTTCGTCCTTTTTCCAGGTGGAATCGGGATTGTATTCCTTCATCGCCTTGCCGATAACGGCGGTCTGCCTGCCGAGATCCTTGCGATACACGACGCCGTCTTCGCCGACAATGAAGGTCATCACGCCCGACGATCTGTATTCCGCCGGGTAGGCCACGAAAGCGAAACCGCCGGTCATCTTGCCGTCTACGACGTAGTTTTTCGCACCGCCCGGAGCGCTCGGACCCTGGCTCGTCAGAATGTGGTACAAATAGCCGCGATAAGGAGTCGGAGGACCGTTGCGGCCTTTGACATAGCCTTCGGCGACCGCCGACGCGACGAGCGGCCCGATGGGGCTCTCGGGTGCGCCCTCAGCCGCTTTCCAATACAGACCGTTGTGCTGCCCTTCATCGCTGAAAATCTGCTGGGCGTACTCGTGGTTCTGCGTCGCGTAGTATTCCTTCTGGGCCGCCACAGCCTGCTGGCAGACGCGAATGGTCGATAGTTCGTTCTGGCCAACTCGCCTGTAAAGAATTTCCATCTTCCCGGCTTTGGTGTCGAAATACCACACGCCGCCTTTGTTCACGAGCGGTATGGGCAGGGGCCAGTTCTCCGCGCCGAGATACAATGTCGTGGTCCCATCCGGCTCTTTCATCAGCCGGTGCATTTGTTCATATCTCCGCGCCATATTGGCGCGGTTCTCAGCGTCCTCGGTCGCGTCGCCCGACGAGACGATTTGCTTTCCCTCGGGACCGAGAATATCGAGCAAGGCCTTTTCGTCGTTGCTTTGCGCCGCTGCCTCAAGCGCCTTGCTCGCATCTTCCGCCGACGAAAATGTCTTCTGGCCAGGCTGCTGCGCCTTCGAAAGCGCGGGAAGGCATGCCGTCAAAAGAATTGCGAGGCCGGCAAATTTAGGAAGGTTGGTCCAATAGAATCCGCCGAAATTCAGCTTCGTTTGCCGCATATCTCTCTCCATTTCTTCTTCTCGATTGGACGATCTAGTGTGAGCCATCGTGCGAACTCTTATTACCTCCGTCGGCCGCCACCGCCACCGCCGCCACCGCCGCCGTGGAATCCGCCGCCGAAGCTGGCGCTTCCGCGCGACGAAAAGCCTCTGGTCTCGCCGCCGCGGCCGTAGCCGCTGAAGGCGCCCGATCGGGTTCCACTTTGGCCGCGAGGTTCGGCGTATCCGCGCGCGGCCCGATTGTCGCCGTTGAAAGGCCTCGCGGTTGCGGCGGGACCGCGCCCAAGGTTGCCGCGCCCGGCAAATCCGCCGCGTGCCGCTCCTCCGCGGTAGAAGTTGTCACGGTTGTAAAACGTAGTGCTTCGAGAGAAGTACCTGCTGTGGTTGTAAATCGGGTAGTGGTGATACCAGTCGAATCCCCAGCTACCCCAGCCCCATCCAAAGCCCGCGTAGAAGCCGATCGGGAACCCGAATCCGAAAGAGAGGTACGGGCCGCCATACCAAATTCCAGGGTACTCGTACCAGCCGGGCCACGGTAGAAGAGGATCTCCGTAAACGATCCACGGATCGTATGCCGGGACGTAAACCACGTCGGGACTCGCGGGCTCAATGACGATCGTTGAGCCCTGCGCCGTCACCACCTGCTGCGGCGTGTTTTTCAGATCGCCCGCAGCCTGCGCGCGCTGGCGCATCACCTGCACCGCATCCGTCACATCCTGTTGCTGATTGTAGTAGGCGTCGCCGAGAGACGATGTCCAGGAAAGATTCTTGTCCATATTTCCGAGGACCGACGGAAACGCAGTGAGTGCCTTGACGCTTGGATCCCAAGGCTGCTGATCCACGGCCTTAGCCAGATCGTCGCCCTTCAGATCCGGATGCGCCTGCACCCATCGGTCGGCCTCGACCACTTGCTCGGGAAATGTGGACGCCGCCAGGATCTGCGCCACAAGAGAATCGGGATACAGCGCGATCGGCGCTACCAACTGTTGCAACTGCTCGGGAGTCTGCTGCGTGTAGGGCGGCGCCTGCCCGTTCGACGGCGGCGCTTGTTCCGTGGCTTGTTCGGGTGGCGGAGCTTGCGCGTCTTGATCGGCGGCGAGGCTCCGAGGCCACGTCGCAAACAAGAGCGCAAACGACGCCACGAAAGCCAAAATCTGCTTGCTTATTCGAGGCCTTGAGAGCGCTGCAGCATTTTCGAAAACGTTCATGTGAACCTCCTTGAGCACCTTCATTGCCTGAGGCCCCTACCTATACAGATGACCGGGAGACCGCTTTAGTTTCGTGAAAATGTTTTCATCTCTTGTCCCGTCGGCCGGAAGGACGAAAACTGAGGTGCAGGAGCTTTTGAAATGCCTTAGAGTAAGGGCGCCAGGCCGGGCGCATTTTAGTTCGGCTGGCAGATACGGTGAGGAGGATCTCATGCGCAACTTTTTCGTTTTGCGGCGCTGCTGGCTCGGATTGATGGTTTTGCTGGCGTTCGCTCTCGGTTCGGCGCGTGCTGTCGATCTCGATTCTACTGCCGTCGGCTATCAACTGCCGGATCAAATCAAGTGGACCGGCAATCCGAATGTGGCGGAAACGGCCGTGTTGCACGGAGACCCAATGAAAACGGGCCTCTACATCGAGCTCGTGAAGTGGCACGCGCACAACTTTAGCCACCCTCACTTCCATCCGAACGATCGCTACATCACCGTTCTTTCGGGCACGTGGTGGGTCGGCACCGGAACGAAATTCGATCCGGACAAGACAGTCCCGATGCCTCCCGGAAGTTACGTCACCGATTTTGCGAAGGGAATTCACTACGACGGCGCGAAAGATGGAGACGCCGTGATCGAAATCGTCGGCGAGGGCCCGGCGACCATGACGCCCGCCGAAGTGAAATAGTCCCAGAGCGAGGAATTTCGGAAGTGGGCGTTGCACTATTTTGGTGCAACATTTTCTGCTGTAAGTATGGGATCAATGATCCCCCTAGCGGGGGCTTAAAGCGCCGAAAAAGGCTCCTAAAATCGACCTTTGGCAGCTTCTTGTCTCTTATCGGCTCCCGGGACCAAGGGCGAACGGTAGGCGAATGATTTTGCGGATTGAAACTGGGTCTATCCCCCGCGCACTTCCCAGCCGGCGCTCCAGCGGGGGCGGCTGCAAGGAGATGCAGGAATCGAGATTTCGGGTCGACTACGCCCAAAGGCAGAATCAGGAAGTGTTTCCGGGCCACTCGCCCACGCTCCGCGTTGTGAAGAGTCACAAACCCGTTTCTGGGCCACCGCCCCACTATATCACCCTGTGCACTAGGTCTAAGACGACCGCTAAGGCCGAGCTAGTTACCAAAAGCTCATACTCGCTATTCCTTCCTGGAACCAGCCGGCCCCACAGTACGCCAAAGAATATCAGGAGTCCAACTAGGTCGTAGTGGAGGTCAACGCTCGTACCTTTCCAGCGAAAGATCAGAAGGACGAGTAGGCTCATCCACGCAGCTACGAAGATTAGCCAGGAGCCAATGATGATAATCCTCGTGCTGAGCTTAGACGACATAACGTCCCAGCCTCCATCTCGAAATCCTGATGTGTTTCACCAAAGGCATCCCCCTATCAGAGCATATCCATTTTCTAGAATCGATGATACCCCGAATACTTCGAAAACTGGTTCAGCGAAAGGAGCAGTGGGAGGGTGCCCCAGGTTCGGTTTGGGAACCTGGGTCTTGGTGCTGACTTTATTCTTCTTGCGGTCGATTTCTCCCGAGCTTCCAATCACGCGGCGGGTTTTCCGCGGCGGTTGGCCCAGATCAACGCGATCACGCCGAGCGCGAACGCGATTCCGCCGTTGATCGACCAGCGGATCTGGCCGTTCATGAAGCTGTGGCCTGGGAACATATTCAATCCTTGCAGAAACCAGATCGCGCCAAATAGCACGAGCAGGACCCCCACGACATTCAGCACGATTTTCACACTGCCTCCGTTAACGAATTGTACGGCGCGAAGCGGCCGACCGCAGTTGAGGCGCTCCTGCTGTGCGTTCAGCCGCGCCGCGCGATCAGAAAGTGAGCTTCAGCGCGAATTGAATCTGGCGCGATGTTGTGGCCGTCGAGGTTATCACGCCCGCGTTTCCGGCGATGAAGGCCGTGCAAGCGACCGGCGGATTCAGGGCGCATCCGCTGTCGTTGTTTGCCACGCTGCCGCGCGCGCCCGCGAAAACGGCCGCGGCCGGCTGCCCCAGATTCGTGCGGTTCAGGATGTTGAAGAATTCGGCGCGAAACTCCGCATTCAATTTCTCGGTGATCTTCGTTTCTTTGATGATGGAGAAGTCGAGATCCAGCAGCCCAGGCCCGTTCAGGGAATCCCGTCCGACGTTGCCGAGCATTCCGTAGGGTTGCAGGACGTAGCAGGCCGGATTGAACCACTGCACGAACTTCTGCTGGAAATTGGCTGTGTCCACTATCTGGCTCGGACTGCAGCCGGCGACGCCGGTGGCGTAATTGGGGCGATCGCCGGTGAGTCCGCCGGTGTTCGCTTCCTGCGGCGTCAGCCCGTCCATTACGTTGACCGGAAAACCCGTTGCCGCGCTCAAAATTTCGCTCACCTGCCAACCGGAAACCAACCGATTGCCGGTGAACGGCAGCGTGTAGACGCTGTTGACGCGCAGCGCGTGCGTGACGTTGAAAGTGCTCGGGCCGCGATCGTAGCGCTGATTGTAAACGTCGTTGATCTCGAAGGCCGATTGCTCCAGCCCGGAGCTCGCCGAACCATCGTCGATCGATCTCGAATACGTGTAGGACACTTGCCCCTGCAAATTCCGGCTGATCTGCCGGTTCAGGCTCGCCACGAGTCCGTTGTAGGTCGAATGGCTGGTAGGCGCTGCAAAGTCCAGGCCATTGAAGTTGGGATTCGGCAGTGGGCCGGTGAAGGTGCACGACGAGCTGGTGCAAGTGCTCGGGCCGCCGACAACCGCCGGTGTGTTGTAGTTCCGCTGGTTGTAGAGATGCACGCCTTGCGAGCCGATGTAGCCCAGCGAGGCAACCATCCCTCGTCCAATGTCGCGCTGCACCGTCAGGTTGTACTGCATCACGTAAGGCGAAACTGTCGTCCGATAGTCGAATCCATACACGGCTCCGTAGGGCGGTGTAATGGCGGCCAGCGCCGGGTTCGGGAACAGGCCAACAGCGGGCGGACCTGCAACCACGACCGTGTTCGACGGCGGATTCTCGGAATAGGCATTCAGGTACGTGCGGGCCGCCAGTTGCTCGTGGAAAATGCCAAAGCCAGCGCGGATCGAAGTCTTGTGGTCGCTGAACGGATCCCAGGCGACGCCGATTCGCGGATCGAAATTGAAAGCGTTCGGATTCCCCGCAAGCACGTGATGAACCCGTGTAAACGTCGACGAAGACAGCGGATCGATCAGATTGAAGCAGGGAACTCCGGCGCAGACCGGATTCGTCTCGAAGTCGTATCGCAAGCCGATGTTGATCGTCAGGTTTTTTCGGATCTTCCAATCGTCCTGGATGTAAGGAAAGTATTCGACCGAGCGCGAATAGCGCGTCCGGTCGAATGTCGGCGACGGATTAGCCTCGCCCTGGAATTGCACCGGGCTCGCGCCTAGAAAACCCGCGAGGCTGCCGAAAACAAATATCCCGCCTTCGCGCCCCACCGCGATGCTGTCCTGAATCCTCGTCACCGAGATACCGACGCTGACGCTATGCGGTCCCTTCGTCCAGGAAAAATCATCTCCGCCCGTGAACTTGTTTTCGATGAGGTGAAACCGCGCCGTGGCTCCGGGACCGACGGGCGAGGTGCCGCCGACGACGATCAAGTTGCCGTCCTCGCGCTCTCCGGGCGTATAAAACGGGGCCGTGCTGATTTGATTGTAGAACTGCAGTGGGTCGGTGGCCGGGTCCGACAGGAAATCCTGATCCGCGCGCTCGTTCGTTCGCGAGAAGCTGAAGCGAACTTCATTGATTGCCGTCGCGGACACGATGTGCTTTTCTTCCGCCGTGACGTACTGATCGCCGCCGTGATCGACCACCGGCCACAAAGGCAGGTTGGAGAAGGGAACCGGCAATTTTAGATACGCCGTGTCCGAAATGTAGCGTCCGAATAAGGAATCGTTCGCGCCGAGCGTGTAATCCACTCGGCCGAGAATGTAGTTTTCGCTCTCCGGCTGGCTCGCGATTGTCGTGACGAGCTGATTGCCGGTAAGAGTGCCCTTGAGTGGTCCTGCGGCTACCTGCTGCTCAGGCGCCGTTGCCGAGGGAACAGGATAGAGCTGGAGATATGGCACGATGCCTGCCTTGATTGCAGTTGGAGTGAGCACCCCGCCGACCGGCACGCAACCTTCCACGTAAGGGGATTCGCCGGCGCAAGCGGACCCCATTCCGATCGCATCACGGTCTGGGGCAAACTGATTGCCTGTGATGCCCAGGGTCGATCGCAGCCCTTCGTAGTTCGCGAAAAAGAAAAGCTTGTTCTTCTCGATCGGGCCGCCCACGCTGCCGCCAAACTGGTTTCGCCGGAACGGCGGAATCTTCGTTCCGTCGAAGAAGTTCCGCGCGTCGAGGGCGCTATTGCGCAGATACTCATACGCCGAACCGTGCAGATCGTTGGTGCCCGACCGGCTGGCGGCATTGATCGCGGCGCCGGTGCCGCCGAACTGCGCGCTATAGGTGTTGGTCAGGACCTGGAACTCGGCGATCGCATCGACACCCAGCGAATTGCCGGTGATATTCGAGCCCGTGCCTTTTTCCCAGTAGCCTTGCAGGTCCTGGTTGTCGAGCAGGAAGACCTGTCCCACCGGCCTCGACCCGGCAACCGAGTACGTCGCTCCCGGTCCGTAAAAGCCCGACGAGATGCCGCCGCCTCCGCCGCCGGTAATGTAGCTCTGCGTCACCGCCTGCACGCCGGGCGCGAGCGAGAGAAGCTGTTCGAAGTTCCGGCCGTTCAAGGGCAACTGGCTCATCTGTGTTGGCGTCACCAGGGACGATACGGTAGCCGTCTGCGTCTCGACCCGCGAGACCTCGCCTTCCACGTTGACGGTCTGAGAGATTTGTCCGACGGGCAGCGAGAAATCGACGACCAGGTTGGCGCCAACCGTGAGCGTGATGCCTTTGTGGACCACGGTTTGGAAGCCGGACGTCGTGGCTTGGAGTTGATAATTGCCGATGGGCAGATCCGAAATCCTGTAGCGGCCCACCGCGTCTGCCACGGTGGATTGCGTCGCATCGGTTCCCACATTTTTGGCTTGAATCGTGGCGCCGGGAAGCGCGGCGCCCGAACTGTCAGTGACTGTGCCCGAAATCGTAGCGGTCTCGACTTGGGCTTCGATTGGATTGGCAGCTACCGCGAGAAGAAGCAAGGCGCCTAAAGCGCCCGCGAAGACACACGCAACCCACCGCTTCGGAAACGTTAGCATTTCGTCCCCCACCTCGAAAAACGCGCCCTGAGATTCGTGCCCCCCGGCACGGGTCGTCAGCGAGCCGAAAACAGTGCTGGCTCGGCTGAATACGCAGGCTGATGTTGCAGCGTTTACTACTTGCTCCATCAGTTGTCAAGTTGAAATCGGCAATTGCGAGCCGAGGCGGGGCGGCGGACGAGTTACCGCGGCAGCGCCGCCGGGTTCAACCTTAGAAGCGAAATTGCGGGCGGCGCTTGCGCTGACCCTGTGCTTGTGGCAGCGTGGATTGCGGCGGTCCTCAGTTCGAGGAAGCGAATTGGCGAAGGCGCTTTCACACTACGATAAAGCGGGTCGCGTGCGCATGGTGGACGTCACGGAAAAGCCGGCGACCTCGCGCACGGCCGTGGCGCACGCGTTCGTCCGCATGAAGCGCGCGACGGTCCGGGATTTGCGGCGGCTGAAATCGCCGAAAGGGAACCCACTCGAGATCGCGCGGATCGCGGGAATCACTGCGGCGAAGCGTACTTCGGAGCTGATTCCGCTTTGTCACCCCCTCTCGTTGACGCACGTGGATGTGCAGGCAAAGCTATGCCAAAATGGAATCGAGATTACGTCCGAGGCGACGGCCACGGGGCCTACGGGTGTGGAAATGGAAGCCCTCGTGGGCGCGTCGGTGGCGGCCCTGACGATATACGATATGTGTAAGGCCCTCGAACGCGGGATGGAGATCACCGAGTTGTATCTGCTGAAGAAATCCGGCGGCCGCAGCGGAACGTACGCGCGCGGCGCATCTTCCAACGGGCGAGCGGGAAAGAACGGAAAATAATGGCGCCGATGAATGACGTCAAAGTGCTGGTCGTGGACGATAACGCGCTGGTCCTCGATCTGCTGATGAAGGGGCTTGGGCCGCATTGCGCCGCGTTCGCAGCGGCGGACGGCGCCGACGCGCTGCTGAAGATCGTCGACGATCCTCCGGACCTGATCGTATGCGACTATCGCATGCCGGGTCTCGATGGCCGCCAGCTTTACGACAAGTTGCGCTCGCGGCCACAGACCAGCCAGATTCCGTTTATTTTTCTGGCGAGCCGAGGCGACATCGAAGAAAAGCTTCGCCCGATGGTAGAGGGCGTCGAGGAATTCATCGCCAAGCCGTTTTTCGTGAAAAATCTCGTGCGCAGCGCGAAAAAAGTGATCGACCGGCTGCGCCTCGAAAAATTGCAGAACCGCGCGGTGCGCCCCGGCGTGATTCAGGGCCGCCTCGAAGAAATGAGCATCCTCGATCTGATGCAGTCGCTCGAAATGGGGCAGAAGTCGTGCCAGCTCACGATTCGGCACGACGGCCAGGCTTGCGAGATGTTTTTCTCCTCGGGGCAGTGCGCCGACGCAAAGCTCGGCTCGACGGAGGGCGAGGCCGCCGTCTTCGAAGCGGTGCGCTGGCCGGCCGGTGAATTCGAAATCAACTTCAACGCGACTCCAGCGCGAACGACAATTTCGCGCACTACGACGGGCCTCTTGATGGAAGCGCTTCGCCTGGTGGACGAAGGCCAGCGCGATGCGGCCGACGAGAGCGTCGAAGCCACTAACCAGAGCTGAGCTCGCCTTCCGAAAAATTCATGCGCGTATCGGTTCTCACAATCAGCGATTCCGTGGCCGCGGGAAAAAATGAAGACCGCTCGGGACCGGCGGTGATCGCGCGATGCCGCGAGCTTGGCTGGGAGATTGCGTCATCCGGCGTGCGCGCGGACGATCGCGCGGCGATCGAAGCCTTTCTCAAAGAGACGGCGGATGCGAATGCGGCGGACGTAATCCTGACCACGGGCGGGACGGGGCTAGGCCCGCGCGACGTGACTCCCGAAGCGACCGAGGCCGTGGTCGACCGGCTGATTCCAGGATTTCCGGAACAGATGCGCGCGGCGGGGATGCAGAAAACGCGAAGGTCGATTCTTTCGCGCGCTATCGCCGGGATTCGCGGCAAGACCATCATCATCAATCTGCCGGGCAGCCCGAAGGGCGCGGTTGAATCGCTCGATGCCGTTGCCGATTTGTTGCCGCATGCGGTCGATATTTTGCACGGCGCGCGGCATTAGAAGCACCTTCATTGATATTTGCGGCGGCAGCGAGAGTTTCTTCAGGGGCTAAAGCCCAAGTTTTCTCGGCTTCGAATGTCGGAGCCCTTCACTTCGTTCAGGGTAAACTGAAGCTCCGACCCCCTAAGGGCCGGCGGGACGCCGGCGCTACGCAAGGCGATGGCTTCCGTTGCGGATGCAATTTCGGATCGTTCTGCGATACACTCCACCGCGGTTTGGGGTTTTTAGTTCTGTGAAAGTTCGTGACGCGAGAATGGGGGCTTCGATGAGTCCGAAGCGGAAAGCTGGCTCGAGCAGGGGAAAAGCGAAACCGAAAAGAAAATCGTACCGGCGAATCGCCACCGAGGAGGCGTTGTCGATTCCGGAGCAGATGGACGCGCAGCGCGAGTTGCTGGCGAAGCAGCAGGAATACGATCCGGATCTTTTCCTCTGGCGGTTTCAGACCGATCCTGCGGGGCCGATGCACAATAACCTGCTCGATCTGTTCAATCAGCGGCTGCGCACGATGGATGAGTACGACGTCGACATGCACGTCCTCGGACTCACCTCGACCGGCGTGCAGATGCTCGATGCTGATAGGGGGACGGCGCTCGCGACGCTCGCGAACGACCGCTTGCACGAGGCGGTGCAGAAATATCCGAAGCGCTTTGCCGGGCTCGGGACTTTCGCGCCGCAGGATCCAGCGCGCTCCGTGAAGGAAATCGAGCGCGTGATGACCAAGCTGAAGCTGAACGGCCTGATCATCAATTCGCACACGAACGGCGAATTCTTGAGCGAGCGAAAATACTGGCCGATCCTCGAAGCGTTGGCCGGACTGAACGCGCCCCTCTACATTCACCCGCGCTCGCCGAATCCGTTGATGGCCAAGGCGTATCGCACGGACCATCTGGAACACGCGATCTGGGGTTATGCGGCCGAGACCGGGCTGCACGGACTGCGCATCATCACGAGCGGTGCGCTCGATGCGTTTCCGAAGCTGCAGATCGTCCTCGGACACATGGGCGAGGGCATTCCGTACTGGTTCTACCGGCTCGATTACATGCACTCGCTCGGACCGGTTGACTTCGAGCGGCCGAAGCTGAAGTTGCTGCCGAGCGAGTACTTCAAGCGGAATTTCTACATCACGACGAGCGGAATGAACTGGGACCCGACGCTGCGATTTTGCATCGAGGTGATGGGCGCGGATCGCATCATGTGGGCGGTCGACTACCCGTATCAGCATCATCCGGACGCGGTTGAGTTCATGGATGCGGCCGCGATTTCGGAGAAGGACAAGCGGAAGATTTATCACGAGAACGCGGAGAGACTTTTCAAGATCAAGAAGGCCTGAAGGGCAGAGAGGCAGGGCGCAGCCGTCAGGCTTGCGCCCTACACCTTCTTCGGCCCGCTCATCACTCGATACGGCTACAATCGCCTATGGCTTCCGAGAACCCCGAACCCGGCAAGCGCGCGGCATCCTCCTTGCAGCAAGTGTCGATGGCCATGGAGCTTCCCATCGTGATGGTGGTGTGGGTGATTGCTGCGGGCGGGGCGGGATATTTTCTAGACCGGTGGCTGCATACTTCGCCGTTGTTGATGCTGGTAGGCGGAGCGCTCGGATTCGGCGGCGGGATGTGGGACCTGATCAAGCGATTGTCGCGCAACAGGGAGCAAGGGAGCGGGCGTGGCGGCGGATGACGCGTACTACGCGGCGGCGGAGCGGCGGATCGAGTACGTGACGCTCGGGCTCGGCGCTGCAGGTGCGATCTGCGCGGCGATTCTTTGGAGCCCGCGCGCCGCGGCGGGCGTGGCTGCCGGCGCAGTCCTCGCGTGGCTGAACTATCGCTGGCTGAAGCTGGGAGTGGGCGCGCTGGCGGGACTCTCGAAAGCGCAGGCTGGCGCCGCGAAAGTACACGTTCCGACGAGCGTTTACTTCAAATTCATGGGCCGCTACGCTTTGCTGATCCTCGGAGCGTATGTTATCCTTACTCGATTCGGAGTGCCTGTTGCGAGCCTTCTAGCGGGGTTTGGCGCGGTGGTAGCGGCCGTTCTGCTGGAAGTGGTGGCGCAACTGTTTCGAATTCCACATACGAATTCCTGACCGGGACGAATGGAAAAGCCAATCTGGGTTACCGTGATCGTGAACCGCCTGCTTGGGAAGCCGGCGGCTGCGCTGCTCGCGGCGCTGCATATTACGCCGGCAAATCCCGCCTATCCGATACCGAACCATGTGTCGATGGAGATTTTGGTTCTGCTGATCGGGGTGATTTTCTTCCTGTGGCTCAAGGCGAACATTTCGGTGGACCGGCCAGGCACCGCGCAGCAGGTGATGGAAATGATCCTGACGAACCCCATGGGCGTCGGCATCGAGGACCTGATCAAGGATAACATTCCGCATGGCGGCGAGCAGTACCTGCCGATGATAGGGACGATCGGCATCTTCATCCTGATGTGCAACCTCATCAATATTATTCCCACGCTGGATGCGCCGACGGCGACGGTCACCGTGCCGCTCGGATGCGCGATCATCGTTTTCGTCTATTACAACATGGTTGGCATCGTGAAAAACGGGCCGTGGGGATATCTGAAACACTTCTTCGGTCCCATTCCAGCGATGGCTCCCCTGATGTTCCCGATCGAGATTTTCAGCCATTCGTTCCGACTGCTTTCGCTGACGGTCCGGCTTTGGGTGAACATGCTGGTGAGCGAGATGCTGTACGTGATTTTTCTGGGGATGATGCTGGAGATTTACATCTTCCTCGGGAAACTGGGGACTGCCGGATACGCGGCGGCGATTCTTCCGCTGGGCATTCCGTTGATTTTTGTCATCCTGCACTTCTTCGTGGCGATCTTGCAGGCGTTTGTTTTCACGATTCTGCCGATCATTTATGTGGCAGGCGTGGTGGGCGAAGAGCACTAGATAAAGACGGAATTTCGAAACTGGAAATTCGAAAGTAGAAAAGCGGATTCGTCGGGCGCCTTTTATTCTGGCATCAAGGCTGCTGCAGCGTGAGGCCACCGTCCCCCAGGGCGAATGGCAACCACCACCTGGCGGCAAATTCATAAAGAGGAGAACACGATGAAGAGATGGGCGTTGTTTCTGATGGCGGTAATCGCGGTGGGCCTACTGGCTCCGGCGGCATTCGCGCAGGGAGGCGGCGGGGCGGCGGGTTCGGTGACGAACTGGGTGGCGCTGGCGGCGGGCTTCTCGATGGCCATTGCGTCGGCGGGCGGCGCGCTCGGGCAGGGCATCGCCACGGCGCATGCTTGCGAAGGATTGGCGCGCAACCCGGGAGCGGAAGCGGCCATTCGCTTCGCGCTGATTTTGGGTCTCGTGCTGATCGAGTCGATGGCGCTCTACACGTTTGCCATCATCTTCCTGAAGGTGAAGTAGCGCGGCAAAGAATTCGGAAGGCTGGCCCGGGGACGCGAGTCTCCGGGCCTTTCTTTTTGGCGGGTACTCTCTTCAGGCGAATTGCGGGAGGTGAATGGCGATGAGTAGCGACGCGGCGGGGCTGGGGATTACGCGGCTGGGGCAGGTGGCCATCAACGCGCATGATGTGGAGCGCGCGACGGCGTTTTATCGCGACGTGCTCGGGCTAAGATTTCTGTTCGCGGCGGGGCAGCTCGCGTTCTTCGATTGCGGCGGCGTGCGGCTGATGGTCGACAAGCCGGAGAACCCGGAATTCGATCACCCGAGCTCGATACTTTATTTCAGCGTTCCCGATATTCAGGCCGCGCACCGGAGGCTGATTGATGCGGGCGTGGTGATCGTGGCCGAGCCGAATATCGTCGTGAAGATGCCGGACCACGATCTTTGGATGAGTTTTTTTCGCGATACGGAAGGGAATGTGATGGCGCTGATGTGCGAGGTGAGGGCACAGGGCAGGTCTGAAATCGGAAATTGAAGATTTGAGATTTGGAAATTCCCAGCGGAGGTCAACCGTCCCTTACGGGACTCGCTGTTTTTGCGCCGGAATCCCCGGCACTTCGCTGCGCTTCGTGACGGGCTAATTACAACCGCGCCTCCGGCGCTCGAGGCACACACCCCGAATAGAGAGAGAAAGTCAAAGACCCCACCCTCACAAACCGAAGATGGGACACCAACGGCCAGGAAAAAACCTACGTGTCGGTTGTTCGGCCGATTGGTTACAACGGTTTCCGCAACAACGAAGAAAACTGCACCGAGAGGTTCAACAGCCAAGGCGCACTTAACGGAGCGCGAGAGAATCGGCGGCGGCTCTCGCCAGCGAGAGGACATGGCTGGGGAAGAGGCCGAGATAGAGGGTGCCGGCAGCGGCAAGGAAGAGCGCGACGCTGAGAGCGGGCGCGACGGCGGTGGGCGTATATTCCTTCGAAGGCGCCCAGAAGTACATGGCGACCATCACGCGCAGATAGTAATAGGCGCCGATCACGCTGTTGATCGCGGCGATTACGACGAGCCAGACGATGGCGCTGCCGTATGCCGGAGCGGTGTGAGAGTCGAGGGCCGCCTGGAACGCGAACAATTTCCCGAAGAAGCCCGCCGTAACAGGCAAGCCGAGCAGCGAAAGCAGGAACAGCGAGAAGCATAAGGCGAGGACCGGCTGCGTCTGGCCGAGCCCCGCATAATCGCGAATCGAAAGATGTTCTTCGTTTTTCTGGCCGAGATGCGCGAGGACCAGGAACGCGCCGACTTTCATCAGTACGTAGGCCGCGAGATAAAACAGAACAGCCGCAATGCCAAGCTCGCTTGACGCCGCAAACGCGACGAGAATGTAGCCCGCGTGCGCGATCGAAGAGTAGGCGAGCATGCGCTTCACGTTGGTCTGTACCAGCGCGGCGAGATTGCCGATGAACATGGTGAGGATGGCGGAAATCCAGATCATCCAGAACCACGCGCCGCCAGCCGCGCCGAACGCGACGTAGAAGATGCGCAGCATGACGGCGAACGTGGCCGCTTTGGGCGCCGAAGCGAGCAGCGCCGTAACCGGCGTGGGAGAGCCCTCGTAGACGTCGGGCGCGTAGATCTGGAACGGCGCAGCGACGACTTTAAATCCGAGGCCGACGAACATCAGCCCGAGGCCGAGGATTGCCAGGGCGGGAAGCGAGTGGCCGGCGTCTTGGAGGCTCCCCAGGAAATCCTGGATCTGATCGATGTTCGTGCTGCCGGTGGCGCCATACGTCATGGCAATGCCGTAGAGAAAGAATGCCGTGGCGAACGAGCCAAGCAGAAAATATTTCATCGAGGCTTCGTTCGATGGCAGCGCGCGGCGGCGGAAGCCCGCAAGGATGTAGCTCGCGATGGAGCTCATCTCGAGGCCAATGAAGGCAGTGACGAGTTCGTTGGCGCCCGCGAGGATGCCCATGCCTGCCGTGGCGAACAAAACGAGAGCGTAGTATTCCCCGCGCTGGATGCCTTCCTGCTCGAGATAGTCGATCGAGCCGAGAATTGCGAGTGCGGCGGCGGAGATGACGACTACATGCACGAAAACGCTGAACGCGTCGTTGCTGATCAGGCCGCTGTACGCCATGCCCGGGTGATGGGCCGGGACCCAGACCGCGGCAAGTCCGGCAAGCGCGCCGACAAAGCCGAGCCAGCCGAGAATGCGCTGGCGCGCGACGCTGACAAATGGATCGACGACCATGATCAGAAGGCCGAACGCGCAGAGGACGACTTCGGGGAAGAGGCGGCCGATGTTTGCGTACTGTTCGTGGGACAGATGCATCACCGCCGCACCTGCCTTCCTGCAGGCGCTGTGCTGGGAGCGGTTGCGCTGACGGCGCGGATGGCGGCGTGCGGGGTCGGGCAGCAGATGGTAGGCGAGTGCGGTGACGACGCTTCGCGAGCCATGGAGGTCTGATCGAGGATGTTATCGACCGAAGCCGCCATGCGCTTGGTGAAGAGCGGGGAAGCGATGCCCATGAAGATGATCGCGAGCGCCACAGTGACGAGAATTACGCGTTCGCGGCGGGAAGCGTCGGGGAGCGTGCGGTTTTTGTCGACGGTGACCTCGCCCAGGGCCACGCGCTGGTAGGCCCACAGCAGATAGATCGCGGAGAGGACGGCGCCGCTGGCGGCCCACGAAGCCCACTGATGATGTCCCTGGTAGAAAGTGCCAATCAGGATGAGGAACTCGCCGATGAATCCATTGAGCGGCGGCAGTGCGAGCGACGAGAGCGCGATGAACAAGAAGAACGACATCAAGACGGGCATGGGCGTGGCCAGCCCGCCGAATTCCTTGATTTCGTGCGTGTGGCGGCGGTCGTAGAGCATGCCGACCGCAAGGAAGAGCGCGCCGGTGGAGACGCCATGATTGAGCATCTGATAGATCGCGCCCTGAATCGCCGTGGTGTTGAAAGCGAAAATTCCGAGGACGACGAAGCCCAGGTGACTGACCGAGGTGTAGGCGACGAGGCGCTTCAGGTCGGTTTGCATCGTCGCGACGAGCGCGCCGTAGACGATGCCGATGATCGCAAGAACGGCGATCGGCTTGGCCATGTTTTGCGCCGCGGTGGGAAAGAGCGGCAGGCAGAAGCGCAGGATGCCGTAGGTGCCGAGCTTCAGCATCACGCCCGCAAGGATCACGGAGCCGGCGGTGGGCGCTTCGGTGTGCGCGTCGGGAAGCCAGGTGTGCAGCGGGAAGAGCGGCACCTTGATCGCGAACGCCAGGAAGAACGCGCCGAAGAGCAGCAGCTCCGTGGTGGATGAGAACCGTATCTGACCCGAATGGATGAGGCTCAGGATGTCGGGAAGATCGAAGGTGTTGGCTTCGTTGTAGAGCCACAGAATCGCGACCAGCATCAGGATCGAGCCGAACATCGTGTACAGGATGAATTTCACGGCGGCGTAGATACGGCGCTCGTGTCCCCACATACCGATCATGAAATACATCGGGATCAGCGTGAGTTCCCAGAAGACGAAGAAGAGGAAGAGATCGAGCGAGACGAATACGCCGATCATGGCCGTCTCGATCACGAGCAGGGAGATGAAGAAGCCCTTCACGTTTTCGTGAATCGATTCCCAGGAGCAGAGGATGGCGATCGGCGTGAGGAACGTGGTCAGGAGAATGAGAAAGAGGCTGATGCCGTCGACGCCGATGTCGTAGTGAATGGCCTGGCCGATCCATTCGTACTTTTCGCGCATCTGAAACGCGGCGTTGCCCACCTCGAAGTAATGAAGCAACCACAGGGAAAACAGAAATTCGAAGATCGAAGCTCCGAGGGCGATGCGGCGAATCCACGTGTGATCGTCCGAACGCAGGACGAGGAGCGCCGCGACGCTGAAGAGCGGCAGGAAAATGATCACCGACAGAAGATGAGGTTGTGTGCCCACGCTAGCGCATCCCCAGGACGAGCAGCAGCAAGAACGTGAAACCGACAGCTCCGATGATGACCCACGACGCGTAGCTGCGCGTATTGCCCGACTGCAGCTTGCGCAATTCGCCGCCCGATTCGCGCGCGACGGTGGCGACGCCGTTGACCGTGCCGTCGATCACGCGCTCGTCGACGAAGTGCCAAAGCACGTTGGCGGAGATCCAGAGAAGCGGGCGAACGAATAGCGCGGCGTAGATCTCGTCGACGTAATACTTGTTGTAGATCAGCGTGTACAGGCCGTGCAGGCTCTTCGCGAGGCGCTTGGGCGTTTCCGGACTCTTGATGTAGAACCACCAGGCGACGAGCAGGCCGAGAATGCCGACGATCACAGGCCAGCCGGTAAGCGCGTGGAACAGGTCCATGCCAGCGCTTGGCGCACTGTAGTTGGGGGCGGGTGGAACTAGAATCGAACCCGGACCGACCGCGCGGATATCAACATGGGCGACGGGCGGTGCATACATCGTGAAAACAGGCTCGAGAAACGCTCCGAAGTGATCGATTCCGCCAACGAGCTTCGGCGCGGCAAACCAGCCTCCGAAGATCGAAAGGAAGGCGAGGATCATGAGCGGAATCGTCATGTTCATGGGCGATTCATGGACGTGGACTTGATGCTCGTCGTAGCGCGGCTTGCCGAAAAACGTGAGAAATATCAGGCGAAACATGTAGAAGGACGTGAGCGCCGCGCCTGCGACGCCGAGCACCCAGAGAGCGAGATTCGCGTGCGGGCCGGACTGCGCCGCTTCGAGGATTTCGTCCTTGCTGAAGAATCCCGCGAAGCCGGGGATGCCCGCAATCGCGAGCGTGGCGATCAGCATCGTCCAGTAGGTGATGGGAATCTTTTTGCGGAGGCCGCCCATTTTCATCATGTCCTGCTCGCCGCCCATGGCGTGGATCACGCTGCCGGCGCAGAGGAAGAGCAGGCCCTTGAAAAAGGCGTGGGTCATCAGATGGAAGATGCCGGCCGCGTAGGCACCCACGCCGCAGCCGAGGAACATGTAGCCGAGCTGCGAAACGGTGGAGTAGGCGAGCACTTTCTTGATGTCGGTCTGCATCAGGCCGATGGTGGCGGAATAGAAGGCCGTGATCGCGCCTACGATGGCGACAACAAGCATCGCGACGGGTGCGCGGGAGAAAAGCGGGTTCATGCGCGCGACCATGTAGACGCCGGCGGTGACCATGGTGGCGGCGTGGATCAACGCGCTGACGGGCGTGGGGCCTTCCATCGCGTCGGGCAGCCAGACGTAGAGCGGCAACTGCGCCGATTTCCCGATGGCGCCGGTGAAGAGCAGGATGCAGATCGTGGTCAGGGTGGCTTCCGAAACCGGGTTCGCGGCGACACTCTTGAAGATCGTCTGAAAATCGACGGAGGCGAATGTCGCGAAGATGAACAGGATGCCGACCGTGAAGCCGAAATCGCCGATGCGCGTGGTGATGAAGGCTTTCTTGCCCGCATCCGCCGCGGACTTCTTCAGGAACCAGAAGCCGATCAGCAGGTAGCTGCAGAGGCCCACGCCCTCCCATCCGACGAACATCACGATGAGGTTCGCGGCCAGCACCAGCGTGAGCATGAAGAACATGAAGAGATTGAGGTAGCTGAAGAAGCGGTAATAGCCGCCCTCATGCGCCATGTATCCGATGGAATAGATGTGAATCAGCATGCCGACGAAGGAGACGACGAACAGCATGACGACCGTAAGCTGGTCGACCTGCAGCGAGAAATCGACGCGGAACGGGCCGGCGATGATCCAGGTGAAATAGTCGCCAACGTAGGGAATCTGGCTCGGGGAAAGCTGAACAAACTCGCGCACCAGCTCCGCGACGGCGAGAAATGTAAGCGAGACGGAGCCGATTGCGACGGAATTGACCGCGGACTTGGGCCAGCGCTTGCCGAGAAGGCCGTTGACCGCTGCACCGGCGAGCGGCAGAGCGAGGATGATCCAGAGATGGCTGAGTATAGGCATCAGAACTTGAGCGAGTTCACGCGTTCGACGTTGAGCGATTCACGGTTGCGCGCGAGCACGATGATGATTGCAAGGCCCACGGCCGCTTCGGCGGCCGCGACCACGATCACGAAAAATACGAAGATCAGGCCGTCGAGCTGATTGCGCGCGCGCGCGAAGGCAACGAACGCCAGATTCACGGCGTTGAGCATCAGCTCGATGGACATGAAAACCGTGATGACGTTGCGCTTGAACACGAACGCGACCACGCCCAAACCGAACAGAATGGCGCTCAGCACCAGATAGTAGGAAACGGGAACGATCACTCTTCTTTCCTCGCAAGAACCAGCGCGCCCAGGATCGCGATCAGAATCAGGATCGAGGTCGCTTCAAACGGGAACAAATACGACCGGAAAAGCAGCTTGGACAGCTCGACCGTCGAAAAGGCCGTCAGCGGCTGAGGACCGTTGGCGACGGCCGCGCCGGCGGGCGAGCGCCAGAGCCAATGAGCTATTTCGAGCAGCAGCACGAAGCCGAGCGGCACGCCGGCGTATTTGGCGAGCTTGCTGAAGTCCGTGCGTTCTTCGAGGCCCATATTGAGCAACATAATGACGAACACGAACAGAACCATGACCGCACCGGCGTAGACGATCATCTGAACCGCCGCGATGAATTCCGCGCCAAGGAGCAGATAGAGAGTGGCCAGAGCGCTCATCACGAGAATGAGGGCGAGCGCGCTGTGAATCGGCTCGCGCGCGAGAATCAGCATCACCGCGCCCGCAACCGCGAACAGCGCGAAGGCGAAAAACACGATTACCGGAAGGTTCATCCGGGGCCCCTCATCATGAAGTAAAGAACGACGACGCTCGTGGCGACCAGATTCGCGAGCGACACCGGCAACAAGAGTTTCCAGCCCAAAGACATCAGCTGGTCATAGCGGAAACGCGGCAGCGTGCCGCGCATCCAGATGTAAAAGAAGAGAATCGCCAGGATTTTCGCCGTGAACCAGAACACGCCCTGAATCACCACTGCCACGGCGGGAATCAGACAGATCGCGCCCCCGCCGAGGCACAGCAGCGTGACGACCGCAAACTGCAGGCGGGCGATGCCGCGCATCTCCGTAATCGTGTCGACCAGGCAATAGAGGCCAAGGCCAATCAGTCCGATGCCGGGCAGGAAAAGCTGCCACCTCCAGGTATCGGGGAAGGGCGAGAGCCAGCCGCCGAGGAAGAGAATCGTCGCAAGGCAGGAGACGGTGATCATGTTCGCGTACTCAGCCATGAAGAACATCGCGAACTTGAAGCTCGAATATTCCGTGTGGAAGCCGGCGACAAGTTCCGTTTCGGCTTCGGGCAGATCGAACGGGATGCGGTTCGTTTCGGCGACGGCGGCCGTGAGATAGCAGAGGAAGCCGATAATCTGAGGGAAGATGTGCCAGCGCGGGATGAAGTGCAGGTAGTAACCGCTTTGCCCTTCGATGATTCCATTGAAGCTCAGCGTGCCCGCGAGGAGCAGTACGCCCACCACGGATATCGTGAGCGAGACTTCGTAGCTGATCATCTGCGCGGAGCTGCGCAGGCCGCCCATCAGCGGATATTTGCTGTTGGACGACCACCCCGCGAGAGCGACGCCGTAAACGCCCAGCGACGTGACAGCGAAAAGGAAGAGCAGGCCGATATCGATATTCGAGACCACGAAAACGGGCTGGCCGAGGAGCGTGACGCTCGGCGGACCGAAGGGGATCAGGGCGAGTGCAGTGAGCGCGAGCGAAAGGGCAAGAAACGGCGCGAGCGTGTAGACGAGGCGGTCCGAGACTGGCGGCGTCACGTCTTCCTTGAAAAGGAATTTGAGGCCGTCGGCCAGCGGCTGCAGCAAGCCGTGCGCGCCGACGTAATAGGGACCCCAACGCGACTGGATGTGCGCAATGACCTTGCGCTCGAGCCAGGTAAGATACGCCAAGGCCGTCATGACGATGAACAGCAGGACGGCAATCTTGACTATCGATACCACCAGGACTGGGTGCTGGGAGATGAACTCCACGGCGTCTCTTTTGCCTCGTTCGTCGAAGTGAGCCTGGAACAGTAGCGGCCCAGGGTGCCGCTCGTAAAGAGATAATCGTGTGAAGAGAAAACCGCGCCCGCGGGCACGTCGTAAGACGATTCCACGGTCTTGCAGGTTGCCGTTCCCAATTCGGAGCCGCCGGCAAGCAGAGCCGGCTGCGAAAGATTGTAGCCTGCCACATTCTGCCGAATTTCCTCGAACGCCGCTTCGGGAGTGCGCAAGCGAATCGGCGTGCCGAGGCCCAGCATTCCCAGCTGATGCGAAAGAATGCGCAGCAGGTCGAAATCGCTCCGCGGGCCCTGCGGATCGATCGCGCGATGGGTCAGCTGAACTTCGCCGGCCGTATTCGTGAGCGAGCCGTCTTTTTCATAGGTGGATGCGGCGGGCAGGACGACGTCTGCGCGCAGCGCCGTTTCCGTGAGGAACATATCCTGCACGACGAGCAGTTCGAGCCCTGCCAGAAGGTCGGGCGAAGCGACCGCGAACGTCTTGAGCGGATTCGCGCCGACAACGTAGAGAGCTTTGAGGTTGCCCGCCAGAGCCGCTTCGATCATGGCGTGCGCCGCGAGGCCGGGCTGCTCGGAGATTTCGCCGCCCCAAATCCTGCTGAATCGGCCGCGCTCTGAAGCATCCGAGAGATGTGCGTAACCGGGCAGGCGGTCCGGCAGGATGCCCATGTCCGCGGCGCCGCGGGAATTCGAATAGTCGCCGAGGGCCATGAATTTTGTCTTGCCGCCGAAGCGGGCGCCGAGCGAAATCAGGTCGCGAATCGCCGCGCCTTGGATTTCCGCGCCGAAGAGAACAACGACATCGCTTTCCGCTTCGAGCGCGGCCTTCAATTGGACGAGACCTTCGGTGGTCTTCGCGTCGAGCTGGCCTTGTTCGGTGGCCAGCCAGCGAACGGCCTCGCGCGCGCCGGCTTCGACAGCGATCTTGGCCTGGCGATGAATCTTGCTCGGGCGGCTATCGATGGCGTAAAGCTTCAGCCCGTGATGGCGGACGCCGGTGCGAATCTGCCAGGCGACGAGGGGATTCTGCTGCGTGACGTCATTGCCGATCAGCAGGACCGCGCTTGCGTTGTAGATATCCGCCATCGTGGCGAGAGAATCTTTCGCGTTCGGGCCGAGAGCGGCGGCGAGGCCGGCGTAGTCCGCGGTGCGGTGATGATCGATGTTGTTGGTGCCGAGCGTGACGCGCGCGAAGCGATTCAGCAGGTAGTTTTCTTCGTTGGTGGTGTGATTCGACCCGATCACGCCGATCGCGGAAGGGCCGTGCGTGGCGTGGGCCTGCTTCAGGCGGCGCGCGACTTCCTCGAGAGCGTCTTCCCAGCTCGCCGGCTCGAGCGAGCCATTGCGGCGGACGAGCGGCTGGCGGATGCGTTCCGGATTCGAGGTGAAATCGAAGCCGAAGCGGCCCTTGGCGCACAGGAATTCGCCGTTCAAGCCGGAATGATCGCGATTGTTGGCGCGCAGAATTTCGTTATTGCGGACGCTCAGCGTAGTCTTGCAGCCGTTCGAGCAGTGCGCGCAGGGCTCGCCGACGTAGGTCATCTCCCATGGGCGCGTCTGATAGCGATAGGTGCCGCTGGTGAGCGCGCCGACCGGGCAGATGTCGATGCACATGCCGCACTCTTCGCAGGCCAGTTCGCCCGGCTGATTCGGCAGGATCACGGACAGTACGCCGCGCGAGCCGACGCCGAGCGCTTTGACGTCCATGCCCTCGTCGCAGACGCGCACGCAGCGGAAGCAGAGAATGCAGCGAGGCGCGTCGTAATAGACAAGCGGCGACCACTTTTCCTCGGGATGGTGCAGCTTCTCTTCGGTGAAGCGCGTTTTGTCGAGGCCGTAGCGGAACGTCATGTCCTGCAGCTCGCACTCGCCGCCCTTGTCGCAGACCGGGCAATCGAGCGGGTGATTCGAGAGCAGGAACTCGATCATGTCCTTGCGAGCTTTGTGGACCTGATCGGTGGTCGTCTTCACCACCATGCCGTCGGTGGCGACGAGCGTGCAGGCGGTCTGCAGCTTCGGCATTTTCTCGACTTCGACGAGGCACATCCGGCACGCAGCCTGCAGCGAAAGGCCCGGGTAATAGCAAAAGGACGGGACTTCGATGCCCTGGCGTTTCGCCGCTTCGATCACGAGCGTCCCCGGAGACGTGGTGACCTGCTGCCCGTCAATCGTGAACGCGATCTGTTTTTGATCCGCCATTCGTTTCCTAATGCGCTGCCGCGATTGCTTCAGCGGCTTTGTACGCGCACTTCCCCTGCAGATGATCCTCGAATTCGTTGCGCCACTTTTTCACGATGCTGATCGTCGGCAGCGCTGCGGCATCGCCAAGTGGGCAGAACGTGCGCCCGAGCATGTTTTTCGACAGCTCGTCGATGAGCGGAATGTCCTCTGCGCGTCCGCCGCCCTCATGGAAGCGGTCGAGCAGCTTGCGAAGCCATGCAGTGCCTTCGCGGCAGGGAATGCACCAGCCGCAGGATTCGTGCGCGTAGAAGTGCATGATGCGGCGCGCGACATCAACCATGCAGGTGTCTTCATCGAAGACGACCGTGCCGCCCGAGCCGAGCATCGAGCCGATTTTGGCGACGGAATCATAGTCCATCGCGACATCGATTTCATCGGCGGAGAGCAGAGGGCAAGAGCTGCCGCCGGGAATCACCGCTTTCAATTTCTTTCCGCCCGCAACGCCGCCCGCCACTTCTTCGATCAAGCGGCGGAGCGGGAAGCCCAGAGGAAGCTCGTAGATTCCGGGCCGATTCACGTGGCCCGAAATCGAATAGAGGCGCGTGCCGCCGTTTTTGGGCGTTCCGAGAGCGGCGTAGGCGTCGCCACCCATGCGAAGTACGGCTGGCACGGTGCTGAGCGTCTCGGCATTATTAATGACGGTGGGGCAGCCATAGAGGCCGACGACGGCAGGGAAGGGCGGCCGGATGCGCGGGTAGCCGCGCTTGCCTTCGAGCGACTCCATCAGCGCGGATTCCTCGCCGCATTCGTAGGCGCCCGCGCCGGTGTGAGTGCACAAATCGAAATCGAACCCGCTGCCGAGAATATTCTTGCCGAGGTAGCCCTTGGCGTAAGCCTCGGCGACGGCCACGTCCATGATGTCGATGATGTAGCGATATTCACCGCGGATATAGATGTATCCGCGATTTGCGTTGACCGCGCGCCCGGCGATTACCATGCCTTCGATCAGCTGGTGGGGATCCATTTCCATCAGCGGGCGATCTTTGGATGTGCCGGGCTCGCTCTCGTCGGCATTGGCGAGGATGTATTTCTGCTGGTTGCCCTTGGGAACGAAACTCCACTTCATTCCGGTCGGGAAGCCCGCGCCGCCGCGCCCGCGGAGACTCGATTTTTTGAGCTCGTCGATGATCTGATCGGGCGTCATTTGCTTGAGGGCTTTTTCGAGCGCCTGATAGCCCTCGTGCTGCATGTAGACGTCGATCTTGTGTGAATTGGGAATGCCGAAACGCTTGCTGATCACCGGCACTTCGGCCGGCAGGCGTTCGTGCACGGAACCGGAGATGACCGGTACGGGCTTGGGAACCTTGCCATCCTGAAGCTGCTCGAAAATCTCGTCCACTTTGGCCGCGTCGAGATTCTCGTGGAAGTCGTAATTCACCTGCATGCAGGGCGCGCCGGTGCACGCGCCCATGCATTCGACCTCTTCGAGCGAAAAGGTGCCGCTCGGCGAAACTTCCTTGTTGCCGATGCCGAGGCGCTTCTGGACGTGCCGATAGAGTTCGTTGCCTCCGCGCAGCATGCAGGAAATGTTGGTGCAGACCTGAATGTGATAGCGGCCCATGGGCTTGCGGTGCAGCATCGAGTAGTAGGCAAGCGTTTCGGTGACCTGGACGATATTCAGATCGAGACGCCGGGCGATCTCTTCGAGGATTTCATCGCCGAGATGGCCGAGCTCGTCCTGCGCGTAGAGCATCATGGGGATCAGCGCCGAGCGCTTCACCGGATAGCGCGTGACGAGGTCGTTGAACTTGTTTTCGAGCTGCGGCGAAAGTTGCATTCCCGTTTTCGGCCGACCCGGCTACCGGTCGACTTCCCCCAGAACGATATCGGTTGTGCCGATGCAGGCGACGGCATCGGCGATCAGGCGGCCGACGCAAAGGTTCGGCAGCGCTTGCAGATTCACGAACGACGGCGCGCGGAAATGCACGCGGTACGGCTTCGGAGAGCCGTCGCTCACCATGAACACGCCCAGCTCGCCGCGCGGAGATTCAATCGCTTGATAGACCTCGCCCGGCGGCGGCGCGAAACCTTCCGTGAAAAGCTTGAAATGGTAGATCAGGCCCTCGATCGAAGTTTTCATCTCTTCGCGCGACGGCGGAATGATCCCGGGCGCCTCGGCGCGGAACGGGCCCTCGGAGGGAATCTTCTCCATCGCCTGGCGAACGATCTTGACGCTCTCGCGGATTTCGGCCACGCGGCACTGATATCGCGCATAGCAATCGCCGGCGGTCTGCGTCGGCACGTTGAACTCGAATTCGTCGTAGCTCGAGTAGGGAAACGCGCGGCGGATATCGTAGGCCACGCCGCTCGCGCGAAGGAGCGGCCCGGAAGCGCCCATGGCGATGGCATCGGCTGCACTGAGAAGGCCCACGCCCTGCGTGCGAGCGAGCCAGATGCGATTTTTCGTGAGCAGATCTTCGTATTCATCCACGTGGCCCGGCATCGCATCGATGACGCGCTGCACCTTGTCGAGCCAGCCCGGCGGGGGTTCGAGCGCGAGGCCGCCGATGCGGAAGTAGCTGGTCATCATCCGCTGTCCGGAGACGTACTCGTAAATCTTCATGATCTCTTCGCGTTCGCGAAAGCTGTAGAGGAAGACGGACATCGCGCCGAGATCGATGGCGTGGGTGCCGAGCCAGACGAGGTGCGAAGTGATGCGCGTCAATTCGGTGAGAAGGACGCGAATGTACTGCGCGCGCTTGGGAACCTCGATGCCGAGAAGTTTTTCGGCCGCCATGCAGAAGCCGAGATTATTCGAGAGCGGCGCGAGATAGTCGATGCGGTCGGTGAGCGTGATGCACTGCGAATAGGTTTTCGACTCGCACGATTTTTCGATGCCCGTGTGCAGGTAGCCGATCACGGACTTGGCGGAAAGGATGGTCTCGCCATCGAGCTCGAGGATCACGCGAAGCACGCCGTGCGTGGACGGGTGCTGCGGCCCCATATTGAGGACCATCGGTTCAGCCCGGCCAATCGGCGTTTCGATCGTCGTTGTCGTCATAGCTCTCTCAACCTCACGCGGGCCTCACCGAAACCCTTCGACCGGATAGTCCTTGCGAAGCGGATGGCCCTCCCAATCGTCCGGCATGAGAATGCGGGTAAGATCGGGATGGCCTTCGAAGCGAATTCCAAAGAGATCGAAATTCTCGCGCTCGTGCCAATTGGCCGTCGGCCACACGGGGACGACTGAAAGGATATTCGGATCGCTGCCCGCCAGGCGCACCTTGAGGCGCAAGCGCATGCGGTGTTCGATCGAAAGAAGCTGGTAATTGACTTCGAAGCGCGGTTCCATCGGGAACCGGTCGACGGTTGTGATATCCGAAAGAAATGTGAACTGGAGCGAAGGCTCGGCCACCAGAAATTCGCAGGCTCGCCGGATATGCTCGCGGGGCACGACGATCGTAGTTTCGCCTCTGAATTCAAGCACTTCGGCGACCGAATTCGTGTCCCATTGCCGGAGCTTACTTACAGCCGGGGCTTCCTGTTTTTGACCGCGTTCCTGGGATTCCACTTCTATTATTCCGATTCCGGACGGGCCTCAGGTGTTCCAGTCGAGCGCGCCCTTCTTCCAGAGGTAAATGTAGCCAACGAGCAGAATGATAATGTAGAGCAACATCTCCACAAAGCCAAACAGTTTCAAGTCGTGGTAGACGAGCGCCCAAGGATACAGAAAGATGGCCTCGATATCGAACAGAATGAATATCAAACCCACCATGTAGAAATGAACGGAGAAAGCCTCGCGGGCGTCGCCCGTGGGACGAATGCCGCATTCGTAAGGCATATCCTTTTCGGGTGAAGGTTTGTGTTTTCCGACTAGCGAGGAAACCGTAATCAGCGCGCCGGCAAGCCCGGCCGCTAGTACAAACATCAGCAACAAGGAACCGTAGTTGTCGAGGTAGGTGGCGCTCATTTTCCTTGCGCTGCTATAATAACTTCCGAGCGTACATCGGTCAAATGAACTCCCTGAAATCTTGCGCGTCCTGCGGAGCCATAGGGGAGCTTCTTGGGAGAATCGGCGTCGATGAGTTCTGGGTTTAATACGGACGTTCGCGTGGGAGACCTCGTCTTCCACGTCCAAACCGAGGATCGCGGCCCCAATCGCCCTATTATCGACACGATGGTGTACCAAAACGGGCGCATTTTCCACCGGCGGTCGTCGGATTACCGGGAATTCAGGGAATCCGCCGAATTTAGCGACGAACTGCTCCGCCATCGCGTGGAAGAGCAGCATCGTGTGGTGATCGCAGAGCTTCGCGACGGGGCGTTGGCCGGGGAGATGGCCGCTGCCCTCGAAAAAACAGGCGTGGCGGGAGGGATTCAGCTGCAACTGCTGAATCCTGGATCGTGGCTCTCGGCGGGCAACGTGTCGCTCGACCTCGAGATTGTGCGGCGCTCCGACCGGCAGCCGCAGGTGGGCGC
Organism: Candidatus Acidiferrales bacterium; assembly: GCA_052146315.1. Classification (GTDB taxonomy): domain Bacteria; phylum Acidobacteriota; class Terriglobia; order Acidiferrales; family UBA7541; genus Palsa-295. The sequence goes on along the minus strand of JBKQNJ010000039.1, from coordinate 8,497 downwards.
GCAGGTGCATGCGGTGATCGAAGGCGCGTTGACCGATGGCCACCACACCGGCACCAGCGACGATCAGGGCCGCGTGCAAATTCAATTTCCTTTGCCGCCGCTGGGGAAGGGTGATCTCGCGCTTGTGATTCAGGCGAAAACGGACGCCGGCAAGGACGAGATTCGTTTCACGATGCGCTCACGGGCCATGACGTCGCCCGCAGCCCCGCCGAGCAACTCCTAAATCAGGGTTCCGATTCGTGACGATTACAATCAATGGAGAGCGCCGGGAAATTCCCGACGGCCTGAATGTGACTGCGCTGCTCGAACACCTCGGGATGGCGGAGAACCGCGTCGCCATCGAGCGCAATCGGGATATTCTGCCGCGGGCGCGGTGGCACGAAACGCAAATCGGCGCCGATGATTCCTTCGAAATCGTGCAGCTAGTCGGCGGCGGCTAACTGGATATTCGAATTCCGCCAGCGTGCGAGCGTGTGCCTGCCGGATCCGGAATAGAAACCGAAGGCGGAGCGGTGAAGTGCGACGCCACCTCGCGCACCCTTCTGAGAATCGAAGGGCTGCGGCACCCACCGAATTTCATGCGCGGCCTAAATGAACTCGGGGTGTGGAGCGCTCATGCGCGGGCACAATAATGCGACATAAGAAGCGAAGCAGAGAGTGCGCCACCCGCCAAAACCTGTCACTCCGCAGATTTTGCCAGATCGTCGTAACGTGAACGCTCCTCCGCCATGCCGAGATGTCCATAGGCCTTCGCCATCTCGGCATAAATGACCCCGGGTGGGCGTTCTGCCTGGAGTGCATACGTCACGGCCAATTCGAATTCCTTGATGGCCCTCGCATAGGCACCTTTCACATATTCCAGGCGACCGAGGTAATAATGTGTGGCGGAAGCAATTGCGGGATGCAGGTCTCTACGCAGAGCCTCCTTCAGCCATCGCTCGCATCTATCCCACTCCTTTGCTTCGAAATAACAGTACCCCAAGTTGTAATAGAACTGTCCGGGCTTGCCTCGCTCAAAAGCCAGCGTCTCCTCAAGCAAAGGCAATGCCTCTTTAGGCCGCCCCTCACCGGCCAAGAGCCTGCCGCGATTGGCCTGAATCTCTTCGTAGAGATCACGAGCACCGCGCTGTTCCCAAAAGTCACTATATTTTTTCGCAATCCGGTCCAGTTCCCTCAGCGTTTGTGAAGGGTTTCCCTCCATTTCGTGCATCAAAGCATACGCCACCGCAACTTGGGCATCGTGTTCTGGAGTTGCTTTCCACATCCCGCTCAAATCCGCAAGCCGCGCTCTTGCCTCGGTAACGCGAAGCAGCTGCGCAAGAAACCTAGCTTCATATAATACGATCCACCCCTTCTCTTCATCGTCAGGCGCTTCGGGGAGGAGAGCGCGAAGATGCCCAATGGCCGCCTCTTCCTGCCCTTCAAATCCTAGATCGAGGGCACCTTGGAGGCGGCTGGTGTCAAACATTGGTCACGACCGGACGCCAGCTACCGATAGCTAAGAACGTCTCCAACATCATTGTCTACCCACCCCGTTTATCGAACGCATCCCCAACGCTGCTTCGTAATCTGCAGCCTCATATTCTCTTACTTATTGGAGGCAACTTTCAAACTCCTAACTCTCATCTCTCAACTCTTCCGTCTTCGAACGGCCAGCACCGTGCCCCCGGCCCAAAACTGTACTCGCGGCCAGCTTGAAGCGCGCGTTGCGATCTGCGAGCATGGTTGTGGCGCAAGGTGGCCCGCCCTCTCGACGAGGGCCGAAACGCTCTTTGAAAACTCGGCCGCAACAAACAAATGAAGCTCCGAACCATGCCGCGCCGGGGCCGATGATCCCGCGGCAAGGAAATTTCTCTGCGCTCTCCGCGTCCCGGCGGTGAATCGCTGTTTTCTCTGTGGTCTCGTGCTTCTCTCAGTGATCTCTGTGTTTAGCGCACGGAAATGTGTGCGCCGTTTCTAGCCACTCGCCACTACATTTCTAATCGACACTGCGGCGATTAGAAACGTCCGTAACCCGTTGCAAACAAACAACGGTGACCACTTCTAATCGACACACTAACGATGAGTCCCGATCCCGGAAACGGCGAGAAAGCGCGCCGTGTTCCGAAGCGCAAGCCTTGAAAGGCTAACGAGTTACAGGCCAACGAGGATGTGGCCGAGCTTGTCTTTCTTGGTGCGGAGGTAGGCGCGGGAGTGGCGGCTGGTGCGAGGGCGACAGGGGATTCGCTGGACGACGCGTATACCAGCCTTTTCGAGTTGCTCGACCTTGTCGGGATTGTTTGAGAGCAGGCGCACCGAGCGGACGCCCAGCGCCTTCAACGCCTCGGCGGCAAAATCGTAGTCGCGCGAATCCGCCGCGAAGCCGAGTTTGCGGTTGGCCTCCACCGTGTCGAGTCCCTGATCCTGCAGCTCGTATGCCTTAACTTTATTGAGCAGGCCGATGCCCCGGCCTTCCTGCGGCAGGTACAGAACGATACCCGAGCCATCCTTGGCGATTTTCCGCAGGGAGAGTTCGAGTTGCGCGCGACAGTCGCATCGCTCGGACGTGAACACATCGCCCGTGAGGCATTGCGAATGGACGCGAACGAGCGGCGCCTTGCCGGGCCGAAGCGTACCATGCTGGATGGCCACAGCCTCTTCGCCCCGTCCGTTGCCGCGAATCCCGGCGATGGTGAAACGGCCGAAGCGTGTTGGCAGAGCTGCCTTCGCCACCACGTGCGCCTTCTCAGATTGTTTTTTGCGCTTCATGTGAGCCTGCCATTATAGCAGGCTCGCGGACCTGGCCCGGTCGCTTCGCGCAGCCGCCAAAAAAACCTAATTCCAGCCGAAAAACCACCGGAAACGTTGATGGGTTGTATCCAATCTTTCCGTGGACTTAGGATTAGACGGCGTTGATAGAGTAGGGTGCAATGGGAGCGGTCCCAATACCGATGGTGAACCGCGGCCTTTTTGAGGGCTACGACACGGGCGGGTTCTACGACGAGATGTTCTCGGCGCCGGGGCACCCTCGGCCGCAATACACCAAACTGTTTCAGAAGCTGGCCTCGATGGCGCCCAGCCAGTTCGAGGAGAGGCGAAAGCTTGCCGATTTGTCGTTCCTGATCCAGGGAATCACTTTCACGGTATACAGCGACGGGAGGGGAACCGAACGGCTGTTCCCGTTCGACCTGATCCCGCGCATCCTGCCGCACTCGGAATGGGAGCGGATCGACCGCGGGCTTTCGCAGCGCGTGATGGCGCTGAACCTCTTCCTGATGGACGTGTACGGCCAGCAGACGATCTTGAAGGACAAGCGCATTCCGCGGTCGCTCGTCTATTCGTGCCCGCATTTCCGGCGCGAGGTGATCGGAGTCGGCGTGCCGCGCGGAATTCATACGCATATCTGCGGGATCGATCTGGTGCGCGATTCGAAGACCGGCGAATTCTGCGTTCTTGAGGACAACGTGCGCACGCCGAGCGGCATTTCATACGTTCTTGAGAATCGCATCGTGATGACGCGGACTTTCCCGGATGCTTTTCAGGCGTGCGAAGTACTACCCGTGAATCATTACCCGGCGGAACTTTCGCGCATTCTGCGTAGCCTTTCTCCGCGCGGCGAAGACGACGCGCAAATCGTCCTGCTGACGCCGGGGATTTACAACAGCGCGTATTTCGAGCACAGCTTCCTCGCGCAGCAGATGGGCATCGAGCTGGTGGAAGGGCGCGACCTGATCGTGGATGGCGGGATTGTCTATATGAAGACGATCCGCGGGCTGACGCGCGTGGACGTGATCTACCGGCGCGTCGATGATGAATTTCTCGATCCGCTGACGTTCCGCGCGGACTCGATTCTCGGCGTTCCAGGGCTGATGGGCGCGTACCGGGCGGGCAGCGTCGCGCTGGCGAATGCGGTAGGCAACGGCGTGGCGGATGACAAGGCGATCTACGCGTACGTGCCGGAATTCATTAAGTATTATCTTGGCGAAGAGCCGGTGCTGCGGTCGGTCGAAACTTACATCTGTGCAAAGCCGGACGATTTGGCGTACGTGCTCGATCATCTCCCCGAGCTGGTGGTGAAGGCCGTCGGCGAGTCCGGCGGCTACGGCATGCTGATCGGTCCTGCGGCGGAGAGCAAGCGGATCGAAGAATTTCGCGAGCGCATCCGCGCGAATCCGCGGAACTACATCGCGCAACCGGTCGTCGGGCTATCGCGCGTGCCTTCTTACGATGCGGGCGAGGCAACGGTGGGTGGCCGCCATGTGGATCTGCGTCCTTATTGTCTTTACGACGGCGAGAAGGTGACGATTGTACCGGGCGGGCTGACGCGCGTGGCGCTGCAGAAAGGCTCGCTGGTAGTCAATTCGTCGCAGGGCGGCGGCAGCAAAGATACGTGGGTGCTGCGAGGAGAGGACTGAGATGCTTTCGCGGATCGCCGAATCGCTCTTCTGGCTGGCGCGCTACATCGAGCGCGCCGAGGGCACCGCGCGCATCCTCGACGTGAACTACCACATGCTGCTCGAGCAATCGCAGGAGTCGTATCACCTGCGATGGGAGCCGCTGATCATCATGGCGGGCGAAGAGGATCGCTTTCGCAAGCTCTACAGTGAAGTGAACGCGGAGAATGTGTTCGAATTCCTTGCGTTTCGCCACGACAACCCGAGTTCGATCGTCCAGTGCATTTCAAAGGCGCGCGAGAATGCGCGCACCATCCGCGACCGCATCTCGCGCGAGATGTGGGAGGACATCAACGGGCTCTACTACACCGTGAGCCAATTCGTGCCGCGGGAGGAGATCGCGGCCGGGCCGCACCGCTTTTGCGAGCGGGTGAAATTCGGCGCGCATCGCTTTCACGGCGTGACGGACTCGACGCTCCCGCATGACGAAGGCTGGGAATTTCTGCGCATCGGATGGTCGCTCGAACGCGCGGAGATGACCGCGCGGCTGGTGGACGTGCAGTACCACAACTTGCTGGATGGTCCGCCCGCCGCGGATGCGCTCGACAATCATCAGTGGATGGCGGTGCTACGGTCCGTGGGGGCGTACGAGGCGTATCACCGGCAATATCATCCGCCGCTCGAGCCGGAGAAGGTCGCCGAGATGCTGATTCTGGATCACCAGCACCCGCACTCGATTCGTTTTAACGTGGCTGAGTTTCAGGCCAGCTTGCGAGCGGTGAGCGGCTCGGGGCGCGGCTCGTATGCAAATGAAGCGGAAAGGCTCGCGGGGAAACTGGTGGAGAGATTGAGCTACGACAAGATCGGCGAAATTTTCAAGCAGGGCCTGCACGGATATCTGAATGATGTGGTGAATATGTGCGGCGCAATCGGAGACGATATCGCGCGAACGTACTTCTACTACGCGGTGGTGGCATGAATCGCTATCATTTGATGCATATCACGGAGTTTCTTTACGACGGGCCGGTATCCGAAAGCTACAACGAAGTCCGCCTGCGGCCCATACACGACGAGAAGCAGAGCTGCCTTTCATTTCGGCTGATGACGGCGCCCGGCTCGCGCGGGACTTCGTACCGCGACGCGTATGGGAATTGGGTGCACCAGTTCAACGTGTTGCCGGAGCATCGACGACTGAAGGTCGAGGCGGAATCGGTGGTGCTTGCGCACGACTCATCGGGCGCGGCTCCCGATCCGACCACACTGGCGGATTTCGACGCAGGCAAGCATCAATTCGACGAAGAGTATTTCGATTTTGTGTCGCCGACGGCTTACGTGCCGCATCTCAACGAGCTTCGCGAGATTATCGAAGCGGCCCAAGCGGCGAGCGACGGAACGGTCGAGGGATTCGTGCGGAAGGCGTCCGATCTGATTCACGAGCGTTTTCGCTACGTGAAGGGCGCGACGCACGTCCATTCATCGATCGAGGATTCGCTCTCGATTGGCGCGGGCGTGTGTCAGGATTTCGCCCATGTGCTGCTCGGCGTCGCGCGGATGCGCGGCCTTCCGGGACGCTATGTCTCCGGCTATCTCGTTCCGGGCAGCGCTGCCTCGGCGGACGCGCGGCAGGAGGAAGTGATCGGCGGCCAGGCGTCGCACGCGTGGGCCGAGGTGTTCATGCCGACGACGGGATGGACCGGATTCGATCCGACGCTCGGCAAGCCAGTAGGTCTGCGCCATGTTCGCGTGGCTTATGGCCGGGACTACGGCGATGTGGCGCCGGTTCGCGGCGTCTATAAGGGACAGGCGGGCCAGAGCCTTGCGGTCGACGTCCGCGTGCGTCCTGCGCTTGACGATGAGGGCCGCGAGCAGCTTTCAACTTCGGCGCCGGTTCCGGCGAAGCCTTCGGTGGCCGAACGCCCCCAGCAGCCCGCGCAGCAACAACAGCAGCAGCAATAGATTTAGGGAGCGCGCAACAGGTCCTCCGCTACTCTTTACATCCCAGCGTGCATTGGCTAATTTAGCTCCAGGTTACCTGACGGCGGTTCGCGGGCGAAAATGGACACGTTGATTTTGTCGGGCCGGGACCTGCTGTTCACGCTGGTCCTGAAGGTTGGCTGGGCGGCATCGCTGGCGGCTCTGCTGGTGAGGTTTGCGTCCTTTCGCAAGCTGGTCTTCACCGAAAACCGCAATTCCGATCAGAAGGTGATGTTGCTGCTTTTTCTCGCGCCGCCCCTGGCGGTCGGCGTGATTTTGCGCCTCTTCGGCTACAACTTCTTCGACTTGACGCTCGAGGGATCGTTTCTGATGGGACTGCTGGGCGGGCGGATGGTCGGATTGCTCGGCGGTTCGCTGATCAGCCTGCCCGCTTTTTTCAATCATGAGTGGCTGGCGAGCCCGATGGCCGCTCTCGTAGGGTTGATGGCCGGCGTGGTCCGCGAGATGATTCCGGAAAAAGAGGATGTGTGGCACTTTGGGCCGTTCCTTTTTCTGAATATTCCCCAATGGATCGTGAAGCTGGTTCGCGAGCGCAAGGGCAACTGGGCGATGCTTCCGCTCTTTGTCTGCGCGGCTTTTGAAGTGGGGCACATCGAACTCGCCAGGCATGTGCCGCACCGCTGGCTGTTCTCGATTCAACCGAGCAACTGGGGATACATGGCTCTGATCGTGTTGTCGTCGACGATGTGCGTCGCAACGGCGGTCAAGATTTGGAACAACACGCGCATCGAGATGAACCTCGAGCAGAACCAGCAGTTGCTGCTGAAGGCGCGCATGGACGCGCTGACCAGCCAGATCAATCCACATTTTCTTTTCAATACGCTCAACACGGTCTCTTCGCTGATTCGTTTCGATCCTGATATGGCGCGAGGCGTGGTGCTGAAGCTCTCGAATATTCTGCGGCGGCTGCTGAGAAAGCATGAGACGTTTGTGCCTTTGCGCGAGGAGCTCGAATTCATCGACGATTATCTCGACATCGAAGTGATTCGCTTCGGTCGCGACAACTTGCAGATATTCAAGGAAGTGGACGAAGAGACGCTCGACGCGTTTATTCCCAGCATGCTGCTGCAGCCGATCATCGAAAACGCGATCAAGCACGGGTTGGCCCCGCGGCTGGCGGGAGGGCAAATCCATCTGCGGACGCAGCGGCGCGACGGCCGCCTGCTGATCGAGATCGAAGACAACGGGATGGGGATGTCCGCCGAGCGGCTTTCCGACGTGTATGAGGGCGGAATCGGTGTCAGCAACGTCCACGCGCGGCTGCGCCTTCTATATGGCGACCAGTTCGAAATGGTGATTCACAGCCAGGAAGGCCAGGGGACGCAGATTAGAATCGAGATACCCGAACTTGCCGCGGAAACCGCGGCGCGCTGAACAGGTGCAAGCTCCGACGTCGAAGAAGGCGAAGATTCACCGCACCCTTCGCCCCACTGCTGGCTCGGGGCAGGGAGGCGCAGAGGGCGCGGAGAGTGCGGGGCGAGCGAACGAAGGGCCGAAACACAGAGGACACCGAGAAGGCACAGAGGTCACGGAGACTGCATCGCTTGGGGCGATGCCGGAGGTTTTAGGAAGCTGAGCAGGAGGATTTCTGGCGGCATCGGCAATCGGTTGGTCTGAGACCTGGAACCTGGCGATCGAGGCGCTTCGCGCGAATAAGGTCCGCGCTGCGTTGACGATGCTGGGCGTCGTGATCGGCAGCGCTTGCATCGTCCTCGTGGTGACTGTGACGCTCACCGGCAAGAAGTATATCCGCAGGCAGATCGAGGCTGTCGGATCCAATATCGTGTACGCTAGTCTCTCGCAGTCGAGTTCCTCGCAGACGACGGCTCTCGCTGACCAGATTTCGATGGGCGATCTCGAAGCAGTGCGGCGGGGCGTTCCAGATGCGGTACACGTCGCCGGCACAAACGATATTCCGATGACGGTGGTAGCGAGCGGCAAGGCTTGGCCTATTGCTCTGGTGGGCGTGACGCCAGAGTTCCAGCAAATTCGGAATCTCGTTGTGTCGCGCGGCCGTTATTTCGACGACTCGGATTTTTCGACGGTGAGCAAGGTGTGCCTCGTCTCCGAGCACCTCGCGCAGACCGCGTTGCCCTACGGAGATCCCGTGGGCGAAAACATCCGCGTGG
>JBKQNJ010000038.1:0-28257 GCA_052146315.1 Candidatus Acidiferrales bacterium | reverse complement strand
CGGCGGCTCCTACACGGTCCAGGAAATAGCGGATGGAGAGATCGTGAGTCGACAAGAGTCGGCCCTCACAGCTCTCAATGCGCGCTTGCGCGACGATTACACGGACGAGATCCAGGCTGGGCTCGATCGATGGAACCGGATCCCGGAAAAATTCGGAATCCCGTTTCGCTTGACATTGCCGCACGTGGGATTTCACCGCAAAATCGGCAGTTTTGCCGATCAGTTTGTCAGTCCTGAGGGGCGGCTTCTTTCCAAAGAAGAATGGGAACGCCAGTCGGCGCGTTGGCTTCCGTCGGAGGATGACCACGCGTTCGTAGGCTCGTTGATGGGCCGGGTGATCGAACCGGGAAAGTTTGCGAATTGGATCGCTCCGCCGGCAAGGGGCATCAACAATTTGCCGATAGAATTCGAATACGTCCGGTTTGACTAAGGTTGGTCCATTGCCTGCCTCGGACAATTCTGCTTCGTTCGTCCGCGATCGATTGCAAACCGTGTCCCTTCCCGCCCGGAAGCTGTTCGCCGTGATTGTCCGTGAAGCATTCCACGGACCGATCCACCCAAAACCCAAAGGGACCGCGAGTCCACCAGAGATCCTCGAAGCGTGTGGTCTCGATGTGGGAGAATTTTATGTCTTGCTAAAGGTGTTGAAGGCGGCGGGTCTAATCCGAGTCTCTAAAGCTTATCCATTCGAAGAAATTCAACTTTCTCCCGAGGCGGCTGAGGCAGAGTCGTTGGCAGAGCGATGCACACGCGAGAACATCCCATTCGAAGATGCGTTTGTAAAACTCGTTTTCCCGCCCGGCAAGCGAGGCTAGACTGCTTCTTCTGTCCGATACTCCTTATTCGGGCGAAGCGGAGGGCTTGGTGACGCTCAATAAACTTCCTGTAGCGGCAAATCAACGATTCTTCGAAGACATCAAAGCTGACCAAGTGTATGAGTTCGGTACCATCACAGTGAGTGAAAAGGACATTATCGATTTCGCGCGGCAATTCGATCCGCAGGACTTTCATTTGGATCCGGCGAAGGCCGCCAGTAGTCTATTTGGCGGAATCGTCGCTTCAGGATGGCACACCACCGCCGTCGTCATGCGTCTATACGTCGATCACTACCTTTCGCACATCGCAAATCTTGGCTCGCCCGGCGTTGAGAATATCCGCTGGCCAAACCCCCTGAGGCCTGGTGATACCTTGAGAATCCGCGTCACGATTTTAGAGGCGCGCCCTTCGCGCTCCAAACCAGATCGAGGTATTGTTCGGGTGCACGTTGAGGCGATAAATCAGACAGACAAACTGGTTCTAAGCATGATTGGTGTGAGCCTTGTGGGCCGCCGTCAAGAGTCTTCAGCGAGTTCCGCGTGAAGCCGATTCTTGGGACTGCGACACCGTAGCGCGGCGACTCATCTCTCGCAGCTTGTATCGCAGTAGCTTTCCCGCAGCTGTCTTCGGCAATTCGCTTACGAATTCGATCCGCCTGGGATATTTGTGAGGCGCGATGCGCTGTTTCACGAAATCCTGGAGATCCCTGACCAATTCCGGGCTGCCGGTATAGTTCTGTTTTAGGACAACGAATGCTTTCGGCGTGTGAAGCCTCGTCTGCTCTTCAAAAGCAATGACGGCGGCTTCCAAGACATAGGGATGCTCAATCAGCGTGCACTCAACTTCAATCGGCGACACCCATTGACCGGATACCCGAAACATATCGTCCGATCTCCCTGCGTACCAGTAAAATCCGTCCTCGTCGACAGAATACTTATCTCCCGTGAAGAACCAGCGCCCGCGCATGCGCTCCCTGCTTAAAGCTTGTCGATTCCAGTAGCATTGTGCCGTGCTGGGCCCCGCAACCATCAAGTCGCCGATCGCCCCGGCAGGTACCGGCTGTCCGGCATGGTCGACCAGCGCAAGCTCGTAGCCCGGCACGGCCTTGCCCGTGCTTCCGGGGCGAACTTGCCCTGCCCGGGCGGAAAGATAGATATGCAATGCTTCGGTGGATCCGATGCCGTCCAGAATCTCGACCCCGAAACACTCCTTCCAACGGCGAAAAATGTCTGCGGGCAGAGGCTCGGCGGCCGAAACTGCAAGGCGGACCGACCCCAAGTCGTAGGCCGATCCCTGTTCGACCTCCTGCAGCATCGCCGCGTAAAGCGTGGGCACCGAAAAGAAGAGCGTTGGCCGATTCGCCTGTGCCACTTCCAGAACCGTTCTTGCCTGCGACTTGCCTGGATGCAAGATACTGGTTGCGCCCACGTGAAACGGGAACATCAGTCCGTTTCCGAGACCATAGGCGTGGAAAAGTTTGGAAGAGGAAAACGTGACATCGCGCGTCTGGATGTCCAAGACGCCGCGTGCGTAGCACTCACAGCAATAAACCCAGTCGTGGTGCAAGTGCACGGCGGCTTTAGGCCGCCCGGTGCTGCCGGATGTCCAGAGCCAAAAGGCGACGCCATCCTTACTGGTGGGCGCAGCCTCCAATTTCGGCGACGCGTCCTTCAGAAATTGATTCCAATGGATGTAACCATCCACGTTGTCCCCGCAGACGATTACGTTGGTGCAGTAGGGCTGCCCCAAAAGGGCCGGAGCAAGCTCAGCCAGAAGCCCCGAGTGTACAATCGCAACTCGCGCCCTGCTCTCCTCGAGAAAGTAGGCGTAATCGCTCGCCCGCAACGCCGTGCTCGTCGGCACTGCCACGGCTCCAATTTTCATGGTCCCGAAGTACGAGGCTGCAAACTCCGGGCTATCCGGGAGAACTAGCAACACTCGCTGTTCCTCCTGGAGGCCAAGAGCGCGTAGTCCATTCCCGGTACGATTGACTTGTTCGGCGATCTCAGCGTACGTAACGCGATGATCGCCGCTGATGATGGCGGTTTTGTCGCCGCGACCCTCCCTAAGGTGCCGATCGACGAAATGGTCTACGAGGTTGTATCGATCCGGCAGTTCGAGCTTGGCACTAGGGTGCGTCAGAGTTGCCATGTGATCGATTCGAGTATGCGGCAGTCAGCCGAGATCACATCCACGAAACGTCTCTCGTCGTTCGAAGGTCGAAGCAGTATACTGCATGCTCGGTCCCTGGGAATCAGCTCATCTTGCGCCCAACTTGCATGTGACCTTTGAAGAAGGCACCTGGGCCGCCTGACTACACGATCTGCTCAAGCCTCATGTCACGCGTGTGGTGGTATCTGATCCGAGCAAGAGTTGATGCCATTCTGGCCCTTTACGCCCCGATCATGAATCCGTCGAAGAACGCCTTGAGTTCAGTGTAGGCGTCGAGCGGTAGAATATGCGCGACGTATTGGTCAGGCCGCACGACCACCATGCACCCTTGCTTTCGATCGACGCCGCGCATGTCGAAAATGTCATGGCCGCCCTTCAAGTCGGGGCAAAACATTTTTTCATAATCGCGAAGCCCGTAGCGGCCTTTTCGGGGTAGAAGGAAGGAGGGCATGGCCTCGATCGCAAGCTCGCGATGGCCCTGCTGGAAAACGGCGCGAACGTCGATGACGGAGTCGATGTCCGCTCCCGCCGGTGTGAACCTTCTGACCGGAGAGTCTGGAGATTTGGCGAGGAACGCGCACAGCGACCTCAGGCGGGAGGCGGTGTCGAGGGGGTCCTCGGCGTCGGCGAAGGCGAATAGGCGCCAGCGTCCGTCCGCCTTGACACTATGACCGAGGTGAACGAGTTTCGCATCCGCCAACCGTATGACGGGCGCTGAATGAAAGCGTCTGCCGATCGGCAGGTCTTGCGCCAAATGTTGATAGGTCGGCGGACCGCAAAGTATCGAGGGATAGTACTGGGTTTCCGTGCCTGCCGTGAAGCGCAACTGGCGAACGAAGTATTTCTGGAACTCCGCCGGATCGACGCCTTCGAGGTCCGAGCGAGAGGGGTCCTTGGGCGCCGCGCTGAACATCTTGGCGAACTCGCGGTCGAAATCGATCAGCTCCTTGGCGACCGACCGCCTTTCGGCTGAATAGGTCTGCAGGATTTGCGGCGCGCACCGGCCGCGGATCACCGACGCCAGTTTCCAGCCCAGATTGAACGCGTCCTGCATGGAGACGTTCATGCCTTGCCCCGCTTTGGGGCTGTGCGTGTGGCAGGCGTCGCCCGCTATGAACACACGCGGAATCAGGTCCGGCGTTCGCTCTTGCGGAAGATCGTCAAAGGAGTCGCAGAGACGCTGGCCGATCTCATAAACCGACCACCATGCGATCTCCTTCACCTCCAATGTGTAGGGATTGAGGATCCGTCGCGCCGCCGCAATCAGGCGGTCGGGCGTCACGTTCAGGTTCGAGACTCGCTCATTCGCGTTGAGCTTATCGAGCTCGATATAGATGCGAAAGAGATAGCCGCCTTCACGGGGAATAATTAGCGCGCTGCCTTCAGCGGCCGACTGGATCGCTGACTTCAGGCGCACGTCGGGGAAGTCGGTGACGCCGAGCACGTCCATTACGCCCCAGGCTTGGTTGGCCGAATCTCCGCGCAGCTCTCGCCCGAGCGACTTTCGCACTGCGCTGCGCGCGCCGTCGCAACCGACTACAAACCGGCACCTAATCGTTTCCGTCTGACCTTCGTGCGAGGGATCGAGCCGTTCGAACCTGACGGTCACCGGATAGGCCGCAGCGCCCTGCGGGACGCTTTCGCCGGGAGGCGCGACCGTGAGATCGGTAAGCCGGCGCGAATAGTCTGGTACCAGGCGCGTCGGCGAATCACGCATAACGTCAAGATAGAAATCATGCACCCGCGCCTGGTTGAGGACCACATGCGGGAATTCAGATAACCCGTCTTCGGTGTCCTGGATCCTGCCGCTGCGAACGATGTGGTCGCGCGCATTGTCGTCGGGCCTCCAGAACGTCGTTTCGTTAACCCAATAGGCTTCTTTAAGGACTCGCTCGCTGAAACCGAACGCTTCGAACATTTCCATCGTGCGGCACGCAATGCCGTCGGCTTGGCCGAGAAGCAACGGCCCCGACTTCTGCTCGACAATGCGAGTCTTGATGTCGGGAAAAGACGCGAGTTGGGCTGCGAGGGTAAGGCCCGTCGGTCCGGAGCCGACGATCAGGACGTCCACTTCCCCGGGCGGGGACGACGCGCGCGACGGAAGGGGCTCAGCGGCCTCGGAGACATGAGGATCGCCTGGTCTAAATCCGTTAAGGTGGAATTGCATGGCGTCTCGCTATGACCAGTAGTCAAGGGTCGAGAAAATCTTGCGAAGCTGACGGAATTTGCGGACGCCGTAGACCAGCGCTTCCTGCCCGGCCTCGCTGGTGGCGTCGACCACGTCGCCGACAGGACCAGCAGCGCTACGAATCACAACCGCACGGTCCCAGTCGCTTTTGCAATCGCAACGATCTGATTCATTTTGAGAGCGAAGATAACACACAACTACTGAGGTTCTCTAACCAGGCATCACATCCGACGGTGATCATCATCACAGACGAGTGAATCTGTAATCGTCATCCTGCCGCGGAGGTTTTTACGGTGCAGATTTTGTCGATGTCCCGGGCGAGAAATCGTAGTATTTCTTCAACTTGTTGGTCACGAAGCCACCGCTCTGGGGAGCGGACCTCCGCGCCGGGCTGCCCAAATGTTGTGTCCGGCAGGCTGCTTGCAATCCTCTCTAGGCCAGGATGGCTCCAGCGTTGGCATAAAGCCTTCAAAATCAATACGGCTCTGGCCTCCCGAGGCCCGTGCGAAGAACAAGGGGTGACGCTGGGGCAAGATTCCAGTAACAAATTACTTCGACATGGTTGTCATTGATGGAGAGCGGCACGGATTGCGATCTGTGTTCCGGGGTGAGCCTTTTGCAGGTCAGACAAGGGGGAAGGCGTGGGAAACGAAGGAGGCACTTTTGTCGCGTACCAGGATGTTTGGCTGCTGGACGGAGTTCGGACTCCGTTTGTCGAATTCAACACCGCGTTAGGTCTTGTTTCGCCGATTGATCTAGGGATCAAAGTAGCCCGCTCGCTGTTTGAGCGGACTCAGATTTCTCCGAAAGATGTGGACTCGGTGATCGGCGGCAACGTTGAGAAGTCGAGTTTCGACGGTTTCTTCCTGGCTCGGCATATCGGCTTGTACTCCGGCGTTCCGGTGGACCGCCCGGCATTGATGGTACAGCGAGTGTGTGGCACGGGAATCGAAGCCATCAGCCAAGCCGCCGACGCGATTACTCTTCGAAAGATTTCTCTGGCTCTATGTGCCGGAGCGGAATCGATGAGCCGCAGCCCCATCGCAGCGTACACACACCGGGGAGGATTTCGGCTGGGGCAGGTGGAGTTCAAGGACACTCTTTGGGAGGCGCTGCACGACACGGCACCGGACGTGACGATGGGTGACACGGCAGAAAAGGTCGCCGTAACTCATAACATCACGCGCGAGGACGCAGATCGCTTCGCCGAAACGAGTTTTGCGCGGGCTCTGGCCGCCCAAAAGAGCGGATTTCTCGCGGGAGAAATCGTCCCCGTGGTGAGCGAGAAGTTTGAGTTGCAGGGCTACAAGCCCCGCGGGATCCAGCTGCCGAAGGGAGTCGATCGGGTGGCTGACGACACTCACATTCGGCCGTCCTCCTATGAGTCGCTCGCAAAGATTCGGCCGGCATTCGGCGGCGTTCAAACTGGAGGCAACAGCTCCGGGATCGTTGACGGCGCCGCCGCGGCGCTCGTGAGTTCCGGCGACTACGCCCGCTCGCGCGGATTCCAGCCGCTCGCTCGAGTCGTCTGCGTGGCAGCGGTCGGAGTGCCCCCCGAGATCATGAGTATCGGACCAGTCCCCGCTATCCGAAAGCTACTGAGCGGTGCCGGAATGACGCTTGATCAGATTGATCGGTTTGAAATCAATGAGGCATTCGCCGCCCAGATTATCGGCGTCGAACGTGAACTGAAGCTCGATCGCGCGAAGCTGAATGTGAATGGGGGCGCGATCGCCATCGGGCATCCGCTTGCGGCGACGGGAGTGCGCCTTGCGACAACCGTCGCGCGCCAACTGCGTCACTCAAAATTGCGGTACGGCATCGCTTCGGCATGCATCGGCGGAGGGCAGGGCATCGCCATGCTGCTCGAAAATCCAGCCGGTCCAGCGTGATGCTGACCAATCGCAGGACGGTCCGCATTCAGTTCGGCGATTGCGACTCACGCGGGATTGTGTTCTGCCCGCCAAACGCAGTCCATCCCGATTCAAAAGCCAGGCCATTCCGCAGGAGATCGTAGGAAGGTGTTGCGGCTCCCGGGACCGGCGGCAGCCACTTGACAGAGCCCGCAGTCCGAAATTCCGGAAGGCGGAGTGCGAGCGTGACAATGGAAAAGCAGTGGAACAAGCTGACGCCTGAAGAAAAGTTCCAGGAGCGAGCGCGACAGTGGAAATTTCCCGAGGGACTGCAGTTTGCCAGCCCGGACGTCGAGCGCGCCTACCAGAGTCGCGTGCAGATGATTCTCGATGCCGTCCAACTCCGAAAGCCGGAGCGCATTCCCGTATGCCCCTCGGCGGGCTTCTACCCGTTTGCTTACGCCGGCGTGACGGCCCAAGAGGCGATGTACGATTACGGAAGACTCGGCTACGCCCTCAAGAAATATCACACCGATTTCATGCCGGATGTTAGGGCCAGCTCGCTGCTCTACGGTCCCGGCAAGGCCTTTGAGATACTCGATTACAAGCTGTATCGCTGGCCGGGCCATGGCCTGCCGCCCACGTCGCACTTCCAATGCGTGGAAGATGAATACATGCGGGCCGACGAGTACGATCTTCTGTACAATGACCCAACTGACTTCTTCTTGCGCCGCTACCTCCCTCGCATATTTGCGACCCTCGGCCCCTGGCAGATGCTGGACACGTTCACGGACATTCAGGAGTTGCCCTACACAGGTCCGACGTTGGCTGCCTTCGGTTCGCCGGAGATGGAGGAAGCCTGCAAGCGACTGCTGGAAGCAGGTCGAGCTGCGCGCGACTGGCTTCAGACGTGTATCGCCATTGATCGCGCAACGACGGCGAATCTCGGCCTTCCCGGGTTTTCCGGTGGCTTCACGAAAGCGCCGTTTGACACGATCGGTGATACGCTGCGTGGCACGCGGGCGATCATGCTCGATAAGTTCCGTCAACCCAAGAAGCTGCAAGCCGCCGTGGAGAGGCTCGTGCCCATCGCCATCGATTGCGCCGTGCGCTCCGCGGCCAAGGGTCGAAACCCACTCGTTTTCATCCCTCTCCACAAGGGCGCGGATGCCTTCATGTCAAATGCGGATTTTAAGACCTTCTATTGGCCGACGCTGAAAGCCGTGATCCTCGGGATGATTCAAGAGGGCCTCGTTCCCTTTCTTTTCGTGGAGGGCAGTTACGACAAACGGCTCGACATTGTCGCGGACCATGATATTCCGGCCGGCAAGACGCTGTGGACATTTGATCGCACAGATCTCCGCGAAGTGAAAAAGCGTTTTGCCGGCTGGGCCTGCATCGGCGGCAACGTGCCTGTCTCCATGCTCACGGCTGTCGGGCCCGAGGACGTCAAAACCCACGTCCAGCGCTTGATCGACGATGTGGGGCGAGACGGCGGTTACATCCTCTCGACCAGCGCGCCGATGTACGATGCCAAACCAGAGAATTTGCACGCGCTCATCGAGACTGGCAAGAAATACGGCGCGTGACGAAAACCAGGCGGTCTATGTTGCACAAAACTCTGTTCGTGGCCCGAAATCGGATGCGCTCCTTCTCCATCGATGAGGAACTCATAGGTACGTCCCGCCAGTTTCTTCTGAGGTGCGGGACACTCGCTCGCCACTCCCGGAGCCGTCGGGATCTCCTGGGGAAGAAGCCCATGAGCCGACCGCAAGTTGCAGTTCTGGAATGTCGCCATCCGCGGCCCAGATTCGACTGGCTCGCGTTTGGACGCATGAGGCGCCAATCGGTCAAGCGGAATTCACGGTGATTATCCCCTTGAGGCAGATAAACAGTTTCGCCAATTTATGATTCGGGAGGGAATCAACATGGACGACAGGCTTCTAAAAACGCATCTTCGGGCGCTTTACGCGCATGCTCGCTGGGAGCGAGAGGCAGTTGGGATACTACGTTCGGCGGTAAAGAGCCTTACTGAAACGGCTTTGCAAGGAAATCCAGATTGCGAGGCCTGTTCCAACATTTTATTGGCATTAGATCGCGCTCCATTCGATCAAAAGACAGAGAAGGGAGTTCAAGCGATCGACGAAACAGTTCAGTCATTAGGATGAGTTGGCGATTAGCCTCGCCTTCTAATTTGCCAGTGCCTGAATTTGGGGAATGCCTGCAATCGCCTATCGATCTTCGGGCAGTAACTTTACAATAAAGTGATCACTGGAAGCTGGCAGTTTTTGCGAGGGGCGACGGGCTGTTTACCACCGCCCTTTCCCTCCGATTAACCGATCGCTCCTTGCTGCCGCAATGAAGCGATCTCATCCGCCGACAAAGACAGCAATTGATTCAGCACCACGTCTGTGTGTTCCCCCAGCCGTGGCGCCGGGCTGGAAATCGTGCCGGTCATGCCCGACATCTTGATGGGATTGCCCGGTAACCGCACCTTGCCGACATCGGGATGATCGTACTCCACGATCATTTCGCGCTCCGCGACCGGCGCCTCGGCAAATGCCCGATCGAAATGGTTGACCGGCGCAGCCGATAGGTCCGCTGCTCGCAAGCGTTCGACCCACTCCGCCACTGTGCGCGTGCCGAAGATGGATTCGAGGTGCGGCACGAGGATGGCTCTGTTCCGTACGCGATCTTCGGGAGTGGCAAACCTCGGATCGTACGCAAGTCCCGGCTCCCCCAGCACTTCGCAGAGCCGCACCCACGTGGCCGGTTCGCGCGCGCCCACCACGAGGTACCCATCGCTGGCCGCAAACGCCTGCCAGGGAACGGTGTAGTCGTGAGCCGAGCCGGCTGGTTTGGGCAGTTCACCATTCGTTAGCCACATCGTCCCCATGTAAGTGAGCAAATGGAGCATGACATCGAACATGGAAATGTCGATCTGCCGTCCCCGCCCAGTGCGTTCCCGGTCGAAAAGAGCCGTCAGCACGCTCTGGCTGGCAAAGATGCCGCCACTCAAATCGCCCAAAGGAATCCCAACGCGCGCCGGCGGACGCCCTGGCTCACCGGTCACCGCCATATGGCCCGCGATGGCCTGAATACTGAGATCGAGCGCCGGATAATTCTTGTACGAGCTGGTCAGGCCGAACCCAGTGACGGAGCATTGAATGATGCGCGGATTGATTCGGCTCAATGTTTCGTAATCAACCTGCAGCCGCTTGAGAACGCCGGGCCGAAAGTTGTCGATGACGACATCCGACAGCTTTGCGAGGTTGTAGAAAATGCGGCGCCCGGCGTCGGTCTTGAGGTTGATCACGACACTCTTCTTGTTCCGGTTGAACGTCAGAAAGAGGCCGCTCAGGCCGCGATAGGGCGCGACTGAGTTATTGCGCCCAAGATCGCCTTGCGGCGATTCGATCTTGATCACTTCCGCGCCGAGATCCGACAGCACCTGCCCCCCATAGGTCCCGGCAATGATCTGGCCCAGCTCGAGGATGCGCACACCTTGCAGCGGATAGGACATTTAGACTCCGAGAGAACTTTCGATCGCCTTGCCCACCAATGACTTGCCTTCGCCACCAGCGACGATCAGAGCTGTATCTTCAAGATAGAATGTGACCCGATCGGCACCGCGTTCCAGTGCCTTGGCCATCACACAGTTCTTGGTCTCCGGAGCCGAGAAAGTCACGCGAAGTTGCGTCACAAGCTCGCGCATGAGCAATAAACCATGCGATTCCCACTGTATCAAATCAAGCTCAAATCCCGTCCCTGCCCAAGACTCCGTTCCGATCGAATCCATTGAATGCGAATTATCAGCGCGATGAGTTGCCCGGACAGTTGGAGGAAACTACACGGCATCCGGCATGCGACAAAAGTCCACAGACTCTCGGTCTCGCAATTCGCGCCGCGTCCACTAACCAGGAATTTCCGATTTAGACCTCTGGCTCGCGCATCGTACGCTTCTCCTGCCATCGACACAACGAATTTGCCACCAAAGCAGGCCCCACGAGATTAGCGGGGCTCCGACGGCTAGCTCCCGATCTGGTCCAGCGTCTTCCTCGCAAACCATTGTCGTTGGCACACAACGCTTCACGGCTTGGAATCACGCTGCGAGATAGTCCGCCGTGGGATTGATTATTTGGAAAAGCACTGAGAGCTTGGGATGGTAACCGGACCTCCGCCGGTTGCTATGTGCCTGATTAGCGCGCAAACGGGACCAAGTAGTGTAATCTACCGAATTGTGCAAGAGTCATGAAGCTCGAACTGTACCTCGCAGCAGGTGAGTTTATCGACAGCAGTCATCCGGAGGTGCGCTCTTTCGCACAGAAGACGACAGTTGGCGCCGCCGATGCCGTTTCGCGAGCGATGAACCTTTACTACGCCGTCCGGGAGATTCTTTACGACCCCTACTACGCAGGCGAGGATCGGTCGTACTTTCGTGCCAGCGATTGCCTGCGTGCGAAGCGAGGATTCTGCATTCCGAAGGCTGCCCTGCTAGCAGCGGCTGCACAGTCCGTGGGTATCCCCGCACGAGTCGGCTATGCCGATGTACGCAACCACCTGTCCACGCAGAAGCTCATCGAACTGATTGGTGGTGACCTCTTCATCTGGCACGGATTCACCGAGCTTTATCTTGAGGGTCGGTGGGTGAAAGCTACGCCCGCCTTCAACCTAAGCCTTTGCGAACGTTTCGGTGTCCGCCCGCTAGAGTTCGATGGGCGACACGACTCGCTCTTCCACGAATTCGACCAAGGAGGTCGCCGACACATGGAGTACGTCAGGGAGCGAGGTCACTACCGGGATGTGCCGTACGATGCGATCATCACCGACTTCAAGAGGATGTACCCGCGCTGGCTGACGCTCCTAGCCACTGGCAAGCACGGAGACTTCGCCAGAGAAGCTTAAAGTCAGATTCCCGTTTTTCGTTCATTGTGCATCGTCCGATCGGCTGCCAGAGTCGCCCGCCGTCGGTTCATCATCCAGCTCAATGCAGAAAATGCTCCGGATGCTATGCGTACGTTTGTAGCGAGTCAATGGTTTGGAATCCACTCTGATTGCTGGCGCAAAATCCGGCAATGAGGTGGTGGGGCTGGAGGGAGTCGAACCCCCGACACTTGGTTTAGGAAACCAAAGCTCTATCCATCTGAGCTACAGCCCCGCTGTCGAAGCTTATCACGCCCGGCTTGGTCACCGCGCGACCGGCTTACTTGCCCACTGTACTAACGAAGGCGCAGACCCCGGGCCAAAGCCTGCCACGGCCTTTCTTTCGGGGCTGCCGTGCGCGAGGTTTCTATCGGGCTAGTGACAGGCAGTGGATGGGTCGGCGGCCTTCGTGGCCTGATTTTTCTGCCGCCAAACAGCACGACAACGACGACGACAGCGAGGATCAGCAATGCATCGGGCTATTCCACACTGCCATTCCCCTCCCATGGGGCCACAGCCGGGTGCCCCACCCGCCAAAAGAATATGGTCACCAGTCGCCGCGATTTATCCCGAAAACGTGGTTCTCCCCCAGAGCCGTTTGCTCGCCTCGACCGCGCCCGCCGATAGCGCTCGCAGCTTCGCCCAGGCCACCTGCGGATGGATGCGGCCACCCATGCCGCAGTCCGTGCCCGCGACCACGTTCTCCCTGCCCACGGCCTCCGCGTATCGCACGTTGCTTGCAAAAGCGCGAAGCGCGCCACGGTGGAAGCATGGGCCTTCAGGCCCTAGAAAAGCCGAGCTACCAAAAGGGCTTTAGCCGTCATCCGACCTAATGAGGAGTCGCCACGCTCGCAGGCTCCGCCTTGCGAAGCTGGCCGGATTTCTCCGCGAGAGAATCCCGCATCGTCTGCACCAAGCGACGCAAGAATTCGGGCTTCTCGCCAGATTGCCGGTTGGCGATCAACGTCGCCCGAACCGCCCGGATGGGCCCGGAGTTTGGCTTGCTGCCGAGGGCTTGCAGGTATCGATCGCAAGTCCAGTTTTGGTCCAACCCCTGCTGCAGCATGGCGGCTGTTTGGTCGTATTCGATCGCCCGCATCTCCCGACTCTTGAGGATGATGTTTACCCAGCGAGCTTCTCCGAAGGTCTCCCCATCGGCCCAAACCCCGGCGACGACCTCGACCCTATCAGGGAGCGGGCCACCGACCACATGCGAGAGATACTGCGAAATGCTCGCACCCGGTTCGATCGGCGGCACCTCCTGTAACAACGCATCCCAAACCGTCTCCGATTTCCTCACACTCTGCGACGAGGACGACAGTTCCATCACACAAGCTGTTATCGTCTTGCCGCTGAGATTCGTCACCGTATATTTCGGTGACCCCTCTCCGGCAGCCTGAATCTCGATTTGAAATCTAGGAGTCTCGACAGTCCGAGACTCGCCGCGCGCCGCCGACGACGCAAGCATTGCCGCGCTTAGGATCCACAAAACGCCAGCAAGTATCTTCATCGCGGTTTCTTTTCACAAACAATCGGTGGGGCCGGGGAGAGTCGAACTCCCGGCCTAGCGCTTAGGACCGACGCTCTATCCATCTGAGCTACAGCCCCACGCGAACCCGATTCTAACATGCAGCGACGCGTCATTTTGAACCGCTCCCGCTGCCTTCTCCCACAATCACATGCTCGCGCGACACAAAATACGCGACCCGCGAGCGATCGATGAAATTCACTTCATCCTGGCTCGACGCCTTCCACTCCGCCGACTTCCGCGCCTCCAGCAGCGCCGCCTCGTCGTCGAACCAAAGCTCGACCACGCCGTCGTAATCCGGCGGCCGCGTGTCGCCGGGAATCGTGATGCGCTGGCTCTGCACCAGCCGCCGCACATAAGGAATCCGCGCGCCGATCGGCCCGTGAATGTTTTTCCAGTAGTCAAAGAACTGCTCGTCGCTAAGGCCCGGCTTCTTGGTAATGCAGTACACGAGTTTGATCACAGCTCTCAGGCCTCCTCTGCAGCGCAATCGCCCGATAATCTGCACAGTGTAACCGCCTGGACCGGGCTTTTCCCCCTGCCCTTTATCTGTACCTTAGGACAATATGGATCGCCGTTGCATCGTGCTAGCGTGGTTGAAGCTATGCGCGAATGCATCGCATCGTCGAAAGGCGCGCCCGCCGGCGAGAGACGCCGGTCCTCCGTTTCCTCCGCGTCCTTTGCTTCCTCTGCCTCCTCCACCTCCCTCCCCATCCCCACCGCTCCTCGCCTCGCGAATCCCGTTTTTCTAATCGACACAGCGGCGATTAGAAATCGCCGCAACTCATTCAAAACAAACGATGCGCACCCATTCTAATCGACACACCTACGGCGCCCGTCCGTTCGCCTCCACGGACCCGGATCTGTCGCCTCGGGCAGTGGTGCGGACGGCGAACGATGGCGTAAGATGGCTCGCCCAAGCGGCTCCATTTCTGCGAATCTTATTCTGCGAGCCGTTTCAGCCGATTGATGACCGCGCAAATCATCCGCGAACCAAGATGGCCCGCCCTCGTGGCGATGCTGGCCGCCGGCTGCGTCTACTGGTCGCTGCCCGAGCCGCTTTCAGTGGGACCGAGCTGGTTGCTCGCCGCGATTGTGCTCGTCCTGTTGATCCCAGTGATCGTCACGTACCAACACGGCATCTACCACGTCACACGGATTCTCACTTTCGTAGCTACAGGCGCGATCACGCTGGCCATGATCGCGTCGCTCGTCTTCCTGATTCAGGGCATCCCGCTACATCGCGAGCCTCCGCTCGTCCTGCTTCGTTCGGCCGCGGCGCTCTGGATCACCAACGTGCTCGTCTTCGCGCTCTGGTATTGGAAGCTCGATGCCGGCGGCCCTCTGGAACGCGAGGGCAGGCGCGCGCGCCTCGAGAGCTCATTCGTGTTTCCTCAGATGCTTCTGCCGGATGGCGGAGACCCATCGTGGACGCCTCACTTCGTCGACTATCTCTTCCTCGCATTCAACACGAGCACGGCCTTCTCGCCGACAGACACCGCGGTGCTCTCGCGCTGGGCAAAGATGGGCATGATGCTGCAATCGTTGATCTCGCTTTCGATCGTCGCCCTGCTCGCCGCGCGCGCCGTCAACATTCTCTGAGCCTCCGCAACTCGAAAAACGCTTGTCTTTTGGCCCGAAAACGGCGTAGATGGGAATCAAGAATCAGGGGTGCGAGCGGCATCTTCCGCCGTTCCAGCAAAGGAGAATCGATCCGTGAGCGAAGCGGCAGCGGTTCCTTCGAGCGAGCTCAAACTGCATACATTCGCGTGGGAGGACGCGCAGGTGGTGAAGTGCAGCGGCCGGCTGACGAGCGAGCACTCAGCCGCGCTGAAGAGCCACGTCCAAACTCTGCTGCCAAACTCCAGGCGCATCATCCTCGATCTCAAAGAAGTCACGCGCATGGACAGCTCCGGCCTCGGCGCGCTCGTCGCCGTCTACGTCTCGACGAAGAAATCGAAGTGCACGCTCCTGGTGGTCAATTACAACCAATCGATCCGCGATCTGCTCGGCCTGGCCAATCTTCTCTCGATCTTCGAGCAGTGCGCCGAAGTCGATATGCGTCTCCCCTAAAGTCCGCGTGCCAACCGAGAATCCTTGTAGTTCGTGGCTTTCAGCCACGATGGCATCGGGCTGTCCCGCTTTCTCTGCGCTCTCTGCGTCTCTGCGGTGAGTCCCCTCTGTCTCCCCTGTGTTCGCTGCGTCTCCCTGCCCTGAGTCCGTTGGAAGACGAAGGGAGCGGTGAGTCCCTGGTTCACTCGCGACGAATCGTTGACACAAAAGCACGCGTCCGTATAATGTCTCCGTGGCCGCCCAGCCGACGTCCTAAATTCAAGTATCTCAGGCTGAAGGCTACAACCTTGATACCGCCGATGTCGCCCGACAACCTGCCGACGTGGGTCGCCTTGTCCGGTAATCCCTTCACGGGATACTGGCACAAGCTGCTCGACCCTACGTTTCGCGGCCTCTATCAGGCGAACGCCTTCGATCTCGCCGTCATGCTGCCGTACTTTTTCGTGATGACGATCCTCGCGATGTACGGCATTCACCGCTACGTCCTCGTCTATAACTATTTCAAGCACCGC
Source organism: Candidatus Acidiferrales bacterium (assembly GCA_052146315.1). Classification (GTDB taxonomy): domain Bacteria; phylum Acidobacteriota; class Terriglobia; order Acidiferrales; family UBA7541; genus Palsa-295. The sequence continues at coordinate 12,192 of JBKQNJ010000038.1, read as the reverse complement.
AAGAATGTGCCCGGTCCGCCTCCCGAAGTGACGGAGTGGCCGAAGGTGACGGTCCAGCTCCCGATCTACAACGAGCGCTACGTCATCGAGCGCCTGGTCGAAGCCGTCGCGCAGTTCGATTACCCGCGCGAACTGCTCGACATTCAGGTGCTCGACGATTCGACGGACGAAACGCAGGCCGTGGCTCGCGATTGCGTCGAGCGCTATCGCGATCTTGGTGTCCCGGTCGTCTACATCCATCGCGACAATCGCGAGGGATTCAAAGCGGGCGCGCTGCAAGAAGGACTGAAAACCGCGACGGGCGAGTTCGTCGCGATCTTCGACGCCGATTTCATTCCGCCCGCCGATTTCCTGCGCCGCACAGTTCCATATTTCACCGAGCCCAAGCTGGCCATGGTGCAGACGCGCTGGAGCTACGTGAACCGCAGCTACTCCGTGCTGACGGAGGTCGAGGCAATCCTGCTGGATGGGCACTTCGCGATCGAACATTCATCGCGCTACCGCAGCGGCGTGTTTTTCAACTTCAACGGCACGGCGGGAATCTGGCGTCGCGTGGCGATCGAAGACGCGGGCGGCTGGCAGCACGACACGCTCACCGAAGATACCGACCTTTCCTATCGCGCGCAGATTCGTGGATGGAAATTCATCTATCTGCCGGAGATCGACTGCCCGTCGGAACTCCCGGTCGAGATGAACGCATTCAAGTCGCAACAGGCGCGCTGGGCCAAGGGCCTGATGCAGACGGCGAAAAAGATTTTGCCGCAGATGCTGCGTTCCGATGCGCCGGGGAAGGCCAAGGCCGAGGCGATTTTTCATCTGACGGCTAACATCAGCTACCCGCTGATGGTTTTCATGTCGATCATTCTCTTACCCGCGATGATCGTGCGCTTCTACCAAGGCTGGTTCCAGGTGATGACGATCGACCTGCCGCTCTTCCTCGCCTCCACCTGCTCGGTCTCGTCCTTTTATCTTGCGGCCGAACGCGCCCTCTATCCCAAAACGTGGAAACGCACTTTCTGGTATCTGCCGGTCGTGATGGCCGTCGGCATCGGCCTCTCGGTGCGCAACGCCTTTGCCGTGATGGAAGCGCTCTTCGGAGTGAAGTCCGAATTCGTGCGCACGCCGAAGTATCGCGTCGAGGCCAAGTCGAAGCAGCCCGCAGCGTGGACGAAAAAGAAGTACCACAAGAGCGCGGGCCTTATGCCGTTCGCGGAGGTCCTGCTCGGAATCTACTTCGCGGCCGCGGTCGTCTACGCAATCCAGAACGAAAACTACGCCACGGTTCCCTTCTTCCTTCTGTTCGTCTGGGGCTATCTCTACACCGGCGTGATGTCTCTCGCGCAAACCTACGTCGAGCGCTGGCGCTTCGGCGGCGAAAGCGCGCCAGCGGCCGAAGTCCGTCCTGCGTCCACCGGAATTCCTGGATTCTAAGCGGAGCCGATTTTCACTCCCAGAAGTTATCGCGGTCGATCATTTCGACGCCGATTTCGCGGCGTCCATCCGAATTCAAACGCGAATACACCACGCGCGCCTCGGCTCGCATCGCCTTGTCCTTTCGCGTAATCACCACGCGCCCGCCCATTTCGACGGGATGGCGGCAGACAAAACCTGCTCCGTGGCGGCTTACCGTCCGCGTCCACGTGTCCTCTTCCCACGTGCGCCGCGGATCTTCGCGGCGCAGCCAGACCCCGATCATAGCCGGCACTCGCGGGCTTCGGCGCAGCGACTTGCCCGCCTGCGAAATCCAGAGCAGTGCTTCCACAAGCTTGCCCTTCGTTTCTTCGTCGGCGGAGCGCGCCTCTTCAACCAGCTTTTCCGCCTCGCGCGCCCAGATCGATGAAAGCTCGCGGAAAGATGACATCGCGTTCGCGTCGTACGGCTGGATCTTCAGCCGGTCGTAATGCGCGCGAATCTCCTGAAATGAAACGCTGAGGAAGTGATTGAGGCAAAACGCGCGCATGTCGAGCTTGGCCACGGCGCGTTCGCCGCAGCTCTCGACGTTGCACGAATGGTCTTCACACGTCTGCTGGACGCCTACTTCCTCGATTTGACCTTCCATCACCCCGTCCCCGGAACGGCTCCTGGCGGAGCCCGCCTAGTCCTTGGACAACTTCCCGATCCCCTTCGCCAGCTCCCCGATTGCTCCGCTGACGAATTCCAGATGGCTGCGGCTGTAGTGCGATAACTCTCCCCCGAATTGTTGCGATATCGCCGCGGCCTTTTCCTTCAGGTCGACAAGCACACTCTGTGCGATCCCTTCAAGCGCCTGTTGCAAGCGCGCTTGCGCCGCTTCCTGCTCCTGCTGCGACAACGAGCGAATACCGCCGAGAGCCTGCTTCGCGAGAGCTGCCGCCGCGCGGTCGAGCTCTTCGCGGGCGCTATCGATGCGTTCGCGCAGGATCATCTCGAATTGCCGGTCGAGGCGCGTGCAAGTCTCTTCCATCTGCTCTGCGGATTTCTCGACAAAACGCTCGCAGAGCTTTGTAAGTTCCTGCTCCTGCTTCGTGATATCGCCCGCGGCCTTGCGGGCGCTCTCGATCACCGGTGCGGACTGTTCCTTCAGGCGGACAACGATCTTGTCGACCGCATCCTTGCGCGAGCCTTCGATAAAAGTTTCGAGACGGTCTTGGGCCTTCGCCGTCAGTCGCTCGGAAAGTTCCTCAAGTTCGCGATGCCGCATTTCCATTCGCGCGAGAGCCTGGTGGAGTTCGCCTTCAATCTTTTTCGACCATTGGCCGTGAAGCGCGCGCGCGCTTTCGCCCCAGCGCTCGGCTTGCATCGAGTTCGTCTCAGCGAGGATGTGCTGGGCCTCTGCGCGAAGCTGCGTGCGTACGTCGCTGAGCAGCGCGGCGGCCTTTTCGCGCACCGCAGCGTCGGCCACTTCCGAGAGCATCTTTTCCATCTGCTGCTGGAATCCACCCATCAGCTGGCCGACTTGCTGCGCAGCGGGGCGCGGGGTGGAAGTCGCAGGCGGGTTCGATTCCGCCGGCCGGGAAGTCGTAGCTTTCGGAGCCCCCGGTTGCGGCTCTGGCGTCGGCCGGAGAACGGCCACCTGCTTGGCCTTGGTTGTATCGCTATCGATGGGGCGCTGTGCGACGAACGGCAGCCAGTCGCTCGGCGGCACATCGATGCCCCAGATGTTGCCGGGCTGTTCGAGCTCGATGGCCGTCTGGAAGAGGCCGCCCGATTCGGGGCGCTTGGTCCATTTGACGCGGCCGCGCGTCGAGATAGGCTTCGAATTCGGTGTTTTCGGGTTCAGTTGGAGAATGACGGAGGCTTCCGGTAGCACTTCGTACTTCGATTCGTAACGGCAGCCATGGCAGCTGACCGCAATCGTCGAGACTTCCTCCTGATACGGCCCGCGGAAGGAGTCGACACCCGCGATAACGACCGGGATGGCCCGGTTGACACGGGTACTCCGCCGCGCTCCGCGTCCCGAATGAAGGGCAAGCGAGCTGTTCGTCACGATGACCCCTGGCGCTGCGTACACAGGATAAGTCGGGGCGCGAACGAGGGTTGTGCGTAATTCCACCCTGCTGCTTCAATCAGTTACTATCCATTTCGTTTCAGTGCCCTTGGGGGCAGCCGTGACTGGCGAAAAGGCATTGACATCGCCCTCCGAAAACGGCTATAGTGAACCATATGGTTCAGTATCGTGCAAATGTAAACCGCGTGGCTGCCGCCATTTCCGATCCCACGCGCCGCGCCATCCTCGACCGGCTGGCGCGAGGGCCCGCCCGTATCTCCGAAGTCGCCGAACCCTTTTCGATGACGCTCACGGGATTTTGCAAACATGTAAAAGTGCTCGAGCGAGCGGGACTGGTCCGGCGTACCCGGCGCGGCCGCGACAACACACTGGCGCTGACCCCGGAACCGCTGCGCGAGGTAGCGCGGTGGGTCCTGAAATACGAACAGTTCTGGAATACACGGCTCGATCGACTGCAGGAATTCTTTGCCAACAAAAAGGAGAACTCATAATGAATCTTATCGACATTACCGTAACGCGCACCATTCCGGCACCCGCCGAGAAGGTCTTCGACGTTTGGATCGATCCGAAAAGCCCGGGCGGACCGTGGTTCGGCGCGGACCGCGTAATCCTGAATCCGGTTGTGGATGGTCTCTTCTATCTCGCCGCGAAGCACCAGGGCCGAATATGGCCGCACTACGGCCGCTTCCTACAAATCGACCGCCCGCGCCGAATCGAATACACGTGGATGTCCGAAGGCACGAAAGGCGCCGAGTCCGTCGTCGCGCTCACATTCGAGCCACGCGGGGATGAGACCGAGGTCACGCTCCTACACTCAGGCGTGCCCGACGACGAAACGGGGCATAAGCACAAAGACGGCTGGACTTGGATTCTCGACATGCTGGCGCAAGGCATGGCCGCGCGGCGCTCCGCCTCCTCCTCAGACTAGATCGCGCGGAACTTCGCTCGGCGGGAGCCAGCATATACGTGAGTCAGTTAGCTCTCGCGCTGTGCGACAATCTTCCGCGCACACATGAATACTTTTGCAAAGATGTCGGTGCGGTCTGCCCTGGCAGCGGCTCTGGCGCTGCTCGCGATTCTTGGCTTCGTGCAACTTGCGCAGGCGCGCTTCCGCCAACCCAATGAGGAATACCAGGCGCGACGCGCGAAATTGCGCGCGCAGATTGATGCTCCGCTTGTGATTCTCGGCTACACCGGCCACGAGGACGCCTCGGAAGTCGCCGTCTTCTATCAGGAACCCTACTTTTATTACCTCACCGGGCATGACGAGCCCGGCGCCGCGCTGGTCCTGCTGCCCGGCGCGCCGAACACCGAGCCAACCGAGGGCCCACAGGAAATTTTGTACCTTCCCGAGCGCGATCTGCAGAAGGAACAGTGGGAAGGCTCGAAAGTCGGCCCACACGATCCCGGCATCGCCGAGAAGTCCGGCTTTCAGGCGGTCGAGCCGTTCGACAACGTGAAAACCGATCTCGCGAAGCTCGCGAAAACCTACACGAATTTCTACACGATCGTCGCGCCACTGGACGAGGAGGGCTACCCGCACTTCACCAAGATGAACGAGTGGCTGCGCAATGCCCTGCCCCACTCGATGCTGCGCGATATCACTCCCACGCTGGACGCGTTGCGGCAGGTGAAATCCCCCGGCGAGCTCGCGCTGATGCAAGAGGCCATCGATCTCTCGGTCGATGCGCACCTTGATGCGATGCGGCAGATGCGGCCGGGCCTCTTCGAATACCAGATCGCGGCGCGCATGAAGGAGATTCACGAATTGGGCGGCTGCGAGCGCGAGGCGTACGCGCCGATCGTCGGCGCCGGATTCAATTCCACGGTGCTGCACTACAGCAAGCTCGATAGCGAGATCAAGGACGGCGATGTGGTCGTGATGGACGTCGGCGGCGAATACGGCGGCTACGCGGCGGACATCACGCGCACGCTGCCGGCAAACGGCAAGTTCACGCCGCGCCAGCGCGAGATTTACGATATCGTCCTCGGCGCGCAAAACGCCGCGATCGACGCTATCAAGCCGGGCGTCCAGCTCTACGGCGGCGACAATAGCCTGCAAGAGATCGCGGCCAACTACATCAACACGCACGGCCACGACAACGAAGGCCGTGCGCTCGGCCGCTATTTCATTCACGGCGTCAGCCATCACCTCGGCCTCGATGTCCACGACCCCGGCGATCGCGCGCGCCCGCTCGAGCCCGGAATGGTCGTCACGGTCGAGCCCGGCATCTACATCCCCGAGGAAAACCTCGGCGTACGCATCGAGGACGACATCCTCGTGACCAAGGACGGCCACCAAATCCTAACCGCGCGCCTCCCGCGCAACGCCGACGAAATCGAGAAAATCATGGCCGAAGGCGCCGAAGCTCGCGCACATGCCGCGCGGCAGCCGTAATCAGAGCGTTCCTTCGCTCGTACGCCGCAGCGGTTTCGCTCGGGACGCCAATCCTCGTCGGATTGGCGCCTTGACACTCCGAGCAGCGATCCGTAGCATCAACTATTGTCTGTCGTTGCGTTCAGTGCCGGCGTAGCTCAGTGGTAGAGCGAGGGTCTCATAATCCCTAGGCCGTGGGTTCGATTCCCCCCGCCGGCACCAACCCTATCTAGCTGGTCCTCAATGAGTTCCGGCGAGACCTTTTCAGTCACCCGTCAAAACTGACAGAGCGTATAACTCCCCCCACTGCCGCATAGTGTGACTGGCTTGCCTCTGTGACCACCATCACCAGAGGGTGTGACACCTTACACCGACGCGACCTCAACCAAGAAGGCAACATGAGTTATTGGATAGGAGGGGCAAATGGCGGTCGCGTTGCAAAATCAGGCGAATAAACCGGCCGGTACGCACCAGGATCTCACCGATGCGAAAACATGGATTCAGCGCCTAGAAAGGCCGGAGAGGATACCTGGTCTGAGGATTGATGATGTGGCGGCGTGCTTGGAACTGAAGCCAGGTGACGTGGTTGCCGATATCGGGGCCGGCACCGGTGCGTTCGCCGTACCGTTTGCGAAGGCTGTCGCGCCGTCCGGGAAAGTTCTGGCGGTGAATATTTGGCCGGGTCTCCTGGATTACATCAACGAAAAAGCAAGAAAAGAGAACGTGACCAATCTTCAAACGATTCTTGCGAAACTCGACGATCCCAAACTGCCGAAAAACCAGGTGGATGTAGCCTTTTTTCATGATGTTCTTCATAACATGAATGACCGCCAGGCGTATCTGGAAGTGCTTGCCTCTTATCTTAAACCCGGCGGACGCGTCGCGATCGTCGAGCAGGAATTTGATGATCCGATCGCAAAGAAGTGGGACCTTCCCGAAGACAGGATCACCAAGGATCAGGTGGAAACCTGGATGGCGAACCTGGGATTTCATCTCATCGGGGATTACGACATCTTCGAGGGCGAAAACAATCCCGAAGGCGCCGGAATGCCACAGCGATGGTTCGTAGTCTACTCGCGAGGCCTCGCGTCTGGTCGGTAGCATCACCACGGCAGGCCCGCGGGCTAATCGAATGGCCGATCGCCACACCACGGACATATCGGAAGTCATCGAAAACCAGAAGCTGACGCTCTTCGTCGCCGGACTGATCCTCCTCTGTGCGCTGGTGACGTTTTTCGATGGCTTCGACATGAATGTGATCTCGCTCGTGGCCCCGGAGGTGTCGGCGGCGCTGCACCTCAACCAATCGATGATGGGCAATGTGTTCAGTGCTGGCTTGGCTGGCACGATGGCGGGCGGGTTCCTGTTCGGTTATCTCGGAGATCGAATCGGGCGGCGTCCTTCGATCATTCTCGCGACGATATCTTTTGGCGTTCTCACCCTCGGATTGGCCCTGGCCGGCAGCTATCGGGAACTGGTGGGTCTGCGATTCCTCCAGGGCATCGGGATTGGCGGCCTGCTTCCGCTCGCCTGGGTTTTGAATATCGACTACGTGCCGCGTGGCTACCAGTCGACGGTGGTCACGCTGCTGATGCTCGGTTATGCGCTCGGTGACAGTTTCGCTGGGCCACTCTCGATTTGGTTCACTTCCTACGGCTGGCAGTCGGTCTTCATCTTCGGTGGTTGTGCGGCACTGGCGGTCACCGTGCTTCTGATTTTCCTTCTGCCGGAATCGATTAAGTTTCTCGCGCACAAAAACAAGCGTCCGGATCTGATTGCCAGATTCGCCCAGCGCCTCGCGCCCGGCCGGAGGATCGATGCGTCGGATCGATTCGTCGTCTCGGATGAGTTGGGCCAAAGCGGGAAGGGTTTCCGGGTTTCGGCGCTCTTTCGAGACGAATTGCGCTGGATCACCCCGCTGCTGTGGACCGCCTACATCGCGGCTTCGATCGCGATCTTCTTGAGGGTCTCCTGGGGGCCGACCATTCTCCAAGCGCTGGGGTTCAGCCGGTCCACGGCCGCATACACGACCTCAATCAGCTCGCTCGGCGGCGCGCTCGGCGGCCTGCTGCTGATGCGCTTCACGGATACGCGCGGCGCGATCAGCATCGCCGTCTTTCCCGTGCTGACGGTGCCGTTGCTCCTCATGATGGGGCTGGGCAGAATCGGTGGAACGGCGTTTCTGGTGATGTATTTCTTTCTCACAACGCTCCTCGTGGGTGCGCACTTCGGCCTGCACAGCATTGCAGGGACTTTTTATCCGAGCACGCTTCGTTCGAATGGTGCGGGCTGGGCCACATCCACTTCGAAGATCGGGTCCGTGATGGGACCGGTGATTGGGGGCGCGGTGCTGTCAAGTCGCTTGCCTGTGAGGGTCTTGTTCGCGCTCTTCGCGGTTTTCCCCTTCGTGGTGGGCGTGGGCGTTTTTATACTCGGCTTAATTCAGCGACGCTCTTTGCGAACGGACGCGGCACAGCCCAAGAATCAAGCGCGCCGACAGGTCCCCATAGCGGCGGAGCCGGCCTTATCTCGCCTGAACAGATGAACGGACGCCGGCTGAGCGTATATTGCCCCAGAAACTAAAACTCACCTGGGGCTCACGTGGACATCAGAGCTGTACGAGACGACGTTAAGCCTTGCTTCAAAGGCCAGTCTTGGTCCCCGCCGCCTTTTCTGTTACATGAATGACAAAGCAAGCTGCAACCGACAAACCGAAAAATGCCCAACATTCCGCCCCGGGAAACGGCGCCTCCGCTCACGGAAGACGCCTCAAACTGATATGTTATACTTCTCATAGCCAGAGGGGCGGAAAGAGGCGGTATGGGATCATCGAAATTGAAAAAGTCTTCGGGGTCGGCGGCGCGCGGCATCGGACTTTTCGTGCTGGTGCTGGCTGTTTCGGCAATCCTGGGCGGCTTCTACGGCCCTGCGGCGATTGCCACGTCGGCAGGCTCTCCGGACACGGACCAGTTGCAGGATTCCGTGAAGAGCTTCACGCGAGTTCTCTCCGTCGTGCAGCGCAACTATGCCGATCCGGTCGACACGGACAAGGTGATCTACGATGGCGCGATCCCCGGCATGCTCCACGTCCTCGACCCGCACTCGAATTTCTTCGACCCCAAGCAGTACGCGCTCTTCCGCGAAGAGCAAGAGGGGAAATATTACGGCGTTGGCATGATCGTCGAGCAGCGTCAAAATCAGACCGTGGTGCAAGCTCCGTTCGTGAATTCGCCAGCATACAAGGCCGGCATTCGCCCCGGCGACGTGATTCTGAAAGTCGACGGCAAGAACTGCACGGGCCTCACCACCAATCAGGTGGCGGACATGCTCAAGGGTGCCAAGGGCACGCCCGTTCACATCTCATTGGGACGCGAGGGCTGGGCCAAGCCGATCGAAGTGACCGTCGTGCGCGACGAAATTCCCCGCCCCGGCGTGGAATATTCCGAAATGGTGAAGCCGGGCATCGGCTACGTGCACGTATCCACGTTCAACGAAACCACCGACAGCGATTTGACAGACGCGTTGCAAAAGCTGGATTACCCCAAGCTCGACGGTATCATCATCGACCTGCGCGACAACGGCGGCGGGTTGCTGAATCAGGCGGTCGGCATGGCGGATACCTTCCTCGATAAGAACGAGCTCGTGGTCTCGCACCACGGGCGTTCTTCTCCCGAGCGCCCGTATTACGCGGTGCGCGGCAATCAAGGCATCGACGTTCCGCTCGTCGTGCTCGTCAACGGCCAGAGCGCGTCGGCCTCGGAAATCGTCTCCGGCGCGATTCAGGACCACGATCGCGGCCTCATCGTCGGCGACACCACGTTCGGCAAAGGACTCGTGCAGACGCAGTTCCCGCTGAGCGAAGACACCGCCCTGCTTCTCACCACTGCGCGTTACTACACGCCCAGCGGCCGTCTGATCCAGCGCAACTACAAGAACGTGACGCTCTACGACTATCATTACAATCCGCAGCGCCCGCGCAAGCCCGATGTGAAACTCACCGATACGGGCCGCCAGGTATATGGCGAAGGCGGGATCACGCCGGACGTGGTCGTCCCCGCGCCCAAGCCGGATGATTTCCAGGAACTACTCGAAGCCCGCGGTGTGCTCTATCCCCTCCCCTCCGGTGTAGGTGATTTCGCGCGTTACTATCTCGGCGAGAAGCCGCAGATCACGAAAGATTTCACCGCTGACGATGCGGTGTTGGCGGATTTCCAGAAATATCTCACCGAGCAGCACATCCCGTTCACGCCAGCCCAGATCCAGCAGATTACGCCCTGGCTGAAGTGGGAGATCAAGCGCGAGGTCTTCACCACCGTCTTCGGGCTGGACGCGGGCTACAAGGTTCAACTCGAAAACGATCCCCAACTGGAAAAGGCGATCGACTCTCTCCCGCAAGCGAAGGCGCTCTATGCCACCGCGCGCAAGGTTGTTGCGCAGCGCGAAAACAGCAGCGATGTCGGGAATCCGAATCCGTAGGCGATTCAGCGCCCGGCCTCGGCAAAATTAGGGTTGTTGCGAGTTTTTCGCTTCCAGTTGCGCGAGTGTGGTTTTGATTCCGGAGGAATCCGCCGAATTCGGCGCGATCTTCAGATATTCGCGAAGTTCCGCCGCTTGCTTGATGAAGTCCTGTTTCGCCTTGTAAATCTGTGCCATCAGCAAGTGCACCCGCGCGAGGTGGTGCCACTTGTCGAGCTGGATCGAGTTCTGCGCGTCGTGTTCCGCCTTCTCTAAATCGCCCAGGTGAAACGCGGCATCTGCGGCGTAGAAGAAAGAATAGGTGTTGCCGGTCGGATCGAGCGACAGGGCGCCGACCGACAAGATCGACACTTCCTTCCAGTTGTCCTCGATTGCCGCAAAATCCGCCAGGCAGAGATACGGCGCGACGTAGTTCGGATCGACGCTGCGGGCCTGCGAACACGCCTGGCGTCCGTCGTCCGGCTTGTTCTCGGCTTCGAGGATCTGGCCCAGCACAACCCACGCGGCAGCGTAGCTCGGATAGATTTGTACCGCGTTCCGCTCGTGCTCCTCGGCGTTTTCCAGTTTCTTGTCCTTGAAGGCGCTGCAGCCCTTCTGGTATTCGCTCGACGCTTTCTTGGGAACATCGAGTCTCACCACGCTCACGGTCGGGCTGTGCGCCGAAGACTCGGTCCACGAATTACATGATTCGGCCGCCATCAGCCATGTGGTATCGACCGGCATCATCGCGATAGGTATCGACTCAGCCGCCCAGATGTTTCCCGCAAGAGGATCATCAAGCGTCGGCATGGTCGGAAGCCCGTTGGGGTCGCTTGCAGAAGGCGGCGGGAGGATCGGATTGGGACGGGACTGCTGCGTGCCTTGTCCAGACGCCGGGAACGACAGCGACGCGACGGCCAGTGCGAGCGCGCCGACCGTCATAGCGATGATCAGAGCTCTGAGTGGTGAGAATCGCAGTCGAGGCGCGGCAGACAACTCCTCGTGGCGCGAAGGTAATGCAGCGCCAATGGAAAGCCCGGGTTGATTCCCGGCCAACCTCATACCGGGATAGTAATCCCTTTGCCGATCCGCAGCGCAACTTAATTTTCGAGGTTGCGAACCGAAAGCAAATTGGCGGGCCGCGCCGAGCCCTAGCTCGCGCAGTCGGAGCCCGCCTTCGTCCGCCGCGGCGGACTCCGACGCGGCAGCCTTCTCCCGCTGCGCGCGCGAAGGCTGGTGGACGGCAGGGGATTCGAACCCCCGACCCCCGCGTTGCGAACGCGATGCTCTCCCAACTGAGCTAGCCGCCCACCGACTTAGCAACTTAAGACATTCTACATCAATGCTTTACACGCTTCAAGTTGGGACCATTTGGGACCATGATCGGTCAAATTTATCCCAATTTCGAAGCGATCTCCTTCCTGAATTCCGGAGTGAAGTGACTGTACTTGCTCGTCGTCTTGAGCGATGAATGCCCAACCCAACGCTTGATCAAATCACCGGGAACGTTACCCTGCTGGAGAACGGAAACTCTCCCGTGTCGGAATGCATGAGTCGTTCCGACTGGGATTCCGATCTTCTTGCAGAGCGGCTTCAGAACATAGCGATTCACATTCCCATTGACCAACGGCGTTCCGTTGCGGCTCTGGAAGACGCGACCCGTTGTACGATCCCCGAGATACGTCTTAACGATCGCCATTGTGTTCGCGTTTACGTCTACCTCTCGATGGCCGGCTTTACTCTTCGGGGTCACTTCCTCGTGAACGAAAGTGGACCGTCTGATGTAAACGATCAGCTTCGAGAAGTCCAGATCCTCGACGTGAAGACCAGCGATCTCTCCGAATCGCATGCCGGTTGCAAACTGCAATGCGAA
>JBKQNJ010000037.1:0-30354 GCA_052146315.1 Candidatus Acidiferrales bacterium | reverse complement strand
CTACCTGGAGCCAGACGGAGGCTGAAAAACGACGGAGACCTCTTCCTGCAATTCAATCGGCTTTCCATCGAGGAGAGTCGGAGTATAGCGCCACTGGCGGACCGCGCTTCTGGCCGCTTCAATGAGCAGGCCCGGCCCGCTGACGGCGACAACGCTGCGGACGGTTCCGGTTACTCCGATTGTCACGTCAAGCTTGACCGTGCCGTGAACGTTTTGCTCTCTCGCGAGATCGGGATATTCGGGAGCCACGTGGTAGATCAGCACGCCCCGCTGCAGCGTACCGGTTGGCCGCACGGCCTCCGGCTCCGGTTGGGGTGCCGGCGGCGGAGTCAAATCGCGGGTGTCCGGCGAATTGGACGGAAACGGGATGCTCGCCGTGTTGTTGGACGCCGCCACCTCCGGCGGGTTCGGTCGCTGCGAGTTGGTATCGCCTCCAGCTGTCGGCGCTTGGACCTTGGGAATCGTTGCCGCGGGGTTAAACGCCGGCCATTCCACCGGTGCAGCCTGGCCGGGAGACTTCGCTTGGCTGGCGCTCGCTGGCGGATTGACTGGATTGAATGGAATCGTCCACCGTTGATTATGAATGTCCACGATTTCTATGTCGGAGACTGGCAGGCTGGCGCCGGCTGAAACTGGCGCGAGACTTGATTGGGCGGTCTGCGTGGAAGAGGCCGTTCCTTGGGGTTTGTCCCACAGGCCGTCGAACGTTCCACGTCCCGCGATCCAACCCGCGACGAGCGAGATGATCGCGAGTAGCGCCACAAGCCCAGCAATATTCCACGCATGGTCGGGGCGCTTTGCCTCCGGCGAAATGCTATTTGTCGGCTGAGCGCTTACTTGAAACGTCGGCATTTGCTCGAGCAGTTGCGAGGTGAGCGCGGGAGGCCCTACCGGCGCCGGTGTCGACACGGGCTCGACGGGCGGAGCGGTTATTGTCGAGCCGATCGTATATTGCCCCATCCCAATCGAACCGGCCTCGGGGACCAGTTCACGAAGCTCGCCAGGAGTTTGGTAGTCGACCTGGCCACCGATTCTGCTGTCGACTTGGTCATGAGCGTGATTGTAGGCCGCGGCCCGTTCTCGATGTTCGCCCGGCTCGGCGTCGGGTGCTCCTGCCGTCAGCCATGCCTGAATATTCAAGCGAGTTTCTTCGGGCAGATCAACGAACTGCAAGCCGGCTACTTTCCTCGATTCGCTGGCCCATACGACTCGAGCACTCGTTTCGAGCCACTCGTTGGATTGCGACAACTGAAAGCGCATCTTGGGGAGCGAGTCTTCCATCAGACCCATCACGGCTTGCACCGAGAGGCCGCCCTCACTGGCGTTCAGAACGATCCCGCCGTTCCCTTCGTCGAGTTCCACGTAGGCGAGCGTCCGCACCGGCTGACGCGAATGTGTGCGGCGGTCGGGGGCGGGAAGTCCTTCATCGACGTGTTCGAAAGCGCCGGACATGCGTGAGCATCCTTCAGTGAAGTGTCGCGGGAGGGGGGCCGCAACATCTCAGTACTGCGAAATTCGCACGATTGTAAGCCAGCCGCCCCGCCACTTCAACAGGCCACCTTGCGCTGCGTCATTTTGTCAAGTTATCAAGGCGCTGACGAAGATGCGTGAATCTCCGGCCATGCGGCAGGGAAGTCGATCTCGTATCGATTCGTCTGATCGAACAGCACAAAGCCGGCGACACCGTTGATGTCGCCGGTCACGAGTTGATTGAACTGGCGCTCTGCGTAAGCCCCGCTCTGACCGGGCCAATTGAAAAGATGGCTCACTTTAAGGGCGATTCTAGTGCGATTTCGCGCCGGGACGAAAGCCGCTGAGTCCAGGGTGATTGGTTCGTCGGCGCTGAGCGCTCCGCCGGGTTTCAGGCGGCTCATGACTACGATGTTAGCTCCCTTGGCGAGGTGATAGTCGGTATCGGTCTTGTTGTCGAGATCGTACAGGAAAATCACCGCCGCGTGCGTCGGATCGATTTCCTGCACACGAATGCCCGCAGGGGTGCCCTCGATGGCCTGCGAATTCCAGGGCGGAGTTTGCTTGGCAGGCGTGGCATGGCGCGCGAACCTCGCCGCCACGAGCGTCAGCAAGAGCAAAAAGGCACACGCGGCCAAGCCAGTCACCGCTATTTTTTTCCACGGGGACGTCATCGAGGCTCAATCTATCACACGGACGGCATGTGCGCGATATGGCTGCACGTTCGCGTGTCACGCCCCGATTTCGCTGGGCAGATTTTTGTGGCGCATACGCTGGAAATCCTGGTGTAATCTACGCGCATGAGCGAAAAGATCAGGAAAAGCGATGCGGAGTGGCGGTCGGAATTAACGGACGAGCAGTACTACGTCACGCGGCGGAAGGGAACTGAGCCGCCTGGCACTGGAGAATACGAGGACACGGAAACGGAGGGCACCTACGTTTGCGTCTGCTGCGGCCAGCGACTCTTCAGTTCGGATGCAAAGTACCACTCGGGCTCTGGCTGGCCGAGTTACTGGCAGCCGATCACAGCTGAGAGCGTGGAGATGGAGCGCGATGCAAGCCACGGCATGGCGCGCACCGAAGTGATGTGCAGCCGCTGCGACGCACATCTCGGACACGTCTTCGAAGACGGCCCTCAACCCATGGGGCTCAGATTCTGCATCAACTCGGCTGCGCTGCGGCTCGAGCCCGACGAATCCAAGTAATTGCGTTTAGTGGTCCAGCAGGAAGACCTGCGGGTCCTTGCTGCCAGAATCCGCTGAAATCGCACGAGCGCTGGCGGGCGAGACCATGTAGAGGATCAGATTGGTCGGAAATCCGGTTGGCGCGTTCGTTGTCACGGGACTTCTGCCGCTTGCCGTCAAACCATTGAGCGTAGCGGATAGGGATTGACCCAGATACGCCGGTTTGCCAGGCGCAACGACTGCGTCAACCGTTCCCGTAACATCTCCTGCACCGTCCGCACTCACCTGTCCGACGACATTCGCCACATTCGTTTCTCCCGGGAAGGGTGCTGTCAGCGTATATCCGCCGACGACGGTCGAATTCGGATACGGGCTGCCGGTCTGCTGTTCGAGCATCCCTGTCGTGACGGCCGCATCACCGCCCAGGAGGAAACCACTTCCCGGTTCGGTGAGATAGGCGGCCGCCATGCGTGGCGCCGGCGCGGGATTTCCGGCGCCCGTCAGGCTGAAAGTCGCGTGGCCATTCGGCGCCACGGTGCAGGTTCCCGAGAAAGATTCTGAAGTGTTGGTCGTGCCGCCATCGTTTTCGTCGGCCGCCAACGAAACGGGCGCGTTTCCATCGCACAGGGTGGAAGTGAGCAAGCCGCCGAAGACGCTTGCGTTAGTGCCATCGACTCCGGTTCCCGTGGCGACGCTCGTCCCTCCCAATACAGCTTGATCGAAAACCGTAGCCGGATTTTGAAGGACCAATTCGCCGCTCAGCCGTGGCGGATTCGGGAACGTGGTCGTCGACAGATCGTCTTCCATGAAATACAAATCGGATGAAGAGACAAAATAAGTGATGAACGTCAGCGTAATCTGCGCCTTGCCCGCCGGCTCAAGTATGAAGGTGAGGCCGCCGCGAGGGCTGCCCGAACCAACCGCCGCAAAGCCCCCGCTCATATTCTGCGAGCTGAACGTGCCGGCATCGTTCAAATCGGTGTTGGGGCCGTTGCCGCCGGGGGTGATATTCGCGCCGTCGGAGTTGAGGATGCCTCCGAGCGCTTCTCTCTTGTTGTTTCCATCCACACCGGACAGCAGGAACGCGTAATTTCCACTGAAGGTTGCGGTCGCCGCGCCCGGAGCGGGCTTCATCACTCCCTCACCGTGCGTTCCGAACGTATCGGTGTTCGTGCCCGTGGCGTTGTTCTCAAAGAAATGTATGTTTCCGCTCGAGTCCAGGACCAATTGATAGTCCGTGGTGAGCGTGACCCCTTGGCCGCTGATGACTTCCAACTCGAGCGTGCCTCTCCCGTCCGTGCCGATCAAATACGAGCTGCCCGTGGGCGGGTTCATCGTGCTGCTATAAGGCACTACCGATATATTGTTCGAAATTTGAATCGCCTTGCTCGCAGCGGAATAGCGATTGCTGTCTTCGCTGCCGGCAGTAATGTGGCCACTGCCATCCGAGGTGAGCGTTCCCACGATGCTCACGGGCCCGCCTGTGTCGAATCCCTGGAAAAGGAACACATACGTGCCATTGAACAGGCTATTTCCGCCCGTCGTGCCAGGACCGATCACGATGCTGAGCGGCGGCTGCGTAGTGGCGGTCTGCGGAGAGACTTCGGAATCGGTCACTTGCACCGTGAACGCGGATGTGCCGGCCAGCACGGGGATTCCCGAAATGCTTCCGGTGGAGTTGTTCTGCGTAGTCAGAGTCAGGCCAGAGGGCAGTTGTCCTTGAATGAGCGTCCATGTATAGGGCGCGACGCCGCCGGTCGCTTGTAGAGACGCGCTATATCCACCTGCCACCGTTCCCGGCGGCAACGAAAGCGTCGTGATTGACAGCGGTGGCGGCGTCTTGATCGTGATCGAGAACGAGTGCGGCCCGGCCGTCTGGGACGGAGGGTTCGGCAGCGACGAGTCCTTTACGGTCACCTGGAACGGGAACGTACCCGTGGTGGTAGGCACACCAGTAATCTGACCCGTCGTCGGGTTCAGCGTAAGCCCCGGCGCGACTGTATTGCCTCCGCCCACAAGAGTCCAGGTGAGCGGAAGAACCCCGCCAGTCGCACTGAGCGACGCGGTGTAATTCGTGTTTGTGAATCCTTGCGGCAGCGGATTCGTGACGACGTTCAACGGAGGCGGCGGTTGTATGGTAATGGAAAACGTCTGCGAGATCGTCGTCTGCTCACCCGGTTGCACGTTGACGCCGGCATTGTCCTTCACTTGTATGGTGAAGACCGAAGTTTGCAGAACGGTGCCGCACGGCGTGCCGACGATCGTATTCGTCAGGCCGTTCGCGAGCCCATTCAGCGTGAGACACGCGGGCAGAGAGCCGCTTACGACGCTGTACGTATAGGGAGCCACGCCCCCGGTAATGGTGATCGGTTGATTGTATTGCACGCCATTCGCGCCGCCCTGTAGAGTGCAGGTGGCGACCGTTTGTACGCAGGGCGCTGAGAACGTCGGCGCCAGCACGACGCTAATCGTTATGGTCTGCATGATGGACGGGTTCGCGACCGAGATCACTGTCTCGGTCACCGAGATTCCAGCCGAAATGCCCGTGGGCGCGGTGTAGGTAACCGAAGTGGAGGTCGCGTTGGAAAGCGTGCCGCAGCCGGTGGCCGGAGTGCCGCCGCAGTTGGTTCCCGTCAGCCCCTTCGTAGTCCAGTTCACGCCTTTACCCGTCGTGTCGCCGCCCACGATGGCCGTAAAATTGATCACGCCGCCTTCGTCAACCGTTTGTGTCCCGCTCGGCTGTATCTCGATGACGATCGTCGAGCTGCTGCCGCCGCCGCAACCCGCAAAGACCATCGCAGCGATGCAAACAAGAAAGAATGCCGCGACGTACGTGCGCCGGACACGCTTCATGCAACCACCGCGATCCGCATCGTCGAATGTACCTCGCAGGGAACTACCATGGATTCGGGCATAGGCCTTCAAAGGAGTCGCGTTCACTCGTGAATTTTTCTCTTTTCGGACACGCCTAAGCCGGATGGGACACCCACCCTCGGACTTACGGCACCAGCAGCCAAACGAGTTGAATAACAAAACCGTGGGAGAGTGTCAACGCACATCTCCAGCCAGCACTTCACGGCCCGCTGCCCCGCACACTCCCAGCTCCCGGTTCAGGCATGTGGATGCACCTAGCCGAACCCCCGTTGCCTGCCACCTGGGCTGTTTGAGGGCACCCCGGGCAACGAGCATACAGGATCGGCGGCCTCCGCGCGACCCGCGAGGAGATACGCCTGGCAGCGGCATTCCTGAAGTCGACCGCGCGCCGCTCGCGGCTCCTGCAGGGCTCGATTCACCGAGCGAGCGACGCGGAGCTTCTGCTCGATAAGTTCCGGACCGTGCGCCACCGAATTCCGTCGAGCTGAACGGCAACGCTAAGCCCATCCCTTGCATCACATTTGTTTTGGGCGCCTTGAATTTCCTGGCTCGGCCATGCGATTCAGTTTTGGCGAATCGTCCGTTTTTTTGCTATAAGGATATCCGTTTGGTGCGGTCCTTGTACTGGGTTCTTATTCTGTTTTGTCGCTCATTCATATACTCGTACTTGGGGGAACGCATTGATTGAAGTTGAAGACCTGACCAAGGCCTATGGCCCGGTCACAGCAGTTGACCACGTTTCCTTTACCGTAAATCCAGGCGAAATCCTCGGTTTTCTCGGTCCCAACGGAGCGGGAAAGACCACCACGATGCGCATTCTCACGGGCTATATCCCTGCGACATCGGGCACCGCGCGCATCTCCGGCTTCGACGTCTTCGAGGACTCGCTCGAAGTTCGCCGCCATATCGGCTATCTCCCCGAGGTGCCTCCCGTCTATCCCGACATGACGGTTAGCTCCTATTTGGACTTCGTGCTTCGCATCAAGAATATCCCCGCGGACAAGCGGCGCGCGCGGCTGGACGATGCTCTCGAGAAGACCGCGCTTGGCGATAAACGCAATGAGCTGATCAAGCGCCTTTCGCGCGGCTACAAGCAGCGCGTCGGGTTGGCGCAGGCCCTCGTTCACGATCCGGACGTCATTATTCTCGACGAACCCACAGTCGGCCTCGATCCCAAGCAGATCATCGAGGTGCGTCATCTCATCAAGGGCCTCGCAGGCGTCCATACGATCATTCTGTCGACGCACATTCTTCCCGAAGTCAGCATGACGTGCGACCGCGTCGTCATCATCAACAAAGGCAAGGTAGCGGCGATCGACACGCCGCAAAATCTTACGGCGCAACTCAAAGGCGGCCAGAAGGTGCATGTCGACGTCGCGGCTCCCGAGAAACCCCTTACCGATCTGCTGTCAAAGATTCCAGGCGCCAAGCACGTTGAGGTGAGCGCGCATCCGGGTGGCCATCTGACCGCGATCGTCGAATCCGCACCGGGCCAGGACATTCGCAGCCAAATCGCGGCGAAGATCGTCGAAAGCGGCTGGCCGCTCTATGAACTTCGCGGCGCCAGCCTCAGCTTGGAAGACATTTTCCTGCAATTGACCACCGACGACGCGGCGCACGCCGCCCAGCCGTCGAATTGATGCCGTGAACTCATAGGAGTAGAAGCGAGCATGCGGAGCGTCTACGCAGTTTATCGCAAGGAGATGGGCCACTACTTCGTCTCGCCCGTCGCGTATGTGGTTGTGGCGGTCTTCCTGATCGCCGCAGGCCTCTTCTTCCGCTTGTACATGGGGCTCGCGATCCAGCAATCGATGGAAATGGCGATGGAGGGCATGGGCTCGAACACGGACGTGCCCGGCGAAGTGTTGGGTGCGTTTTTCTCGCTTATGTCGACCCTGATCCTGTTCTTGGCGCCGATGCTGACCATGGGCGTCTATGCGGAGGAGCGCAAGCGCGGCACGATGGAATTGCTGATGACGTCGCCGATTACCGAGTTGGAGATTGTTGTCGGCAAGTTCCTTGCATCCCTGACGCTTTTTGCAATCATGCTGCTCCCCACGGCGCTTTACGTCTCCTACATGTGCTTTCACAGCGAGCCCAGACCGCCATGGGCCCTGATCCTTGTGGGCTACCTGGGCGCAATGCTCTTGGGTGCGTCGCTGCTCGCGATCGGCTCGTTCATCTCGTCGCTCACCGAAAGCCAATTGATCGCCGTCGTGCTCAGTTTTGGCGTGATTTTGATTCTCTGGGTGCTGGATTTTGCGGTCCGCGGTTCGGATAGCGTGGCCGGACAGGTGCTGCAGTACATCTCGGTGATTCATCACTACGATGACTTCACGCACGGAGTGATCGACACCTCGAGCCTGATCTACTACGTCAGCGTCCCGATTCTGTTCCTCTTCCTTACGGTGCGCTCGATCGATTCCATTCGCTGGAGACGCGCATGACGGCCAAGCCGAGTGGACCGATCAGCCGCCATGGCTGGGCCGAGCTTGCCGCAACCATCGGTGCGGCTTGCCTGATCGCCGGTTATCTGCGCTTCACGATTCAGGGCGAATGGATGCGAGCTTCCGAGATCCTGGCCATCAGCGGCGGCGTCCTGTTGCTCGCGGGTATTGCTTTCGGCTTCGATGGGATTATGGCGTTTTTCTCGAAACGGTCTTCGCGCCTCGGCACGAATACGACGATTCTCACGGTGGCCGTCCTTGCGATTCTGGTCATCGTCAATTTTGTCGGCTACCGTCATCACAAAATTTTCGATCTCACGACCGAAAAGCTTTACACGCTCTCCGACCAAACCAAGAAAATCGTTCGCGATCTGAGGCAGGACATCACCATCGTGCGCTTCGCCAAGCTGCCCGACTCCCAGTTTGACAACCTGATGACGGAGTACAGGAACCTCAGCCCGCACATTAAATACGAGAACGTCGACCCGCAGGAGAAGCCCGATGTCGCGCGGGAATACGGCGCCACGCACATGGGCGACGTGATTGTGGCGTCCGGCCCGCACAAGGAAACCCTGCCGGGAAACACGGAAGAGGATGTGACCACCGCTATCCTCAAGGTCACGAGCAAGCAATCGAAGATGGTCTGCTTCGTGACGGGGCACGGCGAAAAATCGGTTACGGACGACGGCGCGACGGGTTACTCGATGGGCGATCAAGCGCTCAAAAAGGAAGACTACACCACCAAGACGATTAATCTCGCGTCGAGCACCGAAGTTTCCTCGGATTGCAATGTTCTCGTAATTGCCGGCCCGACCCAGGCGTTTTTCCCGCAGGAAACAGCAATGGTTTCGCGCTATCTCGATGGAGGGGGCAAGGCGCTAATCGAAGTGGATCCCATCACGGCCAATAAGCAGTCAGAGCCGAATCTCGAGAGCATCTTCCAGAAGTGGAACATCAACGTAGGGAATAACGTGGTGATTGATAGCAGCGGCATGGGCCGCCTGCTCGGCGCGGGCCCCGAGATTCCGCTGGTGATCAACTACGGCGACAGCCCCATCACGAAGACGTTGCAACGAACGATGACGTTTTTCCCGCTCGCCCGCACCGTCTCGATCGCGGATAAATCCAAGATCGAGCCGATGGACACGGAACTCCTGATGACGTCGCAGCAGAGTTTCACGACTCCAAAACTCAAGGACGAAGTGAGCTATGATCCCAAGACCGACACAATGGGGCCGCTCTCGCTTGGGGTTGCGGCCAGCGACCCTGACAGCAAGAACGCCCGCCTCGTCGTGATCGGCGATTCAGATTTTGCCTCGAACCAAGCGATCGGTCAGACGAGCAATGGCGACCTTTTCCTCAACGCGGTCGATTGGCTGGCGCAAGACGAGAACCTGATATCGATCCGGCCCAAATCCCCGACCAACCGCCGCATCGTTCTCACTCAAGGGCAATCTGTCGGTCTCGAGTGGTTTGAAATTTTTCTACTGCCGGCTTTTGTGATCATTCTCGGAATCTCGATCTGGTGGAAGCGCCGCTGAGAAAGCCGGCCCGAAGGCCCTGAAGACGATGATCAAGAAGCCCACACTAATTCTTCTGGTTTTCGCTATCGCGTTTGGCCTCGCCGTTTACTACTTTGATTGGAAGCGCAGCCAGAATGTAAAGCCGCCGGAGGATACTTCGAAGCCGGCATTTTCCGTCGATGCGTCGAAAATCAGTTCCTTCACTCTCGCTCATCCGCCGCAAAAAGACGACATTCCCATCCGTTTCGAAAAGCGCGATGGAACCTGGTGGATCGCTCAACCGATCGATACGCGGGCCGATCAGTCCACGGCGGAGGGAATCGTCGACCAGCTCGCCGAGGACCGTGTCTCGCAGACCGAGCCCGGCACGGAGGATCGCCGGAAAGCCTACGGTCTCGATCCGCCGCAAGCGTCGATCGAATTCGAGCTTCAAGGCGGAGCCAAGCACACGCTCTCGATCGGCAACAAGGATTTCTCGGGCGATTCCGCCTATACGATTGTCGACGGCACCCAGAAAGTCTCACTGCTGCCCGCATCGATTGGGGAGAGCGCCGGCAAGCCGCTCCAGCAACTCCGCGACCGTTCGATCGTCCACATCGATGCGGCGAATCTTCAGCGCGTCGAGATACACGACGCGAATGGCGATATCGTCATCACTGCCACCAAGGGCAAAACCGACGAATGGATGATCGACTCGCCTGCCGCTGAAAAAGGAAAGCTCGCGCCGAGCTGGAAGGTGATCGATCCATTCACCAATCTCCGGGCCGACGACGTGATCGACCATCCCGCCGCGAAGCTCGCCGCCCTGCTTGCGAACCCGGCGATCCGGGCGGTCTTCACATCCAAGGACGGCAAGCAGGTCACGCTGCGAGTTTCGAAACCCTCGGGAGACGTTCTCTATGCTCAAGCCAGTGACAGCCCTTCGCTGTATACGCTCAGCAAGCAAACCCTGACGAGCTTGAATCTGAAGCCCGCCGATCTCGTTTCAAGTGATGCCGGGGTTAACCCCTAAGTGGGTACTTGCGCGTGCGCCGCGAACTTGCGATAGTCCCAGCATTCTTCCGAGGGTTACCGACCGTGAAAAAGAAGCCGAAGGGGAAGGGCAAGAGGAAGTCGAGCCGTCTGCACGTGGATCGTCGGCGCAGGCACCGCCACTGGCAGGTCACCGTTTACTACCACGACGGCGAGAGGTTCGCCCGCGTCTACATCGACCGCGATCGCGCCGTGCGGTTTGCCGAGCGGCAGAAGAAATCGCCCATCGTCAAGGCGACGCGCATCCTCGAAGTGGATTAAGAGCTCGGACCTTCCATTGCAGCGGGTGTTCCCGTTCGACATCTCGCCTGTCGATTGAAGTCTTGGTCCTACTCCGCAATTCTGTTGTACGGGTGCGTCTCAAAAGGGGTTTGGCGCCATGTTCTAATTCGGCGAGCCCTTGTTCGGCCTCCTGGCCACATGCTATAAATGCTTGTTGGTTTTCGGGTTCGCGGGATTCGTATAGTGGTAGTACGCCACCTTGCCAAGGTGGAGGCGAGGGTTCGATTCCCTTATCCCGCTCCAGTCTTCCCGCAGGCACGCGTTTCGTTTTTCCGGTTTCTCTCGCTTCCGATGCAGACAATCTCTATCGCCGTTGGGAGTACGCGCCGGCCGAAAGTGAACGCAGTCCGCGAGGCCCTTGCCGCGCTCGATCCCGTGATCGGGAAGGGCATCCAATTCGACATTTGCCCTGTCGATGCGCCGAGCGGCGTGGGCCACACGCCTCTTTCGCGCGAGGAAACGATGACTGGCGCTCGCCAGCGCGCCGATGCGATGATTCACATCGCCCGCGAGAAAAACGAGCCGTGGAAGTATTTCGTCGGCCTCGAAGGTGGGCTCGACGTGATTCGCGACGGTTCGTCGCGGTGGGTATTTCTCGAGAATTGGGTTTACGTCACCGACGGGCACGGCCAGGCCATCTTCGGCCACTCCGGAGGCATCCTGCTGCCCGACGCGCTCGTGACCCAAGTGGTGGACGAAGGGGTCGAACTGTCCGTGGCGATCGACGCTTTTGCCGGCGCCAACGGCATACGTGATGCGCAAGGGGCCTGGGGAGTTCTCACGCACAATCTCATCACCCGGCAGGACGCTTTCCGCTTCGCCGCGATCAGCGCCCTCGCGCGGCTGTTCAGCGTTTCCCCTCCGCTGCCCTGATCGGCCGAGTCGTTTCGCTCCTGTCCGGCCGGCACACCCCCGCGGGCCCGGCCGACCATCGCGTGTCGACTCGACCGATGACACGGGCCCCCCTGAAGGCGTAATATGGCGTCAAGTATGGACGTTCGATTCACGCTCGTCCTCGCTGCGGCGCTGGCTGTCGCTGCGGATCTCTCCGGTGTGACGCAACTCCGCCCAGCGATGCCAGGCTTGTCCGGCGAACCTGTGTCCGAGCCTGCCTTGAGGGGGTCAATTTCCCCAGTTGCCGCGAGCGACATTCAGGATTCATCCAAGCCATCGAATTCGCTTCCGTTGCAGGGCTCGTCGCGGATTCTGCTGATTCGCGACGTCGATGGCGAATTTGCAAAGGCCGTGCAACCGCTGCCGGGCGGCAAGCACGGATTCAAAGTTTCCGTGGGCAAGCCCATCAATAAGCAGAGCCTCAGCGATGCCGTGCGCTTGTACGGTCTCGCAGCGAGCCCAGGCGACGTCGTCCAGATCACGGGAATGGAAATTCGGTCCAACGAAATCGTGGTACACATCAATGGCGGTGGCAAAAAGCATTTTCACCTGCGCGATCACCTTCAGGTAGGCGTAGGCAATGTGTCCACGCCAGCGCCCGTATACGAGCCGCCCACGCCGCCCGGTTGCACGATCGTGCTCGATTACGGCCGACAGATCCCGGATATGAGCCCGGAAGATCTGAAGCGCGATTTGGGAGTTTTCCTGGATTTTTCGAAGGAGCATTCCGCTGCGGTGGATTGGATCGATACAATTCCTCCGAAGTTCAAGGATGCAATTGCGGATCATCGCGCCATCGTGGGTATGGACAGCGAGATGGTGTTGGCCGCGATGGGCCGCCCCGATCACAAAGTCCGCGAGCGCGACCCCGGCGGCACCGAGACCGAGGATTGGATTTACGGTTCGCCCCCCACGAAAACCACTTTTGTCACATTCGCCGGAGACAATGTGATCCGGGTGAAAGAGTACAACTGATTAAGGCGAACTCCGTTCCCGCAGACCTGTCGTTGACTTTTCTTCCGTCGCACCCTAGCATTTGTAGTTCAGCAACTTCCTGCCGGCCCTTCGCGCAGGTCATCAACCACCCTTAACGGTCCCCGGAGGACGCATGTCAGTCAAAGTGGGAATCAATGGCTTCGGACGCATCGGCCGCAACATCCTGCGCGCCACGCTGGGCGATCCCTCGATCGAAGTCGTTGCCGTCAACGACATTACGGATTCCAAGACGCTCGCGCATCTGCTGAAATACGATTCGATCCTCGGCAATCTGCCGAATCGCGTCACCCACACGGACGACACGATTTCGGTCGATGGCAAGGCTTTCAAGGTTTTCAAGGTCAAGGATCCGGCCGAACTCGACTGGGCTTCGGTCGGCGCGAGCATCGTTGTCGAGTCTACCGGCCTCTTCACGAAGGGTGCCGACGCACGCAAGCACATCCGCGGTCCCGTGAAAAAGGTAATCATTTCGGCTCCAGCTACCGATCCGGATCACACCGTTGTTCTGGGAGTGAACGATAAGACGTACGACTTCGCGAAGCATCACGTCGTGTCCAACGCATCTTGCACCACGAACTGCCTCGCGCCCGTTGCGAAAGTGCTCCACGAATCCTTCGGGATAACGATCGGCACGATGACCACGATTCACTCGTACACGAATGACCAGAAGCTCCTCGACCTGCCGCACAAGGATCTGCGCCGCGCCCGCGCCGCTGCGCTTTCGATGATTCCGACGTCGACCGGCGCGGCCAAAGCGCTGCATCTCGTGATTCCCGAGCTGAAGGGCAAGCTCGATGGCTACTCGATACGCGTGCCAACGCCCAACGTGAGCGTGGTCGATCTCACCGTGATCACGGAAAAGCCGACGATGGTCGAGGCTGTGAATGCGGCACTCAAAGCCGCCGCCGACGGGCCGCTGATGGGCATTCTGGAATACACCGAGGAAGAGCTTGTTTCGGTGGATTTTCGCGGGAATCCGCATTCATCGATCGTCGACGCGGGCTACACGCGCGTCGTTGGATCGAACTGCGTGAAGGTTCTCGCATGGTACGACAACGAGTGGGGCTACTCGTGCCGCTGCCGCGATCTGATCAAGCTTTTCGCCTCCAAACTCTAGCGGCGCGGGCTGCACTGGCCCAGGCGCTTCCGGAATGACTATGAACAAGCTGTCGATTCGCGACCTCGATCTGAGCGGCAAGCGCGTTTTCATCCGCGTCGATTTCAACGTTCCTCTCGAAGGCACGCGCGTTGCAGATGATACGCGCATCCGCGAAACGCTGCCCACGCTTCGCCTGGCCATCGATCGGGGCGCGCGGCTCGTGCTCGCGTCGCATCTTGGCCGCCCCAAGGGAAAAGTCGATCCGAAGTACAGCTTGGCGCCGGTGGCCGCCCGCCTGCGAGAGTTGCTGGGGAAGCCGGTCGAATTCGCTTCCGATTGCGTCGGCGCCGAGGCGGAAGCCAAGAGCAAGGCCCTTACGAATGGCGGCGTGTTGCTTCTCGAAAACGTCCGCTATCATCCACAGGAAGAGGCGAACGACGCGGAATTCTCGAAACAACTCGCAGCTCTGTGCGATCAGCTCTTCGTCTGCGATGCATTCGGTTCAGCGCATCGCGCGCATGCATCCGTCGTCGGCATCACGAAGTTCGTCCGCCAGGCCGCTGCCGGCTTGCTGATGGAAAAGGAGCTCGCCTATCTCGGCAAAGCGATTTCGAATCCAGAGCGTCCATTCGTCGCTGTGCTCGGCGGCGCGAAAGTTTCCGACAAAATCGAGGTCGTGCAGAATCTGATGAAACTGGCCGACGCGATGCTGATTGGCGGCGCTATGGCATACACGTTCCTGAAATCCGAAGGGAAGCCGACAGGCAAATCGCTCGTTGAAAACGACAAGCTCGACCTCGCCCGTGGATTGCTCGAGGAAGCGCGCAGCCGCAAATTCAAGCTCATGCTGCCCGTCGATCACGTGATCGCGGAATCGCCCGATTCCACTGCGACGAAAGTCGCGGACATCAACGCGACTCCCGACGGCTGGATGGGCCTCGACATCGGCCCGAAAACCGTCGCTCTGTTTGGACAGGAAATCGCCAAAGCGCGCACGATCGTCTGGAATGGCCCGCTCGGAATGTTCGAACGCCCCGCCTTTTCGCATGGCACGTTGGGAATCGCGAAAGCCGTCGCCGCCGCGACCAAATCCGGAGCCACGTCGATCATCGGCGGCGGAGATTCCGTCGCTGCCGTTGAGCAGGCCGGCGTTGCCGACCAGATCTCGCACATTTCGACCGGTGGCGGCGCATCGCTCGAGTTCCTGGCCGGCGAAAAGCTGCCCGGCGTCGAAGCGCTTACCGATAAAGCCGCTGGCGCCAAGGGATAGCGATTGCGCCGCCCCGTAATCGCCGGCAATTGGAAGATGTACAAGACGTGCCCGGAAACACGCGCGTTCTTCGAAGCTTTCCTGCCTCTCGTCGCCGCCACAACGCATTGCGACATCGTGGTCGCTCCGCCCTTCACCGCGCTCGCTGCGGCAGCGGAATCCGCGCGCGGCAGCGCCGTCGGGATCGCCGCGCAAAATCTGCACTGGGAGCGAGAGGGCGCATTCACAGGTGAAGTCTCGGCGCGCATGCTCGTCGATGCCGGCTGCAGCGGCGTGATCATCGGGCATTCCGAGCGCCGGCAATATTTCGGGGAAACCGACGAAGCGGTCCATCGCAAAACCAAGGCTGCGCTCGAAGCTGGCCTCACGCCCATCGTCTGCGTGGGAGAAACGCTCAGCGAGCGAGAGGGCAATCTCGCCGATGCCGTGCTGAAACGCCAGGTCAAAGACGGCCTCTGCGCGTTGACCCCTGCCGAGTTCTCGCGTATTCTGATTGCGTACGAGCCGGTGTGGGCGATCGGCACGGGGCGTACGGCGACGCCCGAAATAGCAGCCGACGCGCATCGGCACATTCGGAATCTGGTCGCGGCCGAATTCACGCTCGAGCAAGCGTCTGCGCTTCGAATCCTCTACGGTGGAAGCGTCAAGCCCGATAACATCAAAGGCCTGATGGCCCAGGATGGAATCGACGGCGCGCTGGTGGGCGGCGCGAGTCTGGATCCAAAGTCTTTTGCGGCAATCGTGAATTTCTGAGCGCTTTCCGGACACCGTGTCCGGCATGCGCCTCGAGGAGTTTGAAATGCCATCGTGGGCAAAATGGGGATTATCGCTTCTGGTCGCGTGCGGCCTTGTTTGGGTAGGCTGGCGCGTCTCAGCAATCCTGGTGACGCTGCATATTTTGGTTTGTTTCGTGCTCGTGATTGTCATCATGCTGCAGAGCGGGTCGGCAGCGGACCTCGCCGGCGCGTTCGGAGGCGCAGGCAGCCAGACGGCCTTCGGGCCGCGCGGTGCCGCGACGTTCCTCTCTCGCGCGACCACCTGGTGCGCGATCGTTTTCATGATGACGTCGCTGGTTCTTTCCGTGAAGCGCGACGTCGCGGCCGGAGTCAGCACCGGCTCGATTCTCGAGCAGACCCAACAGTCCGCGCCCGCGCCGGCCAAGTCGTCGCAAACTCCGCCGGCGAAGCCGGCTGCTCCTGTGACGCCTGCGCCAACACCCGCGCCGGCTCAGGCTCCACCGAAATAGGGTCTTCTGTTACAATTCGCTTGCCCTCGGAATTGCGGTCGTGGCGGAACTGGCAGACGCACCAGCTTGAGGGGCTGGCGGTAGCAATACCGTGGTGGTTCGAATCCACTCGACCGCACCAAATCTTCGGTGAGAAACGCTTTTTCCTAGGCTGGGCTGCTTTGCCCCGCGGATGCTCATCGACCGCGGCTCAACGCCCTAGCATCTCCCAAGCTACTTCAAGGTGTAAAACTCCCGCGCATTTATATATGATTTCGGGTTCCATCCGATTTGTCAGGCATCTTATTGCGAACCGAACGGCAGGCCGCAGGTGCGACGCGCTTCCGAAGTCCCGACCGGGGCTCCGCATTGCCAGCTGTCTCGCTCGCGTTGTTGCTGATTCTTCTAGTGGCAGCCACGGCGTACGTTTTCGTGGCGCATCTTTTCCCCGCGCCGCCGCCGATCACGTCCGCGGCTCTACTCGTCGACCATCAATATGATTTGACGCTGTATGCCGTCGGCGCAGCTTTTGTGCTCGCGCAGTTGGGCCTGGCGTACATCGTTTTCCGATACCGCGATCGCGGGCAGAGCGCGCACTTCACTCGCGGCCATGCCTGGATGGAAATTACGTGGACCATCGTCACCCTCGCCACATTTCTCGGTCTCGGAATCGCGGGGAATCGCGTCTGGGCGGATCTTGAAATCGCATCCTCTTCAAGCGATCCGATTCAGGTCGAGGTCACCGAGAGCCAGTTTGTTTACACGTTTCGCTATCCCGGTCCGGACGGAAAATTCGGCCGCCTCGACACGAATCTTGTCAGCCCCGCAACCGGCAATCCGCTCGGCCTTGATCCGAATGATCCCGCTGGCAAAGACGACATCGTCACTTCGTCGCTCACGGTGCCGGTGAACCGCCCGATCGAATTGCTGATCCGATCGCAGGATGTGATCCACAACTTCTTCGTTCGCGAGCTGCGCCTCCAGCAAGACGCCGTGCCCGGCATGGTGATTCCGATGCATTTCAAGCCGGACCGCATCGGCCACTACGAAATCGTCTGCACGCAGCTGTGCGGTCTGGGGCACTATCACATGTACAGCATGCTGAATGTGGTCTCCGCGGATGATTATCTCGGCTTCCTCAAGCAACAGGCGGCTGCTCAGTGAGCGCTCCCGCCAACGCGCATCCTGAATTCGATCGCGCTGCCGCGCATGCCGAGAAGGACTTCGTCCGCCGCTATATTTTCAGCACGGACCACAAAGTGATCGGCCTCCAATATTTTTTCCTCGCGCTTGCGGCCGTGACGATTGGAACCGTGCTTTCTCTGTTGATGCGCTTTCATCTCGTCTGGCCGGCCGCACACTTGCCGTTCGTCAGCGGCGGCATTATGACGCCCGAGCAGTATTTGGCGCTGATGACGATGCACGGCACGATCATGGTGTTTTTCGTTCTCACAACGGCGCCGCAAGGCGCGTTCGGCAACTTTTTTCTTCCGATCCAGATCGGCGCTCCCGATATGGCTTTTCCGCGGCTCAACATGCTCAGCTTTTGGCTCACGCTTGCCGCCTTCCTGTGCGCGATTTCCGCGTTTCTTGTTCAGGGCGGCGCGCCGATCAGCGGGTGGACAGCCTATCCTCCGCTGAGCGGGCTCGGCGACGTCACCGGCCCGGGGGAGGGAATGGGCCAGACGCTCTGGCTCGTCAGCGTCTTGATCTTTTGCTTCGCGTCGCTCCTGGGCTCGATCAACTTCATCACCACGACAATCGATCTGCGCGCGCCCGGAATGACGCTGATGCGGATGCCGCTCACCGTGTGGGCGTGGTTCGTCACCGCAATTCTCAGCCTGCTGGCCTTCTCGGTTCTGCTCGCAGGGGGAATCCTGCTGGTTTTCGATCGCTCCGCGGGCACGAGCTTCTTTCTGCCGGCAGGTCTCATCGTCAACGGTGAATTGCAAAGTCGCAACGGAGGCTCGCCGCTCCTCTGGCAACATCTCTTCTGGTTTTTCGGCCATCCCGAGGTATACATCGCAATTCTTCCCGGCATGGGCGTAACCTCGCACATCCTCTCCAATTTTTCTCGCAAACCAGTGTTCGGATACCGGGTAATGGCCCTCGCGATGTGCGCCATCGGATTTCTCGGCTTCCTTATCTGGGGCCATCACATGTTTGTCAGCGGCATGAACCCGTATTCCGGTCTGACTTTCTCGATGCTGACTCTCGCGATTGCCGTTCCTTCCGCCGTGAAGACATTCAACTGGCTGGGCACGCTGTGGGGAGGCAAAATTCAATTTCACACGCCGATGCTGTTTGCGCTCGGCTTCGTTTCGTTCTTCATCAGCGGCGGACTCACCGGAATTTTTCTCGCGCAGCCGGCGCTGGATACGATGCTGCACGCCACCTATTACGTCGTCGCGCATTTTCATCTGGTGATGGGCGTGGCGGCGATCTTCGGGATTTTCGGTGCGACATACTATTGGTTCCCAAAGATGTTCGGTCGGATGATGAACGAAACCCTGGGCAAACTGCATTTCTGGCTCACCTTTGTCGGCGTCTACTGCATATTCATGCCGATGCACTTCATCGGCATCGCGGGCGGCATCCGCCGCTACGCGGACTCGACCGGCCCTGCCTACCTCGCGTCGCTGCAGCCGCTGCACTTTTTCATTACCATCGCCGCTTTCATCACCGCGACGGCGCAGCTGATCTTTTTCTTCAATTTCTTCCGCAGCCTCCGCGCCGGTGAACCCGCCCCCAGCAATCCCTGGAACGCGACGACACTCGAATGGACCACGTCGTCACCGCCGCCGCTCGATAATTTCGACGGGCGCTATCCACGCGTCTACCGGGGCCCCTACGACTACAGTGTCCCCGGCGCGCCGCAGGATTTCTTGGTGCAAAATGTGCCGGACGAGCAATATGGAGTTGCCAAGGGGTCTCCGCATGCCGAGTGAGATCATCACTGACGCGATCGATCTGCGCGGCTCAGGCGGAAATGGGGCTGGAGGATTGCCGCCGGATCATGGTGGCAACGGAGGCGGATCGTTCAGGTCAGGTGCAGTCCCGCAGCGAACCTACGTCACCGGAATGCTGGTCGCTCTCGGCGGCATTCTCATGTTCTTCGCGGCGCTCGTGAGCGCGCTCGTGGTGCGCAAAGGCCTCTCCGCAGTAGCCTGGCAGGCGGTCGAAGTCCCGCGTATCCTTTGGCTGAACACGCTCATTCTTCTCGGCAGCAGTTTCACTCTTTCTCGCTCGCGCCGGGATTTCCTCGCGCAGGACGAAGCAGGTTTCCGCCACTGGTGGGGCGTCACTACAATTCTGGGATTGTTCTTTCTCGCGGGCCAGATTCTCGCCTGGCGGCAACTCGCCGCCGCCGGCGTTTATCTCGCGACGAACGCGAGCAGCAGCTTCTTCTACATCTTCACAGCCGCGCACGGCCTGCACCTGCTCGGAGGAATTGCTGCTATGCTGGCTGTCGCGTTTCGCCGCGGTCGACATCTCGCGCGTGGCACAGCCGTGGAAGTCGTCTCGATTTACTGGCACTTCCTCGACGCCCTTTGGCTGTGCCTATTTGTTTTCCTGCTGGTGCAGGATCGACTATGAATGCAGCGATGCAGCCCAAAACCCTCCGTCAACGGGCCACGAGCTACGGGCCGCGCATCCTGAGCTTCGGAGCCTTTCTTCTAGTGATGGCGCCGCACTTGGCAGCGCAGGGCTGTGCCATGTGCTACCAAAACGCCGCTTCTTCGGGTGTGCAAGGACGCGAGGCCCTCCGACGCGGCATCTTGATTTTGCTCGTCCCGGCGCTTTCCCTCTTTATCGGCATTTTCTCCCTGATCTATCGCCGCCGAAATCCAGCTTCCCCGAATATCCCGGGGCGCGCCAATTCCAATGCAGCTTGTCTTATGAATTCCAGCGAAGGATGAGGCTACACGCGTTCGAGCTGAGTGAGTTGGAAGGGATCGCTGATCTTTTCGTGCAGATCGCGCCACAGTTTTTCGGGCTGCGCCATGAATACTTCCACCACGCGTGGGTCGAACTGCCGCCCGGAGAATCGCTGAATTTCCTCGCGCGCGGCTGAGACGGGCAGTGCCTTGCGGTAAGGCCGGTCCGAGATCATGGCGTCAAGCGTATCGGCCACGGCGAATATTCTCGCTCCCAGCGGAATCTCCTCGCCTTTCAATCCGCGCGGATACCCGGTCCCGTCGTAGAACTCCTGGTGCGCGAGAACGATCTCCGCCGCTTCCTTCAGAAATGGAATCCGTTCCAGCACTGAGTAGCCTATTTCGCAGTGCCGCCGCATGATTTCCCGCTCTTCTGCCGTCAGCGGGCCCGGCTTCCGCAGGATGTAGTCTGGGATCCCCATTTTGCCGATGTCGTGGAGGAAGGCGCCGCGCGCGATCTGCCGCAACAGCCCTTTGTCCACCCCCATTGCCTTCGCGATCGTGATCGTAAACGCCGTCACCCGCTGGCAATGGCCTTCCGTCTCCGCGTCCTTGGCATCGAGCGCCCCGCCCAACGCCTCGAGTGTGTAGTCATAAGACTGCTCGAGGTCCTGGAGGGCGATAGAAAGCTGCTGAGTGCGCTCAGCCACCAGCTGCTCGAGATCGCTTTGATACGTGCGGTTCTCGATGACCAGCTGTCGGTGTTCCAACGCGCGCCGCACGCTCAAGTGGAGCTGATCCTTCTCGAACGGCTTTAGAATGTAGTCGTACGCCCCGGCCCGGATTGCCTCGAGCGCGATGGAGATGTCGTGCATGGCCGTCACCATGATGACGGGTACGTCGGGGTCTTCCTCGCGCAGGGCCGCCAGGAGCTTCAGCCCGTCCATCTCGGGCATCACAATGTCGCTTAGGACGAGATCGAACGAGTCCTTGCGAAAGGCTTCGAAGCCGAGCCGGCCGTTCGATGCCACCGTGCAGGGGTAGCCTTGCGCTTCCAGCAGTGTCGAGACGACTTCCCGGATCGCCTCTTCGTCATCCACAACGAGAATTTTCTCTTTGTCCACTGTGGCTCCGTTCGCCATTATAAGGCACGGCACACCCGGCGACACTGTCTGTTGCCGCGATTTTGTTCTATGTGCTAATCCTTATAATGGCTTCCTGATATCCCCAGATTCTAGGCTGTTGTTCGTAGGCGAGCGGCCTGGTGTCGCTCGGACAAGGTGCAATGACGCTCGTCTTGGGTCCCGAGGTCTTAGCTGTCGCTATCATGGAGGGCGTCGCCTCCACGGTTATTCTTGTCCTTTACTGGCTTTTGCTTCCGGGCTTCCGCGCTCGTTTTTTCCGCTATTGGCTTGCCGGATGGACACTTTACGTAGTTCTCGAAGGCCTCCGTATCGAGAATCTGCTGCGCGGGCGAGCCGGCACCACACCTCTTACATCAGTTCTATCGGTCGTTCCCGCACTTTTCTTTCTTGCGGCAACTCTTGAATGCCGAAAGCGATCCCAAGAGCTTAAGCATCTGTGGGTTACGGGTGGCGTCCTCGTGGCGGCTTTTGCTATCTTCAGCTTGATTCCGAAACTCTCTTACGAAGCCACCTGGACCTCAACTATCGTTGTTTCTGCCCTCTATCTCTCCTCGGGCTGGATCTTCTGGCGTTCTCAAGCTCTGCACTCCGGTGTGGGGTGGAAGCTCGTGTCCGCAGCCCTGATGCTGTGGGGACTAGACGGCCTGGATCGTCCCGAATGGACGCAGCAGGGCTTCCAGCTCTTCCGCCTCTCCTTTCACAGCTTGTTCGGCATCACCATGGGAATCGGCATGGCCGTCCTCGTCCTAGAGGCTGGCCGCGCGCGCACCGAGGAGCTGAACGAGAAGCTCCGCCGCCTGTCCTTGATCACGGCCGAGGCCACCCATTCCTTCCGGATGGAGCAGGTGCTCGACTCGGTTCTCGGTCACCTCGTCGAAATTTTGGGAGCCAGCCACGGCGTGGTTTTGCTTCTTGAGAACCCAGACAACTCTCCCGCGTTAGTGACACGCGCCTTCGCTGGAGGGAACGGCGGGTCCAAAGATCAATCTCGAATCCCCGTCACGGAGTCCTGGATCCAGGCCGTTCTCCGCCAGTCGACTCCGGTGGTCTCCTCCGGCGCTCCCGGGGACTCGACCCTTCGCCTCTGGAAAGGGGCGGACCAGCTTGCCTCCGTCGTGCTGGTCCGCATTCCCGGAAAAGACGGCCCGTTAGGCCTGCTTGGCGTCGGCTCGGTGGCGCCGCGAACGTTTCAATCGGACGAAGAGAATTTTCTGGTGAATGTTGCGAATCTCCTGGGATTGACCGTTCAAAACGTCGAGCTGTTCCAAAGTTCGGCCGCTTCCCGCAGGCAATGGCTCGACACGTTCGATTCGATCGGCGATCTGATTCTCGTCCATTCGCCCGAGGGACGCGTTCTGCGCGCCAACCGGGCCCTCGCCGAGCGCCTCGCTGCCGAGCCCATCGCGCTCATCGGCCGTTCGTTGCGCGACCTTCTCTTTCAGGGCACCGCTCCATGGGTCGTATGCCCGTACTGCGAAGGGGCAGCCGGTCAGTCCGAGGAAATCGATCCCACTTTCGGCGGGTATTTCGTCGCCACCGATTCGAGTTTCCACGATTCCGAGGGTGGGCGCCTCGGGACGATTCACGTGCTCAAGGATTTCACCGCCCATCGGTACGTCGAGAACAAATTCCGCACTCTTTTCGAAAAGGTTCCGGAAGGTGTGTTCATCTCTACTCCCGACGGGCGCTTCCTCGACTTCAATGAAGCCTTCATGCGGATCGTCGGCTATGACACACGAGAGGAACTGCTGGATACGGACATTCCCTCGCACCTGTACGCGAATTCCGCTGACCGCCAGCGTCTGCGCCGCCTGCTGCACGAGTACGGCGAAGTGAGCGACTTCGAGTTTCAATTTCGCAGGCGGGACGGCGAAATCCGCACCGCGCGCGAATCGTGTTTCGCCACGCGCGATGATTCCGGCGAGATTGTCGCCTACCAGGGATTTGTGCTCGATATTACCGAGCACAAGCAAGCCGAGATGGATATCCGCCGCCGCAACCGCGAACTCCTCGCCCTGAATGCGATCGGCGAATTGCTCACCCAGTGCGGGACCCTTGAAGAGGGGCTCAACGACGCGCTGCTCAAAGTTACTGAGCTTTCAGCCGTCGATGCCGCCGCCGTCTATTTCCTCGACGAACCTACGAGGACCCTCAGGCGCGCCGCCGCCGTCGGGTACCGGTCGGCGTATGCGCGCGCCGCCGCTCCGATCGAAGTGTCGGCTTCGCTTTTGCAGCAAGTCCGTCAGGTGCGGGTGACGATCTTGTCGGGCACCGCTCCCGCCCTGCCTGAGGAGTTCCGCGAGCTACACCGCAACGAAGGCATCCAGGTTTCGCAGGTCGTCGTACTTTGGACCAAGGATCGCATCACCGGCGTCCTGATCGTCGGCTGCCGCGAGATGCGCGCATTTTCCACGGGCGAGTTGAACCTGCTTTCGGCCATCGGCAACCAGATCGCCACCACCATCGACAAATCGCTCTTGCTCGAAAAGACGCGCGAAGCGTACGAAACCTTGCGTCGCACTCAGGAACAGCTCCTGCAGAGCGAGAAGATGGCTGCGGTGGGCCAATTGATTTCCGGCGTGGCTCACGAGCTCAATAATCCGCTCACCGCCATTCTCGGCTATAGCCAGCTTTTGAAATCCGAAGAGCTGACGAACGCTCGCGGCGCCGGCTACCTCGAAAAGCTTTACAAGCAAGCTCAGCGGACGCACCACATCGTCCAGAATCTTCTGAGCTTCGCGCGCCAGCACAAGCCCGAGCGCGCCCCGGTCCAGTTGAACCAGATTCTGGAAGACACGCTCGTTCTCCGCGAATACGACATGAGGCTCAACAACATCGTCATTCGCCGTGAGTTCGATCCGGATCTGCCCATGACCGGCGGCGATTTTCACCAGCTACAGCAGGTGTTCCTGAACATCTTGAACAACGCGGTCGACGCCATCCAGGAAAAGGGCGGCCCCGGCGAAATTTGGATTCGCACCGAGGCCGTCGGAAACCGCCTGCGCGTCGAGCTCACCGACAACGGTCCCGGCGTCCAGAATCCCCACCGCATCTTCGATCCGTTCTACACCACCAAGGCGGTCGGGAAGGGAACTGGCCTGGGGCTAAGCATCTGCTACGGCATCGTGAAGGAACATGGCGGTGAAATTCAGGTCCGAAACTCGCCGCCGCGCGGCGCCACCTTCACCATCACACTCCCGCTCCTTGTGGTTTCCTCACCGGCGCTATCTGCCGACACGATGGGCGCGAGCGAAACTCCGGCCGGGAAGATTCTCCTCGTTGACGACGACGAAACCGTCCTCCATCTCGAGGAGGAAATCCTGGTGGCCCACGGTTCTTCGGTCCGGCTCGCTCGAAGTGAACGCGATGCCATCGATGTCCTGAAGCGCGATTCGGTCGACGCCATCGTTGCCGGCGCCAATTTACCGGACGATGATCCGTCCGTCAGTTTGTACGCCTGGATTCGGAAGAATCGTCCCGATCTTTCGACGCGCGTTCTTTTCACGATTTCGACCGCCACGGAAGATCTGATTCCCGAATCCGTGCGAA
The DNA here is from genome assembly GCA_052146315.1 of Candidatus Acidiferrales bacterium. Lineage (GTDB taxonomy): Bacteria > Acidobacteriota > Terriglobia > Acidiferrales > UBA7541 > Palsa-295. Next base: position 5,486 of record JBKQNJ010000037.1, on the reverse strand, counting down.
ATTCGGGCTGCCAGATATTGCGAAAGCCTTTCAAGATCGATGAGTTTTGCAAAGCCCTGCAAAAGATTCTGGCCGCCCCCGTCGCCTCCCGGCGATGAAGGCTTGCGACATCGCGGGCAAGATCGTTATTGCGCCTCTTGAGAGGCGCGCTGTAGTATCGGGCACGCTGTGGCAACTTCACCTGGTCAGCTAGCCGCACTCCATTTTCTCGATATCATCTCAAGTCTAGGCAGGTGCACATGGAAAGCATCGATCGTGCTACGACTGAACTCCGGAAGAGCGCTGGGCTGCGCTCGAGGCTGAGCCTCGCGATCCTCGCCGCGGCGCTCGCCGTTCCATTCGGTGGCATGGCGAGCCCGGCCCGTGCAGGAGATAACGCCGCCGCACGCGCGGATGCTGGGGCTCAAGGCAATGGAACACGCATCGCCTCCGGGAAAGCCTTGTACGGTTCCGCATGCGTCTTCTGCCATGGCGTTGACGGCAAGGGTGCCGCAGCCGGCCCGGCGCTCAGCGGCCGCTCTCTGGCATCGAAAACGGTGGCCAATATTGTCGCTAACGGAAAAAAGGGTACGGCGATGCCGGCTTTCAAAGGAAGATACAGCCAGTCGCAAATCGAAGATCTAGTCGCTTATGTTCTTTCGCTTTCTTCGTCGTCAGAGGCTGCTGCCGCCACGCCTGCTAAGCTCGGCGAAACAATTTACGCCACCAAATGTGCCTCCTGCCACGAGGCCGGCAATCCGCCCTTTTTCAACCATCTTATGCTGAAGACGATGTCTCCGGATTACATCCTCTATCAGCTTAAATCCGGCCCGATGCGCCTGATCGCCGCTCCTTTGACGATCGGCCAGCGCGTCGCCGTTACCGAATATCTCACCGGGAAACGCGCTGGGAGTTCGCGCCCGGGCAATCCTTCCGCCGGTCGATGCTCCGGCCGCGGCCCGCAGGATCTTTCTGGGCCCGAGTGGAACGGTTGGGGCGTCGACTACGACAACAGCCGTTTCCAGCCCGCCGATCAAGCAGGGCTCACCGCGTCTCAGGTTCCGAATCTGAAATTGAAATGGGCATTCGGATTTCCCGGTGATTGGGGTGCCTTCGCCCAACCGGTGATTGTCGGTGGCCGCGTATTCTTCGGCAGTCCGATGGGCACCGTCTACTCGCTCGACGCAAAGACCGGCTGCACCTACTGGAAGTTCCAGGCGGATGCGGGTGTGCGCAGCGCCGTGGCGATCGGACCCGATCATCTAGCCTACTTCGGCGATTTCCGCACGAATGTCTACGCGCTCAATGCGCTCACGGGAACGCTCGTCTGGAAGAGCCGCATCACCACGCATCCCTACGCGCGCGTCACGGATTCGCCGCGCCTCTACAAAGGACGCTTGTATGTGGGCATCGCTTCTCGCGAGGAATGGATGGCGGCCGACCCGCACTATCAATGTTGCACCTTCCGTGGCGCCCTCGTGGCGTTCGATGCCGCAACCGGCAAAGAAATCTGGCGAACTTACACAATTCCGCGAGCGCCGCATCCCACGGGCAAGAAACCTGACGGCACCGAACTCTGGGGACCGTCCGGCGGCGGTTTGTGGTCGCCGCCCACGGTCGATGAGAAAAAAGGGCTCCTCTACGTCGGCGTGGGTGACAACTATTCCGATCCGCCCACCGCAAACAGCGACGCCATCATGGCCATCAGCATGAAGACCGGCAAAATCGCTTGGTCGAAGCAGCTCACCCCGGGCGACGCATTCAACACGAGCTGCGTGCAGAACGACAAAAGCAATTGCCCAAAGAAGCCGGGAGGCGACTATGATTTTGCCTCGCCTCCGCTCCTGCGCGCGCTTCCGAATGGCCAGCGCTTTCTGATCGTCAGCCAGAAATCCTCGGCCGTTCTCGCGCTCGATCCCGATCAACAGGGAAATCTTATCTGGCAGACGAAGCTCGGACAGGGAGGCCCGCTGGGCGGAGTCGAGTGGGGCCCGGCTGCGGATGACAAAGCCGTTTATGAAGCGCTCTCCGATATCGACGTCGTTCCATTCCCCGGAGGTCTCGAGCCTGACCCGAAGAAGGGCGGCGGTCTCTTCGCGCTCGATATCGCGACGGGAAAACAGATTTGGGCCGCGCCGCCCGTGTTGGGCACGTGCCATGTTGATCGCTGCAGCCCCGCGCAGTCGGCCGCGGTCACAGCGATACCCGACGTGGTTTTCTCGGGCTCGGACGACGGCCACATTCGCGCCTATTCGACTGACGACGGCAAAATCATCTGGGACTTTGATACGGCGCAAAGCTTCAAGACGGTGAATCAGGTGCGCGCTCACGGCGGATCGATAGATGGGGGTGGAAGCGCGGCCGTCGTGGGCGGCATGGTCTACGTGAGCTCCGGCTATGGCGCCTTGTGGGGCATGCCCGGCAACGTCTTTCTCGCCTTCGCCCCACAGTAGCTCGAGCTGAGCGAAGCGTTTGGGGAAACCTGCTATCCTGATCGGGGCATCAGACTTTCGGGGTTCAGGATGAAGCGACTCGCTGTCCTCGCAGCACTCATCGTTTTCGCTTTGGCCGTTGCGGCGCGGCAATCGACGCCTCCGGTTTCCGCCGCTCCCGATGCGTTAAGCCCGCCGTCGCCGCCCGCGCAGGTCGCTCCCACTCCCAATCCTGAATTCCTGCAGGCTGCCGACGAAGTTCTCGAGCAGATGAGCCAGATCCTCCATCTCCCCATCCTCGAGCCGCTGAAGAAGAGCCTCCGCTCGAAGCAGGAGATTCGCGACTACCTCATCCGTGAAGAAAACGAAGACAAGGACGAATCGCAGCGCTACGCCGATCGCAAGGCTCTTGAGGCCTTCGGCCTTATCCCCAAGGATTTTCCGCTCGATTCATTCATGCTTAAGGTCCTCACCGATCAGGTTGCGGGCCTCTACGATCCCAAGGGGAAAGAGTTCTACATCGCCGATTGGATCAAGCCCGACGAGCAGCGCGAGGTGATGTCGCACGAGCTCACGCACGCCCTCGAGGACCAATCCTTCCACATCGATCCCTGGATCAAAGCTGCCCGCCCCAATGACGACGCCGAGATGGCGCGCGACGCGGTCAGCGAAGGCACGGCCATGGCGGCGATGGTCGATTACGCGCTACGAGACGACAAAGTCGGCGTGCGCGAGCTTCCCGACATCACGCTTCTGATGCGCAACAGCGCGCTTCAGCAAATGGACGAGGACCCGAACCTCGTCAAGGCCCCGACCTACATCCGGGACGGCCTCCTCTTTCCTTATCTTTCGGGCGCCTCGTTCGCGCAGCAATTCTTGAAGGCGCATTCGGGCTGGAGCGACCTGAACTTGATCTTTCAGAATCCGCCCGTCTCGACGCAGCAGATCATGCATCCGGATTTGTATCTGAAAGGCGTCGCGCCGCTGAAAATCACGCTGCCTGAATGGAAGGGAGTGGTCCCATCCGATTGGAAACTGCTCGAGGAAAACGTGATGGGCGAATTCGGGCTCGAGGAAATCCTGAAGCAGTTCATCGGCGCCGAGCGCGCCGACGCGCTTTCGCCCGCGTGGACCGGCGACCGCTACGCCGTCTTCGAAGACGCGAAGACCAAGCAGACTCCCGACGTCTTTCTCCTTGCCCTCGATACTCCCGAACATACGGGCCGCTTTTTCGGGCAGTATAGCGAGGGGCTCGAGACGAAATACGCGGCGCGCACCAATCTCTTCCGCCGCCCGAATTTCTTCCAGTTTCAGACCGATCAGGGCGGCGTCTTCTTATATTGCGTCGCCCTCGAATGCCTGACCGTTGAGCGAGCCACCCGCCAGACTTTTGACGCCATCGACCACGCCATCGGCTGGCCGCCCGCGCCCAGCCCCGCGGAAACCGCGACGTCAGAATCGGCCGGGCGGCTCGTCCCTACGAAGAGCCTTGTCGAGCCACGCGGCATACTCGCATCGCGCTAGATTTTCTCTCATCCTCGCGAACGCCGGCCACGAGGTCAGGTTCTTCCATGGCGATTTGTAGGTTCGAAGCCCCCCCGTTCCTGTGTCGATTAGAAGTGGCACCCGTTGTTTGTTTGCAGTGGGTTACGGACGTTTCTAATCGCCGCAGTGTCGATTAGAAAGGCAGTGGCGAGTGGCTACAGGACGGCCTACAGATTCGCGTGCGCTAAACACAGAGATCACTGAGGGAAGCACGAGACCACGGAGAAAACAGCGATTTCACCGCCCCTTCCCGACGGACTCAGGGCAAGGAGACGCAGAGAATACTCCCTTGCCCCAGCATCATCAATCCTAGCCACGGCGTAGTTCGAGGGCATCATTTGTTGCTGCCTAGTTTTCAAAGAGCGTTCGGCCCTCGTCGAGAGGGCTGACGACTTCGTCGTCCGAATGAGATTGGCAGATTGCGACGCGCGAATCTAGCTGGCCTCAAGTTCAGGTTTAGTTCAGGGCTGCGGGATTGCCCGAAGCGGATGCAGAATGAAGAATGGGCGGAGTAGATGAAACGGAGAGATTCTTCAGCCATCCTCGTCGGATGGCTTCAGAATGGCCCGCCTTCACCAAAAACACGCTACGGCGCGGCAAGCAAGCGGCTAATGGCTTTTCGGTGCGCGGCGCTAGCATTTTCTCCCGCGAGTTCATTACACTCACGCGATGAGTCTCTTCGATCTGCCGCGCGTTCCGGAACCCGAAGTGATGGACGATTCGGGCGAAGTGGAGGCCTATTCGTGGTCCGCGGCGCAAGCCTATCTCGACAAAATCGACGACACTTTCGTCGATCATGGCCTTCGCCTTCTGAACGGCCGGGAGCGGGGCCGCGCGCTCGATATCGGCACGGGTCCGGGGCAAATCGTCATCAAGCTTGCCCGGCGTCTCACGCGTTGGAAGTTCATTGGCGTCGACCGTTCGCCGAACATGATCGCCCAAGCCCACGCCAATTTGGATGCGGCGGGCCCAGCGCTCGCCGGCCGCGTCGAATTTCGCCGTGCGGACGGCAATAAGCTGGGTTTCCCCGACGCCAGTTTCGATTTCGTGATGTGCAATTCGGTGTTGCACCACCTGGAAGAGCCGGAGCGCCTGCTATCCGAGATGGCGCGTCTCGCCAAGCCTGGAGGAGCGATTCTGTTGCGGGACCTTCGACGTCCGGGCCGCTTCGCGCATCCGTTTCACGTTCGCTGGCACGGCCGCCACTATTCGGGAACGATGCGGAAACTGTATCGCGACTCCGTGCGCGCGGCCTACACGCTGCCGGAACTGCAGCTTCTGCTCGATGCTTCGCCATTGCGCGGCTGCGCGCATGTTTTCGAGCACGAGTCCACACATGTCGGCTTCGAACGCGCGATCGCCCGTCAGCCTATGGATCGATCCGTTTCACGATGAGCCGCACTTATAGCCGCTAATTCGCTAGAAGTCATCTCATAAATGCTCGGCCGCGATCGAGAAACATGGCTTCAGGGGCTAAAGCCCTTCTCTCATGTAGCTTGACGGCGGGGCTGAAGCCCCGCCCTTCCGTTC
>JBKQNJ010000036.1:0-61503 GCA_052146315.1 Candidatus Acidiferrales bacterium | reverse complement strand
GGTCGAGCGCTATGCCGCACGCCCGCTGCACAACTTCGGCCGCGCGCGGGCCCTCGACCCCGATGCTCCCGAGCCGTTCGGTCAAATCCTCGATCTGCACTTGCGAGCCGATCACGTATTTCTTGAGAGTCGCGGCAGTTCGCTCGCGTTGCGACACGTGCGATAGCGCGAGTAGCTTTTCGGGCAGCGCGTAGACTTCGAGTTCAGCCAGGATGTGCCCCTGCGGATTCAAAAGCAGCGCCAGCATGCCGCGACCCTCGGCGAGCGACTTGATGTCGTTCGACGAGATATTGTGCAGATATTTCACGCGGTCGCGGCCCGCAAGCGTGATAATCGCGCGCCAGTTCGTGTCGAAGATCGCGACACTTTCCTTCGCGGCGCGATACTCGCGCTCGAGATCGGAGAAGGACTCCGGCAGGACGCACCCCTCGTATTCAGCGAGCCGGGCGCCGGCTGCGCGATGCGTTTCGATCAGTGGCGTTTCCACGATACATTTCCCCCGCAACGATTTTATCAGATGCCCTTGCAAACAAAACCAAAGGGAAAACATTACGCAGAGAACGCAGAGAAGCGCAGAGGGCACGGAGACAGGTGCGCCAAGCAACGCGGCGTGATATCGAAGCGAAGAACGTCTCCTTCGCTGGCTTACGGCTGGCTTGGCGCTGCACGTGGCCACTTGTGCTAGATTCTGAATAGATGATCACCTTCGGCGCATACATCCAGGTACCTTTCTGCCAGACGAAATGCACCTACTGCAATTTCCACACTGGGGTGGTCCCGCGCGACCGCTACGAGCCCTACGCCGCCGCCGTCTGCCGCGAGATGGCCGAATCCGCGGGCTGCCTGGGCGAGCAAACGGTAGACACGATCTATTTCGGCGGCGGGACGCCGAGCCTCCTCGATCCCACGGCGCTTGCGCGCATCCTCGACGCGCTGCGCAAATCCTTTCGCGTCGAAGCACAGGAAATCACCCTCGAGGCTGATCCCGAGACGATTTCGCCGATCAAGGCCTCTGCATGGCTCGACGCTGGATTCAATCGCATCAGCCTCGGCGTGCAGTCCTTTGACGATCGCGAATTGCGGGCCACCGGCCGCATGCACCGTCGCGAGGATATCTTCCGTGCGGTCGAATCTCTTCGCGCCGCCGACTTTCGCAACATCAGCATGGACCTGATCGCGGGCCTCCCGCACCAGACGCGCGAATCCTGGGAACGCACCGTCACCGAGCTGCTGCGCATCTATCCCGAGCACGTTTCGATCTACATGCTCGAAGTCGACGAAGGCAGCCGCCTCGGCAAAGAATCGCTCGCCGGCGGCAGCCGCTATAGCGCGGACGCAATCCCGAGCGACGACGCGCAGGCCGATTTCTACGAGTCCGCGTGCGCGCGCCTCGCAGCAGCGGGTTACAACCATTACGAAATCTCGAACTGGGGCTTGCCGGGCAAGGAATCGCAGCACAATTTGAAATACTGGAGCCGCGACCCGTATCTCGGTTTCGGCGCTGGCGCGCACTCGTTCGACGGCGCGACGCGCTGGGCCAACATTCACGAGGCCACCCGCTACGTCACGTGCATCGAGCGCGGTACATCGACGCGCGAGATGATCGAAACGCTCACGCCCTGGCACACGCTGCAGGAAACATTTTTCCTCGGTCTGCGCCGCCTCGATGGAATCGACCTCGCGCGCATCGAACGCGAGATCGACCCGACGCTCACTACCCGCATGGCAACGCTGCAGCAACGCATTGAGATGCTGCGGTCGCACGGCCTGCTCGATTTGGAGGGTGGCCGCCTGCGGATCCCTCCGAATCGCCTCACGATTTCGAATGAGGTCTTTCTCGAATTACTGGGATAGGTGAAAGCGTGGGCCTTCAGGCCCGCGACAAGCGGCTCATAACGAACGGGCTTTAGCCCTGGGTCGCCAAGGCGGCGCCAGCCAAACTAATTCTCAAGTCCCAACGAGCGGATTTTCGTCAGGAGAGTTTTGTAGGACACGCCTAACTTCTCAGCCGCGCGCGTCTTATTCCACTTCGATTCGCGCAGCGCATTGTGGATCTTGAACCGCTCGACGTGGGCCAAGGCGCGCTGCGAGACTTCGTCGAGCGGCCCTTCCCACAGGAATTGTCCCGCGAGCATTCCTTCTGGCATTTCGTCGGCGGTAGGTCTGGCGGCGGGGAGTTGCAATCCCTTCGCATCGATTTCAGGACCATTCGCGAGGATCGCCGCCCGCTCGATGCTGTTCTGCAATTCGCGGACATTCCCCGGCCACGTATAGCCCCGCAGACGCGCACGCGCATCCGTGGCCAATACCAGCGAAGGCTTGCGAAACTCGCGCCGGAAACGCTCGAGGAAATGCTCTGCCAGCAATAGCACGTCGTCACCGCGGTCCCGCAGAGCAGGCACGGTGATAGGCACAGTCGCGATGCGAAAATAGAGGTCCTCGCGAAAAGTCTTGTCCGCAACGGCTGCGCGCAAATCCTTATTTGTCGCCGTGAGGACGCGCACGTTCACCTCAATTTCCTGCGTCCCGCCGACGCGCTCGAAACGTCGCTCTTCGAGCACCCGCAGCAGCTTGCCCTGAATGGCGAGCGGCAGATCGCCAATTTCGTCAAGGAAAAACGTTCCGCGATGCGCCAGCTCCATTTTCCCGATCTTGCGTGTCCCAGCGCCCGTGTAAGCCCCGCGCTCGTGCCCGAAAAGCTCGTTCTCGACCAGCCCCTCGGGGATCGCGGCGCAGTTCAGCGCGACAAATGGGCATTCGGCCCGCGCGCTCAGATGATGAATCGCGCGCGCGAAAAGCTCTTTTCCCGTTCCGCTTTCGCCGAGCAGCAGGACGGTCGAATCCGTAGCGGCCACGCGTTGCGCCATTTGACTCGCTTCTTTCATCGCCGGGTGCTCGCCGACGATTCGAGGAAAGCCATAGCGTGCGGAATAATGCTCGCGCAGCAGCAGATTCTCGCGCAGCAATTCCTGCTGGCGCGACGCGCGCTCGAGCAGCAGTTTCAGATGATCCAGATCGACCGGCTTCTGGATGAAATCGAATGCGCCTTCCTTCATCGCCGTAACAGCTTCTTCCACCGAGCCATACGCGGTCACCAAAATGAAGGGCAAAGTCGGCTCGACGCGCTTCGCCTCGCGCAGCACGTCGAGTCCTGAATTTCCGGGAAGCTTTAAATCCGAGAGAACCAGCTGGTAGCGCCGGCTGCGGACCTTGTCGATCGCGGTATTCCCATCGGGAGCCTCATCGACGGTATAGCCCGCACGCTCGAGCGCCTTGCGGAGCATGGCTCTAAGCTCGGCTTTGTCCTCGACAAGTAAGACGGGTTCCATCGCAGGAAAACTCTAGCGCGCCCAGCCCGGATCGCCGCCAGCCTTGCGGAGCTCATCTTCAGCATCCGAGATGGCCTGTTTGTCCGCTTCGACTTGCTTTTTCTTTGCGTCGATATCGGAGACCTTCTTTTGGTAGGCGCCCCCAAGCGGCTGCTGGCTATTCTGGTCCTGAGCGGCTTTTTGGGGATCGCCGCCGTAATACTGAACCATGCTCACGCCGGTTTCGCGCTGCAACACGTCGAGTTCCGCCTGATCCTGCTCGAGTTTGTGACGTAACTCGGCGAACTTATCTTTCCATGCCTTCTCATCGTTGGCTGCCGCGGGCGGCGGCGTCGAAGTAGACGTATCGCTGCTCGTTTCCGTCGACGTGTCTGCAGGGGCCTGTCCAACGGTCGATACCGCACCCTGGGTCGGAATATCGTCGTTTGTGAAGACCTTGGCGGCCTTGGGCTCGTCTTTCTTCTGCTCGCGCGCCTTGCGGGCCGCTTCAGCAAGGGGATCCTGCTGGGGGGCTGCCGCCGGCGCGGCGCTCTGGCTCGTCTGTGACGATGTCTGGCTTTGCGATTGAGCCTGCGCGCGCGCAAGGCCGCTTGCCGCAAACACGACTACGGCCGCGATCAGCCACAGAGTCCTGCGCATGGTAGCGCCTCCTCGGGCGCACTGGGATACGCCTTACCTATTCTAGATGCGGGCAGCCTGGGAGGGAAACAAAGATGGAGAAGGCTCCTGCCGCAAAGGTAACCAGAGAATGAAATCCGCCCCAGCGTCCGGGCGGTTGCGCGCCTCGATACTGCCGCCATGCTGCAGGGCTACCTTTTGGACGACCGCCAAGCCCAAGCCCGTGCCTTCGGATTTCGTCGTATAGAAAGGCAGGAAAATCTTGGGCAGGTCGCGCTCGGGAATGCCGGGCCCGTTGTCCGATACGCAGATGCGCTGCCAGCGCTTGCCGCCCAGATCCTCCATCGTGCCGGAAATCTTCACGCGCGGCGGTCCGCCACCGGCGCGCGCTGCCTCGGCGGCATTGCGCGTGAGGTTTACCAGCGCTTGGCGCAGCAGCGCTTCGTCGCCAGGAAGCTCGACGAATGAGCCTTCGCATTCGACTTCGCACTGCGGCGCGGCTTCGTGAAGCTCCTCGGCCACGCGCTCGACCAGCGGCTGCATGGCCACCGTCTCGTAGCAGATCTCGAGCGGCTTCGCGAAGCGAAGGAATTCGGTCACCACATGCGTCAGCGCGCGCGTCTGATCCAGAATCCGCTCGGACGATTCCCGGATGTCGCCCGGCATCGCCTCGCTGTGGATCATCTGCGCGTATCCCGAGATCGTCGCCAGCGCATTCTTGAATTCGTGCGCGATGCCGGCCGACATTTCACCGAGCGCGGCGAGGTTCTCCTTCCAGCGAATCTGCTTCTGCAGCGCCGTCAGCTCGGTAAGGTCGCTCATCAGACAGAGCGCGCCGCTCACCTTGGCCCCTGAAGGCGCCGCCGGATTACGCGCAGCGGCCCCTGTCGTCTTCGCCGAGCCCTTGGTCCGGTAGATCGGCGAAATCGTTACGCCCAGGTGGCGCACCTCGCCGTCCTGGGTCATGTGTTCCACTTCGCTCCGATGAAAGGTCTCTCCGTCGCTCAGGCAGGCGGAGAGCATCCGCGCGAGATCGGAGTCAGGCCCCAGAATTTCCTTGTACGACCGGTAGCGCATCGGCCGCGCGCCCAGCGCCTCTTCGGCGGCTGGGTTGGTCGAGCTGATTGCGCCGGTCGCGTTGACAAGCAGCAGGCCTGTCGGCATGTTTCGCGTCACTTCCTCGGTGAGGCGCTCGGATTCCTGCGCGCGCTCCTGTGCCAGCAGGTGGAGGCGCGCAAGCTCCTTTTCCTGCGCGCGCAGTTTCTCGATCACGCCGTGCATGGACGCCGTCATGAATGCCGAAGGATTTTCCGTGTCCGCCCTGGGGCTCGCCCAATCGTCGGCTTGACCGGAAGGCTGGCCGCGAAAGAATTTGCGGCGTAGCAGGATCAGCACGAGCATGCCGACGAAAAGAACCACCAGCGTCGCAATCGCGATGAATATTCCGGGGCCCGTCAGCAAGTCGTGCAGCGGCATCGTCGAGGTCTTCATTGCGGATTCTCTTTCAGCGTCAGCGCACCATCAAAAGCGACTGATACCAGTTCACGACCTGCGTTCCAAAAAAAGCCGCCAGCAGCGCGGCCATCCCGAGGAATGTCCCGAAGGGAAGCTCGTAGTTCGATCCTTTGCGCCGCGCCAGGATATAGACGATTCCGATCACGCTGCCGAGCACCGAGCCCACGAAAATCGTAAGTATCGTGCGCTTCGGCCCGAGAAACGTGCCGACCATCAGCATCATTTTTACGTCGCCCAGGCCCATCCCCTCGCGCTTGCGCAACCGGAAATACGCTTCCGAAACGAGCCACAAAAGCCCGCTGCCGAGAAACGCGCCCAGCAAAGCGTCCATCAGCGATAGCACGGGCTGCGGAGGAGGGAAGTCGAAGAAGCGATTCGCGAGCCACAGCGCGGTCCCGTCCGAGGGCTTGGTGAATAAGCTCAGCGCCAGCCCGAGGCCCAAGCCGGTGAAGTTCACCACGTCGGGCAAGATCCTCTCGCGCAGATCGGTGAACACGAGAACGATCATCACCGCCGAGAAAATCGCCCACTTGAGCGCTTCGAGGCTCAATCCAAAAGCGAGAAAGCATCCCAGAAAAAGCAGCGCCGTCAGCAGCTCGACCAGCGGATAGATTGGCGAAATCTTTGTCTTGCAGGCTCGGCATTTGCCGCCAAGAAAGACGTAACTGAGCACCGGAATGTTGTCGTAGGGCCGGATTGGCGTGCCGCACTTGGGGCACGCGGATGCAGGCATGACGATCGACTTCCGCTCTGGGATGCGCACGATGCATACGTTCAGGAAGCTGCCGATGATCAGCCCGAAGAGAAACGCGAAAATGCCGATCAGCGTCGAAGGAGCCACCATTTGAATCTGCCACATCCCCCGCGCACCCTCAAGCCGTCCTCCCGGCGAGGTTGCCGGAGTGCTAACGGCAGCCACTGGCGCTGCCGGGACAGGCCATCTTGGCCGTGGTCCCCGGGCCGCTCGCAGCTATACTGGATGCGTGCCAATCAGCAAAACGAAGCGTCCGAAGAAGCGCCAAGCCGCGGAACCCAGGGTGCGAATCCGCACGGGGACCGCGCGCGATATTCCGACAATCCTGGCCCTGATCCGGGGCTTGGCGAAGTACGAGCGCCTGACGCCCCACCTCCGCCCCAGCGCGAAGCGGCTGCGACGCCACGGCTTTGGGCGGCGCCGCTATTTTGATTCCCTCATCTGCACACGCGCAGGACATCCCGTGGGCTACGCGGTCTACTATTTTGCCTATTCCACCTTCACCTGCAGCCCCGTGCTCTTTATCGAGGATATCTTCGTGCTGCCCGAGGAACGAGGGAAGGGCACAGGCAAAGCGATGATGGCGGCCCTCGCGAAAATCGCGGTTCGAAGAGGTTGCTCGCAGATGGAATGGATCGTGCTCGATTGGAACAAGCCTTCGATTGAGTTCTATCGCAAGCTCGGCGCGCGCCTCGACAAAACCTGGGTCCTTACGCGCCTCACCGGCGCTCGCCTTCGCCGCCTGGCAGGTCGCGGCTAAAACCATCCATGCCCAGCTGGTACGCACGGCGAGTCTTCCGTTACGAGCAGATGCGCTTCGATCAGGAGCCGAGGCGCGCCAAGCTGCCTTTCGAATGGGGCCTCGAGCACGTCGGCGGCGATCCGAGCGATCCCGATCCCGCGGCGGCGATGGAGCGATTCGTCGAAGACGCAATCGCGCGCAGCGACGAATGGTATGCCGCATCGCCCGCCGACGACTACGCGCTTGCCGAAGGCGTCCTCACCTTCACCAGCGGCGTCGAATCGCCCTGGCGCGAAAACAATCGCGTCCACGCCCAGCTTTTCCGCGCGCGCGATTCCGGCCCAGCCGTCGTGGTTCTCGCGCAATGGAATTCCCGCTGGGAAGAACAGCAAAGCGTCTGCCGCTGGCTCAACAAGCTCGGCATCACCGCGGTCAAGATGAGCCTGCCGTATCACGACCGCCGCCAGATCCCCGGGCATCCGCGCGCCGATCACCTCGTTGGCGCGAATATCGGGCTGACGATCCAGGCGAATCGCCAGGCGGTCCTCGACGTGCGCCGCACCCTGCGCTGGCTCGAACAGCAGGGCTACGACCGCCTCGGCATCCTCGGCACCAGCATCGGCTCGTCCATCGGCTTCATCACCATGTGCCACGAGCCGGCCGTGCGCGCGGCGGCGTTCCTGCACGCCTCCACCTATTTTGGCGACGTCGTCGCCGCAGGCCTCACCACGAAAAATGTCTGGGAGTCGATCGAGCCCGCCGCCTCGCTCGAGCAGGTCCGCCGCTACTGGATGCCCATCAGCCCGTTCCCCTACATCCACAAGCTGCGCGGCGCCGGGAAAAAGATGTTCGCGATTACGGGACGCTACGATCCAACGTTCCCGCCCGCGCTCACCCAAGCCCTGTTCGACAAAATGCGCGAGGAAAATGTGCCCTTCGAAAATCTCTGGCTCCCCTGCGGCCACTACTCGCTAGGCGTCGCCCCATTCAGCTACGTCGCAGGCTATCGCTTCGGTCGTTTTCTCGCCCGCGCGCTCAACGGCGCTAGCGCAGAATCTCGCTGAGTTTCGCCGCTTCAATCGCCTCGGTAACCGCCTCGATATCGTGGGCAAGCGATCGGTCCGTATCCACTTTTTTCGAGAGACCGCGCACGACGTCGTACGCCCTGCGCGTCTCCGGCCCCGGCCGCAGCGGCGCCAGCAGATCGATCCCCTGGCATGCCGCAAGCGCCTCGATCGCCAGAATATTTCGCAGATTCGCCAGCATCGGCGCCAGCCGCCGCGCGGCGCTCATCCCCATCGAGACGTAATCTTCCTGGTTCGCCGACGTCGGAATCGAATCCACGGAATGCGGGGCCGCGAGCACCTTCATCTCGCTCGCGAGCGCAGCAGCAGTCACCTGCAAGATCATGAACCCCGAATTGAGCCCCGCCTCCGCCACCAGAAACGCCGGAAGCTGGCTCGTCTGCGGATTCGTCATCTGCTCGATGCGCCGCTCGGAGATCCCGCCCAGCGTCGCGAGCGCGATTGCCATTTGATCGGCCGCCATCGCCAGTGGCTGCCCATGAAAATTGCCGCCGCTGATCACCTCGCCGGGATCAGCGAATACTAGGGGATTGTCGGTCGCGCTATTCAGCTCGACCGAAATCGTCGCGCGAATCTGCGCCAGCGCATCGCGCACGGCTCCGTGGACCTGCGGCGCGCAGCGCAAGCTGTAAGGGTCCTGCACGCGCGGGTCCTTGATCGGTGAACGGTGCGATTCGCGGATTTCGCTTCCGCGATTCAGCCGCTCGATATTCCGCGCGGTCACGTCCTGTCCCGCGTGAGGGCGCACCTTCGCGATGCGCGCGTCGAACGCCGCGGGACTCCCTCTCAGCGCATCGAGCGAGAGCGCCGTCGCGACATCGGCCGTGTCCACGGCAATCTCCGCCTCCCGAATGGCCAGCGCGAGCAACGCAAGCATCCCCTGCGTGCCGTTCAGCAGCGCCAGCCCTTCCTTCGCTTGGAGGACCAGCGGCGCAATCCCCGCGGCCCGCATCGCCTCGCCGCCACCAAGCCTCCGGCCCTGATAGACGGCCTCGCCTTCGCCAATTGCCACCTGTGCCAGATGCGCAAGCGGCGCAAGGTCTCCCGACGCTCCAACCGATCCCTGCGAGGGGATCACAGGATGCACGCCGCGATTCAGCATCGCGAGCAGCGTCTCCGCAACCAGCGGCCGCACGCCCGAAAATCCCTTGGCGATCGCATTCGCCCGCAGGACAAGCATCGCGCGCGTCGCCGCCTCGCTGAGCGGCGCGCCCACGCCGCACGCATGGCTGCGCACAAGATTGAGCTGCAAGTGGCGTATCTCGCCGTGCGAAATTCGCGTCGACGCCATCTTGCCGAAGCCGGTATTCACGCCATACACGGCGGCGTCCGAGTCGATCATCCGCTCGATCACCGCCCGCGAAGCGATCATCCGCTCGCGCGCCGCCGTCGCAAGTTCCGCCGTCGCCCCATCGAACACAAGGCGATGTAGCTCCTCGATCGTCAGATGCTCGCCGTCGATTTGGATCGCGGTCACGCGCGAATGCCTGTCCCCACCACAACTTCAAGCGGCAGGGTGATCGTCGAGCCGTCCGAAAGCTTTCGCAGCCCCGCGAAAATCTCCGCCTCAGCCTTCGCGCGCGTTTCGCTCGTAAGTTTAGCGACTAGCGGCCGAAACGGCGCAGCCACTTCCGTGAATTGCTGCCAGTATTCTTCCGGCGAGCCGGCCCAGCGCCCCGGGACCGTCCGCACCTCTTCGCTCACCTGCGCGAATCCCGCCGCCTCGAGCTTGCTCTTCAGCAGTCCGCGCTCGCCGAACATGAACGCATGCGGCGCATCCGGATCGGGCGGAGGCATTTCGACGTACTTCGTGAGGATGCCTACAGTAGTGCCGAGAAAAGCCTGCTCGCGCTTTCCCCACACCACGAACGCCACGCGTCCGCCGCGCTTTAGCACCCGCAAGCATTCGCGAAACGCCTTGAGTTGATCGGGGAAAAACATCACGCCGAACCGGCACGTCACAAGATCGAACGATTCATCCGGGAAGGGAAGCGCCTCCACATCCGCGACGCGGAAATCGATATTGCGCAGTCCTCGCGCTCGTGCGAGTTCCTCCGCAAGCCCGATCATTCCCGGGCCAAGATCGGTTGCAGTGACATGCCCCGAAGGCCCGACGGCTTCCGCAATCGAGAGTGACGGATCGCCCACGCCGCTCGCCAAGTCCAGCACGCGCATGCCCGCGCGAAGCTGCGCGGCTTCGAGGATTGCCTCGGTGACGCCGCGCGTGAAGGCCGCCATTTTCGCGTGCCATTTTCGCCACGCCGAAACGGTGGCCTCTTCGGTCCACTCCTCGCGCAGCCTGCCGCGATATTTCTCGATCTTTGCAGGGTCCGTTGCGCTCATGACAATGTCTCCGTTTACAAGTCAGCCTCGGCGTTTCGCCAGCGCCGAGCCATCCGGGTGTGCCAGTGGGAAGTATCGCCGGTATTTCTCTGGCAGCGACTTCGGCCGGCCCTGCTTGTCGCAAACCACGTGCGCCGTTTCGCCGGTTGCGATCAACTCGTCCGAGCCCTGCCGGAAAATCTCATATGCAAAGCGGATCATGCGCCTTTGCGATCTCGTCACGCGCGTGCGCACGGTCAGGAGGTCGTCAAATCGCGCCGGATTCTTGTAGCGGCAGGACGTTTCAGCGACCACGAGAAAGCTGCCGTCCTCGATCTCCATCTGTTTGTAGTCGAAGCCCAGTTGACGGCACAACTCGATTCGTCCGACCTCGAACCACGTGAAATAGTTTCCGTAATAGACCACGCCCATCTGGTCGGTCTCGGCGTAGCGCACGCGCACCGTCGTGTCGGCGTAGTCTTTCATCGACTCCCGAGCCACAACGAAACGGACAGCCGGTCCCCGATCGGCAGTTGCACCGACAAGTAGCCATTCCGTTCAAACTCTACGTAATCCACATACTCCTTCAGCACGTCCGCGAGATTCAAATTGTCCGCAACCACGAGCGCGCCCGGACGGAGATGCCGCTCAATCACCTTCAACACCGGCAGGTAGAGCTCCTTCCAGCCGTCGATGAACGCAAAATCCACATCGCCGTCGATGGCGCGCAGAGTCTCCCGCGCATCGCCAACGCGGATTTCGACCAGGTCGAGCAGCCCGGCCTCGCGGAGATTTTCAGCGGCATGTCGCGCTTTCTCTGCATTCAGCTCCGTCGTCACCACCTTGCCGCCGCCATTGTCGCGAACCGCCGACGCCAGATAAATCGTCGAGATCGCGAGCGACGCCCCGAATTCCACGATCTTCCTGCAGGGGTAAGTCCGCGCCAGCATATAGAGCAGCCGCCCCACGTCGCGCGGAACCGGAAGATACGCGTCCTTCAGCAGCTCGGACCTCACGCGGAATTTGTCCTCGGTGTGCATCGCCTCCGTGATGGGATTCGCGATCGCCAGCGCGGCCTGATCGATGTCCTTCGCGCGGCCATACAAGCGCTCGAGCACCGCTTGCACGTCAGGCGTGGTCAGCGTGCACAAATTCGCCACGGGCGCCTCGCGCGTCGCCATGTCAATCTCCCCCGGACCATTTCGGGGGCCGCTTTTCGAGAAATGCCGCAATCCCTTCGCGAAAATCGGGCGTGGAACGAATGTCCGCGTTGGTCTCAATCGCCACTTCGAGCTCCGCGCGAATGGCCGCGCGATCGAAACTGATCAGGAGCTTTTTCGTCTGCGCAACGGCTGTCGGGCTTGCGGCGATCAACTGAGCGGCGATCTCCCGCGCCCGGTCCATCAGCGACTCTGCCGGCACGACCTCAGTAACCAGCCCCAGCCGGTAGGCTTCCGCCGCGTCGATCGTGCGCCCGGTCAACAGCAGGTCCCGGGTGTGCGTGTCGCCAATCCGCCGTCGCAGAAAAACGGATACCAACGCCGGCGTGAATCCGATCCGCACCTCGGTATACCCAAACTTGGCTTCCGGCACGGCCAAAATGAAGTCGGCGACGGTGGCGAGGCCGCATCCGCCCGCGATCGCGGGGCCATTCACCGCCGCAATCAAAGGCTTCGGAAAGCTATAGAGCCGGTACAACAATTTCGTCATGCGGCGCGCGTCTTCGAGGTTTTTCGGCTGCGTCTGCCGCGCGAGATTTTGCAACTCGGTGAGGTCCATCCCCGCGCAAAAAGCCTTGCCCGCTCCGGTGAGGATCACCACGCGCGCGGGGCCCGCCTCCGCCTGATCGAATGCGCCGAGCAGATCCGCGATCATCGGCGTCGAGATGGCGTTGCGTTTTTCGGGGACGGTGAGGGCAATCGTCGCGATCTGGTCGTCGCTCTGAAAAGTCAGCGTGTGGTAGAGCATCTTTGGCGCTCCGGTGTTAATTAGGCTTCGTGACCGCGGGGTCGTGCGCGTACTTTTCCCGCAATTCGTGCGTCATCGCGCAAGCTACGGCGAGAGATTTCGTATCGATTCCGGTTGCGGCGCCGCGCGCCGCGAGCGTTGCCAGCACGGTTTCGGTCGGAATATTGCCCACCAGCGCGTCGCCTGCAAAAGGGCATCCGCCGAGCCCCGTGAGCGCGCCATCAAACCGCCGGCAGCCCGCCTCGTAAGCGGCCAGCACCTTTTCATGCGCGCGTTCGGGACGGCTATGCAGATGGACGCCGATCTCGACGCCCGCCACGCAGTTTTTTACGGCGAGATAAAGATGCGCAACGTCCTCGGGCGAAGCAGTGCCAACCGTATCGGCAAGCGACACCGTGCGAACGCCCACGTCCTTGAGCCACACCAGCGTGTCCTCGACAATCTCCGGCCCCCACGGCTCGTCGTAGGGATTCCCGAACGCCATCGAGATGTAAACCACGAGGCGCTTGCCGGCGGCCTTCGTATCGCGCTGCAACCGCTCGACGAGTTCGCGCGATTCCGCTCGCGACATATTCGCGTTCGCCCGCCGGAAATACGCCGACACCGAATACGGATAGCCGACCGTCGTAACGCCAGGAGTGGCAAGCGCGCGTTCCAGCCCCTGCGCGTTCACGACGATCCCGATAATGTCCGGCGCCTCGCCCGACGGCAACTTCGCGCGGCTTAGCTCCTGCATCACCGCTTCGCTATCCGCCATTTGCGGCACATGTTTCGGCGAGACGAAACTCACTGCATCGATATGCCGGAATCCCAGCGACACCAGCTGCGTGAGGTAGCGAATCTTCTCGCCCGTCGGAATCACATCCGGCAAACCCTGCCACGCATCCCGCGGGCATTCGACAATAGTTACATCACAATTGGTCATCGGTTGGTCATCCAGGGATTCCGGTAGATGTGTGACGAGTGCCACAGCAGCGAAGCGCCGCCGACAACTGACATCGCCATCAGCCACACGAAGACGCGGGAGATCCGGTGGGCAATCGCGGCCGATATAGTCAGGGCGACGACGATTGCAACTCCGGCGCCGCCGATGTACAGCGAGATCTCGTACATGAACCACAGGGCCGACGCAGGTAAGTCCGCTCCCTGCACCGCGGCGGAAGAAGCGAAAAACGCGACGATGGAAGGCGTCAGCAGCAGCAAAGCGACCGCAAGCATGGCGGGCCCGCTCATCCTGCGCCCCTGTTCGAACGCGCTCATCTACGTCTGCAATACTCCTGTTCTGAATTCCGCCACTTCCGGATTCAACGCCGCCGATTCCAGCGCTTCAATCAATGCCTCGCGCGTGTGCGCGGGGTCGATGATCGCATCGACCCAGAGGCGCGCGGCCGCATAGCGCGGATCGGTCTGGTGCTCGTAGGTGGCGCGAATCGATTCGTGAAGTTCTTTCTTTTCTGCGGCGCTCAGCTTCTTGCCCTCGCGCTCGAGTTGCTTGATTTTGATTTCGACCAGCGTTCCCGCCGCAGAATCACCGCTCATCACCGCATATCGCGCCGTCGGCCACGCGAAAATGAATCGCGGATCGTACGCCTTCCCGCACATTGCGTAGTGGCCCGCGCCGAAGCTGCCGCCGCAAATCACGGCGATTTTCGGCACGACGCTGTTCGCGACCGCATTCACCATCTTCGCGCCCGCGCGAATGATCCCGCTCCACTCGGCCTCCTTGCCGACCATGAACCCATTCACATCGTGCAGGAAAATCAGCGGCACCAGATTCTGGTTGCAGTCGAGAATAAACCGCGCGGCCTTGTCCGCCGATTCCGTATAGATCACGCCGCCGAACTCGAGCCGCTTCTCGCCCGTCCCGGGAGCCGCGACGGTCACATTCTTCTTCTGATTCGCGACGATCCCCACGGCCCATCCGCCAATCCGCGCGTAGCCGCAGAGCACCGTCTGCCCGTATTCGGCACGATATTCCTCAAAACGGCTGCCATCCACAATCCGCGCGATGATTTCGCGCATGTCGTATTGCTTGCCCGTATCGCCTGAAAATATCCCGTAAATCTCCTCAGCAGAGTATTGCGGCGGCTCGGGAGTCTTGTGATCGAAAGGCGCGCCGGCGCCATGCCCGATCTTGTCGACCAGCGCGCGCACGCGGATGATACACGCGTCATCATCCGGTTCGCGGAAATCGACCGTGCCGCTGATCTGCGCGTGCATCTGCGCCCCGCCCAGTTCCTCCGCCGACGTCTTTTGCCCGATCGCCGCCTGCACCAGCGCCGGCCCCGCAAGAAAAAGCCCGCTCCCTTCGGTCATCAAAATGTGGTCGCACATCACCGGCAGGTACGCGCCACCCGCCACGCACATTCCCATGATCGCCGTGATCTGCGGAATGCCCATCGCGCTCATCACGGCATTGTTGCGGAAGACGCGCCCGAAATCATCGGTGTCGGGGAACACATCCTCCTGCAGCGGCAGAAAAACGCCCGCCGAATCGACCAGGTAAATCGTAGGAATATGATTTTCAATCGCGATATTCTGCGCGCGGATCACTTTCTTCGCGGTAATCGGGAAAAACGCCCCGGCCTTTACGGTCGCGTCGTTCGCCACAATCATCACGAGCCGCCCCGCCACGCGCCCCAAGCCGGTGATCGTCCCGCCAGCCGGCGCGCCGCCCCACTCCTCGTACATCTCGTACCCGGCGTAGATTCCCAGTTCGAAAAACTCGGTCTTCGGATCGATCAGCCTGGCAATGCGTTCGCGAGCCGTCAGCCGGCCCTTCTTGTGCTGCGCCTCGATCGCCTTCGCGCCGCCGCCCTGCCGGATCGCTTCCTCTTCGTTCTTGATCTCGGTGACGCGATCGATCATCGCGCGCGTATTCTTCTCAAAGGCTGGCGCCTCGCTGACAATCCTTGTTGTGATCTCCGGCATCTGTGTTCTCTGCGAGTTCCGTCTTCGTATTTATGCTCGCTTGGCCTTCGCCGACGGTCGAATTGTATCATCCGCCCCACGTTTTGCTCCCGCCCCGAAAGCGCGCGTGTCGCGCGCCGGTCTGTTCCTGGCACCTGCGCATGTTGCAATCGCGACGCGACGGGTGTACTAAGTTGGCCGATAAGCACCTATGAACGCTCCGCCGATTCCGGCTATTCCAGGCTTTCCCGCGCCCCAGCGCCGGAAGAGCTGGCTCAACAACTGGAAGGTCCTCGTACCGGTCCTGATTCTCGTGATTGCTCTTTGTTTCGGCTTGTTTGTGTTTGCCATCCTCTCGTTCGTCTACTCGATGTTTCGCAATTCATACCCGTACAAAATGGCCATCCAGAACGCAAATGCGTCGACCGAAGTGACGGCGGAAATTGGGACTCCCGTTCACGTCGGCTGGTGGACGACCGGAAACATCAACTACAACAATTCCGACGCCGATGCGGACTTCAGCATCCCGATCTCAGGCGCCAGGGGGAGCGGTCACATCATTGTAGTGGGGAAGAAGCGTGCCGGTCGTTGGGCTTTCCAGACGTTTGAAGTGGATGTAGACGGGCAGAAGACGCCGATCCAGCTGATGAATCCCGCTGTAGCCCCCGCTTTGCCGCCGGCTACGGTTCCAGCGTCACCCGCCCAGCCCGGTTCGGCATAATGGCAGCGGGCGAATACGGTCGACGATTTACGATTCGCGCGAAGGAGCCGCCACGCGCTGCCGGATGAAATCGACAATCGCCTGCGTCGTTGTGCCCGGCAGAAACACGTCGGCGATACCCGCTTTCTTGAGCGCGGGAATGTCGGCTTCGGGAATGATCCCGCCGATCAGCACGGTAATATCTGTCATACCCTTCGCGCGCAGCAGATCCATCAGCCGCGCGCACAGCGTGTTGTGCGCGCCCGAAAGAATCGAAAGCCCAATCACGTCGACGTCTTCCTGCGCCGCCGCCGAAGCGATCATCTCGGGCGTCTGCCGCAAGCCGGTGTAAATCACTTCCATGCCAGCATCGCGCAACGCCCGCGCAATCACCTTCGCGCCGCGGTCATGCCCATCCAGCCCCGGCTTCGCGATCAGCACCCGTATCTTCTTCTCTGGCATTTGCCGTCTCTGTGGTCTCCGTGCTTCTCAGTGTCCTCTGTGTTTCATCCTATCGAGCGGATACCACTCAAAGAATATATCGTCGAATGCCTTCCTTCAGGACAGGCACGTTAAAGTTGATCAGCAGCCCGAGTTCGCAGCCTGAAAGACGCAAATACGTTAGCACGATTGCCTCATGAACCGGCGCCAGTGCTTCGACCGCCTTCAATTCAACCACGATTCTACCCGCAACGAGGAAATCCATCCGGTACCCACACTCAAGTTTCACATCTTTGTAGATCACGGGTGCAGGCTTCTGACGCTCGAAAAGAATTCCACGCAGCACAAATTCGCGGGCGAGACACTCCTCGTATGCTGACTCTAGCAAGCCGGGTCCGAGTAGTTTGTGCACCTCGATAGCAGCGCCGATGATGGCGCGGGTGAGGTCGTTGTCAGGCATGAGGCGTATTGGACGTGGAATTTACCACAGAGGGCACAAAGAAGGCACAGAGACCACAGAGAAAACCAAAAAGAAGAAAGCGTTCAAGTGATGGCGGCCTCCTCGTACACCCCGAACACGCTGCGCAGCGCATCGCAAATCTCGCCGAGCGTGGCATAGGCCTTGGCAGCCTCATACAGATACGGCATCAGGTTCTCGGTGCCGGCGGCGGCCCGACGCAGCGCATCCAGCCGCCGCGCCACCTCGTCGTTCGGGCGCGCAGCGCGCAACTCCCGCAGCCGACCCGTCTGCCGCTGCCCCACCGACTCATCGATCTGCAAAATCTCGATCGGCTTTTCGTCCGCCACGTACGCATTCACGCCGACAATGATTTTTTCCTTGCGATCGACGGCCACCTGATACCGATACGACGCATCCGCAATCTCCCGCTGCGGGTAGCCGTGCTCGATCGCCGCGACCATCCCGCCCAGCGCATCGATCTTCTCGATGTAGTCCCACGCGCCGCGTTCGATCTCATTCGTCAGCGTCTCGACGAAATACGATCCCCCAAACGGATCGGCCGTATTCGTCACGCCGGTCTCGTACGCCAGAATCTGCTGCGTGCGCAGCGCAATCGTAGCCGCGGCCTCGGTCGGCAACGCCCACGCCTCGTCCAACGAATTCGTATGCAGCGACTGCGTGCCGCCCAGCACCGCCGCGAGCGCCTGCACGGCGGTACGCACCACGTTGTTGTAAGGCTGCTGCGCCGTCAGCGAACATCCCGCCGTCTGCGTGTGGAATCGCATCGCCGACGAACGCGCATCTTTCGCGCCGAATCGCTCGCGCATCACGCGCTGCCAGATGCGCCGGGCCGCGCGGTATTTCGCAATCTCCTCGAAAAAGTCGTTGTGCGCGTTGAAAAAAAACGACAGCCGCGGCGCAAATTCGTCGATCGCGAGCCCGCGCGCCAGCGCATGTTCCACGTACTCGATCCCGTCTCGCAGCGTGAACGCCAGCTCCTGAATCGCCGTCGAGCCGGCTTCGCGAATGTGGTAGCCGCTCACCGAAATCGAATTGAATTTCGGCGTGTGCTTTCCGCCAAATTCAATTGTGTCGGTCACCAGCCGCATCGACGGCCCCGGCGGATAGATATATTCCTTCTGCGCGATGTATTCCTTCAGGATGTCGTTCTGCAGCGTGCCGGAAAGCGTCTTCCAATCCGCGCCCCGTTTTTCCGCAACCACGAGGTACATCGCCCAAATCGCAGCGGCCGGCGAATTGATCGTCATCGAGGTCGTCACATCCGCCAGCGGAATCTGCTCGAACAGCACCTCCATATCCGCCAGCGAACTGATCGCCACGCCGCACTTGCCCACCTCACCCTCGGCCATCGCGTGGTCCGAGTCATACCCCATCAGCGTCGGCAGATCGAACGCAACGGACAATCCCGTCTGCCCCTGCGCCAGCAGATACCGGAAGCGCCGGTTCGTGTCCTCGGCGGAGCCGAACCCGGCGAACTGCCGCATCGTCCACAGCCGCTCGCGGTACATACGCGGATGAATCCCGCGCGTATAGGGAAGCTCGCCGGGAAGCCCCAAATCGCGCGCGGCATTCCATTCGGCGAGATCGGCTTCGGTGTAGATTCTTCGGATGGGATAGCTTGAAACGGTGGTGAAATCGGCAGGGCGATCGGGCGAGTCCACAAGCGCAGGCTTGAGCGTTTTCTCTTCCCACTCCCGTTCGGCGTTCGACAACTTTCGCGGGGCCCCGGCTGCTCGCTTGCCTCCAGCCCCGCGCTCTTCGTCGCCCGCCATTTGCTTGCCGCTATCTGTATCCGGACACACCGCTGTTCGGGTCCGGGGTGCCCGGAATATTCGGTCCCTGCAGGATGTGCCCGCTCTTCGCGTCCGCCAGCGTGATGTTGTGGACGTCCAGCGTGCGCCCCATCGCCTGATTGAACGTCAGCTCCGCCTCGATCAGGTTGACCCGGTCGCGCAGTTCGACGCCTTCCGCCGCCACCAGCAGCTGCTCCTTCTGGACCACAGTGAACGCATTCGTCGAACCCAATTGCAGTTGTTTCACCGAATCGTCGTAGCTCTGCTGCGCGTAGATGCGCGCTTCCTGCGCCGCGGCAATCGCGGCTCGATCTTGCTCCAGAGTGATCAGCGCCTGGCGTACGCTGAGCAGAATCGTGCTCTGCTCCTGGCGGTACTCCACTTCCTGCTCGCGTTGGTTCAATTGTGCGGTCGCGTTGTTCGCCTCTGCCGCGCGGTTCCTGACCGGCAGCGTAATGTTGAGGCCCGCTTCGAACGACGGATAGCTGCCGTTGATCATTCGCTCCCAATCCTCGCTCAGGCCGCTCCTGAAAATAGTGGTCGTCGTGGTGGCAGCCGCAACCTCCGCTTGATACAACGCCGGCGTCGGAAATGTTCCTCCCGCCTCGACGATCGGAGCGGCTAGGTCCGCCGCATATGTGGTCGGCGTCGTGGTAGTCGACGTTTGCTTTCCGGAAAGGCCAATCCCCTCATACTGAGCGAACAAGTTCACTTGAGGCAGCAGCAGATTCTTGGTCGCTTTCACCTCGACGCCCGCATTCTTCAGATTCAGCTCGTCCTGCTGTAATTCCGGTCTCTTCTGCCACGCCTCGTGCACGGCGTCGTCCAGCGAAATATTCTCGGGCGTCGGAGTGAAAATCGGCGTTGTCGGCACGATCTCGATTCCCTTGAGTTGCGGCGCGAGCGCGTCCTTCGTGATGGCCACGAGCAGCGTGGTTTCATCCAGCAGCTGCGTCGTCTGAGCTTGCACGAGTGCTTGTTGGTCGGTGGCCAACTGCGATTGCGCCGTGATTACGTCGAGCGGAGCCATCGTGCCGATCTCCAGCTGTTTCTTGTTGTTTTCGTAAAGCTGTTGATCCGCCGCGACTGCCACCTGCTCCACTTTCACGTTTTCGCGCGCGTACACCAGCTCCCAATAATCCTGCGCCACCTGCGTGATCGTCGTCATCACCTGCTGCTCGAACTGCGACTCGCCGACCTTCACAGTGTTTCTTGCCTCAATGATGTACCGCTGGTTGACCGTCTTTCCAAAACCGCTCAAAAGCGGCTGGGTCAGCTGCACTGTCAGCGTCGACTGGTCGTACGGGTTAAATAGATCATAACCCAGGTTCGTCGAGGCTCGGCTGTTGTCGAAGGTGACCTGAAGCTGAGTCCCCGGCGCGAAGCCCTGCGTGTACTGAAAATTTGCCGTGGCAGTGTGATTGATGATTCCAATCGGAACCGTGGCGGTCGGAGAACTGCCGGCCCCACTGGGGGGCACGACGCCCGCAAAGAATGGGTTATTGATCGGCGAGGTCGACTGTTGCAGGGAAAGGGTGCTCGTCACGTTCGGATCGAACCGCACCGGCGCGTTGGCGCCCGACTTTGCATACAGCAGGTTGGCCTCGTCGAGCCACGGCACGTACCGCTCGACCGCCAGAGCGAGGTTGTTCTCGAGCCCCAGCGAAATCGCATCCTCGAGGCTCAGCATCAGCTTGCCGTTCTCGACCAACTGGTTGATGCGAGGCGTATTCGTCAGTTCCGGCTCCGGTATATGCACTTCCGTGTAAGGCGCGAAGATGTTCGGAAACCACGACTGCCCCTTCGAATAGTCCGGCCCGAACTTCAGCCCGCGGGCTGGCGAAGGGGGAGGGCCTGCCGTCGGCTGCGGCGGTTGGTACGCGGGGGGCGGCGTCTGCTGCTGCACCCGCGTTTGCGCGCTTGGCGCCGGCGCCTGTTGGTCCTGGGCGTACAGCGGTGAAACGATCAGCGAGCCAGCCACAAAGAGCGCTACCGCTGCGTGCGTAAACCTTCCACTCATCGTCTTTTCCTCTCCGAAGTGCTGTGTCTCATTTGTATGCGCAAAGGTCTAAGTACTGAAACGTGCGCCAGCCCTAATTTGTTTCAGAAACAATCCCTTTTGGACGCGCACGGTGCGTGGGAAGGCACATTCCTCCCCTCGTCCTTTGACGCTAAATTAGGGGATTCTGGCGCTTGGGCTCTGGCGTTCCGGGCACCTTCGGCGCTTTTCGAAGTGCGGAATCGCAAGTGTAGCATCCGCCCTATAGGGTGACAACACGACTCGTTCCACTAACTCTCCGTGTACTCCGTGCCCTCTCAGTGCCCTTCGTGTTTAGCCCAGCGCTCAAATCCGCCCCGCGGTCAATAGACTCACCTATGTCCTGTGGGCGGCAAGCCTCGGCTGTGGTAGGGTTTTACGCATGGCCCTCTGGCATGTGGTCGTCCTTGCCATCGTGCAAGGCTTGGCGGAACTCCTCCCCGTATCGAGCTCAGCCCACGTCGTCGTCGCGGAAAAGCTGATGGGCATGGATCCATCTTCCCCCGAGATGACGCTCCTGCTTGTGATGCTCCACACCGGGACGATGTTTGCCGTCATCGTCTATTTCTGGAAGCAGTGGCTGCGCACCTATTTTCAGAGCGCCGAGGCCTTCAAGACCTTCGTCGTGCTCCTGATCATGGCCACGGGCTTGACGGGAGTTGTCGGCGGCGGCCTTATCGAGCTCATCGAACACTTCGGTTTCCGCGGCGTGCCTCATGCCGAAGTCGAGCAGCTTTTCGGCCGCCTCGACTTGATCGCCCCGGCGTTGCTGGCCGCGGGCATTCTGATTTTGATTGCCGGAATATACGAAAAGCGCCATCCGCCCGCTCCATCGCCGAATGACGGCCTCGGGATGAAGCAGGCCTCGCTTATCGGCGCCGTTCAAGGACTTTGCCTGCCTTTCCGCGGCTTTTCGCGCTCCGGCGCAACGATATCGACGGGCCTCCTCGCCAACGTCACCAAGCAGCGCGCTGAGACATTCAGTTTCGCGCTGGCGGTCGTCCTCACACCATTGGCCGATGGGCGCGAACTCTGGCGCCTGATGAAGGCTGGGCACGTCGCGGGTGGCGCGGCTTGGACTTCGGCCCTCGCGCCGAGCATGCTTGGCGCATTCTGCGCGTTCCTTGCAGGCTTGCTGGCGCTCAAATGGCTCAGCGATTGGCTCGAAAGCGACCGCTGGTATCTCTTCGGAATCTATTGCCTGGCCGCCGCGGTCGCGGTTGCATACCTGCACCATGTCGGATACTGAGCGAGCGATGCGATCTCGAAGCCTGAAACAATCCGGGCGCGGCATCCGTAAAAGGGAAGTGGGCACCATTCGCATCGCTCGGCCGCCATTTCTCGTTGCGCTCTGCGCGCTTCTCGTTGTGGCACTCGGCGCGGCGCCGGGAATCGCGCGCGCCGAATCCGTCGATCAAGTCGCCGCACAAGCCAAGCTCGGCTACGTCACCGATCTCGCCGGCGTCCTGAGCCAGTCGGCGAAAGATCAGCTGACCGCCCTCTGCACGGAAGTTCAACAGAAAACTCAAGCGCAGATCGCCGTCGTAGTCATCAAAACGCTCGACGGTCGCGAGAGAGCCGACTACGGCACAGATCTGGCGACGCGCCTAGGGATTGGTCCTAAATCCGATCGCGGTGTCCTGATCTTGTTTGCTGTTGACGACCACCAATACTACACGGCGGTCGGCTACGGCCTCGAGCCGATTCTTCCCGACGGCAAGGTCGGTGGCTTCGGTCGCGAGGCTGTGCCGTATCTCCGGCAAGGAAACTACGACGCGGCCGTTCTCCTGTTGACTCGGCACATCGCTGATACGATCGCCGCCGATCGCGGCGTAACGCTTAGCGGCGCTCCTTCTGCGGCGCCTCGTAGCCAAAACGGCGGAAACTCCGGCGGAATTCCGGTGCTTCTCATATTCCTGGTTATTTTCCTTATCTTCGGCGCGATACGCCGCGCAGCCAGCCCAGTTGGCTCACGGTACCGCCGCGGCGGCGGCTGGTGGATTGGCCCGATGATCGGCGGCATGAGCGGAGGATTTGGCGGCGGTGGTTTCGGCGGCGGCGGTGGTGGCGGAGGAGGAGGATTCGGCGGCTTCGGCGGGGGCTCCTTCGGCGGCGGCGGCGCCGGCGGCAGCTGGTAGTGGGCGGGGAACCATGTGGAAGGGCGGGGCTTCCAGCCCCGCCGTAACGGGCGGCCCAAAATAGGGCTTTAGCCCCGGGAACTCTGCACCGAGAGGGCGCACAATTTCTTGCAACGTCGGAGCGAGGTAACTTAGGCGCATGGAAGAAAAATTCAGCGAACTCATCGACTGGCTCAAAGGCACAGCCGCGGCTAATTTGAAGGCGGTCGTCCTCTACGGCTCCGCCGTGGCGGGCGAATTTCACGAACACCATTCCGACCTGAATATTCTCTGCGTACTCGAGCACGTCACCTCGGCCGACCTCGAAAAGCTTCACCCGATCGCCGAATGGTGGGCCAAAAAGGGCAATCCTCCGCCAATCGTTTTCACGATGGACGAATTGGTGCGCTCTGCCGACGTCTTCGCCATCGAGCTCCTCGATATGAAACGCCATCACCGCATGCTCTACGGCGCCGACTTCCTCGAATCGCTCGAAGTTCCGATGAATTTGCACCGCCTGCAGGTGGAGCGCGAACTTCGCACCACGTGGCTTCATCTGCGGCAAGCCGTGCTCATCGCCCCGCGGAAAAACGAAGTTCATCTCCAGATTATGGTTCGCTCCGTCTCGTCTTTTTGCGTGCTTTTTCGCCACGCCCTGCTGGGTCTCGGGCAGAGCGAAGCGCACGGTAAGCGCGAAGCTGTTGCGGCCATGGCGGTGGTCTCCGGCGCGAATCCCGCCGGCTTCCAAACGATTCTCGATTTCAGGGCAGGGAAGCTGAAAGAAAAAGAGATCGACGTCGAGGTGACGTTGCAAACGTACCTCGAATTCGTCGAGGTCGTGACTAGCGAAGTCGACCGGCGTCTCGCTGTCGCGTAGCGCAGCGGTGTTATCAAGAAACTTTCATCGCGCGGCAGACGTATCGACTTGTAGGATCAAGCCGGTTGCTGGCCCACGCACTGGTTCGCAATAAGGGCTGTGTGTTAGATTTTTCGCCGGAGGCACTTCATGAAGACAGGCGTCGTCGTTCTCATCGTCGTCGTGGTCCTCGCGCTCATCGTCGGCGTTGCCTACTATTCGGCGCGCAACCAGATGGTCCAGCTCAATGAGGCGGTCAAGTCCGATTGGGCGCAGGTCTCGGTCGTCCTCGAGCGCCGCGCCGATCTGATTCCGAATCTCGTCCAAACGGTGCAGGGATTTGCGGGCCACGAGACGGCGGTGTTCGATGATGTCGCCAAGGCGCGGACTCAATATCTGAACGCTCAGACCCCCGTGGATAAGATTGCCGCCAGCAACCAACTCTATGGGATGGAACTGAAGGTTCTCGCCCTTCAAGAGAATTATCCGCAGCTGAAATCGAATGAAAATTTCCTCCAGCTTCAGGACGAGCTTGCCGGAACGGAAAATCGCATCGCCGTCGAGCGCAAGCGCTACGACGACGCGATCCAGGCCTACAACACCTACATCGGTCTGTTCCCGCAGAGCATCGTCGCCGGCTGGTCCGGCTTCAAGCGCAACGACGCCTATTTCAACGCGCCACCCGCAGCGCAGCAGGTGCCGAAAGTCCAGTTTCCGGGCGCCGGCACGCCGTAATTTCCAGCCGCGCGAAACAAATGCCGCGCCCTTCAGTTAAGGCGTCAAAGGCCGCCAAAACTGCACATGAAGGCCCACCTAAAGCCCCCGCTAGGGGGATGCTCCAGTCCCCTCTTATCGCGGATTTTGCATGGCGAAACTACGGCGAACCTTTCACATGCGTCGCGCGAGAGTGTTACAACTTCGCGAATTTTCGCGGCGTCTCTTGACCGGCTTTCGCGCGCGCGTTAGGCTAGTTTTCGGTCTCAACCAACCGGATGAAACAAACCGTACGAATCGCCGGAGGCATCAACGAACTCTTCGGCACCCTGGATGAAAACCTCAAATTCTTTGAGTCCTCGCTGCGCGTTACTACGCACCTGCAGGATCACGATCTCGAAATCGAAGGGGAGCCCGAGCAGGTGGAGCGCGCCACGCGGATTCTCGGCGCGTACAACGACCGCATCCGCGAAGGGCGCGTGCCGAGCAGCCAGGAAGTGAAATCGCTGTTGCGCACCGCGGCTCACGAACCCACCTCGACGCTCAATGGCGCGTTTTCGCCGACGCGCACCAAGGCTCTTGGCAAGAAAAGCGTCGCACCGAAAAGCCCGAACCAGCGCCGGTACATCGAGGCGCTCGAAACCTACGACATGGTTTTCGCCATCGGCCCGGGCGGCACCGGCAAGACGTACCTCGCCGTCGCGATGGCGGTGCAGGCGCTCCTTTCGAAACAAGTGAACCGCATCATCCTCGCGCGCCCGGCGGTTGAAGCGGGCGAGCGGCTCGGATTTCTTCCCGGCACATTGCAGGAGAAGGTCGATCCGTACATGCGTCCGCTATACGACGCGCTGCACGATCTGCTCGAAGCGGACAAGCTCGAGCGATTTCTCGAAAAAGATATCATCGAGGTCGCGCCGCTCGCGTTTATGCGCGGGCGGACGCTGAACGATTCATTCGTAATCCTGGACGAAGCCCAGAACACCACCAGCGAGCAGATGAAGATGTTCCTCACGCGGCTGGGATTCAATTCCAAGGCCGTGATTACCGGCGACGTGACGCAGATCGATCTTCCTGACCGGCGCCGCTCGGGACTCGTCGAAGCCATCGAGGTGGTGGGAAAAATCGAAGGAATCGCGCTGGTCTACTTTGACGAACGCGACGTCGTCCGGCACAACCTCGTCCAGCGGATCATCAAGGCGTACGACGAATACACGGGCGCCCAGCCGGTCCCGTCCGGCGTACCCCGCAAGACTTCTCCCCCTAACGCGCCACCGTCGCCCACCGAATAGCCGTCATTCTGAGCGAAGCGAAGAATCTCTCTTTCTTGCAGAGTGGGAGCTGCCATCCCGAGCAAAGTCTCGCGCACTTTTCCCTCTTCCGCGTCTGTTGCGGGCGCGAAACGCAGCCGGGAGATATGTTCTTTGAAAGCATTTATGAACTAGCTTTCGGCAATTCGCGTTACACTCCGGAATTCGAATGGCCACTCAAATTGACGCTTGGGCTTCGCAGATTCGCGCGGGGGACGTGCGCGCGATTTCGCGCGCCGTTTCCTGGATTGAAAATCGCGCGCCGGAAGCGGAGCAGCTGCTGCGGCAACTCTTTCCGTTCACTGGCCGGGCTTGTCGCGTTGGCGTTACCGGTGCGCCGGGAACGGGGAAGAGCACGCTGGTCGACCGCCTTGCCGCGCACTATCGCGCCGAGAAGAAAACCGTTGGCGTGATCGCGGTCGATCCGTCGAGCCCGTTCACCGGAGGCGCGATCCTGGGCGATCGCATTCGCATGCAAGGGCACGCGACAGATGAAGGCATCTTCATACGGTCGATGGCCACACGTGGCTACCTCGGCGGGCTCGCGCAGGCGAGCGGCGATGTGGCGCTGCTGCTCGACGCGGCCGGCAAGGAAATGATCGTAATCGAGACGGTCGGCGTTGGCCAGGGCGAAATCGAGATTGTCCGGCTCGCCGACTGTACCGTCGTGGTGCTCGTCCCAGGAATGGGCGACGAGGTGCAGAATCTTAAGGCCGGGTTGATGGAGATTGGCGATATTTTCGTCGTGAATAAATCGGATCGCGAGGGTGCGGAGCGCTTCGACCAGCAGCTGAGCGCGATTCTGGAACTGGTGCCGGATCGCGACGGGTGGAAGCCGCCAATTGTCCGCACGGTTGCGACCGAGGATAAAGGCGTCGGCGATCTCGCTAGGCAGATCGAGCTTTTCCGAGCGCATGCGGCGAATGCGCCGAACCGGCGTGCGCGCGAAATCGCGTATTGGAAAGAGTGGTTGCTGCGGCTGCTCCAGGCGCGGCTGATCGAACGCGTCGCTGCGGGGCACGTGACTCAGGCCGAATTCGAGGCGCTCGCCTCGGAGGTCGCTTCGCGGAAACAAGATCCATACACGGCGGTGAATGAGATTCTTGCTCGCGCGAGAATCGACTGAGCGAGAAGCACGAGAGCACAGCTAAACACAGAGGACACTGAGGAACACAGAGGGCGCGGAGAAACCTGGGCGAGATTTCAGCGGCCGGCGGGAGTCTACTGCGGGGCGTCCCACCCTTACGCCGCGAGGGTGGGGCACCCGGCGCTGCCTCGCACAGACAGGATTGTCTGTGCCACGATCGATCAGGGGTGTGGCGGCGGGCCACCGTTGACGACGTCCGGCGGGTACGTCGGGAGGTCGGGCGGACGGGCCGGGAGCTTGGGCGGATGCGCATTGATCTGCTGCATGACCACCTCGATCGCCTTTTCGAGTTGCGGGTCGTGGCCCTTCATCACCTGATCGGGCGTGTTGTCGACGACGATATCCGGATCGACGCCGTGATTTTCGACGACCCACTGACTCTGATCGTTGTAGCGGGCAAACTCGGGCCGCGTGATGTAGCCGCCATCCATGAGAGGAATGTAGCCGCGAATGCCGCGAACGCCGCCCCAGGTACGTTCGCCAATCAGCGTTCCGATTTTGTAGTACTTGAAAAAGTAGCTGAAGATGTCGCCGTCGGATGCGGCGTACGCGTTCGTGACGCAGGCGATCGGGCCGTTGAAGACGACGTCCGGCACGGTGGTGCTCGCGAAGGTTCGCGTAGCGTCCATGCCGCCGAGGATCCGGCGCAAGCGCTCGAAGATGAGCTGATCGACGAAGCCGCCGCCGTTGTAGCGGACGTCGATGATCATCCCTTCCTTGCGAATTTGCGGGAGGAATTGCTTCACGAATTCATTGAGCCCCGCAGCTTCCATATCGGGCAGGTAGACGTAGCCGACGCGGCCGTTGGTGGCCTTGTCGACAATTTCGCGGTTCGTGTTGACCATATCGAGTTGGCGGAGACCGTATTCGCTGGCGAGCGGCTTGACGACCACGCTGCGCGAGCCATCCTCGCTAGGCTTGGAGTTCACGGTGAGCGTGACATTCTGGCCGGCGGTATCGATGAAAAGCTCGTAGGGATTCTGAGGAACGCGCAGCGGGTGTCCATTGACGGCGAGCAGGTAGTCGCCTTCCTTCACGTTGACGCCCGGCTCGGTGAGCGGGGAGCGCAAGGCTGCGTCCCAATTTTCGCCAGGATAAATTTTCTTGAAGCGGTAGAAGCCGCTGGCTGCGTCCGCTTCGAAATCCACGCCTAGCGTTCCCACGTTGATGGGATGGAGATCGGGATAGTCGCCGCCGCCCACGTAGGTGTGGGAATTGGAGAGCTCGCCGATCATTTCGCCGAGAGCGTAGGTCAGGTCGTAGCGGTCGCCCATGTAGGGGAGGAGCTGGGAGTATTTGTCACGCTCCTTGGCCCAGTCGACGCCGTTCATCGAGGGCTCGAAGAAATAGTCCCGCTCCTGGCGGTACGTCTCGTCGAACATCTGCTTCCACTCGGCGAGCGGATCGACTTCGGCGCGCATGCCGCTGAGATTGAGTTCGCCGTCGCCCGCCTTGTGGGGAGCCGACGCGGGAGGCGCCGCGTCGACGATTCCGTACGTGGCACTCGCTGCGTCTCCTGCGGCGGCAGGCCCGCCTTTGGGCGCGGAATACAGAAGCTTCTTGCCGTCGAACGACAATGCAAAACCATTTGCGCCGGACACGAGAGCTTGATCCTTCCGCTCTTTCAGGTCAAACACGCGAATCGAGAAATCTTCGCCCGGCAAAGGGCCGGAAAGACCCGCCACCGGAGCGCTCACGTAGTAAATGAAGCCTTTTGCCGCTCCGAGTGTTTGGAGATTTCCGGGAGGGATGGGGAGAGCGAAGACGCGGTTGCCAATGCCATCGAGATCGATGCGGAATGGCTCGGTACTCGCAGGCGTGGTGGTCGCGGCCGCTGCGGCTTCTCCAGTTTTCGGCGGAGTCGACTGGGGCTTTTCCGCCGGCTTCTTTCCGGGAGTTTCCGGCGTGGCATTGCCGGGCGGATTGACCTTGAGAACATCCGGGCTCGCGATCGCGACTTCGTCGCTCTGAGGAGCGAATGGAGAAGGAGTATCTGCGCGCAGGGTGACTGCGTAGACGCGCGTGGCTACCGGGTTCGAAAATTCGAAGTCGTATACGCCGATCACTTCGTTGTAATCGCGGGTCGAGAGGAAGTAGAGATACTTGCCTTCGGGATCGAAGATAGGATTCACACTATTTGTGAAGCTCGTGGTGACGGGAGTGATCTTTTTGTCGTCGAGCGAATAGAGGTAGACCACGCCGTACTGATTCTCGGCGTTTTTCGCGAAGGCGATCCATTTGCTGTCGGGCGACCAGGAATAGTCGGTGAGATCGAAGTACTTGCCCTGGTCGATCAGCACCGGTTTCTTTTCGTTGATATCGACGTAGAAGAGGCGGAGCGATTTATCGGCGAACGCAAGTTTCTTGCTGTCGGGCGACCAGATGGGCGGCAGGCGGAACATCGTGCCGTCGGTGGTGATGCGGACTTCGTTGCCGACGCCGTCCTGCGGCTTGAGGTACAGCTCGTATTCGCCGGAGCGGTCGGAAAGATACGCGATCCAGCGCCCGTCGGGAGACCACACCGCGTCCATCTCGTTGATGCCGGGCGTCTGCGTGATGTCGCGAACGCTGCCTTCCTTCGCGGGAACCGTGTAGACGTCGCCGCGGGCGGTGAAGACGGCGCGCTTGCCGTCGGGCGCGATGTCGAAAGCCGTGACCAGCTTGCTGGTGTCGGCCCAGTGCGGGCGGGTGAGGTCGCGGTCGCCAGGCAAGTAGACGGTGATCTTGTGCTCCTTCTCGGTGGCGAGATCGAGGACGTAGAGATAGCCGCCATTTTCGAAGACGATGGAATCGGGGCCGAGGCTGGGCCAGTTCACATCGAATTCGGTGAAGTGGGTAAGCTGGCGCATCTGCTTGGTCTTTGTGTCGTAGGCCCAGATGTTCATCCGTCTATCGGGGCCGCGATCGGAATCGAAGTAGACGGTGTCGCCGTGCCACATGGGAAACGAATCGTTGCCGGAGAGGTCGGTGACTTCCTCGAAATGGTTGTTCTTGAAATTGTAGAAGGCGATCTGCTGCTGCATGCCGCCGCGGTAGCGCTTCCACGTGCGGAAATTACGGAAGATGCGGTTGTAGGCGATTTCGTCGCCATCGGGCGAGAACGACATCACGCCACCCTTGTCGATCGGCAGGCGCACGGGAAGGCCGCCGGTCACGGGAACAGTGAAGGACTGGCCGAACCAGTCGTTGAACGTGGTTCGGCGGGAGAGGAACACGACGCTTTTGCCATCGGGCATCCAGGTGAGGACCTCGTTGTTTGGACCCATGCGCTCGGGCATGTGAACGGAATCCGGCAGGTAGGTGAGCTGCTTGGGCTCGCCGCCTTCGGAGGGAATCGTGTAGACGTTGAAATTGCCGTCGTATTGGGCGGTGAAGGCGATGCTCTTGCCGTCCGGGGAGAATTTCGGGAAGAGCTCGAGGCCGGGATCGGTGGTGATGCGGCGCGCGGTGCCGCCCGTGGAGGGTACGAGCCAAAGATCGCCGGCATAGCTGAATACGATCGTGTCCTTGGAGATGGCCGGGAAGCGCATCAGGCGGCCTTCCTGCTCCTGTGCACGGGAAACGCTTGCAGCGGCGAATGAAAGCGTAGCGACAAATAAGATTGCTGATAGCACGCGATAGTGGCGGCTCATTTACCCTCCGGGGCCAATATTGTATTACCGTAGACGCCCGCACAGTCAAAAGAGTTAGCGGAAAATAGTCGATTTGAACTTTCGGCGGCCTCCTGATAATTTCGTTCGCTTGTCTGCGGGGGTGCGGCGCGTGCTGCTCTTGAGGGCCGGATGAAGCTGGGCGACATCGAATTTCACATTTTCTCGACGGGGCGGCTGCTGCTCGACGGCGGCGCGATGTTTGGCGTGATTCCGCGCACGCTGTGGGAGAAGAAGATGGCTCCCGACGCGCGCAACCGGATCACGCTTTCGATGAATTCGCTGCTGATTCGGGCGGGCGGGAAACGCATTTTGGTTGAAACCGGCGCGGGCGACAAGATGAATCAGAAGTTCCGCGAGATATATGGGCTCGATGGGCCGCATCTCGTCGAGGGACTGCGCGGCTATGGCTTGCGGCCGGAGGACATCGACATTGTGGTGGATACGCACCTGCACTTCGACCACTGCGGGGGAAACACGCGGGTCGAGAAGGACAAGGTGGTGCCGGCATTTCCCAATGCGCGCTATGTGACGCAGCGGGGTGAATTCGATCACGCCATGCACCCGAACGAGCGCGATCATGCCAGCTATTTCGCCGAAAACTTCGCGCCGATTGAAGCGGCTGGCATGTTCGAACTGCTGGAAGGCGATCGGGCTATCGTTCCCGGCGTGGAACTGATTCGCGCGCCGGGGCACACCGCCGATATGCAGTGCGTGAAGCTGACAGGCGGTGGGAAGACGGCGTTCCTTTTCGCCGATCTTGTGCCGACGATCGCGCATCTCCCGCTTCCGTGGATTATGGGTTACGATCTTTACCCGATGATAACGCTTGAAAACAAGAAGCGCTGGATTCCTGCCGCTATTCAGGAGGGCTGGATTGCGCTTTTCGCGCACGACGCGCGCGTGCCCGCCGCTTACCTGCGCGAGCGAGAGGGGAAGTGGGAAGCTGAGCCGGTGGCTCTTGATTAGGAGTGGAGGGTCGTTGATTGCTTGTTGCCAAGGCCCCACCCTCACAAACCGAGGATGGGGCACCCGGAACTTCAAAGACGAAAGCCGGAGCGAAAGCTCCTCACAAATTTGGGAGAATACCGACTCACGATATGGCCAAGGCATCGAAGAAAAAACCTAAGAGCGAGCCTGTGAAGATCGGCATTATCGGCGGCAGCGGGCTGTATTCCATGGCAGGGCTGACGGACGCGCGCGAAGTGCGCGTGAAGACTCCTTTTGGCGATCCGTCGGATGCGCTGATCGTCGGCACACTGGAAGGGCGGGGCGTGGCGTTCTTGGCGCGGCACGGGCGCGGGCACATCTTTTCGCCGAGCGAGATCAATTACCGCGCGAACATCTGCGCGATGAAGATTCTGGGCGTCGAGCAGATTATTTCGGTGAGCGCGGTCGGCTCGCTGCGCGAGGATTTTGCGCCGCTGGATTTCGTGGTCCCGGACCAATTTTTCGATCGCACGAAGGGGCGCGCGGCGACGTTTTTCGGCGGCGGGATCGTGGCGCACGTCGGATTCGACAAACCGATGTGCCCGCGGCTGTCCGCACAATTGGCCGTGGCGTGTGACCGCGTGGGGGTGAACGTTCATCGGGGCGGGACGTACGTCTGCATGGAAGGCCCGGCGTTTTCGACGCTCTCGGAATCGCACACGTACCGGCAGCTGCGCTTCGACGTGATCGGGATGACCAATCTCACCGAGGCCAAACTCGCGCGCGAAGCGGAACTTTGCTACGCTACGTTCGCGATGGTGACGGATTACGATTGCTGGCATCCGGGGCACGACGCGGTGACCGTCGATACGATCATCGGCTATCTCACGAAGAATGCCGAGAACGCGCAGAACGCGATTCGCGAGGCGGTTCGCGCGTTGGACGATGAAGGAAGCTGCAAGTGCCGCTCGGCGCTGGCGCACGCGATCCTCACCGACCGCAAGCGCATCCCGGCGGCGACGAAGAAACGGCTCGCGCCTATTATCGGCAAGTATGTCTGAGGTCAGCAGCGAATTTCCCTTGGAATTCAATCTCGATCGAAACGCGGGGCTGCCGCTGCGCGCAGACCGCTGAGAGAACGGAGCGCCCTTGTCACTTCTCGTCGTCGGATCGGTTGCTTTTGACGCCATCGAAACGCCTCACGGAAAAGTCGATCGCACGCTCGGCGGAGCAGCGAGCTATTTCGCGCTGGCCGCCAGCCACTTCGCGCCCGTTCGGCTGGTGGCGATTGTGGGCGAGGATTTCACGCCCAAGGACGAGGCCGTCTTTCGCGGGCGCAAGATCGACCTGGCCGGGCTCGAGCACGTGCCGGGGAAGTCGTTCTTTTGGTCGGGGCGCTACAGTCAGAACATGAACGAGCGGACCACGCTCGTTACCGAGCTGAACGTTTTTGGCGCGTTCCGGCCGACGCTGCCTGAATCGTATTTGGACTCGCAGTACATTTTTCTCGGCAATATCGATCCGACGCTGCAGCACTCGGTGCTGAATCAGGTGCGGCGCAGGCCGAAAGTCGTCGGCCTCGACACGATGAACTACTGGATCGACGGCACACCGGCACAGCTGAAGGAAACGCTGAAGCACGTCGACATCCTCACGATCAACGACGACGAGACGCGCCAGCTGACCGGCGAGCACAATCTTTTTCGCGCCGCCAAGCACGTGTTCAAGATGGGCCCGAAGACGCTGATCATCAAGCGGGGCGAGCATGGGGCGCTGATGGTTCACGACGGATTTATTTTTTCGGTGCCGGCATTCCCGCTGGAGGAAGTTCACGACCCCACCGGGGCGGGCGACACGTTTGCGGGCGGCTTTATGGGCTATTTGGCGAGCAAGGGGCGCATCAACGAGCAGACGCTGCGCTCGGCGATGGTTTACGGCTCGGTGCTGGCAAGTTTTACGGTGGAGAAGTTTGGCGTGCAGCGGCTGGCGAAGGTGACGCGCAAGGAGATTTCGGCGCGGGCGCGGCAATTCGCGCGACTGACGGCGTTCAAGCTGTAGGGAAGGAAGTCTCACGGGAGGTTTCCGCCCTTCCGGCGCCGAGATTTCTCAGACCTCGCCAAACCGCCCGATTTTCGCGCGGTGCGGAGTGGATGGGCACGAAAATCGGGCTGCTTGGTCTTCGGAATGACAGGTTGGGCGAAGGCGCAATTAGGGCAGAGGTTCTGCCCTGAGGGCATCCAAGAAGAGTCGGCGGGACGCTGGCGCTAGCGGCGCGTGAGGCGCGAGCAGGGACGGCGGAACGTATTCGGGGCGGGAAAACCTTCTGCGTTGTGGGCGAATCCAAGTTGACGGGCTGTGCGCCGGAATGCTATCACTCTTGCCTGTTTTGCAGGGGGATGTGCAAGGCGTCCGGTGTGTCCCTCGTTTCATGTTCCCGGCTGGCCGCGGCAGGCGGTGGCGGGATCCCCGCTTGAAAGTTTGCCCGGTGAAAGTTTCTAGGAGGATGGATTGAAGCGTTCGTGGTGGGGCGCGCTGGCGCTGGCGGCAGGCACCGTCGTTCTGCTGGGAGGCTGTGGCGGAAGCAGCGCGCCGCCCTTCAATGCCACGCCGGCGGTGACGAATCTGTTTCCATCCAACATTACGGCGGGCAGCGACGGCTTTACGCTGGCGATCACGGCCACAGGCATCATATCGAGCGCCAAAGGCGTGACGTTCGCGTACTGGAATGGCTCGCCGCGTTCGACCACGTACAATGCCGTTACCAACCAACTTCTGGTCACGATTCCGGTTTCCGACGTGGCCCTCGCGGGTTCACCTCAGGTTACGCTCTGGAATCCGCTGCCGGGCGGAGGCATGTCGACGACGGCGGCAACTTTCAATATCGAAGCCGTCGCAAACAACGGCCCGACGATCACGGATGTTTCTCCACCCAATGCGAAATCGGGCGGCGCGGACTTCATGCTGAGCATCACCGGGACGAATTTCGCAGCGGGCGACGTGATCACGTGGAACGGCATTCCGCAGACGACATCCATCAGCGGAGAGACAGCCAGCGCTACGATTCCGGCGAGTTACATCTCCGCAGTCGGTTCGGCCAGCGTGGCTGTGAGCACTCCCGGGCTGGTGATTGCGTCGCCTTCGATCGCGTTTCCCATCACCGGAGCGGACAATCCTTCGCCGACGGCCAAGGCGATCGCTCCGGCGTCGGTGACGGCGGGGGGGCCGGATTTTGAGGCGGTGCTGACGGGCACGGGTTTCAATGCGAGTTCCGTGGCCGAATGGAATGGCATCCCGCTGGCGACGGCGGAGCTGACCAGCACGCAGCTCGTGGTTCTGATTCCCGCGACGGATACCGGATCGTCAACGACCGCCCAGATCACGGTCACGAATCCGGCGCCGGGCGGCGGGACCTCCTCGCAACTGACGTTCACCGTGAAATAGCGGGCCGCGCTGCTGGCTCCGGTTGCATCCGGCGAATCGGTGCTGCGTCCGCTTCTGGACTCGCCTGCGCAAATTCCTTATTCTCGAATTCGCATATGCCACAGCCTATTAAGCCGCCCGCGCTGCGACCCGGCGACGCCATTCGCGTGTTGTCGCTCGCAAGCCCCGTGCAGGAGGATCACCTGCAAGCGGGGTGCGACGAGCTGGCGCGGCTCGGATACTCGCCGAAGGTGGATCGCTTGAGTGCTTTGGCACACGAGAGCTTTTTTGCGGGAGGAACTGCGAGCCGCCTGGTCGCACTGAAGGACGCGCTTTCGGATCCGGCGATACGCGCGATTTTTTGTTCGCGCGGCGGTTATGGCTCGAACTACCTGCTCGACGGCTTGAGCGTCGCGCTGGCTGCACCGAAGATTTTTCTGGGTTCGAGCGATCTCACTGCGCTGGAGATTTTTCTGTGGCAGAAATTTCGCTGGGTGACGTTCTACGGGCCGATGGTGGCGTCGAATTTCGACCGCGGCGCGGGCGCGCCACATGGCTACGACTGCCCGAGCCTGATGTCCGCCATTACCGAGACGCGGCACGGCTGGTCGATTGATTTGCAGGGCGCGCCGATGGGCACAGGGCAGGCGCAGGGCACGTTGCTCGGCGGCTGCCTCACGCTTGTGGAGGCGTCACTGGGCACACCGTGGGAGCTCGATACGCAGGGCGCCATCCTGCTGTTGGAGGACCGCGGCATGAAGCCTTATCAGGTCGATCGCGCGCTGATGCATCTCAAGCAGGCAGGGAAGTTTCGCAGCGTTGCCGGCATCATTCTGGGCGATTTTCCGGAATGCGCTCCGCCGCCGGACGGCGAAACGGTGGAATCGGTCGCGCGACGAATTCTCGGGCCGCTCGGCGTCCCGATCGTGTGGGGTTCGCCCGTCGGGCACACCGAGCGAGCGGCGCTTACGGTGCCTCTGGGCGTTCGCGCCGAGCTTTCGAGCACGGGCCGCGGCATACTCAGAATTCTCGAACCGGCGTGCACCTCATGAGCGGCCCCGTCACAAAACCTTCCGTCGACCACATCCATCTCCTCGGGATCGGAGGATCTGCGATGGCGCCTTTTGCCGGAATGCTCGCGGAGCGAGGATTTCGCGTGACCGGTTCCGATACGGGCGTGTATCCGCCCGCGTCAAACCTGCTGCGCTCGCTTGGCATCACGTGGAACGACGGCTACCGCGAAGAGAATCTGAAGCCGGCACCCGATCTTGCCGTGATCGGCAACGCGATTTCGCGCGGCAATCCCGAACTCGAGCGGATCCTCGACGACAAGATTCCTTACCGCTCGATGCCACAGATCCTCGAGGAATATTTTATTCCGGGCCATACTTCCGTCGTTGTGGCGGGGACGCATGGTAAAACCACGACCACAGCGATGCTCGCGTGGATTTTTCAGACGGCGGGCCGGCGCCCCGATTTTCTGATCGGCGGAGTGGCGCCCAATTTCGGCGACCGTAGCTACGGGCTGGGCGGCGGGGAAGAGTTCATCATCGAGGGCGACGAATACGACACGGCATTTTTCGATAAGGCGCCGAAATTCCTGCACTACCATCCGGACGAGCTGATCCTTACGTCGCTGGAATACGATCATGCGGATATCTATCCCGATCTCGCGTCGATTGCGCTGCAATTCCGGCGGTTGGTGAATCTGGTGCCGCGGCGCGGGCGGATATTGATGTGGGGCGAGAGTGCCGAGCTTCGCGAAGCAACTGCGAAGGCATTTTGCCCGGTCGAAACATTTGGTCTGACGCCGGAATGCGATTGGTGCGCGGGAGACATCCTTTGGCAAGATGAAGCAACGGAGTTTCGCGTCGCCTATCGCGGCAGGGAGGTGACGCGCGTTCGCATTCCCGTCGCCGGACGCCACAACGTGCTTGACGCGCTGGCGGCGATCGCGCTGGCTTACGGGCGCGGCGTGGAGTGCGATGCGATCGAGCGCGCGCTTGCCACGTTTCAGAGCGTGCGCCGCCGCATGGAGATCAAGGGCGAGGCGGGCGGCATTCTAGTGGTCGAAGACTTCGCCCATCATCCGACGGCGATTCGCCTGACGCTCGAGGCGGCGCGCACGCGCTGGCCCGGACGCAAGATCTGGGCGGCCGTCGAGCCGCGGTCGAATACGATGCGACGCAAGATCTTTCAGGACGCGCTGCCGGACGCGCTCTCGCTGGCTGATGCGGTGCTTTTCGG
This sequence comes from Candidatus Acidiferrales bacterium, assembly GCA_052146315.1. Classification (GTDB taxonomy): domain Bacteria; phylum Acidobacteriota; class Terriglobia; order Acidiferrales; family UBA7541; genus Palsa-295. The sequence goes on along the minus strand of JBKQNJ010000036.1, from coordinate 24,419 downwards.
CCCCGTGAATCGCGCGCAATTGCTGGCCGAAGAGGATCGGCTTTCGCCCGAAGCGATCGCTGCCGCCGTCCGCGCGCGGGGCGCCGACGCCAAGGCGTTCTCCTCGGCCGACGAAATTGCCGAGCATCTGGCTGCGCACGCCGGCTCAGGCGATCTGATTCTGATTATGTCGAACGGCAGTTTCGACGGGCTTACCGGGAAGCTTCTAGAGAAATTGCACGCGGCTTCCGGTGCGCGTGCATGAAGGACCGCGGCCCCGGGCTTCGTCGCGCATTGGCTCTGGCATTCGTCGCGGTGTGCGCATCACTAATTACCGCGGGTCCTGCCTCGGCGACGATTCAGTATCGCGTTTCGCTCGCCCAGCCGGACCGCCATCTCTTTGGCGTGTCGATGACGATTCCCGTCGAGGGCAAAGAAGTCATCGTTGCGATGCCCGCATGGAACGCGTTGTATCAGATCGCGGACTTTGCCTATCGCGTGCGCGACGTGACCGCGTTGTGCCGCTCGGTCGATGCCGTCCCTGCAAGTTTGCGAAAGCTCGACAAGCAGACCTGGCGCATTTCGGTCGCATCGCCGTGCCAGCCCGGCGATCACAACAGCTTCGAAATTCACTACGCGATCCTATGGGATGATCCCGGGCCCTTCAATTCGCAGCTTGATGAGCACCACGCCTTCATCAATCTCGCCGAGATTCTGATGTACGTGCCCGACCGGCGGGCCGAGGATGTGTCGGTAGCATTCGACAATGTGCCGGCCGGCTGGCGAACCGCGACGGAGCTTAGCGCGGCGCCCCTCGCGGCCAACGCCTACACCGCTTCGAGCTACGACAAGCTCGTCGACGCGCCGGTTGAAGCGAGTAAATTCGATGAATTCACGTTCAACAACGATGATGCTCGCTTTCGGGTGGTGGTCGATCCGGAGACCGAAGGCGGCTGGAATCGCGTGCAGCTGGAAGATGGGCTCAAGCGCATCACCGAATACGAATTGCAGCTGATGGGCGGCCCGCCCTTTGATCCGCGCCGCCGCGAGTACACGTTTATCTTCCACATCGGCCCCGACGGCGAGGTCGAAGGCGGCGGCATGGAGCACGCCAATTCGACCGCCATCTCCATGAGCTCCGTGGATTCCGCAATTCCGGTCGCGGCGCATGAGTTTTTTCACGTGTGGAACGTGAAGCGCATCCGCCCGCAGAGCCTCGAGCCGGTCGATTACACGAAGGAGCAGTACACGCGCTCGCTTTGGTTTGCCGAGGGCGTCACGAGCGCGTATGCATCGTTCGCACTCGTCCGCACCAAGCTGTGGACGAAGTATCAGTTCTACGGCGACCTTGCCTCGCAAATCGGCCAGCTCGAATCGCGCCCGGCGCGCGCGTGGCAGAGCGCGGAGGAATCGAGCTTCGACGCGTGGTTCGAGAAGTACGACGGCTACAACGAACCGGACCGCAGCATCTCGTATTACAACAAAGGGCAGATTCTCGGCGTGATGCTTGACCTCGCGATCCGCGATGCGACCGAGAATCACAAATCGCTCGACGACGTCTTTCGCCTGATGAACGCCGAATACGCGCGGCAGGGCAAGTTCTACAACGACGACGAAGGCATTCGCGCCGCCGTCGAAGAGGTCGCCGGAAAGAGTTTTCAGGATTTTTTCCGCAGCTATGTCGGCGGCACGGACGAAATTCCCTATAACCATTTCCTCGGCCTCGCCGGCCTGCAGGTGAATCGCGCTGCCCTGGACCAGAAAAGCCCCGGCGCACAACTCGGCACGATGTATACCATCACCGAAATCGAGCATCCGAGCGAACGCCAGCGCCGCATTCGCGAAGGCATGCTGCGCGGCACCACCGACTAACATGGCGTCCGCCGCCAGCACTCTCGTCGCCGTATTCCTCACGTGCGTGGCGGTTCTGCTGGGCCTGCCGTTCCTTATCTTGTGGACGTGGCTCGCGGGCAATCCCGATTTGATGTACCGAACGTCGATGAAATTTTGCCGCTTCGCCGTTCGGCTGGTTGGAATCCGCGTGCGCGTCGAGGGAACCGAAAACATCCCGCCCGGACCATGCGTCTTCGCGGCAAACCACGCCTCGAATCTCGATGCACCGATCCTCTTTCCCGCGATCCCGCGCCGAATTTCGGTGCTTGCCAAGAGGGAACTGTTTGGGCTACCTGTGCTGGGACTGGGAATGCGCTTGGCGGGATTTGTCGCGGTGGATCGAGCGGGGAAGCAGGCGGGCTCGGGCGTCGCGATGGCCGTAAGCACGTTGAAGGAAGGACTTTCTGTCTTTGTCTTTCCGGAGGGAACGCGCAGCCGGGATGGACGGTTGCAACCTTTCAGGAAAGGCGCGTTTGTGACGGCGATTGAGGCTGGGGCGCCGATTGTGCCGGTCGCGATCGTCGGGACGTACCGCCTGCTGGCGCGCGACAAGTGGGTCGTTCATCCGGGCGAGGTTGTGGTGCGCTTTGGCCCTGCCGTCGATACAGCTGCGTACAGCGCCACGCAGCGCACCGAACTGCTCGCTCGCGTCGAATCGCTCGTCGCCGCGGCGCTGCCGCCCGATCAAAAGCCGGACCAGCAGCCGGCGCCGCCTGCCAGCATCTCCTGATATACTCGCTTTCTGTGCCCACGAAGCTGATTCACGAAATCATTCCAGTCGGCCTGTTGCAGTGCAACTGCTCGATCCTGGGCGATCCGGAGACGCATGAAGCCATCGTGGTCGATCCGGGCGACGATGTCGATCGCATCCTTGAAATTCTTCGCCGCAATCAGCTGAAAGTTTTGGCGATCGTCAGCACGCACACGCACATAGACCACGTGGGCGGGCTCGCACAGCTTCATCGCGCTACCGGGGCGCCCGTGCTGTTTCACGAGGCCGATCTGCCGCTCTATCGCAGCCTCGACATGCAGGCGCAGTGGCTCGGCATTCCGACGCCCGAGACGATGCGCATCCGGGACTTCGTAAAAGAGGGCGACACGCTGCGCTGGGGCGGCTTCGGGGCGCACATCCTGCACACGCCGGGCCACACGCCCGGCAGCATCAGCCTTGTCGTCCAGCCCACATCCACCCAAACGCAAGCCGTGACCGCTGCGGCGCGCGCGAAGCCACGTGCTATGGCTGAGTCGGCGCCCGGCGGTTCGCTTCTCCTCGCCGGCGACACGTTATTCCACGGCAGCATTGGCCGCACCGATCTTCCCGGCGGCTCGTTCCCGCAGATATTGAGCTCGATCCGCGAGAAGCTGCTCGTCCTGCCCGAGGAGATGATCGTTTTCCCAGGCCATGGCGATACGACAACCATCGGCGAAGAGCGCGATCAGAATCCGTTTCTCCGCTAGCGGCTAGGCGGCTGGATGCATCGAGGCTTACTTACAGGCCTGAACTAGCTCGGGGGCTAGTCCTAGAACTATCTGTTGCGGTCCAAGGAACAACATACCTGGCCTTCGCTTTACTCGCTCATGCATCCGCCGGATAATCACGCCGTCACAGACCGGCATCGGCAGCACGACTTGCGCGATCGCCTACTTGGGAATTACAGTTTGAAATGGGTACAGTGCGCTTTTCGGTTTATACTTGCAGTATTTCCGACGGGTAGCGGGCCCCATGCAAGATTCGAGTTCGAGATCGCAGCCGCTCAGGGCCAGATTTGTCTCGCAGTTCCAATTGGCCGAATCCCGCGGCGCGTGAAATTTGCGGGGTGATGGAAACATGAGACGTTCCGACTTGGTTCGCAATGCAGGGAAGGGGAAGACCGTGCGTACATCCCAGATAGTATTCGGCGAGCGGCAGCATTTGCTGCGCGTGCTCGATTCCGTGGAGCACAGCGCTTTGCCGGTTTCGCGTCTCGATCAAGAGCGGCGCGTGATCGAGCAATTGATCCACGCGCGCACACAAGAACTCAACCACATCAACCCCGGCTGGGACGAAAAAGTGGGCACCGTGCTCAGCTCGGAGGTACGCGCGGATGCGCTCGACCAGCTCTCGCGCCAGGCGCCCAAAGAAGATTACTATCTGCTACGCTTGATCAGCGAACACCCGAAAGTGACGGCGAAAACGCTCGGGCGGCTTTCGCACCATCCATATTCCGCGATCCGCGAGAATATCGCGCGCCATCCCAATAGCGACGCTTCCACGCTTTCCCGGCTCAGCCGCGACCGCTCGCAGCCCCTCTGGTATCTCGTCGCGTTCAATCCCAATGCCCCGGCGCCGCTTCGCAAGAAGCTGCAGGAACGCATGCGCCGCCTGGGCGAAAAGACGGCCACTCAGTAGGCAGTCGGTCGCGGTTCTGCATGCAAGCTCTGCTGCGCTGAGTCGGAAGTCTGCTTGGTAAGGCCGGACAGGATTTCCCGGACGTAATGCTGCGTTTCGGGGAAGGGTGGGATGCCGCCGTAACGGTCGACCATTTCGGGCCCGGCGTTGTAGGCCGCGAGCGCAAGCTTGAGATTCCCGTCGTAGCGCACCAGCAGGTCCTTCAAGTAGTGTGTTCCGGCTTCGATGTTTTGCGCGGGGTCGAAGATGTTGGCCACGTCGTAGCGCACGGCAGTTTCGCGCAGCAGTTGCATCAAGCCCAGCGCCTTTTTCCGCGACACGGCTTTCGCATTGAAGTTCGACTCGGCTTCGATCACCTGGGCGACGAGCTTTTCGTTCACGCCGTGTTTCTGGGCCGCGGCGTGAATCAGTTGGGCGTAGCGGACGCCGAAATCGACATCGGCTGGAGGCGGGGCCGGGAACTGATCCTCGGGTTCGACGTCGATCAATTGCTCAGCGGAAATTTCGACGGTCCCGCCCCGGACGGTGAGCTGCACATGATCGCCCTGCTGCGCATAACCTGTGATATGCAGGCGCATGCCATTTCGCAGGACAGCATAATCGGCGCGAGCCGCCGGCGCGGCAATCACCGCAGTGACGCCCGCCAGCAGCATCGCGCCAAAAATGGCCCTGGATTTCATCTCGCTAGCTAGTTGTAGAGCGCCGTCATTTATGCCCCGACTGGCCCGGAGGATTCGCAGGTGGCCGCTGGCGGCTCGCCGGGGGGACGATTCCATTGTCACGCAGATATTCGACCATCTGCCCGTAGTGGTCCATCGAGTGTGCACAATCGAAAACCACGATTTGAGCAGGCGTCCGCAAGAAGGGAGTTGGAGGGTTCTTCATATCGACAAATGCATTTTCGGCGTTGATCGTCGCGATCGCCTTGTGCCCCAGCGCGAAGGAATCTTTCAGATACTGCATGATCTCGGCCTTGGTTTTCACCGAATCCGGGCCGTTCTCGGCTTCGAACTGCGAAGCAGGCGTCGCGGCGGGCTGGCCGAGGATTGCGCCGAAGAATCGATCATTGGTTGTCGCGATGTGCTTTACTTGCTGCGCGAACGTCCGCACGCCCGCAAAGTTTCCGTTCGTCGGCGCAAAGTCGTACTTGTCTTCCGGCATGGCGTCGGCCAGGCCCTCGATTTCGCGTTCCTCGATCGAAAGCTGAAAATCGAGCACGGAGGTTATGGTTGCGGGCTTGGTCGATATCGGCGGGCCCTGCTGGGCCCTGGCCGCCGTTCCCGTCAGCAAGCCTGCCGTACACAGTAATCCACCGGCAATCACCGTAAGAACCTTCATCTCATTCCCCCTTTTTTCCGTCGACTCGTTCCGTTGCCATCAGCGCAAACGATCGAATGGCGGCTGCCACGCCGCAGTCGTCGTTCGAGAGGGTAACGCGCCAGCCGAGCGATTTCAACTCGGCGACGGCGTTGCCCATCACGATGGGCGTTCCGGCATACTCGAGCATTTCGCGATCGTTCCAATTGTCTCCGATGGCCATCACTTCGTCAGGTGCAATGCCGCGCCGCCTGGCCCACTCGGCGAGCGCCGTCCCTTTCGTCACACCGCGCTGTAGCACATCGAGCATGGACATGCCGCGTTCCTCGTATTCGGTCAATGCCAAAGTATACTCGTCGCGATATTCGGAGGCTTCGAGCGTGCGGTGCGCGGCGCGAATCACCCCACATTCGCCGATGAACATGATCTCCACGGGGTCCTCCGTTTCAAGGCAGGCCGCAAGCGGCGCCACCTCCGCTACCTGATGCAGGTGCCGCCGGAGGTAGGGACCCATGAACGGCCCATCCCAGTCGATTCGCTCGAAGATCACTTGGCGCTCGGCCGGACGGTCGAAAATCACGCCCTGATAGGGCCGGAATTCGCCGGTCGCTTCGATCACGCGCCGCGCCGTCTCGATCGGCAGCAGGGAACGCAGATGGGTCTTTCCCGACCCCGATTTCACCAGCGCCCCGTTGCTGACGATTAGGTGGGCGTCGCAGGGCAGTTTTTGAGCGATCCTGCGCGCAGGATCGAACCTCCGGCCGGTGACGATCACGATTTCGATGCCGCGCTCGGCCGCCTCTCCGATCGCCAGCGCGTTGGCTTCGGGGAGCTCGCCGTGACTGTCGAGCAGCGTTCCGTCGATATCGGTGGCAATGAGCCGAATTGGCAAGAAAAGCCTCCACAAAAGGCTAGCACCCGATAGGGCCAATTGAAAGGGCAGGGGCAATGGGTGTTAACCGTCCAATTTGGAGTAGTTTAGGTGGGGCTGATGCGGCGATAGCGGGGCCGCCAGGGACGTCTAAGGTGTTTTACCCGGCACGAAATCAGTTAATTACCGGATTGAGACGCCGCGGTGCAGCCGCTACCCTCGTGTCACTACACGACGAACGGGAGCTTTGCCGGTCGTGAAGTGCAAACGTCGAGCGGGGACCGATCGCACACCCCGAGACCTTCTTTCCCTTCTCGACGATCTTAAACGACCGGCGAGGCTCCTGCCCCTTACTCCCGATTCTTGCCCGTTATCGGATTTCGCCTCAACGCCTGAGCCGAATGGCGATTGGCTGCCGTTGACCCGTTTGTTAGAATGAAAACCTCGGTGGGCGGCTAGGATAGCAGTAATCCATTGACCAGACTTCGCTTACGCCCCTGATTTAGCCCCGATTAACCCTCTGGATGGACCCAACTTTGGACCCAAAGTGACCCAAGGAGCCCAATGAACTCCCATGTCCGTACATTCTGGCTGTTCGTGCTCCGCCAGTTGCTGAATTATCTGAAAAAGAAGGGCCAGTAAACAGCTCACAGACCTGAGCTCCGACACTTGCTGGCATGCACTCACCGGTATAAGACTCGCCACAAACAAAAATCCCCGCTGAGGAACCAGTCGGATTTGTCGTTCAGGACCCTGTAAATGTGCGGACGCGGCTGTCCGTCGCGATTGGACAATGAGTCGGATGGCCGAAGCAAGAAACCAAAACCGCGCCGCGGCGATGAGCGATCTTCGCTTAGTCAGCCTTCCGCAGTTTTTCCTTCTCACATCATGCATGCCTTCGCGATCACAAAGTAGACTGACCCTTCCGATCATCAGTTCGCGGACACCACAATATCACTAGCTGCGCTACTATCTGACTTGATAAACTCCGCCGTTGACCATCTCCGGCGGGCTGTTGAATCGCGACGGCCTCATTGAGAGCGTATGACGGACCCACTCTTAACGATCGTGGAGGAGATTCGGCGATCGGCAACTAGCCGCGGATTGACGCTGTTCTTCGGATGGTTGGCTGAGCACGAAGGTCCGGCCGTCCATTGGAACGAAGACCACGGGGGCGATTGGAAGGCATTTCTCGAGTGCGCGAGTAGTCTAAGCGCAAAAGTTGTGTACTTGAACTGGGCGCCATTCGAGCAATTTCAGATCGATGATCCTGTTGCGGCGCTTGAGGCGGAATTGGGCGAAGGTGGAGTATCGAACGATGACACTAAGACGATAAAAGAGAAGATCCTTCAACTCCGCAGTTTCAACGAAAAAGTTGGGTTGACGTGCATCATTGATTTGGCTTTTGTCGTCGGCGGCACTGTCCATCTCTACCAGAAAACGACTGATTGGTATGACGAGTTCAGCGAGTTGCTCCCTGACGATGACGACGAGGACCAATTTGCTGAAGAAGAGAAGCCCCTAGACTCAGCCACTGTCGAAAAATGGGCGCGAGCGTTAGCAGCTGATCCGAATTACATCTTACGTAAAGGTTCTTCACAACACTTAGAGTTACTGAAAAAGATCGCTGGCGACGAAGCCGAGAAGATATCGACATACGGCGTTTTGAATCGAGCTCAAGCAATCTTTCAGGACGAATTCAGACAGGACGCGGAACGAAAGCTCGTTGAGGAAATACGACAGCTCCGTGAGGATGGGCTCAATGTAAATGCTGTCGCCATCAAGCTCGGCATCTCAAAAGATCGCGTTAGCGGTCTTTTGTCCGCCCATTCGAGTAAACAACGTCCGCGGTGAGGCAGTCGTGTTTGAAAGCAAGAATCTCGCAAACAATGCTCTGGATGAGGCCATCTACGACAGGCTATGTTCGCTAGTTTACGTCGCTCTGAATACAGCGCTCAACGATTTTGACGACCCGAAGGCGCAAACGAAGGAATGGCGTGGACTCGGCGCCCCTGCTTTCGCCCACGTGTTAGTCATTTCGGCATCTCCGAATTGGGCTTCTTACTCAGGAGCGTTCTGGATGGATCCTTGGATTGCTGAATACTTGCGTCCGTACACAGCTGAAGGCCTCACGCACATCGTTGAAAAATGGTTGAAAGGAAAGCCGCTCGCCCCACATATTAGCGAGGATCCTGCTGATGAAGACTTAAAGGTCAAACGTTTGAAGAGCCTCCTAAACGCTTTGGACGGTCATGGAGAGCCTTAGCGTGCCTATATTCGGGGTTTTCGATGCTCGGACAAATCGAAGGAAAACGTTTAGAACACGAAAGGCCTAATTCTGAACCGAGGCATCTAGCGATTGAAACTGGAAGGTGTTCATGTTTTCAGCAACAGATGTCGCCGCATTCCTTGCGTGTCACCACCTTTCGACGCTCGACCGCCGACAAGCCGAGGGCCTGATTGAAAAGCCATTTTTTGCCGACCCGACTGTTGAACTTCTTCGAGAACTCGGGACCAGACACGAGCAAGACTATTTGCGTTACTTGACCGATGTTCAGAAGCTCGATGTCGCAGAAATCCCTACCGACATATCCTGGGATGAAGCCGCTATTCGGACGAAGGAGGCATTACACCGCGGCGTCGGCGCCATCTACCAGGCGACGCTCCAGGTCGGATCATGGCGCGGTCGTTCTGACTTCCTGATTCGAGTACAGCAGCCCAGTATTCTGGGTAACTGGTCATATCAACCGGTCGAAGCAAAGTTAGCGCAATCGGCAAAGGTCGGCGCGTTAATCCAGCTGTGCTTCTATTCGGATCTGCTTGCGCAGATTCAAGGCGTGACGCCGGAACGTATGCACGTCGTGTTAGGACTCAGCACCGAGTCAGAGCAGTTCGCTGTCGAGCAGTACTTAGCCTACTTCAGGAAGATCAAGCGCGATTTTGAGAAGGCTTACGAAGTCAACCACGCTACCTACCCGGAACCGAACGAACATTGCAACGTTTGTTCTTGGAATACCGTTTGTGACAAACGCTGGCGGCGCGACGATTACCTATCTCTGGTCGCGGGTATTACGAGAACCCAGCGTAAGTCGTTGTCGAATCGCGATGTGACCACCGTCGCTCGGTTGGCTCAATTGGATTTGAAGGCCTCTCCGAAATTTGACGGCATCCGGCCGTCCACTCTCTCCCGCCTCCACGATCAGGCAGATTTACAAGTCCAAGGCAGAACTGATGGTCACGTAATATATCGCCTGCTCGATACGAGTGAACCCAACGAGGGTCTCTCGTCTCTTCCTTTGCCTTCGCAGTGGGATGTTTTCCTTGATCTCGAAGGCGACTCATTTGCGCTTGGGCACGGAATGGAATACCTCGTTGGAATGCTGACCCTGGAAGATATGTCGACTGCGCAGCCGCATTATCAGCCAGCGTGGTCGTTCGATCTTATCGAAGAGAAGGATTCGTTCCTTAGGCTAATCGGGACAATCACGGAAAGATGGCGTGCTCATCCCGAGATGTACGTCTACCACTATGCAAGCTACGAACCTACCGCAATCAAGCGTTTAGCAGGGCGGCACGGAACTTGTGTTGATGAAGTCGATGAACTTTTGAGGGCTGGAGTGTTTTTCGATCTGTACCGGGTTGTCAGACAGGGAATACGAGCATCGGTCGAGAGTTACTCCATCAAAAAGATAGAGGCTCTTTACAATTTTACTCGTACCGTGTCTCCGAGAGACTCCGTAGTGGCGCTGCAAGCGTTCGCGGCGGCTCTCGCATTGGGAAGTTCTCGTCAGGTCCTGACCAAACTTCTGCCGACTCTTGAATCGTACAACCGGGACGATTGTTTATCTGCATGGAAACTCCGCGAATGGTTAGAGGACCGAAGGCGTGACTTAGAAGCGAAAAGGGGCAGAGTGCTGCCCCGCCCGGCGCCGAGAGGAGGCACACCAACTGAGGCGCTGGCCGAGCAAATTGAACGAGTTAGAGCCTTGGTGAACCGACTCCAGGCCGCTCTCCCAACAAATGAAGCAGACTGGACCCCTGAACATCGAGCACGGTGGCTCCTTGCTCTGATATTGGAGTATTACAGGCGAGAAGATAAATCGTCGTGGTGGGAATACTTCCGGCAGTGCGACCTTTCTGATGAAGAGGTTTTAGAAGACGGCAACGCTATGGGAGGCCTGGTGTACGTTGGCCCAGTCGCACAGGTCAAAAAATCCACCGTACATCGATATGAATTCCCTCCACAGGATCACACCATCGATCGTGCGCTAAACATCCATGATCCTTTAACCAAAGCCGGTGCAGGAACCGTCGTCTCGATTGACGATCGACTCGGGCACATTGACATTAAGAGGTCTTCGTCGTCAGCTGTTCCTCATCCAACGGCACTTATTCCCCACAATTTCGTCGATCCGCGGGCCAAGCGAGATAGCTTGCTGCGGCTCGGTGAATGGGTAGCCGACCATGACATAACCGCTGACGGCCCTTTTCAGGCTGCGAGGGACCTACTCCTTCGTCGCCCCCCGCGAGAACTTCCTGTCGATGCCGAAGCGCTCCTCGACAAAGATGGGCAGATGACGGGCCAGGCCAGAAAGATGATTCAGTCGCTATGCTCTCAGCCGGCCGTGCTGCCCCTACAAGGGCCGCCTGGCTCGGGCAAGACGCACACCGGAGCGCGGATGATCGCTGAAGTCGTACGCAACGGCTATCGTGTGGGAATCACAGCCGTCAGTCACAAGGTTATCAGTAAACTGTTGCAGGAGTCCTGTCACTACTGTCGCAGCGAAGGCCTGCGATTGCGAGCCGTGCAAAAGGGCAACGATAACGATTGCTGCGCCGACGATATGGTCACTCAAGCCGATGACAACGAAGGTGTTTGGACAGCCTTAGCTTCGAGAACAGCACAATTGGCGGCTGGAACAGCTTGGCTATGGGCCAGGGAGGAAATGGCTAATTCGATTGATGTGTTGCTCGTTGACGAAGCTGGGCAAATGTCGCTGGCTGACGTACTGTCGATCAGCCAAGCTGCGAGAAGCGTCGTGCTTCTCGGCGACCCCCAGCAACTGAACCAGCCTCAAAAAGGTGTTCATCCTCCCGGCGTCGATGTGTCCGCATTGGCGCATTTACTGAACGGGCGCGCGACGATTGAAAAGGGTAAGGGAATATTTCTGAACGAGACATATCGCCTTCATCCTGACATTTGCGCATTTATCTCTGAGCTGTTTTATGACAACCGCCTGAAGGCCCGTCCTCAGAATGCGAATCAACGGCTCTATGCGAACGGCTTACTAGATGGTTCGGGCCTACGATTCATTCCTGTCGAGCACTCCGCGAATCAGACAGAATCTCCCGAAGAAGTCGCCGCCATTGTGGGACTCGTATCAGGGCTGTTGTGTGGTGCCGCCGCGTGGGTCGACAAGACCGGGAAAACAGAGGCATTGAAACTTGACGATATTCTGATCGTAGCTCCATACAACGCCCAAGTTTCGGCGCTAATGCAAGCGCTTCCTCGCGGCGCCCGAGTTGGCACAGTCGACAAATTTCAAGGACAACAAGCTCCAGTTGTATTTTATTCGATGACCACATCAACGCCTGAAGAGGCTCCGAGAGGAATGGAATTTCTCTATAGCCTGAATCGGTTAAACGTTGCCGTGTCGCGGGCGCAGTGCCTCGCCGTTGTGGTCGCGAGTCCGGCATTATTCGAGGTGGAGTGCAAAAGCCCACACCAGATGCAACTTGCGAATGCACTTTGTCGTTATGCTGAAATGGCGGAAGGCGGGTTGTGACAACACCGGACACAGTCGGTGCCAACGCCGGTCTGGCTGGATTGGTACAGGCCGGAATAGACAAGCTTCGCGCCAAACTGCTCGACCTTTCGATGTCCAATCGTCTTTTGAATTTCAAGCATTCGGATAAATCGAAGAATCACATTCGCATAATCGATGAGATCCCCGAGGTGTTGTTCGAAAAGCTTGAAGAACGCAAGAATCTTCACTTTGTTTGGATTGACGAGCCAGATATTGAGCCTGCTGACGAGCTGACGGCAGAATTTAGAGAGGCGTTCGCGAGTGCAAAAGCGAACGACGAGAAATATCTAGAACAAAGAGAAAAACTCCGCGCTCGGGGAACAAGAAGGCAGCTTGCCAAACTTGACCGTACCCTGAAAGATCGAGTTCGAGTGTCATTGGGCTTGCATGAGCGATCTGACTTTTCAGCAGCCGACCGTGCTCGACAGCTAGGCATTAACCCTAGCTTCGACCTGCCGTTGAACTTACCGACGCCGAGCCGTTCCCGAAAGGATTTGACGATTCAAACGTTGTTTTATCGCGAAGCGATGGAATCGAAATTGGCGGGGATACGCGAGGGCGATAAGACTCTTCTGGAAGACGCCGGAATCAACGCCCTGTACGGCGCGTTTGGATTTGTTGAATGGTACGAATCCATTGACTCTGATATTCCCGTCTATGCGCCTCTCGTATTTTACCCAGTGGAAATCCAACGCACCCTTGAAGACGGTCTCTACAAATACGTTTTGGCAGAGCGTGATGACGATATCGAAACAAACCACGCGTTCGCTGAGCTCATTAAACGAACCGTTGGCCTGGAGCTCCCTACTTGGGGTGAGGACACAACTCTTTCTGCCTATCTCCAGAAAGTTCAAGCCATCGTCGCGTCGCAGCGACGGTGGAAGGTCAGGAGATGGGTCACGGTGGGACTCTTCACGTTCGCCAAGCTTGCGATGTATTCAGACCTCGATCCCAAGCGTTGGACGGCGCATCATCCTCTGGAATCCCATGCGATCCTAAGCGATCTTTTGATTGGAACCGAATCTGTTTCGGAAGTTACGCTCGCTCCAGATTACGAAATCGATTCACCCGAATTGATTTCAAAGAGCCACGTGCTCGTCACCGATGCGGACTCCTCTCAACACAGCGCCGTGATCGACGTTCTGGAAGGCAAGAGCTTAGTCATTCAAGGACCTCCGGGTACCGGCAAATCTCAAACCATCACTAATATCATTGCCGCCGCGATGCAAAGCGGGAAAAGAGTCCTATTTCTTGCCGAAAAGATGGCCGCCCTTCAAGTAGTTAAGGATCGTCTCGACCAATTCGGCTTGGGCATTTTCTGTTTGGAAGTTCATTCGAACAAAACCCGTAAAACTGCCGTCCTGAAGTCTCTAGAAGAAAGACTCAATTTTGCCGGTCCGGCGCTTGATAGCAATCAACTCCGGCAAGCGATCGAAGCTCACGAACACGCACGGAATGAGCTCATTTATTACGTTACGCGGATTAAGGACAGCGTTGGCGAAACCGGGCTCACCGTACACGAGATTCTTCGCGCGAACTGCGTTCGCCTCAAGTTTGCAGAGGCACTTAGTCCGCAGTTGCTCAAGATTCGAATTGAGCAGCCTTCAGAAATGAATCCCTTTACTCGGGAAGAGCTGAAGGAGCTCGCCCGCGATTTAGAGTCTAGAGCCGCCGCCCTAAATGAATGGCAGGGACTGTCTCGCCACCCGTGGTCTGGAATTCAGAACCTTAACTTGGATATTTTTCAGTCCGATGAACTGATAGCGATCCTAGGGCTTTGGAAGGACTCGATCACGAAATTACTCAGTGCAGTAACAGCCGTTTCGTCTGAGTCTGGATGGTCCCTCGAAACGACTCTCAACGGGGTAAACCAGTTCATCGGCAAGGTCATGCCGTTACCCATTCCGCGAGACGGGGTTCTGGAAAACATTGTCCGTACGGTCCACACCCAAACTCAGCTTTCCCTTCTAATCGAAACGGCGGACGATCTCGACAAGTTAAACGTTACGAAGAACCACGTCGCCGAGTTCTCTTCGAGTCCAGACAAGTTATTTGAACTGGGCAGCTTCAATTTCCGACAAGCCCATCAAAAGGCGTCAACACTAAATCTATCCGACGAAAGCATCTCATCGATCAGGACCATCAGCACGGACAAACGACGGAGAGCCGATTCTCTTCGCAAAGCGCTAGATGCCACCCGACCAGTCGCTAGTCTTTTGGGGATCGATACTCTTCTAAAACGGGACATCGAGGATCTCATTAAGGCCATTTCCCTCCTCCAGTCCGTGCCGCGAAGCATTCTCGCTTATCGCGACCCTGCGGTCATGGTGGAGGAGAATGCTCGCGATCTTGAACGTAGCGCCCAGTCTTGTGAGGCGTTGCAACGATTGAAAACGAAGATTGGCCAGGAGTTTCAGCTTTCCTTGGTTCCCTCGCTGGAAGTTGTGAAGCACGCGGCCCTGGTACTCCAGACATCCGGATTCCTTCGCAGAACGTTTAATCGCGAATGCCGTGAAGCAAAGAGGATGTACAAAAGTCTGGCGGCTCCCGGCAGTTCCGCAGAAAAGAGAAAACCGGCTCAGGAGTTGGCGCGTCTCGCCGCTTACTTGCAGCAATTGCATGAAACCGAAACGAACCGTGACCTGCCGCGATATGCTGGGCGATTTTATCGGGGCCTAGAAACGCCTTGGCGTGACTTGATTTCGATTTCGCAATGGGCAGGAAAGGTTCGACAGGCTTTTCCACCTCTATCAAGCGGAACGAGCCCAATTTGCCTGGCTCTTCTCGAGGCACCCCTTGAGCGCATCGATTCGGTTCTGGCGTTTGGCAAGTTCGCTGAACACGCGTGTCTCGTTCAAGAGGCGGCAAGATGGCCCGTAAATTCAGCTCCTTCACTGGAAGTTTTAGTCGAAGCTGAATCGACCGCGGCAGCACTCGCAGAGGACTTGGTCCCCCAGCTATCAAGCGTGACCTGGAATGCCACAGCGTCATTCGGACAGCTGGGAATACTCGCCGCAGGGTTGAAATTAACAGAAGATCTTGTCTCGAAGCTAAACAGCGAAAAGGTGGAGAAACTTCTCGGATCTCGCGGCGTATTGTGGGCCGATCGTGCCGCTCAGCTCCGAGAAACAGGAAGTTATCTGAACGAACTAGCTGCGCTGGGTTTGCCTCCAGTGTTTTGGCAACGGCTTTCTCACCAGCCCGTATACGACTTGATCGGGTCGTTGAAACGCCATGGTGAACAACTAACTCAACTGACGGCGGTTATCCGCGAGCATGAGGAAGCAGCATGTAATCTCGCACTGATCGATAGGCGCCGTTGGATTGGTGCTGACGATATGGGTTCAGCGACTCTCAAGACGCTTGAGGTCAGGATTGGATTTGCTATCGAGCACAAAGCCAATCTCCAGCCGTACCTCGATTTTCTAAGAGTGGAGAGCCAAGCCAAAGCTACTCGACTGGCTTCGATCCTGGAGTCTTTTCAGGACTCTGCTGATCCCTACAAGAATCTAGACAAGATCTTCGAGCTTATCTTTTACCGATCGTGTGCGGAGTCCCTTCTGAGAGAAGATCCGAAGCTCGGCACGCATTCAGGGGAATCGCATGAAAAACTGCGGAGGCGGTATCAGCAGCTAGATCGCAAAATTCTCGAACTGCGCCGCCAAGAAATTTCACGGTCTTTGATGACTTTCTCGATCCCTTCCGGAGTAGGTAAAGGAAGGGCGTCTGAGTTCTCCGATCTTGCACTGATACGGCGCCAAATCAGTCTTCAAAGGAGACACGTCGCGCTACGCGAGCTATTCAAGAGAGCAGGCGACGCTGTACAGGCTTTAAAACCTTGCTTCATGATGAGTCCAATGTCGGTCGCTCAATTCCTCGATCCCGAGGGCCTACGTTTTGATTTGGTTGTCATGGATGAAGCGTCACAAATCAGACCGGAAGACGCCATCGGCGCGATCGTGCGCGGATCCCAAATCGTAGTCGTCGGCGATCCAAAACAGCTTCCGCCGACACCCTTTTTCGAAAAAGTCGATCAAGATGATACGACTGAAGAAGGCTCGGATGAAGCGGAAGTCGAAGATTTGATCGGACAAGAATCAATACTGGATCTTGCCAGAGGCCCGTATCAGCCGGTACGACGTCTTGGTTGGCACTATCGCTCCCAACATGAAAGTTTGATTGCATTTTCAAATCGTGAATTCTACGAAGGTAAATTGACGGTTTTTCCTTCGCCGCATGGAGATCATCCACATTTCGGAGTGCGGATCGAAGAGGTTGCCGGTACGTATGGCGACAGCCTGAACCCGATTGAGGCTGAAGCGGTAGTCGCGGCGGCTCAGACGTTCATGCGCCAATTTCCGAAACGATCGCTCGGCATCGTAACGATGAACAAGCCGCAACAGGAATTGATTCAAAGAATGATGGACGATCTGTTCGCGACCGATGTCGAAGCCGAGGTGTATCGGTTGCGTTGGGATAGCACGCTAGAAAAAGTCTTCGTGAAGAACCTCGAGAACGTACAGGGCGACGAGCGTGATGTCATTTTCATATCCACAGTGTATGGAAAAGATGCCGCAGGCAATTTCCATCAGCGTCTCGGGCCTATTAACGGAGTCTATGGTTATCGTCGGTTAAACGTGTTGTTCACTCGTGCCAAGCAGCAGGTCAGACTTTTTACATCGATGAAAGCCGACGATATCCGATTGGAAGAGAACTCAAGGCCAGGTGTAAAGGCGCTGAAAGGTTATTTGGCGTATGCCAAGACCGGCCATCTCGATACGGCCCAGTTCACCGATAGACAACCCGACAGCGAATTCGAAGTCTGGGTCATTGAGATGCTAAGAGAAAAAGGATACGAAGTAGTGCCTCAACTCGGTGTCGCCGGATACTTCATTGACTTAGCAGTTCGTCATCCGGACAAGCGTGGATCATTCATTCTAGGTGTCGAATGTGATGGTGCCGCATATCACTCGGCTCGGTCCGTCCGTGACCGCGATCGGCTGAGACAAGAAGTGCTGGTGCGTCTAGGATGGAAAATCTATCGAATCTGGTCTACCGATTGGTTCCGCAACCCTCGGAACGAGTTCATGAAACTTGTTTCCGCAATCGAGGCTCTGCGAGCCACGTTGAACCAATGATAACTTCGAGCCAACGAAAACGAAATAAGAGCTAACTATTAGTCGGCGCGACATTCGCCGATCACATTCCGAAGAGGATTTTAATCGATTTTCAGCCAGGAGCGGAACAGGTCAGCGCCGAAACTATCATTGGGGATGTAAACAAGAAACTGCCGCGGCATACCTTTGACAATTTCGCGAGTAATCCTCCGTCGGTTGGCACCCTTCAGCAACATCTCATGTCCGGTCTCGCCGGAAGCGCGCTCGGCTTCGCCGATATGGGCAGCCGCGTTGCGCTCAGCGCGACCAGCTCATTGTTTAGCGCATTCACCAGCTCTGGCGTAAGATTCTTGCGGATTACCGTTGTGCCACACCGAGTAATCTCCTGCGTACGAAGGCTAGCGGCAGCGCGACGTAGTTCGGCATTTCGCCTTGCTTTCGTGACGAACGTGCGGATATCGTTCTTTCTTAGACTATCACTCCAATAGCCCAGAAACAGTCCCCGCCGTGAACATGCGTCGGTTCTAAACCACTATTTCCCTAAGACATTCAAGCCGATCCAGGATTGCTATGCATCCTGATCACTCCCAGAGGGAACGCTTTCTTCCGAATCCTCGGAGGGCGCTGCGAGCGGAACGCCGTCAACGAGCATCGCTGGCATCGGCTTTTTGGTTTTGACGCCCAAATCGCGGATGCGCTGGCCGATCGAGAGTGCATTGCCTTTGCCTGTCGAGAGCCGCTTTATTGCTTCATTGTGCGCAGTCAACGCTTCCGTGATCCTCTCAGCGACTCCGTTTAAATCATCGAGACTCGCGCTCACCTTGTCGCACAGATCACCGGCCAGGCGGGCTATGTCCTGCGCGTTTTGACCTTGCAATTCGTAGCGCCAAATCGAGGCGACAGTGCGCATCGTCATGAGAAGCGTGGGCGGACCAACAATCACGACGTGGCGATCCCATGCATAGACGAAAAGCTCCGGCTCTCTGGTGAGTGCGGCTGCCATCGCGCCTTCGATCGGAATGAACATCAACACGCAGTCGTGCGCTTGTAGCTTTTGGTTCTCCTGGTAGCGTTTGTTGGCAAGGTCATCGATATGACCTTTCATCTCCTTTACGAACTGGTCGGCGCTGATGCCCCTTTCCGTTTCGTCGGTCGCTGCAATCAGCCGCTCGTAGGACGCCAGAGGAACCTTTGAATCAATGATCATTGTTCGCTTCTCTGGCAGGTTTACAATGATGTCCGGTCTTTGAACTCCACCTGATTCGCTCTTAAGACCCAATCCGCGCCCTTGGGAGACGTATTCTCGGCCCTCCGTAAGACCCGCCGCTTCCAGAATGCGTTCTAGAGCGAGTTCACCCCAACGACCGAGCGCTTGCGGCTCACCCCTTAGCGCCTTTGCGAGTCCGTCCGCTTGGTTGCCAATTGTATGGCTAGTTTCGAGAATGAGCTTGATCTGCTCTTTGAGCGAAAGGACTTCGCGGTTTTCCGCCGTGTATGTGGTTTCCACCTTCGTTTGAAAATCTTGAATTCGTTGGCGTAGCGGTTCGAGGATAGCGGACAATTCCTTTTGGGAATTGGCTGAAAGCTCGGTCGCATTGGTTTTGAGGATGCGATTTGCGATGTTCTCGAATTCGGCCGTTAGTTGCTTCTGCTGGTCCGCAAGCTGCGCCGCGAGCGTTGCGACTTTGTCGGTGAGAGCAATCTCCCGTTCGGTGAGACGCGCGACTTCGGCTACTGCCGCCTTGGCCTCTTTCGCGGCCGCTTCGCGTTGAACGCTGAGCGCCGTAGTTTGGTTCGTTTGTTCTTCGACCTTCTTCGTCAGACTTGCAACGCGCTCGCTCAGTCGTGCAACTTCGGCTCCCGCTGCTTTAGCCTCGTTCGCGGAGGTCTGGCGCTGGACTTCAAGTGTGGCAGTTTGCTTCGTCTGTTCGTCGGCTTGTTTCGTGAGCCCGGCAACGCGCTCGGTCAGCCGCGCAACTTCCTCGCCGGCCGTTCTCGCTTTGTCGGAAACAGTTTTGTGATCGGCATCAAGTTGATCCGTCCTGCTCTGGAGAGCGATGCCTTCTTGGTTGAGCCGGGCAGCTTCTGCTAGAGCCGTGGCCAGTGCGTCTCGGTCACTTGCGCGACCAGCCGGCCATACATACCGTCCAAGCGCGATACCCAAGGCGGTTGCCAGCACGCCAATAATTATGACAATTGTAATTTCCATATAGGTTATCCAAATTCGAGCCTTGAGTGTACACCGTGACCTAGTATCCGCATCAGTAGTTTCTCGGCCGTCGAAAAGCGGCCAGTACGCCCGCAGCACACACCACCTTGTCACCGCGAGTTGCTACACCTGTAATGCTCTTCGAGAATTCGACTGACCACAGCGCCTGGCCATCTGTATCCAACACTTGAACTTCGTTCCCTGGCCACAGCACAACGTCATCGCCTATCCTTCTCATCTCAACGGCAGATCTTATCGAGGAGATCGTGATCGGCTCCAAAGTGTCGGAGAAGACGTAATCCTTCTTCAATCGAGAGCGGGATTCGCTTGTGGCTCACAGGGTGCCGTAGGTCCGGGCGGCTTAATTGCGTTCGTCTATGAGGCTGTAATAGCGTTTTTTATGAGTCGAAGAGCTGGGCTGGTAAGGGTTTATATAAGAGCGCGGAGTTGCGCCAAGCAAACGGAGCGCGACGACGGCAAACGAACAACGGAATAATTCTTCATCATGGAGAGCGAGACTTCGCTTGTTGGCTTCGTCTCGTTTCTTGAAGCAGATGTTGAACAACACCATACCAGCCATCTGCTTTTCATGTGCTTGAAGGAATTGTGATTGATTACTTGTTGGAGGAAATCATCAATTTGGGTATTAATCAACCAGTTCAGCACAAATACACTCATTGCACGGGTATTTAGCTAGCACAACCGGTCGCTACACGCCTTGTTAACCAGTCGCTACACGCCTGGTTGAGCTTCCAACAAGTCCTCTGGCGCCTGGTTTCCTTTTATAGTCAACCGGGTTATAATGGACGGGTTATGACAATCTCCGACAAGACCGTATCGCAAATCTGGAATCGTCCAGACTTGAGCGCGAACCAGAAAACCGTGCTCATCGATATCCACGCTCGCACGCCAGACCCGGAGAAAGTGAAAGGCTCTGGTCCTCTCGGGCAAACCGAATACAAGCAAGGCATGGCGCTCGCAACGGTGCAACAAATCGCCACTCGCACCGGATTGAGCGAAACCGTTGTCAAGAAAACAATCAAGGAATTGGTCGCACGGAAGCTCCTCCAGAAGAAAGCCAGCAAGGGACGAACGCCTTCCGCCTACCTGGTGGTCCTCCGATGACCCAACTACGACAAAGCATACCCGCCTAAATAGCCTTTGGCCTTACGTAGCTTATGTGCTACCATGATCTCATCGCTCGAACGCTTCCCACCTTGTAGAGCGCAATGTAGGTCTGGTAGTCCTTCGTAGTCCTCGCAGCTCTTTTCCGTAAAACGCAGGAGAAGTGCCGATGTCTGAAACACGTCTGTTGACGGTGAAACAAGCCGCGCTGTGGATGAACTGTGCGGTTTGGGCAATACAAAATTTCATCTGGTCTGGTCAGTTGGCTTACGTTGTCGCTGGACGACGTTTCTTGATTGACCCATCCGACCTTGAAAAACTTGCAGTCAGATTGAAGCGCCGGGAGAAATCGTAATGCTCGACATCCCCGGAATTCAGCCAGCGATTAAAGGGCAAGACTGGGAATATATTCCTCCGTCTGATCCCCGTATTTTCGATGAGGATTGGAGGGAAGCAGATCTAGCGGAGTTGTGGGAGTTCGCGCAGCAAATGCCGCGCAAGCGTGAGCAGCAACTTTACGGACGGATGAAACTTCCCCGTTGGACGTGCAAGGATCCCAAGCATCCAGCGGGCAAGAATAATCGCGGTTTCGTCGGACACGAAGCGAAGTGTCCAATTTGCGGGAGCACCGATGTCAAGCCGGTAATGAAGCTGATTATCGGTCTGCGTTCGTATTGCGTTACCGTGACGAAGCGAGGCTTGAAAGATGGGGTAGTGAATCCGAACGCTCTCCCCCTTGATTCCGCTCCGCCCGTCGTAAAGAAATTCGCAGCAAAGTTGTCGAAGATGAACGGTGGGAAGGAAATAAATTATTTGTCGTTCATCGCGTATCAGAACGAGCGAAACCACATCGGTTGGCACCAGCACAACGAGGACCGATGCCGCGATGCGAAGGTTTACATTTTGTCGATGGGCGAGGAAAGGACCTTCGGCGTTCGGCAGGTCTGCGAAAAGCATCGGCTGCCAGCGAAGACTTGCGTAAAGAACTGCGAGACCACTTGTCTTGACGGTCCCACCGCTCTTTGCAAGAGGTGTAGCGCGCAGATGCAAGCGAGGAACACATGCCCCGAATGTGAGAGCGTACGCCCTGGATTCAAGGGCAAGCGCAAGGGCAAGCCTTGGACCGCGTTCCAACCCGAGCACGGTTCGATTATCGTTTTGAATGACGAGGCGAATGAAACGGTCGAGCACGCCATTCTCCAAGATAAAGGACCGAAGGGTCTCCGCATTTCGATCAACACCAAGAACATCAGGCCCGAAGATGTCAACGAAGTTGAAGGTGCGGGGGTGACCCGGATGCTTCCCGTATCCAGTCCAATCCCATCGGGCCCCCTTCGCAAAGTGTCGCCGCAAGTGAACGGTCCCCGCGTGTATTCGGTGAAACGCAAGCATCCGAAGGACGCCGTTTACGTCGGCTGTATCGGAAGCTGGCCGTGCTGCAAGTGTCACGACAAAGACGTTCATGCGCTCGGTTCGATGTATGGGAACAGTTATAAGCCTCGCCAGTTTGGAGGCCACGCGAAGTTTCCGATTGGCAAGGCTGAGAACGGCAAGACGGCTGTTGAGAATTACCGCGACAAGCTGGATGCGAAATGGAAATCGAACGACCCGCAAGACATCGCTTGGAAGGAACGGGCGATAAAAGAACTGCGTGGCAAGAATTTGCTGTGCTGGTGCTTGCAGCCCGCAGAGGTTGATGGCGCGAAAGTCACGAAGCCCGAAGGCTGTCACGCCAGAGTGCTGTTTGAGTACGTGAATAGGAAGGACAAGTGAAGGCCCGCATCGCTTATCTCGGGAGGCTGTCGTCGGTAAGACAGCCTTCCGCAGATATTCTCACTGGTTTTACTTGGGTCGGTCGGAGGGGAAGTAGCGTGCCCAAAGTTACCCTAGCTTCTACAGGCGAGGTCGTATCAGCCCGCAAGAGTTGCTTGCGAAAACTGCTGCGCGCCTCCACAGCATTCAGGAAATATCAGTTCTGGCCAACAGATCAGAAGGGAGGCAAATAGCGTGGCCGTCAACAGCGGAATTAGTTGGACACATAATACATGGAATCCATGGATGGGGTGCGACCAGGTCGCGCCCGAATGCAGTCATTGTTACATTGACCGTACGATAGCGCGGATGACGAATCCAGAGACGAATCAGCACCGCAAGCCGTGGGGTGAAGTGTTCCGCACGTCGGTGAGTAACTGGAAGAATCCGTATCGGTGGGAGAAGAAGGCTGCAAAACGGGGGAAGTCGATTCGTGTGTTCACCTGTTCCGAATCGGATTTCTTTCACCATGCAGCGGATCAGTGGCGTCCTGAAGCTTGGGAAGTTATCAGAAAAACTCCGCACCTAACGTATCAGATCCTCACGAAGCGTCCTGGCCGGATTGCGTCACACCTGCCTCCCGATTGGGGAGGCGGATACTCCAACGTCTGGCTTGGTGTCACTGCTGGATCGAATCAGAGCATGGTTCAGATTGATAAGTTGCGCGCCGTACCGGCTCACCGGAGATTCGTGTCGGCAGAGCCTTTGCTTGAAGATGTCTCCAAGACGATCAACCTGGACGGGATTGACTGGCTGATTGCTGGCGGAGAGTCCGGTCCCGGCCCTGAGTACGTGTGGATCGGTGGTACTGACTTTGATACCGAGCAAGCTGGCCGTCGCACGATGAAACTGCAATGGGCTAAGAACCTGAAATCTACCTGTGATGCTGCCGGGACGATTTTCTATTTCAAGCAGATCACAGCTTTCAAAAGTGGCACTGGCGAGGATGCGCTTGGCGCGGTCTACCATTCGTATCCTGAGAGCAATTTCCCGTGGTACACGGATGAGGAATTCAAGCTGGATTTTCTGCCTAAGCCGAAGCCTGTGAAGGAAGCCGCGTGAAGGGGACAAATAGCGTGACCAAAGACGACATTATTCGCAAGCTGGTACGGGCAGCGAATAAAGCAATGAGGTGTCTGGAACCTTATCAGCCGTTGACTCCTGAATCTGAGGCCCGGAATGTGCTGGACCGTGCCGTGAAAGCGGCCAAGGGAGGCAAGCAGACGTGAGCTATGTTATCCAGCAGGTCTATATGACAGACGGCAAACGAGAGCTAGGCTCGATTGTGGACCTGGAGGGGAACTGGTTTGACGGCCAGTTAAAGAGTGTCAATGGCTTGTCAAACCATAAACCTTTCACGAAACTAGAGGATGCTCGGGAAGCAATCCCCTATCACAGAGCCGATGCTGAATATGCAGGGGACGACGTCCCGGAATTTGAGATCGTTAACCTGCAAACAGGAATGCGCTACTCAGCCGAGAAAAGCGAGTAATTTCAGACGGACACTTCGGACACTAAGAACGGGGTTAGCTGGCAACGGCTAACCCCTTCGATTTGCACAGGATTTACACAGTAAATACGGGCAGCACCCCGTAGAGCTCGTCCTATAGTTGGGTGGGTGCTAAGTGCAGGAGAACAATAGCTGATTTGGGGTCTTGGGACCATTCTTGGGTCTTTTTCTGTGCCGGAATCCGCCAAACGTAGAACAACGTAAGCCCCAGACGGGTCGGCTCTCAACTTCCCAGAAGCGGACTCTGGCCCGGAATAACTTCCGGTTCGCCGTCGCGCACAATCACCAAGGCATCGGGAATGGCCACATCGCGGGCTCTACATGTGAAGTTTCAAGACGTTGTTGTCCAGTCGGCCGAGAACTGGGAAGCTGATGTTGCGAAGCAAAAGC
>JBKQNJ010000035.1:0-28614 GCA_052146315.1 Candidatus Acidiferrales bacterium | reverse complement strand
CCCTTTGACGCACCGTGCGTCACGGTTGCCTGTGGGGTCGCTCCCGCCCCTTCTGAATTTTGCCGCGTGCTTCCGGTCTTTTCTTCACGGTGCATTTCTCCTGTTTCTTACAAGTTTGCTTCACCGCCAGGTAAAGCAAATTAAAGCTATGGCTGAAGTGCCGGGGTGAAGTCCACTTCACCCCTCGAAGATGAAGTGAACTGCTGTTGCGCCTGAAGTTTGGTACTGAAGTGCACTTCAGCCCGTTCCTTTCGTAACTCGATCACTGGCTGCCTCCGCACTAAACACACGCGGGCACACAGAAAATGCTCCCTCACTAATACAGAGGGGTTTCCCCGGCAAAATCACTCCAAGTATTTTCGATTTGCGTGATCAAAATTACTCGGGGGAAGGCAACTCGACGAGTTTTCGAGACGTTGCACTGAGTAGGAATCTGTCCCGATCCACCTGTCGTTTGAGTGGGTCGGATTTCAACCGTCGAAGTCATATATCGAGTATAGTCAAGCACGAAGCGGCAGGTGAGAACCCATCTCTACCGATCCCCTTCGGATAACGTCCACGCAATAACTTATACAGCGGAAGCACACCTGACCCTCAGGACAGGTAGTCGCACGGTCACGTGTGCTGCTAGCCTTTGAGACAGAGGAGATGGACTCCAATGCCCCACAAACCGGAGCAGCTACCCTTTATCGAGAACGAGGAGAATGTCAAGAGATTGAAGAAGGCCAACGACAAGGCGCACCACGGTAATCCGCTCACCATTGAGGTGCCTGGCATGATAAAGACAAAAGCACTCGTGATAATGGCACTCGTGATCGCGGCAGGCACCTCAGGCAGCGCGCTTGCGCAGAGCAAGAAGGGCACGCTTACGCGGTACACAGTCGGAGCACTCGGCGAAACGCGTGATGAGTTTTTCGCCTCTGGTCAAGCAGCAACAATGCTTGCGGCGTGTAAAGCAGAAGACTACAAAACAGCTTTTCCGGATGATTTTTCCCCCGAAATTTCTTGCAAAGAAATGATCTTAGCAAGCACTGGTGCAACCAAGAAAATTGGCGACACGGATTACACCATCCAAGTGAACTCATACAGGACACGCACTGGTACAACCTACAACGAATACAAGTTCGAAGATGGAAAATTCGTATATTTTTCCATACACATCGGCGGAAACCCATTAGGCAACGGCCAAGACTTTGATATGTGGAGTGAACCAAACGTTCGCCTTTACGGAGCGCCAACTCTCAAACAAATCAAAAAGTATCAAAATGGTTTTGGCGCGACATTCGAAGGGCGAACATGGGTTTGGGCTGGTAAAACGACGATGTTAGCAGTTGAGGAACTCCCCGGCCCCGATGGAGAAGTCATAACTTGGGCGGCACTTCAATCGTATTTAGAAAAGCACAAGCCAGAGGCACCGCCTGCGGATCCGCCTGCGAAACTGCCATGAAGCTCACTAAGAGTATAACGTGAGGCTCTCCGAGTTTAGAAGCCTCGTCGCGAACATGCCGGTTGAGTACCAAGCATTTGCTTCCAAGCGGTCCATTTGGGCATCCCACGTGAACCGTAACGACAATGCTGGTGACGCGCTGCGTGCCATTTTCGGCAAATTAGGCGAAGTGACTCTCTCACGAAGTGATCTCCGCAGTTTTGCGTGCAAGCCAGATTTGGCGCAATTCGTAATGGCTACGATTATCTGGGGTTACCCTCGCGGCATGCGTGGTAACCACGTTGCGAACTTAATCAGCCATCTCAGCTCGCTAACACAATTACTTTCCGATGCGCGCACTGAGCCAGTGGCTGAGTGGGGCACATATTACGACGCGAAAGTGCGACCAATCGGCGGTATCGGTCTTTCGACCTATACGAAGTTCTTGAGCTTCCTATCAGTTAAAGTTCAAGGTCACATGGCGTTGATACTGGATGACCGTATTATTCGGGTTGCAAATCAGGGCATCTTCGAGGAGCTAATGCCGCTCCAAGAATTGAGCTCCTACAACGCGCCTCGCTCCTACCCACAGTATTTAGAGTGCATACACGGTCTTGCTGATAGTCTTGAGGTTTCCCCAGAAAAAATTGAGTTCTTTCTGTTCGAGTTTGGCCTGCACTTGAAACCGCCGTCCGCCTTACAAGTACCTCCAACGGACCTCCCGCAAGCGGCGTTCCGCTGAATTTAGACGTTGGCCCCACAACCACTGCTGCGATTATAACGACAGATCGTTCCAGTGCGACGCTATGCTTCTTGGCTGGTGCGAGCCGAAATGTGCCGAAACTTCAACTACACCTTGTGGACATCCGAAGTGACTCGCGAGCGCGTTCTAGTGGATGTATCGTCGACTTAGCGGACAAGTTCCTGCAGCACTTGGAGTCATGCTAGAGGCTCAAACCAGCGGAGAATTCAATCTGAGGCAAATTTGCCACGACATTGCCGAGAAAAGTTCGGAAATCGTCCCCTAAGGCGCGCCACTTCAAATGCTTGCCCTTCATTGAATTGGTACGGCGGATGCGGCTCGTTCTAATCGGAATATTGGCTTGCTTTCGCCTTTTTGCGTTGATATATTCCACGAACCATGAAGCTGCGCTCAGGCGTTTACGTCGTGCCGACGGACCGCTGGTACATCGAGCGGACCGTCTGGCTGATCGCCGGGATTGTTCTGCTCGCAAGCACAACGATGGCGTTAGTGGTGAATCGGGTTTGGATCCTGGGAGTCATCGTGACGGGACTCGTTTCGATCAATGTGGCTTTTACGGGGTTTTGCCCGGTGGGCAACGTGCTGCGGCTGCTTGGTTTCACGTCGATGCTCGGCTCCGAGCGGACCACGCGCTGGTATCGCATGAAGACGGACAAGTGGTATCTCGAGCGGCGCATCTACCTTTTCGTCGGCATCAACATCTCCGTCGCGTCGCTGATCGTGCTCTTTTTCAGCAAATGGGCGACGCTGTTCACGGGCTTCGTGGGTGGAGCTATGGTGTGGTTCGCCGTAACGGGGTTTTGCGTGATGGCTAACGGGCTTTACTGGCTGGGCGCCGAGCCACGACTGAACCCGGAAGCGCTGCCTTCGGCGCGCTGCACGGAGTGCCCGAAGTCCGGCGAGTGTCTTGGTGGCCATCCAATCCTGGCACCCGTTGAGAGCACCGGTCTCACGGAGCTGCAGGTCCCGCTTTCGGTTGGCCGCCCGTATTCGATGCCGCCCGTTCACTCTCCCCAGAATTAGGGCTCTCCTCCTTTCCAGGTCCGTCACTGCCGCCCCCGAGACAGAGAACTTTTGCGAACCATCTGATTCTGCACAGAAGGTTGGAATTATTTCTCCCTCCATGCGCAAGACTCGGGAAATCTTATGCTGCGAGCCTGTGACTTGTGTCACAGACAAGAGTGACCTCACGTGATACTCGTGCGTCTTCTACGGAGTGGGAAGTGTGCGATCGTTCTGAAGGAGAGTTCAGAACAATGCGCAGTGCTGAGAGCCGTTGGCACGTTATGTCGTTCGCGTATACCGGATCTCCTGGCGAGCTGCCCCGTCGCAAAGAGCGTTTGCGGCAACCGTCTTTTCATAAATCGACCAACGTCAATCCCGTCCGATCTCCTCTTAAGAATCCTCGCAGCCTTTTGTTTTGGGGAGGCAAACAATGAAGTCAAGCAGACATGCGCTGCCAGCAGCGTTGCGGGCGCGCGGCGTATCCCGGCGGGAATTCGTCAAGTTTTGCGAGTTGATGGTCGCGACCCTGGCCCTTCCGACGCGGTATGTGTCGGCGGTTGAAAAAGCCTTCAGTCAGACGACGCGCCCGGTCCTTGTCTGGCTCGAGTTTCAAGATTGCGCGGGCAACACCGAATCGATGCTGCGCTCGAGCAACCCGACCGTCGCTGAATTCGTGCTCGAGCTTCTCTCCTGGGAATATCACGAAACGATCATGGCGGGTGCGGGCAAACAGGCCGAGGAAGCCCTCGAACGGGTGGTTCGCGAAAATAAGGGCCAATATATCGCGGTCGTGGAAGGCGCGATCCCGACGGCGGACGGCGGCGTCTACTGCACGATTGGAGGCAAGACCGCTCTCGACATTGCGACCCACGTCTGCACCAATGCGGCCGCGAATATTGCGGTCGGCGCTTGCGCCTGGGATGGAGGATTGGTTCGATCGAATCCCAATCCGACCGGCGCTGTGGGGCTGCAGGAAGCCGTGCCGAGCATCAAGGTTGTTAATCTGGGTGGCTGCCCGCACAATCCCGCGAATACAGCCGCGGTGCTGACCCACTACCTCACGTTCCACGAGATGCCAGCTCTCGACCAGTACAACCGCCCGCTCTTTGCCTACGGCAATATCATCCACGACCAGTGTGAACGCCGGGCCCACTACGACGCGGGGCGTTTTGTGGAGGAATGGGGAGACGAAGGCCATCGCAAGGGCTATTGCCTTTACAAGATGGGCTGCAAAGGTCCCGAAGCGACCTACAACTGCCCGACCGTCCGCTGGAACGATGGAACGAGTTGGCCGGTAAAGTCGGGCCACGGCTGCATCGCGTGCGCCTCGCACCGTTTTTGGGACACGAAATCGCCTTTCTACAAGCGCTTGCCGTCGGTGCCCGGATTTGGAGTGGACGTCACTGCAGCCGAAATTGGGTGGGTTGGCACCGGGGTGGTTGCCGCGGCGATGGTCGCCCAAGTGGCCGGTAATTTTGTGCGCGACAGAATTCGGCCGAAAACAGCGGAAAAGACCGACGAGCCGAAAGACTCTCGCGGAGATTAGGAGGAATCCATGGCGCGGATTGTGGTCGATCCGGTCACCCGAATCGAAGGGCATCTTCGCATCGAAGCGCAGGTCGAAGGCGGGATGATTTCGGACGCGTGGAGTTCCGGCACGATGTTCCGGGGAATCGAACTGATTTTGCGTGGACGCGATCCGCGCGAAGCCTGGATATGGGCGCAGCGCATTTGCGGCGTCTGCACGATGGTTCACGCGCTCGCTTCCGTCAACGCGGTGGAGGACGCGCTGGGCATCGAAGTTCCGGAAAACGCGCGCCTCGTCCGCAACATCATCGCTTCGACGCAAACGATCCAGGACCACGTGGTCCACTTCTACCATCTCCATGCACTCGATTGGGTGGACGTGGTCTCCGCGCTAAAAGCGGACCCAGCGAAAACGTCGCAGCTCGCGCAATCGATCTCCGATTGGCCGATGTCGAGCGCGAAGTATTTCAAGGGCGTGCAGGATCGCGTCGCCGCGCTGGTTGCGAGCAAACAGCTCAGCCTCTTCGGCGCAGGTTACTGGGGACATCCCGCCTATCATCTGCCGCCCGAAGCGAACCTCATGGCCGTCGCGCATTACCTCGAGGCGCTGACGTTTCAGAAGGAGTTCATCCGGATCCATGCGGTTCTCGGCGGCAAGAATCCTCACTTGCAAACATTCCTGGTCGGCGGCATGGCCACTTCGATCGACCCGAACGAGCCGAACGCGACGATCAATCCCGAGCGAATCGATTTTCTGCTGGAGGTGGCCAAGTCGGCGGGCGATTTCGTCAGCCAAGTCTACATTCCTGACGTTCTCGCAGTGGCGGGGTTTTACCGGGACTGGTTCGGACTCGGCTCGGGCGTCGGCAACTACATGTCTTACGGCGCCTATCCGCAAGGATCCATCAAAGATCCGGCGGACTTCTTTCTGCCCCAGGGCATCATCCTGAATCGCGATCTCTCGAAGGTTCATCCGGTCGATCCGGCAAACGTCACGGAATATGTGGCGCGTTCCTGGTACGACTACTCAGGCGGAGACCAGGTAGCAAAGCATCCGTACGAGGGAGAGACCAATCCGAAGTATTCGGGACCAACGCCTCCCTACGACTTCCTCCAAGTGGATCAGAAGTACTCCTGGCTAAAGGCTCCGCGCTATCAAGATCAATCGATGGAGGTTGGGCCGCTGGCACGAATGCTGGTTGCCTACGCGTCGGGTCAGCAGGATGTCAAGGCGCTGGTCGATGCCACGCTCGCCAAGCTGAAGGCTCCAGCCACTGCGCTGTTTTCTACTCTCGGGCGCGTCGCTGCGCGCGCTCTGGAAACGCAGCTTCTTGCAAGCCGGCTTGTCGGCTGGATCGAGGAGCTTCGAGAGAATATGGCGAGCGGCAACGTGCGTATCCACAACGGGGAAAAGTGGGATCCGAGCACGTGGCCCGATACCGCGCGAGGCTTTGGCTTCTTCGAGGCGCCCCGCGGGTCGCTGGGACACTGGGTGGAGATCGAAGACAAAGCCATCAAGAACTATCAGGCGGTTGTCCCGTCCACGTGGAATGCAGGACCGCGAGATGCCCACGGCCAGCGGGGACCTTATGAAGCGGCGCTTCTCAAGACGCCCGTGGCCGATCCGGAACGCCCGCTCGAGATTTTGCGTACCGTCCACTCCTTCGATCCGTGCCTGGCATGCGCCGTTCACGTAGTGGACGCCACCGGTCAGTTGAAGGCTCGCGCGAAGGCCTGAGCTAGGGGAAATCGCCCGTGAGAAAAACGAAGCGTCACTGGGGACACGAAGCCGACTGGAGAAAGCCCACCCACAAACAGGTCAGGGTGTACGTCTGGGAATGGCCCGTGCGATTCGCGCACTGGATCATCGTCACCTCGATCCTCTCGCTCTCGATCACGGGCTATTACATGCATTCCCCGTACATCATTCCGCACGGAAGAACTGCCTGGGTGATGGGGACGATGCGCTTCGTCCACGTGCTTTCCGGCTTCGCATTTCTTTGCGCGATCCTGATCCGAGTCGTCTGGATGTTCATTGGCAACCGGTGGTCGGGCTGGGACCAACTGATTCCCACCACGAAAAAGCGATGGAAGGATTTCGTCGAAACGTACCGGTATTACGGCTTCATGAGTTGGTCGCCGAAGCCCCACATCGGTCATAACGCCTTGGCGGGTGCCGCGTACGCCGCCGTCTTCGGCATGGGGATCGTGGAGATCATCACTGGACTCACGCTCTACTCGCAGGTTCTCGGTAGCAAGGTGCTCAGCTTCTTCTTCGGATGGATTCCTCACGTTGTGGACATCCAGTGGCTGCGCGAGATTCATTTCTTCCTGATGTTCTGCTTCTGGATGTTCTTTATTCACCATCTCTACACCGCGATTCTCGTCTCGATCGAGGAAGAGAACGGCGTAATGGAGAGCATCTTCAGCGGATACAAATTCATCCCGGAACACGAGTTGCAGGAAGCGCTCGCCGAGGAGGACGAAGAGGATTTGCAGGAGCGAGCGAAAGAGGTCCGCACGATCCCCGCCGGCGGCCAAAGTACCCGCTCGAGAGCGTGACATGGAAGAGCTGGCGTCCTCGAATACGGTGGTGATCGGCGTCGGCAACACGATCCTCTCGGATGAGGGCGTCGGGGTGCATGCCGCAAGGCTGCTGCAAAGCGATCCGCGTGTGCCGGCCGGAGTCACGATTCTGGATGGCGGCACGATCGGGCTCGAATTGGTCCCCTATGCCTGCGATGCATCCTACGTTCTGCTTCTCGATGCCATGAACTCGGGCCAAGCGCCCGGAACGCTCGCTCGGATGACTGGCAATGAGTTGCTGGGTACCAAGACAGGACGGAGCGCTCACCAACTGGGCGTTGCTGACTTGATTGCGGCCCTCGCCCTCATATCGACGCGGCCTCAAGATATCGTTGTGCTGGGCGTGCAGCCAGCGAATACGGATTGGGGCACGTCGTTGTCTCCCGCCGTGGAGGCTGCCCTCGTGCCCTTGGTGGATGCCGCTTTGGCGCAGCTGTGTCTGTGGGGGCAATCTGGCTTGGAGTCCGCCGCGTCATCGTCGCTGGCCGCGCAGTCTTCGCAGCGAAGGGTCGATTCCCGCCAAGAGGAGGGCTTGTAACGTGTGCCTTGCGATACCCGGAATGATCGTCAGCAGCCAAGTGAACAACGGAATTCGCAGTGGCCGCGTTCAGTTCGGCGGCATCACGCGGGAAACCTGCCTCGACTTTGTTCCCGAGGCCACGGTGGGAGATTACGTGATCGTGCACGTAGGATTTGCAATTAGCCGCGTGGACCGCGAAGAGGCGGAGCGGAGCTACGAACTGCTCGAATCCATGGGGTTGCTCAAGGGCGAATTAGCGTCGGATTTGGAAGATTCGTAGGCGCACAAACGTATGAAGTATCTCGACGAATATCGGGATGAGAAAATTGCCCGCGGAATCGTGGCCCAGCTGGCCCGGCGCGTCACCCGACCCTGGGTGCTAATGGAGATTTGCGGCGGGCAGACCCACACGCTGATGCGCTACGGCATCGACGAGATGCTGCCGGGCGGAATCGAGCTGGTTCACGGGCCGGGCTGTCCGGTTTGCGTAACCCCTCTCGAGATGATCGACAAAGCCATCGAGATTGCTTCGCGCCCCGACGTAACCCTGATCTCTTACGGCGACATGCTTCGCGTGCCGGGCTCTCGTACCGATCTGTTCCACGTGAAGGCGCAGGGCGGGGACGTGCGCGTTGTATATTCGCCCACCGAAGCGCTTAAGTTCGCGCGCGCGAATCCCGGCCGCAAAGTGGTTTTTTTTGCCGTTGGATTCGAAACGACGGCTCCCGCGAATGCCATGGCTGTGTGGCAGGCGAAGCGCGAAGGCCTCGAGAATTTCTCGATGCTCGCGTCTCATGTGCTCGTGCCGCCCGCCATTCGAGCACTCCTAAGCTCGCCGCGCAACCGGGTGCAAGGCTTCATTGGCCCGGGGCATGTTTGTACGGTGATGGGCTATCGCGAATATGAAGACCTGATCCGCGAGTTCCACGTGCCGATTGTCGTGGGAGGATTCGAGCCGCTCGATCTCCTGGAAGCGATTTTGATGCTCGTGACGCAGCTGGAAGAAGGCCGCGCGGGGGTCGAGAACCAATACGTCCGGTCCGTCACCTACGAAGGCAACCTGCTCGCTCAGAAAGTGTTGGCGGACGTGTTTGAGGTTTGCGATCGGAAATGGCGGGGCATCGGCGGAATCCCGGAGAGTGGCCTGAGCCTTCGGAAAGAATACGCCGCATTCGATGCGGATCGCGTCTTTGGGACCGAAGGAGTGACCGCGGACGAGCCCGCGGAGTGCATCAGCGCCGAGGTGCTGCAAGGGCTGAAGAAGCCGACCGATTGCGCTGCTTTCGGGACACGTTGCACGCCGGAAAATCCGCTGGGCGCGCCGATGGTTTCCTCCGAGGGCGCCTGCGCCGCCTACTACCGATACCGGCGGCACGCGATGGCGGCAAAGGGGAGCAACTGATGCCGCGCGGCACGAAGGTCGACGTGGCGCTGAGCTGCCCGGTTCCGATTGCATCCACGGAGTCGGTTTTGCTGGGCCATGGAAGCGGCGGCCGCATGAGCGGGGATCTGCTGCGGAACATTCTCCTGCCGGCCTTGCAAAATCCGGTGCTCGAACGGCTGGACGATCAAGCCGTCGTAGAGGTAGGCGGCTCGAGGATTGCATTTACGACCGACTCTTTCGTGGTGAAGCCGCTGTTTTTCCCCGGCGGCGACATCGGAACGCTGGCAGTCAACGGCACCGTGAACGATCTGGCGATGGGCGGCGCCGAGCCGCTTTTTCTGAGCCTGGCGTTGATTCTAGAGGAAGGCTTCCCGCTCGATACGCTGCGCCAGGTGATGGAATCCATTCGCGTGACTGCAGCCATCGCGCGCGTGGTAGTCGTCACCGGAGATACGAAAGTCGTCGAAAAGGGAAGCGGTGACGGATTGTTCGTGAATACTTCGGGAATCGGCCTGGTTCCGCCTGGCGTGGGCCTTTCGGCCGATCAGGCGCGTCCCGGCGACTGTGTGCTGCTTAACGGCACGATTGGCGATCACGGGATCACGATTCTTTCGCAGCGCGAAGGACTCGAATTCGAAAGCGCGATCGCGAGCGATACGGCGGCCTTGCACACGCTTGTGGCCGACATGCTGCGCGCGAGCCCGAAGATTCGTTGCCTGCGCGACCCGACCCGCGGCGGCCTCTCGAGTTCGTTGAATGAGATTGCCGCGCGCTCGCGCGTGGGGATTGAACTCGAAGAGAGCGCGATTCCGATTCGTGACGAAGTGCAGGGCGCGTGCGAGATGCTGGGGCTCGATCCGCTGTACGTCGCAAATGAAGGCAAGCTCGTGGCGATTGTCGATCCGGGGGCAGCCGACGCCATTCTCGAAGCAATGCAGCGCCATCCGCTGGGGCGCGACGCACGGCTCATCGGAAGAGTGACCGATTCCCACGCGGAAATGGTTACCATGCGGACGCGGTTCGGAACCTCGCGGATCGTCGATCTCCTCTCTGGCGATCAATTGCCGCGCATCTGCTGAGGCCCGGCTGGGACCTGCCCGATGCACGAAATGGGAATCGCCAATTCGGTGCTCGACGTGATTCGCAAGGAAACGCTCCGCTTTCCGAATGGCCACATTCACAAAGTTGGCGTTCGGATCGGCGAACTGGCGGGCGTTGATCCGGATGCGATGAGCTTCTGTTTTGAAGCCCTCGTGCGTGGAACGGAACTCGAGCCGCTCGCCCTCGAAATCGAATACTGCCCGCGACGCTATCAATGCCGCGCCTGCGGGCATTCGTACGCCGCGCCGCGAGACGATTTCGCGTGTCCCGAATGCGGTAAGCTGGATTCGCAGTTCCGCGGAGGCGATGAACTCGAGCTCGCCTATATGGAGGTCGAAGATGGAGCGCGTGCCGCTGGAGCGTAAAGTTCTGAACGAAAATGACCTGATTGCCGCCCGTTTGCGGGCGCGGTTTGCCGAACACGATATCCTGTGCCTCAACCTGATCAGCTCGCCCGGCTCCGGTAAGACCAGCCTTCTCGAGCGCACGCTCGAAAGCTTGGGCAGCGGCGAGCGCGTGGCCGTGCTTACCGGAGACATTCAGACGGAAAATGACGCGAAACGCCTGGCGCGATTTGGATTTCCGGTGAAACAAATCACAACGGGCGGCACGTGCCATCTCGACGCTCGCATGATCGAAAAGGCGCTCCTCGACTGGCGCCTCGAAGATATTGACCTGTTGCTGATCGAAAACGTAGGCAACCTCGTGTGTCCGTCCAGCTACGATTTAGGCGAGGCCGCCAAGATCGTGGTTCTCAGCGTCGCCGAGGGCGAGGACAAGCCGCTCAAATATCCCTCGATTTTTTTCAAGTCGGAACTGCTGGTCCTCAACAAGACCGACCTGTTGCCGCACGTGCCGTTCGATATCGCCGCCGCCGAAGAAAACGCGCGGCGCGTTCACCGGGATATGAACATCATTCGAACCTCCTGCGTCACGCGCGAGGGGATCGCGGAGTGGGTTGCCTGGCTCGAGCGCAAGCGGGAAAGCACGCGCGTGTCCGCCGCCGCGTCCTAAAATGCCATGCAAGTCCGCAAGGAAATCCACATTTCGGGATTGGTACAGGGAGTCGGATTCCGACCGTACGTCTACAGGCTCGCGACGGACCGGAACCTCCGCGGCAACATCAGCAACACGCCGGCGGGAGTGACGATCGAAATTCAGGGCCCGCCTGAGGCGGTCGAAGACTTCGTCTCGCGCCTCCCAGGAGAGGCGCCGGCCCTCGCGCAGATTACTCGCGTGATCGTTCGCGAGATGCCGTGCCAGCCGGATCGATCGTTTGAGATTCTGCCCAGCCACACCGGCGATCATGCGAGCGCACTGATTTCACCGGATGTGGCCGTCTGCAACGATTGCCTTCGCGAGTTGCTGGACCCTCACGACCGGCGGTATCTCTATCCCTTCATCAATTGCACGAACTGCGGCCCGCGCTTTACGATCGTGCGCGATATTCCGTACGACCGGCCGAGGACTTCGATGTCGGCATTCCCGATGTGCGAGAAATGCCGCGCCGAATACGACGACCCCCGAAACCGCCGTTTCCACGCCCAGCCGAATGCGTGTTGGGAATGCGGTCCTCATCTCGAAATCTGGGATTTCCAGGGCGATCGGATCGAGACACCTGATCCTCTCGGCGCGGCGGTCGAGTGCCTGCGATCGGGGGAAATCCTTGCGGTAAAAGGGCTCGGGGGTTTCCACCTCGCAGTGGATGCGACGAATCCGGCGGCGGTCGAGCGATTGCGCCAGCGCAAGCGGCGCGTTGAAAAGCCGTTTGCCGTGATGGTGCCCAATCTGGAGGCTGCCGCCAGCTTCTGCCACGTCAATGCCGAAACGGAACGGCTGCTAAGCAGCCGGCAGCGGCCCATTGTGCTGCTGCCATGGAAGAAAGGTGCTGCAATCGCCGAGAACGTGGCGCCGAACCAGAGCGATCTCGGGGTCTTCCTGCCGTACACACCGCTACATCACTTGCTTTTTTCCCTCAGCGACTTCCCGGCATTGGTGATGACCAGCGGGAACCTGAGCGAGGAACCCATTGCGATTGACAATCGCGAGGCGGTGGAACTCTTGAGCGGCATCGCCGACCTTTTTCTGGTGCACAACCGCGAAATTCTGCTTCGCTGCGATGATTCGGTTGTTCGCCATTCGGCCGGGACCCTGCAATTCATGCGCAGGTCGCGGGGATATGTGCCGTCTCCCGTGCGGTTGCACAGGGAGATTCCACAGATTCTCGCTGTCGGCGGCGAACTAAAGAATACGATCTGCCTCACGCGCGGGAACCTTGCATTCCTGAGCCAGCACATCGGAGATCTCGAAAACGTTGAAAGCTTCGATTTTTTCCGCGATGCGATCGCGCAGTTTTCGAAGATTCTCGAAGTTGAGCCGGAAACCGTGGCCTACGATCTTCATCCGGATTATCTGTCCACAAAATGGGCTCTCCAGCAGAAAGGCGTGCGTCTCGTCGGCGTGCAGCATCATCACGCGCATATAGCGGCGTGCATGGCGGAAAACAAGCTCGAGGGACGCGTGATTGGCCTGGCCCTCGACGGCGCCGGTTACGGCGCGGATGGGCACATCTGGGGCGGGGAAGGTTTGCTCGCGGATTATGCAGGTTTCGAGCGCGCGGCGCATTTTGCTTATGCCCCGCTTCCGGGAGGCGCGGCCGCCATTCGCGAGCCTTGGCGCATGGCGGTGAGCTATCTGATGCGCGCGTTCGGCGAAGATTTCCTGAACCTGGACATTCCCTTCGTGCGAGGACTCGATCGCGGCAAGACAGAGCTGGTGATGCATATGATGACGCGAGAAGT
The DNA here is from genome assembly GCA_052146315.1 of Candidatus Acidiferrales bacterium. GTDB lineage: Bacteria > Acidobacteriota > Terriglobia > Acidiferrales > UBA7541 > Palsa-295. Next base: position 15,501 of record JBKQNJ010000035.1, on the reverse strand, counting down.
GAATTGTCCATTGACCTCGAGTTGCGGACGCTTATTCGACGCCGTGGCGGCGCTACTCGGCATTCGCCAAGAAGTGACGTACGAAGCGCAGGCTGCCATTGAACTCGAAATGTCGGCGCGGCCTTCAACCGAAACCACTGCTTATCCATTCGCCATTCGCGTCCAGGAAGGGCGATGGCAGATCGATGCGTCGCCGATGTTTGCCGCTATCGTCGAAGATCTTCTCCGGAACGTGTGCGCGGCAACGATCAGCCGCCGATTTCACAACGGGCTCGTTGAAACGCTCGCCCGCCTCGCCTGTTTGCTGCGGGACTCCTCTTCGATCGATCGGGTTTGCCTGAGTGGCGGCACGTTCAACAACATGCTCGTGTTTGAACCGTTGGTTCGCAAGCTGAAATCCGACGGCTTTGTGGTCTTCACCCATTCGAATGTTCCCGCGGGCGATGGGGGGCTAAGTCTCGGACAGGCGCTGGTGGCAGCACACGCCGCGCCAAGTGAAGGCAAAACATCCGGGCTCGCCGGGATTCAATCGAGCGTTCGTTTTGGGTAAACGAAGAGAGTAGAGTTCAGAAATCCTGCCTCTCCGGCCGGCGACGCGAGGCAGGATCGTCGAACGTAATTGCAATCTGCGGCCCCTCAACGACGGCCGCCGAGTCTCGGGCGAAAAGAGACAGCGGAATAGCGTTTGCCATCGCGGCATACCCTACGGGCAATGGGTGCAGGTGGTCGCCCGAATCGAATGCCGGAAGCAGGTGGTCCGGGTGCTCGGGATCGCGCATGATTTTGTCGAAATCGATCACCGCGTCGAAATGGCCTGGAGCGCGAATCCACTGATTGATCGCTTGCCGATCCGCTTCGTTTGCCGGCCCAGGGTGATAGAACTCGGAGCCAACGAACGGCATGATCGTCGCCCCAATGACCTCGATGCCGTGCATATGACTTTTCGTGATGATCTGCTGGTATGCGACGAGCACGCGGCGAACCAGCGCGTCGTGCTCCGACTGCGACACCTCGCCATCGCGCGTCAGCATGCCGATGTCGTTGATTCCTTCGAGCACGATCAAGTAACGGACGCCGGCCTGCGCGAGCACGTCGTGATCAAACCGAGCGGAGGCATTCGGACCGAGTCCATCGAGCAGAAACCGGTTTCCCCCGATGCCCTGATTGAGCACGGCGAGTGCGCGCGTGGCCGGAGACTCTTGCAGACGCTTGGCGAGAAAGTCCGTCCAGCGATTATTGCCATTGGTGGTAGAGCCGTGGCCGTCGGTGATCGAATCGCCGAGCGTCACAATGGCAGCGGCCTGCGCCGAAGCGGAGACATCGACTCCGGCGATGAAATACCAATGATCGAGGCGCGTCGCCCCGGGCAGATCGGAAGCGGGAACAACATCGCCCTGGGCTACATAGGACGTAGCGCGCGACCCGGGATGCCCCGTCTGTTGCTCGGGCACGGTGTCGATATGGAGCGTGATCGCCAGATCCGACAAGGCCGCGACAGGGAATTCCAATGGGTCAGACACGTAGTCGGCGCCTGCGGGCACGGTCACGTCCAGTTGCCCCGAGAAAGTAAGCGTCTCGTCTGTTCCGGATATGATCTTGGGTGAGTCAGCCGCGACAGAGTTGGCGATGTGGACTGCGGTGAAGTGCAAGGGAGCCGTGCCAAAGCGGTTCGATAGATGTAATCGCAACTCCGTTCCACCGAGGGACAAGCGGACGATTTGTCGCAGGGTTACGTCGTGCGAAGAATCTACGGGGAGCGCGTTCTGCCGTTCGACAAGCTGCTGAGAGGCAGCCCACGAGCCCACCCAACGGGTTTGCGCCCTTGCAATTCCGCCCGTCGAAACGAAAAGCAAAAGCGCAATTGCAATCGCGAACCGTATCTCAAGTCTCTTGCTCATCGCGTCCTGAAAAAATTGCCGTCGCCGCCGGATTCTCTCGTGCCGCCGACCGGCGAGGGTAACAGGTCTTTCAGGATTGTGTCTACGCGGTGGCTCTTAATGCATCGAGTTCTGCACCTTGAAGGACTCGATTGAACGCGATATGTTCGGGGCGCTTATTTGCGACCGCCACTACCCGGAAAACTTACTTGCGCTGTGGCCGAGGAGAATTCGTGCTAAGCGAGCGAATGATTCGGTGGCCATCCCATTTGATTTTATTAGCCATGATCGTAATTGCCGGGTGGCTTGCTTGCGGCGCCGATTTCGCACAGTCTCCGGACAAGAGCGCGCTGCCTTCGCCAGTGCAGCTGACGGCTGAACAAGACCACCAGAGGATGATGGATTTGTTGCACATCACTTCGCTCCGCCGGGGCCGGGACGCGAATCCCGCCTCGCCGTACGCAGCGAATTCCGACGAGTCCAAGGCCAACCCGTATCCGAAACTGCCGGACTCGCTGAGGCTCAACAACGGAAAGAAGGTGACGACGGCGAAGATGTGGTGGAAGGAGCGGCGCCCCCAGATCGTGGAGGATTTCGATCGAGAAGTGTATGGACGTGTGCCGAAGCACACGCCCGACGTGAAGTGGGAAGTGGCGGACACAACGCGCGAAACGATCGGCGGCGTGCCGGTAATTACGAAGAAACTCGTAGGGCACGTAGACAACTCGTCGTATCCGCTTATCACTGTGGACATTCAGGCCACGCTCACGACGCCGGCGAATGCCGCGGGGCCCGTGCCGGTGATGATCGATTTCGGATTCGATCCGGCGTTCATGGCCCGGCTGCGCGCGCAAATGGAGGCTCGCGGGCAGAAGTTCCCGGCCGCTCCGCCCGGTCCGACGTGGCAGGAGCAGGTGCTGGCCAAAGGCTGGGGCTACGCGATCCTCATCCCGACGAGCTATCAGGCGGACAACGGAGCGGGCCTGACTCAGGGAATCATCGGCCTGTGCAACAAGGGGCAGCCTCGCAAGCCGGATGATTGGGGAGCTTTGCGAGCGTGGGCATGGGGTGCGAGCCGCCTGCTCGATTACTTTGAAACCGACCCGAGCGTCGACGCCAAGCGAGTCGGCATCGAAGGGCTGTCGCGCTACGGGAAGGCGACGGTGGTGACGATGGCTTACGACCAGCGATTCGCGATTGCGCTGGTTGGCTCGTCGGGGGCGGGCGGAGCCAAGCTCCTCCGGCGCGATTTCGGTGAGGCCGTTGAAAACCTGACAGCCACCGGCGAATACCACTGGATGGCCGGAAATTTTCTGAAGTATGCGGGGCCGCTGAACGCGAGCGATCTGCCGGCGGACGCGCACGAACTCATCGCGATGGCGGCGCCGCGGCCCGTGTTCATCAGCTGCGGCTCACCTCTCGTCGAGGGCACGTGGGTGGACGACAAGGGGCAATTTATGGCCGAAGTGGCAGCCGGGCCCGTGTACGAACTGCTCGGAAAACGAGGATTGGGAGTGACGGAGATGCCGCCGATCGGCACTGCCTTGATCGACGGCGACCTGGCTTTTCGCCAGCATGAAGGTCCGCACACGGATTTGCCAAACTGGCCGGCGTTCTTGGAATTTGCGTCGCGCTACCTGAGCGAACCACATCCCACGCGTGCGGCTAATTAGAATTGACGCTTGAAATTCCGGGGCGACCACCATCACGCCGAAAATCTGTATGTGGTGGCCGAGCGGAAACGCTCTCCCTGCCTCAAGACGACCGACGGGAAGTCTGTGTGGTTCGGCGAATCCGGGAAGTGCTGAGGTTCGAGACACAGACCGCAACGCGGCGGGTAGGATTCCCCGTTCTTTCCGCGAACGCTGCCGTCTAGAGAGTTGCCGCTGTAAAATTGCATTCCCGGTTCGGTGGTGAAAATTTCAAGACGCCGCCCACTTGCCGGATCGTAGAGTTGCGCTGCCGGAATCTCGGTCTCGCGGGAATTGCGAGTCAGCACCCAATTGTGATCGTAGCCGCCGGCGAGGATTAACTGTGGATCGTCCGCGTCGATTCGCGCACCGATCGGGGTGAGCCGAGTGAAATCAAATGGCGAGCTTCTTACATTGCGGAGTTCTCCGGTGGGAATCATCGTCGCATCGACCGGCGTGAATTTGTCAGCGTGAATCAGGAGTTGGTGACCAAAAATATCGCGGCTGGTTTGGCCGGCAAGATTGAAATACGGGGGGCTGGTCAAGTTCACGATGGTGTCGCGATCGGCGGTCGCTTCATAGGCGATGCGCAAATCGTTGCGGCTCGAGGAAACCACGAAACGAGCGGAGACCGTTAGGTTCCCGGGGTAGCCCTCTTCGCCATCGCGACTGAGGTAAGAAAAGTTCACCGCGTCGCCTTGAGCCGAAGGACACTCCTCCCCCTGCCATAGTTGCTTATGGAATCCCATGTGCCCGCCGTGCAGATGATTGGGCGGAGCGTTCTTGGCAAGCGCATACGAGATTCCATTGAGTCTAAACTCGCCGCCCGCGATCCGATTGGCATAGCGCCCAATGGTGCCGCCCATGAAGAATCGGTCGTTTTCGTATTCGGCAAGCGAGGCGTAGCCTAGCACAACATCGTCGGAATGGCCGCTGCGGTCTGGAATTCGGATCAACACGATGGATGCTCCGTAATCGCAGAGGATAACCTCCAGGCCGCGGCGATTGGACAACGTGTACAAGTAGCTTGAGCGACCGTCGCGGGTTTTGCCGAAGAAATCCTTGCGCATCGAAGATTCGCGTCCGCCCTATCCGCCCGGCGCACGCGACTCCCGGAACAAGTGCAGGTTCGAACGCAGGACAATCGCCGGATTCAGGTAGCAGGCTGGGGGGATGGCGACCCCATTCGCGAGAAAATCGACAAGCAGGCGAACCGCCGTTTGTCCTTGAAGATAAGGATCCTGGTAAATCGAAGCGCCAATCGTGCCACGCTCGAAATGGGGCAGCATCTCCGGGAAGAGATCTGTTGTGATCATCTGGATTTCATGCTCGCCGGCATTCTGCTGGAGAGCGCGGCACACGGGAAGGCAGTTCACCGTATTCACGTAGATCCCGCGCAGGTCCGGATGCCTGGCGAGGAGCTTTACGCTCTTCCGATAGCTCTGCGATTCCGATTCGTGCGCTTCGAGAATCGCGACGATTTCTCCGCCGGGGCAATTCTTGCGGAAAGTATCGCGGAAGCCTTCGGTCTTCAAACGATGTTCCTCGGCTGTCAGCATCCCGGTGATCACTGCGACCTTCGAGCGGGCTGGGACGAATCGAGCCATCAGCTCGGCGGCAAGCCGACCGCTCAGCGCGGCGTCCACACATACGACGCTCGATCGCCGGCTTCGTGGGGCGTCGGTGGTAATGCAGACGACGCGAACGTTGCGCTCCTCGGCTTCGTCGATCAGCGGCGTAACCGACTCGGGATTTCCGGGCGTAACAATCAGCGCGCTTACACCCTCGTCGAGCAACTGCTTCACGTGCCCTGCCTCTCGCTTGCCGAGGCCCGGGACGGGGCGGTACAAGAGCTCGACGCCCAAACTTCCTGAGCGGCGAGCTTCGTCGAATATGCCGAGGCGCATCTGATCGTAGAAGAAGTGGATCTCTTCGGGGATACAGATACCGATGCGAAGGTTGGGACGCCCTCTGGCCAGCACGCGCGCCGCCGGATTGGGGGAATACGCGAGTTTCTTGGCGATTCGGAGAACCTTGGTGCGCGTAGCCTCGCTGATGCCGCTGCGGCCGTGCAAGGCGCGGTCAACTGTGCCAATCGAAACGTTGGCCAACTCGGAAATTTTGTGGATGCCCGTGCGCTTTCGGGTCAACTTTGGGGTCAAGTTTAGGGTCAAGGGGCTACGACCTTCAATTCCGCGGAGATGATGTCAACCGAGTTGCTGCCGATCATGATCTTGAAATTGCCGGGCTCAACGACGCGGTGCATGTCGCGATTCAAGAACGATAGACCAGCGAAGCCGAGCTTGAAATTCACGGTTTTTGTCTCGCCGGGATCGAGAGTGATGCGTTGGAATCCGCGCAGTTCCTCGACCGGGCGCGTGACGGAACTGACTTCGTCGCGGATGTAGAGTTGAACGACCTCATCGCCGCGCACGTGGCTTGTATTCGTAACGTCGACAGAGACGGTGGTTTCGCCCTGGGTCCCGATGGTGCTGGGCGCGAGGCGAAGGTTGGCATACTGAAACGTGGAATAGCTCAGTCCCCAGCCGAAGGGATACAGCGGCTTGACGGTATCTCCTAGAAATCCGCGCTTCGCGGAAGGCTTCTGATAATAGTAATCGGGCAATTGTCCGACGGAATGAGGCACGGTGATCGGCAAATGACCGCCGGGGTTGTAGTCGCCGAAGAGGACGTCGGCGATTGCCGTGCCGCCTTCCTGGCCCACGTACCAGCCGTCGAGAATCGCGGGAACGTTTTCGGCGACGTAGTTGATCGAGAGCGGCCTGCCGTGCAGCAGGACGACGACAACCGGCTTACGGGTGGCCAGCATGGCGCGCACCAAATCGTCCTGATTGCCCAGCAAGTCCAGACTGTCGCGGTCTCCGAGATGATTTTCGGCCCATTCTTCGCGCGAAGTCTGTTCGTTACCCCCGAGCGCCAGAATGATGATGTCCGCCTTTTGCGCTACCTTGACGGCTTCCTGGATGCGCTTTGCGTTGAGCGCCGGATCGCCGAGCACTACATTGTTCGCTTCCCAAACGGGCGTCGTCTCGGTGATTTTGCAGCCCTCGGAATACAAAACCTCGGCGCTGGAACCCAGCTTGTCCTTGATGCCCTGAAGAATGCTGACGCTGTGCGAGGGCTCGCCGCTGTAGCCGCCCAGATGCACATCCACGGCGTTCGGACCGATCACAGCCACGCGCTTGTATTTCGCCTTGTCGAGCGGAAGCAGATTGCCGTCATTCTTGAGAAGAGTGAGCGCTTCGTGGGCTGCCTTCAGCGCGAGTTCGCGATGTTCGGCGTCGTTGGTAATCTTCTCGGCGTAGTCGGGATCAATGTATGGTTCGTCGAACAGGCGAGTGAGGAATTTCATGCGCAAGACGCGAGCCACGGCGCGGTCGATATATATCTCCGAGACGTCTCCACTCGCCACCATATCCTTCAGGTGCGTAAAAGCGTCAGCGGAGGGAAGCTCCACATCCACGCCCGCCTCGAGCGCCATCTTCGCCGCCGCCGCATCGGAATCGACAACATGGTGCAGCGTTCGCAGTTGCGTGATCCCGAAATAATCGGACACGACCATCCCGCGAAATCCCCACTCTTGGCGCAGGATACCGTCGAGCAGGTGCGTGTTGCTGTGCGAGGGAATACCGTCAATCTCGTTGTAAGAAGCCATGATGCTGCCGACGCCAGCTTCGTCGACCGCCTCCTGAAAAGGCAGCAGGAAATATTCGCGTATCGTGTGTTCGGAATAATTGGCTGGAGCCGCATTGGTGCCGCCTTCCGGCTGTCCATGAACGGCAAAGTGCTTGGCGGTCGCAATCACGTGCGTTTTGTCGATGAACGGTCCGGGGCCCTGGAAACCCTCGATCGCCGCCACGCCAATCCGCGAAACGAGATAAGGGTCCTCGCCGTAAGTTTCCTCCGTGCGTCCCCAGCGTGGATCGCGCGCCAAGTCGAGCACGGGAGTGAGGCATTGCTGCGCGCCGCGCGCGCGCACCTCCGCCGCGGTCGCGGCGAATACGTCATGCACCAGCGCCGGGTCCCAGGTGGATGCGAGGGCGATCGCCTGCGGATAGGATGTACCTCCGGGCGCCGCTTCTCCGTGAAGGCATTCTTCGTGAAAGATTACGGGGATGCCGAGGCGTGTGTTTTCGCGCAGCCATTTCTGCACCGTGTTGGTGAAGTCAGCTTCCTCGCGCGGCCCGCGATGATTGCTTGGCCGCGTCATTTCGCCGAGGCCGTATTTCAGCGCAACGGCCGCGCGATCCGGCAGGAATTTCCCGGAGCTATCGACAAAGCGTTCGCTCGACGCTTCCGGCAGCCTGGGCTGCCACGTTCCCACCAGTTGCGCGATTTTTTCGTCGAGCGTCATGCGCGAGAGCAAATCCGCCACGCGCTGCTCGACGGGCGATTTCGGATCGCGATAGGGCGGCACGCTTTGAGCGTTGGTGCTCCAGGAGATCGGTGCGCAGAGAAAAGCGGCAAACAGAAAGCGTTGCGCAAAAGTGGCAATTGCGAGACTAGATCTCATCGGAGAACGCCTCCTGCGAAATGTCTACGGTTGCAATCCGCATGCCGCGTGGTACTCTACCACCGCCGTTAACGTACACGGTAAAGAATTTTAGCGTATTGGCGCGGGCCGGAGTTTTCGTCGATGAAATCAAGGTGGCGCGTATCGGGTGCCGGCTTGCTCTGCGTGATGCTTGCGGCCGGGTGCGGAACCCATGGCAAGCAGGAGGGCGCGAGCGTGTCGATTCGCATCGGTTTCTCAATGGACTCGCTCCAGCTCGAGCGCTGGCAGCGCGACCGCGACATCTTCGTCGCAAAAGCGAAAGAGTTGGGCGCGACGGTAATGGTTCAATCAGCGGACGGCAACGACGCCACGCAGGTGCAGCAGTCGGAAAATCTACTGACGGAAGGCGTCGACGTTCTCGTGGTGGTTCCGCACAACGGAGAAATCGCCGCATCGATCGTGAACAGCGCCAAGCGGCAGCATGTGCCGGTGCTCTCCTACGACCGGCTCATCCAGAATAGCGACGTCGATTTCTACATCTCGTTCGACAACGTCCGCGTGGGAGAGATGCAGGGAAAGTACCTGCTGGACCGCGCACCGAAAGGGAATTACATCCTGATCGGCGGATCGCCGACCGATAATAACGCGCATCTCTTGCGGCAGGGGCAGATGAACATCCTGCAGCCGGCGATCGATCGAGGCGACATCAAGATCGTCGCCGACCAGTGGTCGAAGGACTGGCTGCCGAGCGAAGCGCTGACGCACACCGAGAACGCACTCACGCAGAATCACAACGACGTGGTTGCCGTGGTGGCTTCGAACGACAGCACTGCCGGGGGCGTCGTCCAGGCACTCGAAGAGCAGAAGTTAACCGGCAAGGTCCTCGTATCGGGTCAGGACGCCGATCTGGCGGCCTGCCAGCGGATCGTCGAAGGCACGCAGTCCATGACGGTCTACAAGCCGATTGAGCCTCTCGCTTCGCGCGCCGCGGAAATTGCGGTCGCGCTGGCGAAACATCAAAAAGTGGAATCCAACAGCACGGTCAACAACGGATCTAAGAACGTTCCGTCGTATTTGCTCGAGCCGATCGTAGTGGACAAATCGAACATCGCCCAGACCGTGATCAAGGACGGATTTCTGCGCGAAGAGGATGTTTACCGCGATATCCCCGCGATCAGTGGCCGAAAATTGCGGCCAAGTAACGTCGAATAACCGAGAGGAAAAGACTCGTGACTCCTCCACCTCTTCTCGAGATGTCTCACATCACGAAGACTTTCCCGGGGGTGCGTGCGCTCGATGACGTAAGCCTCGATCTGCGCGCCGGCGAGATCCATGCTCTTGTGGGCGAAAACGGAGCGGGGAAATCCACGTTGATGAAGATCATGGGCGGGGTTTATGTCCAGTACGAAGGAGAGATTCGCATCGGCGGAAAAACGCAGCGCTTTCGCAGCGTGCGCGAATCCGAAGACGCGGGCATTGCCGTCGTTTTCCAGGAGCTGTCACTCGTACCTGAGCTGAGCGTGGGCGAGAACATTTTTCTGGGGCGCGAGCCGAGCCAGCTCGGCGTTGTTGAGTGGGAGAAATTGTTTTCGCGGGCAGCGTCTCTGCTGCAAGAACTCAACCTCGAAATCGATCCGCGCGTGGCGGTGGGAACTCTGGGAACGGGCCGGCAGCAATTGGTCGAGATTGCGAAGGCGCTGTCGCACAGCGCGCGGATTCTTGTGTTAGACGAACCCACGGCGGCGCTCACCGAGACTGAGTCCGAAAGCCTGTTCGCCATTCTGCAGACATTGCGCGTGCGAGGCATCGGCATCATCTACATTTCGCACCGGCTGGCGGAGGTATTCCAGCTGAGCGATCGCATCACCGTGCTGCGCGATGGAAAAACGGTAGGCACCGGGCCCACCGCCCAATCGGACCAACAGCGGCTCATTGCGCAAATGGTGGGCCGCGAAGTATCGCAACTGTTCCCTCAGACAAACCGCATGCCGGGGGATGTCATCTTCGAAGCGCGACACGTGAGCGCGGGCGATCCGGCGCCGCGCGGCAAACTCGTGGTTGATGACGTGAGCTTTTCTTTGAGGCGAGGCGAGGTGCTGGGTATTGCGGGGCTGATGGGTGCAGGGCGTACCGAGTTGCTGATGGCTTTGTTCGGAGCCTCGCCGGTGCGGACAACGGGCGAAATTCTCGTCGACGGCAAGCCAGTTAGAATCACGCATCCTTCGGATGCGATTGGGCACGGCATTGGCTTCGTGACGGAGGATCGTAAGCGCTCCGGTCTGGTGCTTGATGAAAGCGTGCTGCGAAACATGACGCTCGTCGCTCTCGAGCGTGTTTCCGGATCCTTCGTGACCAACGAATCGAGCGAGATCGCGGCCAGCATGAAGTTGTTTCAAAGCTTGCGCATCAAGGCTTCGTCGCTATTTACGATCGTGCGGACGCTCTCGGGCGGAAACCAGCAAAAGGTCGTTCTGGCGAAATGGTTGATGAATGAGGCTCGCGTGCTGTTTCTTGACGAGCCGACGCGCGGCATCGATGTGGGGGCGAAGGCGGAGATCTATCAATTGATCGACCGGCTCGCGCAATCCGGCGTGGCCGTCATATTGGTTTCATCCGAATTGCCGGAAGTGCTTGGACTTTGCGACCGCATCTTGGTGCTACATGAGGGCCGCATTTCGGGCGAGTTTTCGCGAGCGCAGGCGACGCCCGAAGCTGTGATGGCCTGCGCCATCGGCCACAGCGCCCCCGATTTCAAACGGGATGGTGCCAGCGCCTATGAGTAATCGCGCGGAAACAGTATCGGTGGAACCGACAGCTGGAATTGGCTCGCCGCGCTCGAGCAAACACCGGCTGCGTTTTTCGGGGTCCGTGATCCGCTCGTACAGCCTGGTGATTGCCATCGCGGCGGTGTGGGTGATCTTCGACGCGCTCACGGGCGGAATTTTTCTGGAGCCGCGCAATTTTTCCAATTTGATGCGGCAAACGGCCGTCACCGGCATTCTTTCGGTCGGCATGGTGATGGTGATCGTCACGGCGGAGATCGATCTTTCGGTCGGTTCGCTGGTGGGATTGTCCGGCATGGCGGCGGTGATGATGCAGACCGTCGCTCATGCAGGGCTCCTGGCGTCGCTGCTGATCGGGCTGGGAGTTGGGCTCGCGGTCGGCGCCCTGCAGGGCGTGCTCGCAGCCTATGCGCGGATCCCTTCGTTTATTGTGACGCTTGGTGGATTACTCGCGTGGCGCGGGGCGGCCCAAGGAATCAGCGGAGGGAATACGTATCCGGTGGAAGTCCCGTCGTTCACCGCGCTCGGCCAGTCGTATGCGAGCCGGACGACCGGAATCGTGCTCATGGTTCTTTCCGTGGCCGCCATCATCTGGTTGGTTCTGCACCGAAGGGCGGTGCAGAAACGCCACGGATTGAAATCGTGGAGCGCCGCGGGCGTATGGTTCCGTGTCGGATTGCCATCGATTCTGATCGTGACTTTCGTGATCGTGCTGAACGCATACGCGGGCATCCCGATCCCAGTTCTCATCTTCGTCGCGCTTGCGTTCGCCAGCACGTTTCTGATGGCGAACACAACTTTCGGGCGGCGGCTCTACGCAGTGGGCGGGAACCCTGAGGCAGCCAGGCTTTCTGGAATCAACGTTTGCGGCCAGATTTTTCGCGCTTTCTGCATCGTGGGGCTGCTATCGGGCGTGGCAGGAATCATTTATGCCGCGCGCCTTGGAAGTGCGGGGCCCGACGCCGGAACGCTGCTGGAATTGGACGCGATTGCGGCGTGCGTGATCGGAGGCGCGAGCCTGATGGGCGGGCGCGGAACGGTGCTGGGCGCGTGCCTCGGGGCGCTTTTCATGGCCAGCCTCGATAATGGAATGTCCCTGAAGGACGTCCCGGATTTCGTTCAGAACATCATCAAGGGCGGCATTCTGGTGATTGCTGTTGGTTTGGACATTTTGGGCAGGCAGCGGGACTGAACCAATGGACGCACACGTGATGGGAATCGATGTCGGCACGGGCGGCACACGCGCCGTGATTATCGATGCAAGCGGGCGCATTCTCGTATCGGTGACGGAGGAGCACGAACCGTTCGCTTCGCCGCGCATCGGCTGGGCCGAACAGCGCCCGGAAGACTGGTGGCGCGCGGCGCGGATCGCCATCCGCAAAGCGCTGCACGAATCGAAACTGAGAGCCGATCAGATTTCGTGCGTGGGCTTTTCCGGCCAGATGCATGGGGCCGTGATGTTGGACGCTGCCGGACACGTTGTGCGCCCAGCGCTCATCTGGTGCGATGTCCGTACGCAGAAGCAGTGCGACGATTTGACCGCACAGCTGGGACGTGAGCGACTGATCGAACTCACTTGCAATCCCGCGCTTACGAATTTCACCCTGACCAAGCTGCTGTGGACCCGCGAGCACGAGCCGGAAAATTGGCGGCGCGTGCGGTCGGTGATGCTGCCGAAGGACTACGTCCGATTCAAGCTGACGGGACAAGCGGCCACCGACGTTGCCGACGCTTCCGGCACGCTCATGCTGGACGTGGCGCGGCGCAGATGGTCCGCGGAAATCATGAAGGCCGTGCAGATCGACGAATCGGTTCTGCCGGCGTTGCACGAATCGTCCGAAGTGTGCGGCCAGGTTTCGGCTCTGGGTGCTGAGGCGAGCGGGCTTGCCGCCGGCACGCCGGTGGTGGCTGGGGCTGGCGACCAGGCTGCGGGCGCCGTCGGCATGGGCATCGTCACGCCGGGGACGGTGAGCGCCACGATCGGAACCTCCGGAGTGGTGTTTGCGGCGACCGACCGGCCGGTCACCGACGCGCGAGGCCGATTGCACACGTTTTGCCACGCGATTCCGAATCGCTGGCACGTGATGGGAGTCACGCAGGCCGCCGGCCTTTCTCTCCGCTGGCTGCGCGACACGTTCTTCAAGGATTGTGCGAAGGATTCGGGAGACATCTACGGCCAAATGACGGCCGAAGCGGAGACAGCGCCGCCCGGCGCCGAGAACCTCTTGTGGGCGCCCTACTTGATGGGAGAACGCGCGCCGTATCTCGATCCCAATGTCCGCGGTGCGCTGGTAGGATTGACCGCTTCGCACGGTCGGGCGCACGTGATCCGCGCCGTTCTCGAAGGCGTCGCTTTCAGCCTCCGAGATACTTTCACGATTTTCGAAGAGATGCGCATCCCGGTAAAACACATACGGCTGGGAGGCGGCGGCGCGCGCTCGCCCGTGTGGAGACGCATTCAATCGGAAGTCTACGGCCGTGAAGTCGAAGTCGTCGAGGCCGAGGAGGGCGCGGGGTACGGAGCGGCCATTCTGGCGGGTGTGGGCGGGAGCCTGTGGCCATCAGTGGAAGTAGCCTGTGCGTCCGCGGTGCGTGTGGCGGACCGCGTTCGCCCGAATCCGGATAACGTTGCGATCCTGAACGAGGAATACGCGAGCTACCGCCGAATCTATCCCGCGATGAAATCCATTTTCCCATCGTAGGCAGGGCATTTCCGCCTCACTCGGCAAGGAGAACCAGATGAAGCAGAGCGACCGATACCAACCGAAACCGGAGCACAAATTTTCCTTCGGCCTGTGGACCGTGGGAAATCGCGGGCGCGATCCATTCGGCGATTTCGTGCGTCCGGCGCTGAAGCCCACCGAAATCGTCTCTCTGCTCGCCGAAGTAGGCGCCTGGGGCGTGAACTTGCACGACAACGATCTGGTGCCCATCGACGCGACTGCTGTGGAGCGCGACCGTCTGGTGCGCGAGTTTGCAGCGAGCTGCAAGAAAAACGGAATCGTGGTTCCGATGGCGACCGTATCTCTGTTTTTTCATCCCGTGTTTCGCGACGGCGCATTCACCGCCAACGATCCCGAGGTGCGCGCCTACGCGTTGCAGAAGACGATGCGCGCCATGGATTTGGGCGCGGAACTCGGCGCCAAGATTTTCGTGTTGTGGGGCGGGCGAGAAGGTGTCGAGACCGACGCGTGCCGCCGCGCCGACGAAGCGATCAAGCATCTGCGCGAAGCGGTGAACTATCTCTCCGAGTACAACCTGGATCGCGGCTACGGATTCAAGCTGGCGCTCGAAGCGAAGCCCAACGAGCCGCGCGCCGACATTTACATGCCGACCACCGGCCATTACCTCGGCTTTATCTCCACGCTCGATCATCCTGAGATGGTCGGCGTGAACCCCGAAGTCGCTCACGAGCACATGGCGGGCCTCAACTTCATGCACGGAGTGGCGCAAGCCTGGGAGGCGGGAAAACTGTTTCACATCGATCTCAACGATCAGATGCCGGGGCGCTACGATCAGGATTTGCGGTTCGGTTCGGCCAATCTCAAATCGGCGTTCTGGCTCGTGAAATTCCTCGAAGATGTGAAATACGAAAATCCACGGCATTTCGACGCGCACGCGTATCGCACGGAGGATTATGAGGGCGTGAAGGATTTCGCGGCGGGATGCATGCGGACGTACCTGATCCTGAAAGAGAAAGCCAGGCGCTGGAATGAAGACGCGGAGATTCAATCGATCCTCGATGAGATTTCGGCCGACACGAACGGAGTAGGCAAGATCGGGCGCTTTTCCAAGAAAGGCGCCGCGTCGCTATTGGCCCACGCGTTCGATCGTGAACAGATCTTGAAAAAGCGCCTTCCCTACGAACGACTCGATCAGCTCACGATCGACATTCTCGCCGGAGTCCGATGAGCTCGGGCACACGAAGCCCGCTGATAGTGCTCTTGTTGTGTGCGTCCACATTCGGGATGTGCCTCTGTGTGGAGATGTCGTGACAAAAGAGCACATTTATTTGCGAACCGTAATTTTCGTAGGACTCCTGACGGCACTTTGGCCGGTGGCGAACCTGCGCGCCGACAACGGATATGACGCGTGGCTGCGTTACGCGCAACTTACAAATGCCGAACACGCGAGGTACGGCGCGCTCCCGGCCAGCGTCGTCGTTCTCGGCGATTCGTCGGTGTTGCACGCTTCGCAGGCCGAACTGATTCGCGGAGTGCGGGGAATGTTGGGACGAACGCTTCGCGCCGAGAAAAGCACACCTTCGGAGGACGCAATTGTTTTGGGGACACTCGAAGACCTGCGCTCCATCGCTCCTGATTTGCGCGCACCGGAATCGCTTGCGCCCGACGGCTATTGGTTGGCCGCGGGCCGCGTGCATGGATACGATTGCATCATCATCGCGGGATCAACCGATCGAGGAGTCCTCTACGGCACGTCCGATCTGCTTCGCAGGATTGCCTTGGGAGAGGATCTGAGCCGTTTGAATGAAACGCAAGAGCCGTCCGCTCCCGTGCGGTGGGTAAATGAGTGGGATAACCTGGACGGCCGCATCGAACGCGGATACGGCGGGCGTTCGATATTTTTCGACAATGGCGGGGTTCGCGCCGACATGACCCGCGTCAGCGATTACG
>JBKQNJ010000034.1:0-19493 GCA_052146315.1 Candidatus Acidiferrales bacterium | reverse complement strand
CGGCTCTCTGGATGAGGGCCAAACGCTCTTTGAAAATTTGAGAACGACGCACGGTCCAGGGGTTTTGATTCGTTTGGCTCACCCCGCCGTCCCGGGGCGAGGCTTTTCGGCCCGGTGGAAGCGTGGGGCTTCAGCCCCTCGAAAAGAAGCGAGCGAAGCGAGCCTACCAATGCGCAGATTCACCCGCAGCATGTTTTCGAGTTCTTGCCCGCGAGCCACAGGCTACAACTGAAGAACTGCGCTCACTGCTCACCAATCACCGCTCACAAATCACCCTTTTCTAATCGACATTCGGGCGATTAGAAACGTCTGCAACTCGTTGTAAACACACGACGGCGCTCACTTCTAATCGACACGGTATGGGCAGGTCTCGCGCGGGGTCTAAGGCTGGCGAAGTGGCGCCTGAATATGCTGCAAACGCCGCTCAGCAATGCCGAGCTTCTTGAGTGGACAGTCTACAAACGCGAACGCGTGGCTCGGAGATAATCGCGCAGTGCGGAAACGTTGGGGCCGTAGGAGCCCACGCGCCCGGCATCTACGGGAAGCCCGAGGCGCTCGGCCTGTTCGATGCTCAAGCCGGCATCGTCGAGCTCAGCGAGGCTGTAGCCTTCCGTGGGCACAAGCCGGTTGGGTCGCGAGCGGTCCACGGGGCGCGGCGGACGGCGCATGTGCCATCGCTTTCCGACGATATCGAAGAAGTCGTCCCAATCTCGACGATTCCACATGGCGCCCCCTTCTTTAACTACGCTGTAACGCATGCAATCGGATGCCCAATTTGAACGCCGACAGGCATTGGATGCACGACCCGTCGTTTGGGTAGCTTTTTTCCTGGCCGCCTACCCTCCTGCTTCTCCGCGAGCACGAGTGATGCAGATAATAACCCCGAGAGCTGTGGAAAGTTCCGCCGCAGGACCGTTTGTATCGAGTGAGTTATCGTGCTTTACGCACACGTCCTGGGCGTACCGGGAGCGATGCGCGGCGGCTACACGTCGATCTGCGCGGCTGTTATACTGGCTCCACGCGCGGCAGTCGAGCGGGCGATGGATTAGCCGCGTAAAACTCGCATGAGCAAACCCGTCATCGTGGTCCATTATCACGAGTTGTGGCTGAAGGGCCGCAATCGGCACTTCTTTCTCGGCAAGCTTTTTGTCGCGCTGCGGCAGAGCCTGCAGGGAATTGTAGTGGAGCGAATCGAGCAGCCGGGCGACCGGTTTCTGGTGCGGCTCGGCGATGGTGCCGCTCTCGATGAAGCGATCGGGCGAATCCAGCGGGTATTTGGCGTCGCCAACTACGCGGTGGCGCGACCGGTTGAACGAAGCATGGAGGCGCTTTGCCACGAGGCGTGGGAAGAGATAGCGCCGTTGCGGTTCGCGAACTTTGCTGTGCGCGCGAAGCGGAGCGACAAAGAATTTCCGCATTCGACGATGGAGATCGAAGCCGCGGTCGGCCGCTTTTTGTTGGACAAGCTGCGCTCCGAGGGGCGCGACGTTCGCGTGCGCCTGAAAGATCCCGAGATCACCTGCCACATCGAAATCACGCCGGGGCCGCTGCTGGTCTACGCGCGCAAGATTGCCGGGCCGGGCGGCCTGCCGGCCAACACCGCGGGCCGCATCACGTGCCTGCTTTCGGGGGGATACGATTCGGCGGTGGCGGCGTACCACATGATGAAGCGCGGCGCGCATCTGAGCTTCGTTCACTTCTATGGCACGGGCGCGCAGCCGGGCGAATCGTCGCTGCACGTGGCCAGCGCCCTCGCGCGAACGCTCGTGCCGTACCAATTTCGAGCCAAGCTGTATCGCGTGCCGTTCGAGGCGATTCAGCGCGAGATCGTTCGCTACGCGCCGGAAAACATGCGCGTGCTGCTCTACCGGCGGATGATGCTGCGCATTTCGGACCTGATCGCGCGGCGAAACCGCTCGCTCGCGCTCGTCACCGGCGACAGCCTGGGGCAGGTTGCGTCGCAAACGCTTCGCAATCTCGTCGCGGTGGACGCAGCCGCGCGCATGCCGGTGTTTCGTCCGCTGATCGGCATGGACAAGATCGAAATTCTGGCGACGGCGCGGCAGATCGGCACGTACGATATTTCGTCCGAACCATTTCACGACTGCTGCCCGGTTTTCTTGCCGCGCAACCCGGCGCTTTCCGCGCGGGCAGAGGAATTGGACGAGGCCGAAGCGAAGCTCGACATTCCGGCGCTGGTTACGATGGGCGTTCGCGGAGCAACGCTCGAGAGGCTCAGCTACGTAGGCGGGCGCGTCGAATCGGCGGAGCCGGTTCCGCTCGTTTCCGATAGGCACGAAAAGCAGCACACAGCCATCGCTTGAAAATCTCTCTGCGCAAGTGAGTGGATGCGGATTTAGCGCCTTGCGGCAGGGAATTCACTCCGCGAGCTCTTCAGCATGATGCAGATGTGAAGATTAGATGAAACTACCGGTCGCGGCCGTAACCACCGCCGCCGCCGCGTCCGCCACGGCCGCCGCCACCGCCTCCGCCGTGACCTCCGCGCCCGCCACCACCGCCTCCGCCGTGGCCACCGCGTCCGCCGCCACCACCTCCTCCGCCTTCGCGTTGCGGACGTGCTTCGTTGACGACGAGAGCGCGACCGAGAAATTCCCGCCCGTTCAGAGCTGCGATGACCTTTTCGGCTTCCGCATCATCCCGAATTTCGGCGAATCCGAAACCGCGAGGTTGGCCCGTGAACCGATCGCGAAGGAGCGTAAGAGAATCCGGCTGCACGCCCGCTTCCGCGAATAGCGCCGCTACGTCTTCTTCAGTGGCCTTGAACGAAAGATTGCCCACGTACAGTTTCTTCACCGTCCATCTCCCTGTGCCGCCGCCTTTGTGCGGGTGGCACGCCCTGCGAGGCTGGAAGAAGCAGGATCGAGGCCGCGGGCAGTCAGCGATGGGCCGGCCACTCGGGCTGAAGCAAGCGCTCCAGCAACTCAGGGAAGCATCTTGCTGCAAGTTAACATTCCAGTCAACTGTATGGAATTGGGGACGCGCGGGCGGCACGGGATGTCGCGCGGCTGGGCGCCGAAAACGCGGCTAGGTGCGGTAGCTGGCGTTGATGTGGATGTATTCCTTGGTGAGATCGCAGGTCCAAATTCGGGCGAGGCCGGAGCCGGCGTGCAGGTCAACCACGATGGGTACGAATTTATCGAGCATCTTTTCGTGCGCGGTGATCTCGTTGAAGGGATACTCGCGGCCGCCTCGGCAAACTTCGATGCCCGCGACCGAAATGTCGACAAGCTCGAAATTGAACTTCACGCCGGAGCGACCGGCTGCGGCGAGGATGCGGCCCCAGTTGGGGTCGGCGCCGGCGAAGGCCGTTTTCACGAGCGGGGAATTCGCGATCGTGCGCGCGATCTGATCGGCGGCGCGGTCGGTAGAGGCGCCGCGCACCTCGATTTCGATCACGCGCTGCGCGCCCTCGCCATCTTCGACGATCGCGAGTGCAAGCGATTTGCAGACGCCTTCAAGCGCGGCGGAAAAAGCCGCGAAATCGGAACTGCCGGCGTTCGTAATTTTTCGCGCGCCGGATTCGCCGTTTGCGAGGACTGCGACTGTGTCATTCGTCGAGGTGTCGCCGTCGACGGTGATCGAATTAAAGGTGCGGCCTACGGCTGTTTTTAACGCGCGGGAGAGCAGCGCGGGCGGGATCGCGACGTCGGTGGCGATGAAGGCGAGCATCGTCGCCATATGCGGCTCGATCATCCCGGAACCCTTCGCGCAGCCGAGAAGACGAACTTGCTTGCCGCCAATGCGAACTTTTTCGGCCGCCCATTTCGGGCGCGTGTCCGTGGTCATGATGGCGCTCGCGAAATCCTTGAATGTGGCCGCGTGCGAATTGCGCGTGCGAACGAGATCTGGCACCGCATCGAGGATTCGGTCCACTTTCAGGGGCGCGCCGATCACGCCTGTGGAACACACGAGAATCTGCGCGGGATCGACGCCGTCCAGTTCATCGGAGAGCTTTTGCGCCATCGCGATCGATGCCGGATAGCCATCGACGCGCGTGCAGCAATTGGCGTTGCCGGAATTCACGATGATGCCGCGCGCCCAGCCCCGCGATTTGCGCAGGTGCTCGCGCGAGGCGACGACCGGTGCGGCGACCACCTGGTTCGTCGTAAAGACGGCCGCGGCCGCCGCGGGCACGTCGCTGACCAGGATGCCAAGATCGAGGCGCGTCTTCTTCAGGCCGCAGTGCGTGGCCGCATATTTGAAGCCGCGCGGCACATTCGAGGCGGAGAGATTGGGATTCATAGTGCGCGTGGCCTCACGAATCTTTCTCGATCTTGGCGAGGCGCGCGTTGAAATCGTCGAGCGCTGCGCGCACCGCTTTCGGCGCAGTGCCGCCGGGGGCGGCGCGGCGGTCGAGGGAAGCTTCGAGCGTGAGCGCCGCAGCGAAATCCGCGCCAAAGGCCGGCGAAAATTCCTTTAGCCTAACGACCGGCAACTCGCGAATCGACGTTCCGTCGTGCTCCGCCGCCCGCAGGACCTTGCCTACGATTTCGTGGGCCTCGCGGAAGGGAACTCCTTTGGCGACGAGATAGTCGGCCAGCTCAGTGGCGACGAGGCCTGGATCCTGGGCGGCCTCGCGCAGGCGAGTCTCGCGGAAACGCGTCGCAGCCAGAGTAGCTGCGGCGATCCGCACGGTCGCGAGCGCCTGATCGTGAGCCGCGAAGACCGGTTCCTTATCTTCCTGGAGATCGCGCTGATAGCTCGACGGCAGGCCCTTACAGGTCGTGAGAAGCGCGAGGAGCGCGCCGTACATGCGTCCCGTCTTGCCGCGGATCAGCTCCCAGGCGTCGGGATTCTTTTTTTGCGGCATCAGGCTGCTGCCGGTTGAATATTCGTCGGGCAATTCGACGAAGCCGAATTCGGGCGACGCGAAAAGAATCATGTCCTCGGAGAGGCGCGAGAGATGCATCGCGAGCGTCGCGAGCGCGAAGAGAAATTCGAGCGCGAAATCGCGGTCGCTTACTGCGTCGAGACTGTTGGCCGTGATCCGCGAAAAGCCGAGATCGCGCGCCAGGGCCGTCCGGTCAAGAGGGAACGCGCAGCCCGCGAGGGCGCCGGAGCCGAGCGGGCAGGCATCGGCACGGGCGGCGGCAGACGTGAGCCGCTCCGCGTCGCGCCCAAAGGCCTCGCCGTGCGCGAGAAGCCAGTGCGAAAGCAGCAGGGGCTGCGCATGCTGCATGTGCGTGGTGCCGGGCATGGGAGTGCCGAGATTGCGCGCGGCTTGCTCGCCGATCGCGCGGAGTAGCAGCCCGACTGCTGCGCGAATCTCGCGCGCCGCGTCGCGCGCGTACATGCGGAATTCCGTGGCGACCATTTCGTTGCGACTGCGGCCCGTGTGGAGTTTGGCGCCGATCGGGCCGAGCTTTTCGATGAGCGCAGTTTCGGCGAAATGGTGGACGTCTTCCGCCTTCGACGCATCGAGCCACGCCGCATCCGTTTTCGCCCGTGCTTCGATTTCGTCGAGCGCCTTTACAAGCCGCTCGCATTCCTCGCGCGTCAAAATCCCCGCTGCGGTGATAGCGCGCGCCCACGCGCGATCGAGCGCCAGCTCCTGCGGCAGCATCCGGCGATCGAACTGCCACGAACGCTCGAACTCGTAGAATGACGCGTCGGGCGGGCGTTCGAAGCGCCCGCCCCACATCTTTGAGCCTTCCCGTTGGGTCATCGAACGGCAGCCTCGAGCGGCACCGTGATGGGCAGCGCGAAGAGGTTGATGAAGCCCTCGGCGTCCTTCGGATTGTAGCCGGCCATGCTGAAGCTGGCGAGGCCGGGGCGGTAGAGCGAATACGGCGACTTCCGCGACGCGGTGTTCACGTTGCCCTTGAAGAGCGAGAGTGTGACGGAACCCGTGACACGCTTCTGCGAATTCGTGAAGAATGCGTCGAGCGACTCGCGCAGCGGCGTGAACCACATGCCGTAGTAGACCATTTCGGCGTAGCGCAGCGAGAGAATCTGCTGGTAGTGCGCCGTTTCGCGGTCGAGGCAGAGCGATTCAAGCTCGCGGTGCGCGTTGACCAGCAGCGTGCCGCCCGGCGTTTCGTACGCGCCGCGCGATTTCATGCCGACCAGGCGATTTTCGACGATATCCATCCGGCCGACACCGTTGGCCGCGGCGATTCCGTTGAGCTCCTCAAGCAGAGTGAGCGGATCGAGCTTCTTGCCGTTCACGGAAACCGGCGTTCCTTCCTCGAAACCTATTTCGACCGTGGTGGGCGTGTCCGGCGCGTTGGCGGGCGAGACGATCCACTGCCACATCGACTCCTCGGGCGCGTTGGCGGGATCTTCGAGAACGCCGCCTTCGTGGCTCAGGTGCCAGATGTTGCGGTCGCGGCTGTAAATATTCTTGGTGGTCTGCTCGACCGTGACGTTATGCGATTTCGCGTACGCGATAGCTTCTTCGCGAGATGAGATGCTCCATTCGCGCCACGGCGCGATGATCGAAAGCTCCGGTGCGAGCGCCTTGGCGGCCAGCTCGAAGCGAACCTGATCGTTGCCTTTGCCCGTGCAGCCATGGGCCAGCGCGTCCGCGCCCACTTTCTTCGCGATTTCGACTTGCCGTTTGGCGAGCAGCGGGCGGGCGAACGAGGTGCCCAGCAGATATTTGTGCTCGTAGACCGCTCCGGCGCGCAGCGTGGGCCAGATGTAGCCGGTGATGAACTCTTCGCGCAGGTCTTCGATGAAGGCCTGGCTGGCGCCGGTGGCGAGAGCCTTCTTGTACGCGGCTTGCAGGTCTTCGCGCTGGCCGAGGTCGCCGATCATGGCGATTACCTCGCACCCGCCATAGTGTTCCTTGAGCCACGGAATGATGATGGAGGTATCGAGTCCCCCGGAATAGGCAAGAACAACTTTCTTCGGCAATGAAATTCTCCTTGTGACCCTTAAGAGTTGACCAGCGAGTGCAGGACCGCCTTCTGTACGTGGAGGCGATTCTCAGCCTGATCGTAGATGATGGAGCGAGGCGAATCGATCACGCCTTCGGTGACTTCGAGTCCGCGGTGCGCGGGCAGGCAGTGCAGGAAAACGGCGTCAGGCAAGGCCCGGGCAAAAAGCGTTTCGTTCACCTGGTATCGCGCGAATATTTTTTCGCGTTTCTTGGCTTCCGCTTCCTGGCCCATGCTGGCCCAGACGTCGGTGTAAACCGCCTGCGCGCCTGAAACCGCATCTTCGGGCGAGCGCATCACTTCGATTTTGCCGCGCGTTTCGCGAGCTACGCGCTTCGATTCGGCGACGACTGTGGCATCCGGCTCGTAGCCTTTGGGCGTTGCCACACGAACGTGCGCGCCGCAGCGCGCGCCGATATTCATCAGGGAGTGGCACATGTTGTTGCCGTCGCCGACGTACGCCAGTTGCAATCCGCGAAGATCGCCGTAGCGTTCTTGCAGCGTGAAGAAATCGGCGAGCGCCTGGCAGGGATGGAATTTGTCCGAGAGCGCGTTGATGACGGGAATGTTGGCGTTGGCCGCGAGCTCGTCGAGCGATTCCTGCGCGAAAACGCGCGCCACGATGCCTTGCACCCAGCGCTCGAGATTCTTCGCGATGTCGCGGATCGGCTCCCGTTCTGACATCTTCGCGCCGGTGTGGTCGAGGAAAATCGACGAGCCGCCAAGGTTGGCGATTCCGGTTTCGAAGGTCACGCGCGTGCGCAGCGAGGGCTTCTCGAAGATCAGCACGAATACCTGGCCGGCGAGAGACGTCCGGTAGCGTTCGGGATGCGCTTTCATTTCGGCGGCCAAGCCGAAAAAATCGCGCAGCAGCGCCGGGCTGAATTCGGTGCCCGTCAGCAGGTCCTTTTTGAGTGAAAGCGGCGTTATCACGGTGTCCATGTTCTTACCTCGTCGCGGCCACGGCGACCGGCTCCGGATGCGCCTCGACGGCGGCTGGAGCGGGGGCGGGCCACGGTTTCGCGGATTTGGCCGCGCGCGCCAGCACGGCTTCGAATTTCTTGAGGAACTCGGCTACGTCGCGCGCGCGCAGAATAAATGGAGGAAGCAGGCGCAGGATGTGCTCGTGCGTGCAGTTGATCAGCAGGCCGCTTGCGAGCGCTTCGGTGACGAACGGCGCGCCTTCGACCGAAAGATCGATGCCCTGGATCAGGCCCTCGCCGCGGAGTTCGCGGATGAACTCGAACCGCGACGCGAGCTTCTCGAGGCCAGCGCGAATTTCGGCGCCGCGCTCGCGGACGTTCGCGAAGAGATCGTCGTCTTCAACGACCGTGAGGAATTCGAGCGCGGTGGCGCAGACCAGCGGGCCGCCACCGAAAGTGGTTCCATGCAATCCGGGGTGGAAGGCCTCGGCGAAGCGTTCGTTGGCGATGAACGCGCCGAGCGGGAGGCCAGCAGCCAGCGGCTTCGCCACCGTCACGATGTCCGGCAACTCTTCGAACTTCTGATAGGCGAATTTGCGGCCGGTGCGGCCGAGGCCGCTCTGGATTTCGTCGGCGATCAGCGCGGCATCGTGGTCGAGAGTGAGCTGGCGCGCCCGCTGCCAGAACGCATCGGACACTTCGTAAATGCCGCCCTCGCCCTGGATGGGCTCGATCACGATGGCACAGACGGAATCGTCGAACTTCGCATCGAGATCGGCGATGTCGTTGAAGCGGACAAATTCCACGCCGGGAACCAGCGGCTCAAACGGCTCGCGGTATTTCACCGGATACGTCACCGAGAGCGCGCCGAATGTGCGGCCGTGAAACGAATTTTCCATTGCGAGGAAACGCCTCTTGGGCTTGGCCGACGCGATTCCCTCGGCGGCCTTGGCGTGCGCGTAACCGCGCGCCAGCTTGAGCGCGCCCTCGATGGATTCGGCGCCGCTATTCGTGAAGAAGACGCGGTCGAGCGCCGCCCATTGGGCGAGCTTTCGCGCGAGTGGGCCCTGATAGGCGTTGTGGAAGAGATTCGAGATGTGCGTCGCGCGGCCCGCTTCGCGCCGGATCACGCGGACGATTCGCGGATGCGCGTAGCCGAGCGCGTTGACGGCAATGCCGCCGAGAAAATCCAGATATGCGCGTCCCTGGGCGTCGTAGACGCGGCAGCCGCGTCCGCGCGTGAAGACGACTGGCGGCCGCTTGTAGGTCTTCACTAGGTAGCGCGCTTCGTCCGCAAGGATCTGCGCCGTCGAGAGCTTTTTCGACGCCTGCGCGGACACCTTCTTCTTTGCGATTTTCTTTCTGGCCATGGCTATTGCGCCGCGCCGTGCGCGGCCCTCGCTCTTCCACGCGGCGTTCCGGGACGAATCACCGGCAGCACGCGCGTCCCCGGGCAGCGCCCTTGGCTCGCGGCGGCCAACAAAGCCCGCGGCTGCGTTCCCCCGACGATGCGCACCTCGGCGACGCCTCCTGCCAGCGCGCGCTTTGCCGCTTCGAGCTTCAGGATCATTCCGCCGGAAACTTTGTGCCGCCGGATGAGGTCTTCGATTTCCGTGCCGCGCACAGCGCGCAAGACTCTTTCGCCGTCGAGCACGCCCGCGACATCCGTCATGAAAATCAGGCGATCCGCCTCGATGAATTCGGCGGCGGCTGCGGCCATGTGATCGGCATTAATGTTGTAGAGCTCGCCATCGGCGCCCAGCCCCATGCACGAAGCCACGGGAACGATTCCTTCGCGCCAGAGCGAGCGCAGGAAATCGACATTCACTTCGGTGAGGTAGCCGACGAATCCGAGCCCGCCTTCCAATTCCTCGATCTGCATCGGCTCGGCTAGAAAGCACGCGGCGTCGGACGCGCTGATGCCCACCGCAGGCTGCCCCGCGAGCGAAATCGCTCCCGCGAGCTTCTTATTGAGCAGGCCCGCGAACACCATGATGGCTGCATCGCGCGTCTCGCGGTCCGTGACGCGCAGCCCGCTGACGAAGCGGCTCTCGATCCCCATGCGCGCGAGCGTGGCGGTGAAAATTCTGCCGCCGCCGTGAATCACCAGAATCTCGTGGCCGGACCGCGCCAATTCGGTGATCTGCCGCGCGAGCGAGTGAACGTCTTCATCGCGTTCGAGCAGCGCGCCCGCAATCTTGATGACCATCCTCATAGCAATCCCGCCGTTTCCGGATACCCGCGCATCCCATTGAGATTTTGTACCGCTTGCCCCGCCGCGCCTTTTCCAAGGTTGTCGAGGCATGAAACGACGATCAGCCGCTCGCCCGACGGATCGAGCGCGAAGCCGATGTCGCAGAAATTCGTGTGCGTCACGTGCTGCAGTTCCGGCAAGCTTCCCGCCGGCATTACCCGCACCATCGGCTTTCCGGCGTAAAACTTCCGGAAGAGCGCTTCCACTTCGTCCAGCTTGCGCACCGGATCGAGCCACACGTACAGGGTCGAAAGAATACCGCGATCGACGGGCAGCAGGTGCGTCGAAAACACAAAATCCTTCGATGCGAGTCCGAGATGATCGGATACCTCCGGCGTGTGCCGGTGGGTGAAAAGGCCGTAGGCGCGGAAATTTTCGTTCACTTCGACAAACTGCATCTCGCGCTTGGCCTCTTTGCCCGCGCCTGTCGCGCCGGACTTGCAATCGCAGACGATCCCGCGCGTTGTATTGATCCACTCTGCGTCGATCAGCGGCTTGAGGCCAAGAATCACAGAAGTGGGATAGCAGCCGGGATTGCCGATCACTCGGGCCTTCGGCAGGGCATCGGCGTATAGCTCGGGCAAGCCGTAGACGGTCTCGGCGAGAATTTTCGCGTTGGGTGGAGGAAGCTTGTACCACTGGGCGAACGTCTCCGGTTGGCGGAAGCGGAATGCGCCGCTCAAATCGATGATCCTGAGCGCTGGATTGGCCGCAAGGAGCTGTGGAACCAATTCGAGCGACGCTTCATGCGGCGTCGATAGGAACACGACATCTGCGCCGCTCGCCGCTACTGCATCCACCGAAAGCGTCTTGCAGGGAGCATCACCCCATCCGCGCAACTGCGGGAAAAGCTCGGTGAGGCAGCGGATGTGCGCGTGGCTCTCGCGCAGAAAGAATGTCGGCTTATCGATGTGTGGGTGCCGCAGCAGGAGCCGGGCCAGCTCGAATCCCGCGTAGCCCGTGACCCCGACGACGGCGACCCGTGTCGGGTCGGTCATCGGAGCATTTCCTCCACGCGCTTGCGGATGCCGCTGCAGGCGCTCCGCGAGGAACAGATGACGAGAACCGTATCGTCGCCCGCCAATGTGCCGGCGACTTCCTTCCAATGCTCGCCATCGACCGCTGCGGCGAGCGGGTGCGCGCCGCCGGGCGGCGTCTTCAGCACGAGCATGTTCTGCGCCGGGCGAATGTCGAGCAGATATTCCTTGAGTGCACGCGCGAGCGCCGGAAGAGGTGTAGTTTCCTGCGCCGCAGCTGCTGCTGACGCAAGCGGGCGGTAGCCCGAGGATGTCTTCACGAGCCGGAGCTCGCGAAGGTCGCGGGAGAGCGTGGCCTGCGTGACGCGCACGCCGAGATGGCCGAGCTGGCGGCGCAGCTCATCCTGGCTCGCCACGGCCTGGCCGTGGAGGAGCTTCAGGATTTGCCCTTGCCGGAATCGCTTTTGTACACCCATGTTCGCCGGATGCGTGAATATGCAGCCTTGTGCATAATCATACAGCAGCGGATTCTCATGTCAATCATTTATTGATTTTCTTGCGCGGATTTCCGGTTTCCACCGAAGGATGTTGCCCCTGGATTTATTTTGAAAGACTGCGCACATTTCGCGACTATCGCGCGGCGCTGTCGAAGTGTTGGCCGCGATTGCGCGGCGCGCCGGTGTGCTAAGATAATTCCAGTCAGAAGGCCCGTAGCTCAGTTGGCTAGAGCGCCACCTTGACACGGTGGAGGTCTGCGGTTCGAGCCCGCACGGGCCTACCATTCGTCGGTCGTCGCCACTCCAAGACTGGATTCTAAAATACCCCTAGGTGCGATAACCTGTACGAAGGGTCAGGTTTTCGAGTAAGCAAACCTGTACCACCTCGTGGTTGCCGCGCCCTCGAATCCCCGCTTAGAGTGATTGTACGTCGGCGCTTCCATGCCGGCGACTCCTTCCGTATCGAAAAGAGAAGATCAAATGTGGACAAAACAGACGCAAACTGAAGTGCCTGGTTCCTCTCCGATGCAGCAGCCCGGAACTGCGGCGGGATCTTCCGTTGCAGCCGCGGCCGTGCGCCCGACTCCCCCGACGTCACGCAGTCTGGCGTGCCTGGGCGCGAGCCTTGAAATTAAGGGGAAGATCATCGGCGAAGAAGACTTGCAGATTGACGGCAAGGTGGATGGCCCGGTTTCGCTCGAGGGCCGAAGGCTGACCGTGGGACGCACGGGTAAACTGAATTCCGAAATCTCCGCGGGAGACGTGATCGTCCACGGCTCGGTGACGGGCAATCTGCGTGCGCGCGATCGCGTCGAGATCAGGAAAGACGGCTCGGTGATCGGCGATATCGCGGCGGCCCGGATCAGCATCGAGGACGGCGCCTACTTCAAGGGCCGCATCGAGATCGATCGCCCCAAGCCG
The DNA here is from genome assembly GCA_052146315.1 of Candidatus Acidiferrales bacterium. GTDB lineage: Bacteria > Acidobacteriota > Terriglobia > Acidiferrales > UBA7541 > Palsa-295. The sequence continues at coordinate 7,019 of JBKQNJ010000034.1, read as the reverse complement.
CAAACCGTTGCGGAGCCGGACAGCATCGGCCTTCCAGTGACCGCCGAGATCAATTAGCGCCGTCGCCTAGGCGACGAAACGGTAGCCCACGCCTCGCACGGTCAATAGATGGCGCGGCTTCGAGGGGTCTTTCTCGAGGTAGCGCCGCAGCCGAACGATGAAGTTGTCGATCGCGCGGGTATCCGTGTCCTCGCGCACCCCCCACACGTCTTCCAGGATCGATTTCCGCGAGACATTCTTTCCGGCGTTACGGATCAGGTGGCGAAGGAGTTTCGCCTCCATCAGCGTCAATTGAATCGTATTTCCGTTGTCGCGCAGCTCGAGCGTCCCAAAGTCGATCGTGCGCCCATCGAGCGAGAAAACCCCCTCATCGGATGCACCGGCCGTCTGCTCCGCGTTTCCGGCCGCGGCCCGTGTTTTCGCTCCCGCGCCGCTTCCTGCATGCCACGCGCTGCGCCGCAGCAGCCCTTGGAGGCGCGCAAGAAAGATGGGCAGTTCGAATGGCTTGGGCAGGTAATCATCGGCGCCTGCGCCGAATCCTTCCAGTATGTCTTCGGCGCGGCCGCGAGCCGTGAGGATCAGCACCGGGACGTAGTTTTTCGCTTTGCGCAGCGCGGATACCACGTCGAAGCCGTCGATTCCCGGCAGCATCACATCCAGCACCACTGCATCAAATTTCTCGCCACCCTTGATGAGCCGCTCGATGGCCGCCTCGCCGTCTCCGACCACTTCCACTGAATGCCTTTCGGCCTCGAGATTGAACTGCAACCCCTTGGCCAGGTGCGCTTCGTCTTCGACCACCAGAATCCGGCTCAAGCGGCGCTCCTTGGCAGCTCCATCGTGACGGTCGTTCCGCCGGCCGCGCCTCCGCTTTCGGCGAACACGCGGCCCCCGTGCGCTTTTGCGATCGACCGAACGATGAATAGGCCGAGCCCCGTGCCCTTCACCTGCGACATCGATCGCCCCGGCACGCGGTAAAAGCGTTTGAAGATATGCCCCAGCTCCTCGGGCGGGATGCCAATCCCGTGGTCCCGCACGCGCAGCACGATCCGGTTTTCGTCCGGTGTGTCGAGCGAAACGGATACGTCCACATGGCCGCCTGAATATTTGATGGCGTTATCGAGGATATTGGACACGGCCGTGCGAAGGTCGCCTGGGTCGCCCTGCACGTTCACATGCGTGCCATTGCTCGGTCCATCCCACTGCAAGCCGGTGGGCTGCAGGTGGTGCCGCGTGCGCGCGAGTTCCACGCATTCGCGAACCAGACCGCCGAAATCCACCTCCGTCGTCTGAGGCCGGCCACGCTTGTAGCCGGCTTCGCCCGCCTTCAGCACCTGCTCCACCGTTCCCAGGAGCCTGTCCGAGTCTTCCAGCATGAGCTTGTAGAATTGCTGCTGCTGCGCCTGATCCACTTCGCGCCGCTGCAGCGTTTCGAGGTAAAGGCGGATCGACGTGATCGGCGTCTTCAGCTCGTGCGTCACGGCGTTGATAAAGCTATCGTGGCGCTCGTTGCGCCGGATTTCGCGCACCAGGAAAATCGTGTTGAGGATCAAGCCGGCGATAATCGCGAGGAAGAAGACAAGGCCGAAGAAAAGCGAAACGCGCTCCCGCCAGCTGAGAATGATCCAGCTAACGTTGAGGAAGACGGCCACCACGACCAGGCTAATGCCCAGGATCAGGAAAAAGGCGATCGTCTTCCGGCGGCTCGTGATCCGCATCATGGCGGTTTTGTCCAATTGTACCGCGGCTGGCGAAGCCCTGCTCGGAAGATGACGAGGGAGATAACCTGAAGGTGATGGGAGAGACGCTATTGCAGCGCCTCCCCGATATCGCTGTTACGAAACGCGCTCTCGCTAGACGGAGACCAGATCGGTCTCGGGTTCGGCGACTAAGGCCGCAGCCGGGATGGTCGGAGCCGCCTCGTTGCCATGAGCCTTCTCGGGCAGCGAAATCGTGTACACCTTTTTCGCGAGGCCCAGCTTCTGCAGCGTCCAGATGCCGTACCAGTTGAGGTCGATCTCATACCACGCCAGGCCGTGGCGCGCCGAAACCGGATGCGCGTGGTGATTATTGTGCCAGCCCTCGCCGAAAGAGAAGAGCGCCACCCACCAGCTGTTCGTTGAATCGTCGCGGGTCTGGAAGCGGCGTGAGCCCCAGATGTGCGTGGCCGAGTTTACGAGCCATGTGGTGTGCAGCCCGAAGACTGTGCGGAAGAAGATGCCCCACATCAGGAACGGAAGTCCGCCAATCGCCAGCAGCGCAACCCCGAGCACGATCATCGGGACGTAATGATATTTGGTGATCCAGACGTGAAATTTGTCTTTCGCAAGATCGGGGACGTAACGGGAAAGGGTCGTTGTGTCGTGGTGCATCGACTTGCCGACGAGAATCCAGCCGACGTGCGCCCACCACTTGCCGTCGCGCGGGGAGTGCGGATCGCCTTCCTTATCCGAAAACTGGTGATGGATCCGGTGAGTCGACACCCAGAAGATCGGGCCGCCTTCGAGAGCAAGCGTGGCGCAAACCGTCAGAACATATTCGAGCCACTTGGGCGTTTTGTAGCCGCGGTGCGTCAGCAGCCGGTGGTAGCCCATTCCGATGCCCAGGCCGCCCGCGACCCAGTATAGAAAGAGCGCGACAAAAAATGCCTTCCACGTAAAGAAAAACAGCGCCGCCACGGCGCCGATGTGAAACAACAGCATAAAGGTGGCGGTAACCCAATTGATCCCGCTATCGCTGGCCGAGTCTTTCCCCAGATCGTTGAGTGTCATGGAGGCCCTTGTTTGTGCTCTTTGTTTTTTGTTCCTGCGGTGCGATCTCAGAATAGCAGTCTCAGGCCGAGTGTTTTGTAATAGTTATGTAATACCGGAGGTTTGCGCTGTAAAAGTAATTGCAGCCGGAGTCCCTGTACGAAAGTACAGGGTCGAGGTCGATTTGGGCGCGCGGCTTGTCAATCCTGCTTATTTCCCGGATAATTGGGTCTCTCCGGCTTCCATCGGCACTCCGGCGCTATGGTGCAACGGTTAGCACGCGGCCCTTTCAAGGCTGAAATACGGGTTCGATTCCCGTTAGCGCTACCAAATTTCTGGATCTTGCAGGGATCATGAATTTCATCGCCGTTCGAAAATCGCGGCACGGCCTGTGCTCCTGCCCTTCGTTTTCTAGAAGGGTGCGCGAGGCAGCGCCGCTTTTCACCGTCGCTCGATCCCTGTTCCGTTGCAAGCCACCTCGATGAAAGCGACAAGACGGTGATCTATCGCCGGACCGGGAGGCGGCGCCTGTCAAACTGCCTGTTTGTGGCAAAAACGCGCCAAAATTGGCCTTTCTTGACGTTTTAACCGCCCGACGAATACACCCTTAGTGCATGACTTATTGCAGGTTCGTTTCGCTTTTTCTTCATTCGCCGGATCGAGGCGGGTGACCCAGAAGGCGAGGAGGCGCGGTGAGGCGCGCGCCTCCTCGTAGACCGCGGAACTTCCGTGCAAGGCTCTGTTTCTTATTTGCCGCCCGACGGGCCCGGCTCGTTATTCTGCGGAGCGGGCTCGACGATGATTTCGCCGTAGTCCCAGGGATACTCCTTGCAGTGGTAGACATACGTCCCGGGCTTGTCAAAGGGAACCGTGGCGATGTCGAGCGGTTTGAGGGGGCCGGTCGTCCACGATTCGTCATCGGCAACGATCGTATGCGTCATACTGCCGTTGTTTTTGAAGGTGACTCGAGTGCCGGCTTTGATTCGCGCGCGGTACGGATCGAACTGGTATTCGTCAATCATGTAATGCGGAGCACTGATACCCGCGTCCCTGGTCAAAGAGGTGGTTTCGATGGTTGACGTGTCGGTGATCGGTCCGGAAAACTCTTCTGGAGGCGGAATCACGGGCGCGGGCTGCGGCGCGAGCGTTCCGCCCAGCTTGAACGCCCATACATTGCCGGCGACAATCGTCGCGATGTACTGCTCGCCTGCATGCTCAAAGCTGATTGGGGGGCTCCCGCCGAGCGCGCCCGTTTGAAACTGCCACAGGAGAGAGCCGTTGGCGGCGTCGTAGGCCTGTAAATTGCCGTCGCCGGGCATCTGGAATACGAGGCCTCCTGCTGTGGCGAGCGCGCCGCTCGGCCTGCTGTCGTGGAATTCCTTTTTCCAGGCGATCTTGTCCGTGCGGCTATCGATCGCGGCCAGAACGCCAAACGGCAATTTACTCAATCCTGGCACATGCGCGTTGAGGCTGAAAAAGTCCGGATCGCTGGTGCGCCGGAACCACTGCAGCCCCGCGTTGCCGGTGACGTAAAAAAACCGCGTTTGCGGATCGAATGCCATCGGCGTGGCGCGCATGCCGTAAACCGGGACCAGAAGACCCGGCTTCTCGACAGATGCAGGCGTGAAGAAACATCCGAGTTCGAAGCCTTTCGGCAGGGCCTGCGTCTTCCAGTAATCGCAGTCCGGAATGGCGGGCTCGGCGCCCACAGGATAGGGTTGAGTGGCCGCCGTTTTCTGGATTGCGTCCTGAGGGACGGGCCGCTCTTCGATGCGCCCCAGCGGCTTCCCCGTGACGCGATCGACCATGAACAGATATCCATCGGTACGCATGGCCGCAATCGCCTTGCGCGACTGGCCGTTGATCTGCGCGTCAAACAACACAGGCGGTTCAGCGACGTCAGCTTCCCATATGTCGTGATGCACGATCTGGTAATGCCAGCGAAGCTTGCCGGTCTTGCTGTCCAATCCGATCAGGCAGTCGGTAAATAGATTGTCTCCCGGCCGATTTTCGCCGCCGTACTGCGGGACCGCGTTTCCAGTCGCATAGAAAATCATGCCGAGTTCCGGATCGGATGCACCAACCAACCAGATAGCGCCGCCGCCATGCTGCCAAGAGTCATTGTTTTTCGGCCACGTCTCGGACCCCGGTTCTCCCGGCGCCGGCACGACAAAAAAACGCCAAGCCTCGCGCCCCGTCTTCGCGTCGACGGCGACAATCTGACCTCGATAGCCGTAATCCGCATTCAAGCCGGCCGATACCAATCCATCTGCGTAGAGCGGCGCGCCCGAGATGCCGGCGGATGGCTCGTGCACTGGATCGCCGATGAATGTCTTCCAGACCAGCTCTCCTGTGTCCTCGCGGAGCGCGATCAGATTGGCACTAGTGAGTCCCACGTATACGAGACCGCCGCCCACTGCCACTCCTTCTCGCGCCGGCGAGCCGGGAGGGCCCATGATGCCCCCGCCTTCACCAGAGGTGGTGCGATAACGCCATGCGATTTTGCCCGTGTCGATGTTCACCGCGACAACGTAGGGCGGCGCAGTGAAGAACATCAGATCGCCGTCGATCACGGGCATTGCGCGAGTCGAAGGCGCTGGTCCGACCTTCTCCGACATCCACGCGGCGCCTAGTTTCGTGACGTTCTGCGCGTTGATCTGTGCGAGCGAGGAATAGCGTGTGTTGCTGGTATTGCCGTCCACCGTGGACCACTGGGCCGCGGCAACTTGCGCTCCGAGACCAATGCCTGCGGCCAAGATCACTGCCGCGACGACGGACGCGAAAATGCGTGCTGCTGAACGTTTTTTTCCGGACGGATGGCTTAACTCAGGATGCATGGCGTTGATCTCCATTTCGAACCCTCTGATTATTATTGAGACGCGGTGATTATTCCGCTTTTTCCATGGGGAACTCAAACAGTATCTCTTAGCAACCCTGGTTCTGCGCGCGGCGTCTCTCTCACGCCCAGTCATCGACCTTCGAACCGCGACGCAAACCGAAATCCGTAACGAACCAGGTAGTCTGGATCCTCCCGCCGGTAACGACCACACGGATCGCATTGGAGTTGACGAACGGCTTGATCAGCGCATCATCGGGCAATTTCTTCCAGCTTGCATACGGCTCGAGACCCTGCAGCGCAAGCGGAACAGCCGTGCTCTGAATCACGCCGTTCCCCCAGAAGTTGGCAGCTTCCTTTTCGACGTTCTGCGAGAACCACTGGCTCAATTGGGCTTTGGTCGCGAAGCCATGCGTATCTTTGAGCAAGGCGGCTACTGTCGGATCCACCAAAATAGTAGCGGCGGAGCCGGATGCGGAAAGCGAACGCATGTAGTCTCGCATCAGGAAATGGGTCGGGTAGAGGCTTTGGCTTCCCCCGACGCTCGATATGCTGGTCCAGCCGATCCCGACGGTAACCACATCGTCGGTGGGCTTGAATCCCATTTGGACGTGCAGGGGATCCCAACCAGCGGGCAAATTCTCCTCGTCCTCGGCAAAGCACAGATTGTTGTATTGGAAATTGCTGCCCAAGCTTTCCCACGCGTTCACGTTGTTGCGGAGATCGCCCACGATCTTGGAGATGATGGTGAAGGCGCGGCCGACAACCGCATTCGTTCGATTGTAGGGGCCCAGGGCATTCGTCCCGGAATTGAAGTTGAGCCGTTTGCGTATCGGGCCATTGATCACAACCATGTTGGCCATCGAGCTGGTGGAGTTGCCGAAGGGAGCTTGCGTCGAAAGGGCCAGAATCACCGGAAGGTGCTCCGGCGAAGCCCCGGCCATTACCGCGCCAATGGCCACTTTCTCAACGGTGAGTTGCCGCAGGCCGCCGGTGATGTCGACGGTTTTGATCACTTCGTCGGGCTTGTGGCTGGTGCCCTTGAGCATCTCGGTAACACGCTTTTCAGTGGGCAGATTGACCCAGTTGTAATCGGTCCAACCTTTGTCTTCAAACAGGCGCCGCAAGTTCTCCTCGGAGTCGGGTCCGAGGAACCGTCCGTTTTCGGCCTCTTCCGGCGGCTTGCCCGAGATTTTTTCTTCGGCGGTGAGGGGATCGGTGAACGCCTTCATCACGGCGGTCATCAGCGGCTGGCCGGTGAGAACGTCCTTGCCCGTTACGTACCCGACGTCAACGGAGCGCGGCTGCCCGGTGAAGGGGAAGGGGACGGCGACGTAGCGGATGGGCATTCCGTTGTTGTATTTGAAATCGTAGCCGGTCGCGTAGTGCACGATGTTCGAAGATGCGACGCCGATCGCGGGAATCTTGCACTG